>NZ_JBITDT010000002.1:0-332509 GCF_044454415.1 Micromonospora sp. NPDC051543
GGGCACGGGGCACGGGGCACGGGGCACGGGGCACGGGGCACGGGGCACGGGGCACGGGGCACGGGGCACGGGGCACGGGGCACGGGGCACGGGGCACGGGGCGGAATGAGAGGTTCGACCCGCTTGGGGCTCGTCGGCCCGGCAGGATGACGATGTCGACTTAGACTCCTGCTGCGTCGATTGATGCGTCGATTCTTGGAGTGAGCGCGAATGTCCGGACGACGGGGCTTCGGCCGGGCCACGCTGGTCGCGGTGGTGGTCGTGCTGGCCTGGTTGGTGATCGGCGCGGTGGCCGGCCCGTACGCCGGACGGCTCGGTGAGGTCTCCACCAACGACAACGCGGCCTTCCTGCCCACTGACGCCGAGGCGACCCGTGCCCAGGATCTCGCCGGTGGGTTCGTCGACCGGCAGACCACTCCGGCGCTGGTCGTCTACGAGCGGTCGTCGGGGATCACCGACGCCGACCGGCAGCGGGTCGCCGCCGACGCGGCCCGCTTCGCCCGGGTGCCGGGCGTCGTCACCCCGCTGTCCCCGCCGATTCCCAGCGAGGACGGCCAGGCGTTACAGGTAGTCGTGCCGGTGGACGACGCCGAGGGCGAGCAGATTGGCGCGGTCGTCCGACAGGTGCGCGACATCGCCGGGGGCGACCGGGACGGTCTCACCGTGGACGTCGCGGGTCCGGCCGGTCTGCTCGCCGACCTGATCGAGGTCTTCTCCGCCATCGACGGGCCGCTGTTGCTCGTCACGCTCGTCGTGGTGCTGGTCATCCTGCTGATCGTCTACCGCAGCCCGGTTCTGTGGGTCTTTCCGCTGCTGGCGGCGGGGATGTCGTACGCCCTCGCCGCGGTCTTCGTCTACCTGCTCGCCGACGCCGACGTTCTCAAACTCAACGGGCAGGCGCAGGGCATCCTCACCGTGCTGGTCTTCGGCGCCGGCACCGACTACGCGCTGTTGCTGATCGCCCGCTACCGGGAGGAGTTGCACCGGCACGAACGTCCGTGGAGCGCGATGCGTGCCGCGTGGCGGGGTGCGGCGCCGGCCATCATCGCGTCCGGCGGCACGGTCATCGTCAGCCTGCTCTGCCTGCTGCTGTCCAGCCTGAACTCCAACCGGGCACTCGGGCCGGTCGCCGCCATCGGCATCGCCGCCACGCTGCTGGTGATGCTCACCTTCCTGCCCGCCCTGCTGGTGCTGGGTGGTCGGTGGGCGTTCTGGCCCCGGCGTCCCCGGGTGGACCAGGCCGACCCGCAGGCCGAGCACGGCATCTGGAGCCGGATCGCCGGCTTCGTGGCCCGGCACGCCCGCCCGATCTGGTTGAGCACGGCCGTCGTCCTGGCGGTGCTCACGCTCGGCCTCACCCAGCTCGGCGCGACCATCCTCGGTCAGTCCGACCTGTTCACCCAGCGCACCGACTCGGTGGACGGTCAGGAGGCGGTCGCCCGGCACTACCCGGCCGGCACCGGCAGCCCGGCCACCATCTTCACCACCCAGCAGTCCGCGCAGCGGGTGGCCGAGGTGGCGCAGGGCGTGCCCGGGGTGGCTGCCGTCCGCCCGTTCAGCGGCGGCCAGCAGGGCGGCCCGCCCGACCGCAACGCCGCCCCGAAGGTCGTCGACGGTCGGGTGCAACTGGAGGCGACCCTGACCGACCCACCGGACAGTGACGGCGCCGAGCGGACCATCCGCGACCTGCGGGAGGCCGTACACCGGGTGCCGGACGCGGACGCCGTGGTCGGCGGCTTCACCGCGATCAACGTGGACACCTCGGACGCCGCGAAGCGCGACCAGAACGTCATCATCCCGGTGGTGCTGGTGGTCATCGCGGTGATCCTGGCCCTGCTGCTGCGCGCCCTCGTCGCGCCGCTGCTGCTCATCGGCACGGTGCTGCTCAGCTTCGCGGCCACCCTCGGCCTGTGCGCGCTGCTGTTCCGCCACGTCTTCGGCTTTCCCGGCGTGGACTCCTCGTTTCCGCTGTTCGCGTTCGTGTTCCTCGTCGCGCTCGGCATCGACTACAACATCTTCCTGATGAGCCGGGTCCGCGAGGAGTCGGTCAAGCGGGGTACCCGGGCCGGTGTGCTCGCCGGCCTCGCCGTCACCGGTGGGGTGATCACGTCCGCCGGCATCGTGCTCGCCGCGACGTTCTCCGCCCTCGCCGTGCTGCCACTGGTGGTGCTTGTCGAGTTGGGTACGGCGGTCGCGATCGGGGTACTGATCGACACGATCATCGTCCGGTCGCTGCTGGTGCCCGCGCTCACGTACGACATCGGGCCGAAGATCTGGTGGCCGGGCCGGTTGTCCCGGACGAACGGCGAGCGGGAGGCGCGCGATGCTGGCTGAGACCGACGTGGTGGTCGTCGGCGGCGGCCTGGCGGGCCTCGCCGCGGCCCGCCGGCTGCACCGCGCGGGCGTGCCCTGGCGGCTGCTGGAGGCCGGCGGCCGGCTGGGGGGTCGGGTCGCCACCGATGTCGTCGACGGGTACCTGATCGACCGCGGTTTCCAGGTGCTCAACACCGCCTACCCGCGACTCGGCACGTTGCTCGACACCGACCGCCTGGACCTCGGATACTTCACCTCCGGCGTGCTGGTCCGTCGGGGCGACGACCTGCTGCGGCTGGTCAACCCGCTGCGTGAGCCGACCGGCGGCCCGCGTACCGCCCTCGCCGGTGTCGGTTCACTGCTCGACCGGCTCCGCTTCGCCGCGCTCGCCACCGGTGCCGCCACGCTGCCGGCGTCCCGCCTGCTCGCCGCGTCGGAGACCACCACCGAGACGGCGCTGCGCCGGGCCGGTCTCTCCGACGCGATCATCGAGGAGTTGCTGCGGCCGTTCCTGTCCGGTGTGTTCATCGACCGGGAGTTGGCGACCTCCAGCCACGTGTTCGCGATGGTGCTGCGCTCGTTCGCTCGGGGGCGCATCGGCCTGCCCGCCGAGGGCATGGCCGCGCTGCCCCGGGCCATCGCCGATCCGCTCCCGGTCGACCTGCTAGACCTGGACACCCCGGTCGCGCAGGTCGCGCCCGGCCTGGTCCGCACGCAGGCCGGCGACATCAGGTGCCGGGCCGTCGTGGTCGCCGTCGACCCGCCCGCCGCGGCCGCGCTGCTGCCGGCTCTGACGACGGTACGGATGCACAGCTACACGACGTACTACCACAGCGCTCCCGAACCGCCGCTTCGCGAGCCGATCCTGCTCGTCGACGGCGACCGCCGGGAGATCGTGGCGAACACGGTGGTGCTCAGCAACGCCGTGCCGACCTACGCCCCGGCCGGCCGGCACCTCGTGGCCACCTCGGTGGTCGGCCCGACGGCCCCGCCCGAACCGACCATCCGGGCCGAGTTGACCCGGCTGTACGGACGATCCACCGCCGACTGGACGCACCTCACCACCGTGTCCGTACCGGCCGCGCTGCCCGCCGCCCCACCCCCGCAGGGACGGCTACGCAAGCCGGTCGCGCTCGGGCAGGGGCTGTTCGTGGCGGGTGACCACCGGGACAGCCCATCGATCCAGGGCGCTCTCGCCAGCGGTTGGCGGGCCGCCGGTGAAGTGCTCGAGGAGTTGCGCGCCGGCTGACCCCGAGCCGAAAACGAGGGCACCGCAGCCGTAATTGATCACCTATGATCGCCGCCATGCCCGCCACCCTCCCGGCGCCCACCTTCGACGTCGCCGACGCGTACCCCGAGGTCAGTGACCTGCACAAGGCGCTCGACGCCGCCGACTGGCCCGCGGTGCGGGCGGTGTTCGCGGACCGCGACCCGGACGGCCGCACGCTGCTCGTCGCCGCGGCCGGCGACAAGGTCGGGACCGAGTCGTTCCTGCGCCAGGTGTACGACGCCGACCCCACCGATCCGCTCGCCGGGACGTTGCTCGGTAACCACCTCATCCGTGCCGGCTGGCGGATCCGCAGCGGCTACCGGGCCAAGTACGTCAGCCGGGAGCAGTTCGACCAGTTCCACGACCATCTGCGTCGCGCCGAACGGGTCCTCATCGACGTCACCGCCCGGTACCCCGACGACGCCGCCGCCTGGACCCAACGGATCACCATCGCGCGGGGCCTGGAACTGGGGCAGAACGAGGCGCGTCGCCGCTACGACCGACTCGCCCAGCACCACCCCCACCACGCGCCCGCCCAGGCGACGCTGCTTCAGCAGCTCTGCCCGAAGTGGAGCGGCGACTGGGACCGCGCCTTCGCCTTCGCCCGCGAGTGCGCGCAGGCCGCGCCCGCCGGCGCGCCCAACGCCGTGGTGCTCGCCGAGGCGCACCTGGAACGCTGGCTCGACTTCGACACCGAGCGGGAACGCGCCGCGTACGTGCGCAGCGCCCCCGTCGTGGACGAGATCATGCAGGCCGGGCAGCGGTCCGTGCTGCACCCGGACTTCGTCGACCGGCCCGGTTGGGTCTGGGTCCGCTCGTCGTTCGCGCTGGTGTTCAGCCTCACCGAGCAGTGGTCCGCGGCGGCCAGCCAGTTCAGAGCGCTCGGCAACCTCGGCTCGGAATTCCCCTGGACGTACGCGGACGACGCCGAGGGCTACACGAAGTACCGCGCGAAGGCGTACGCGAAGGGTGGCCAGTCGTGATCCAGCACCTGGACGTGGACGGGGTGCCCACGCTGCTCGCCCCCACCGGTGGGCCGATGCGCGCCGGGCTGACCTTCCGGGTCGGCACCGCCGACGAGACGCTCGCCCGCGCCGGCACCACCCACCTCATCGAGCATCTCGCGCTCGCGCCCCTCGGCCTGGCCGACTACCACGTCAACGGCGTGACCGCGCCGGCGTTCACCATGTTCCACACGCAGGGCTCCGAGACCGACATCGCGGCGTTCCTGACCGCCGTCTGCGGGCACCTGTCCGACCTGCCGGTCGCGCGACTCGACGTCGAGAAGGACATCCTGCGTACCGAGTGGAGCAGCCGGGGCGCCGCCGCGATCGACGACATCCCGCTGTGGCGACACGGGGCCCGCGACTTCGGGCTCAGCAGCTACCCGGAGTGGGGCCTGGGCGCGCTGACCGCCGACGACCTGCGCGAGTGGACGGCCCGCTGGTTCACCCGGGAGAACGCGGTGCTGTGGATCTGCGGCGACCGGGTGCCCGCCGGGCTCCGGCTGCCGCTGCCGACCGGGGTACGCCAGCCGGTCCCGGCGGTCTCGTCGGCGCTGCCGCAGACCCCCGCGTACTTCGTGCACGGCGCCCGGGCCGTGGTGCTCGACGCCGTGGTGCGGCGCAGCGCCGCGGCGGCCGTCTTCGCCGGCGTGCTGGAACGGGAGCTGTACCGGTCGCTGCGCCAGGAGTCCGGTCTCTCCTACACCGCCACCACCGGGTACGACCCGCGCGGCGACGGCAACGCCACGCTGCGGGCACTCGCCGACGCGCTGGCGGAGAAGCAGGACGCGGTTCTCGGCGGCTTCGTCGACGTGCTCGCCAAGCTGCGGGTCGGCCGGATCGAGCAGGCCGACCTGGACGCCACCGTGGCCAAACGCGAGGATCTGCTCGGCACCGCCGAGGTCGATGCCGCGCGACTTCCCGGGTACGCCCTGAACGTGCTCACCGGGGAACCCAACCTGACCATCGACGAGCACCGGGCCGAGTTGAAGGCCGTCAACCTCGCCGACCTGCACGAGGTCGCGGGCGAGGTGATGGGGTCCGCGCTGCTCATGGTGCCGCGAGGGCTCACCGCCGACTGGGCCGGCTTCGTCGCCGCGCCCACCCACTCGACGGAGATCCTGGAAGGCACCGGCTACTCGGCGAAGGAGGGCAACGCCGCCCTGCGGATCGGCGTCGACGGGGTGACCCTGCTCCAGAGCGACAAGCCGCTGACTGTCCGCTACGCCGACTGCGCGGCCATGCTCACCTGGCCCGACGGAGCACGGCAACTGATCGGCGCGGACGCCATCGTGCTGCACATCGAGCCGACGATGTTCCACCTGCACCCGGCGGCGCTCCCGATCATCGACGCCCAGGTGCCGGCCGACCGGCACATCAGCATGCCGGCACGTACGCCGGACGAGATCCCGCAGCCCTCCGCGCCGGAGAAGCCGGCCCGCGCGCCCGGCGACCGCCCCTGGTGGGAGGTCGTGATGATCGTGGTCAGCGGCGTCGCCGTCCTCGTGGCGGGCGCCGTGAGCCTCCTGGTGACCTACGTCATGGTCGCCGCCGGCACCGAGCCGGGCGAAGAGTGGCTCTGGGGCGTCGTCGTGGCAGGCTGGCTGCTCACTGTTATCCTCGCGTTGCCCATCGTGCTGCTGTGGCGACGGCGGCGGTGATGGGACGGGGCCGCATCGGCGCTGGCCCGTGATCCACCGGGCGGGATAAGATCCGCGCGGTTCCGGGGCGGTAGCTCAGCCGGTTAGAGCAGGGGACTCATAATCCCTCGGTCGCGGGTTCGAGTCCCGCCCGCCCCACCGTTTTCCCTGGTCAGCCATGCTGCCGACGATCCGGGCGCACCGCGTCGAGGTCTGGGCCGACGCCCTCAGTCTGCACCGGGGTCCGCAGCCGCACGACCCGCTGCCCGATCAAGCGGGCCGCGTCGGCCCGGCCCCGGCCTGCTGGCGATGCCCGACGGGGAGATCCGCTCTACCGTAAGACGTCATCGTTGCGAGGCTGCGACGAACGACTCGATCCGGTCTAGGTCGTCAGGTTGCAGGCCGCGGTGTGACTTCGGCGCGATCAGGAGTGCTTGCCCACCGGCGGTCAACTCATCACGTAGAGGGCCCGGTGGGGGCAGTGCCTCGTCGTCAGTCCAGACAAGTTTGCGCCCCTCGGCCAGCACGGCGCGAGCCGCAGCAAGCTTCAGCGGCCAACAAGCAGGACCCCGTGGCATCGGATCAGCAGTGATCGCCCGAGCCAACGGGGGGAGGCGCCACAGGTACTCGATCCGGCGCGCATCGGGGCACCATGTGGTGCACCAACGGATCTCCACGATGCCGGACTCACGGAGGGACCGGATCCGGCCGATCAGAGCTGGCGCCCAGCGGACGATGTATGACACCTGGTCGGTGTCCGACCAGACCTCGCTCTTCCTGGGTGGCCCGCCCCAGCCTGGCCGGTTCGCGTTGATGACCCCATCCACATCCAGCAACCACACGGGGCGTCCGGGAGGCAGATCCATCTTTACTTCGTCGCCACCCGGGCTCATGCCATCAATCGAGGCAGTGGACGTGGACGGCGATGTGCTGTGGCTGAGCGCCGCCCGTGTCTCGGTGTAGGACCTCAAGCTCGACACGGTGCCGGACCGCTGAGGCGGGCTCGTTCTCCTCGCCGACCAGGCAGGTTGGATACGTGCCGTCGCTGTGCAGTGTCCCGAGCACGTCCTGCCAGCTCTCGGCGATCACGGAGTAGATCGTGTCGCCATCGAGAGGGCCCCGCAGCGCCCCGTCTTCCTCGAACGCGATGGACCTGGTGTCGTCGTTCGACCAGGTGACCGTCCCCACGAGCAGCTCCGCCCTGGCAGTGTGCGGATCGTCGCCGAGCTTGGCCGCCCCGAAGCCGCCGATCAGCCCTACGGCGACCAGCGCCAGAGAGAACGCAACCGTGGCGAGACGGCGATGTGGCGGAGTAGGGGCCGCCGCCTCCTGCGTCGTGTCGGGAGATGCCACTGGCATGGGTGCAAGGTACGCGATCGGCGCTTACCGGGCTGGCCCCGAAGTTCCTCTCCTGCAACCGATCCGCGCTGACGTCGCGGATCGGTTGGCGGACGACTGTCGCACGTCAGCCGACGGAGGGCAGCCATCGACGGCCTTGTCTGGTCCCACCTGATGCTTGACGGTTGGTCTAAACAGCCCGCCTTCCGTCGATACTCTTGGTCGCCATCGACACCCTGATGGCTGCCGAAGGCCGCACATCGGTCGACCCTGCGGATCCGGCCGGTGTGCTCAGGCGAGGCGGAGGTGCTTGATGATGGTTCGTCGGCGCTGGCTGTTCTGGGCTGCGGCCGTGGTGGTGCTGGCTGGCTGCGGCTCCGAGGTGAACGACCCGCATGAGGGTGCACTACCCAAGGGGGAAAGCTTGGGGGAGATGCGCCAGCAGGCGGGCGAGGCCCTGGCCCGCTATGACCAGGCGGTTAGCAACGCTGATGGTATAGCCACCGTCACCGTGACACCGCCGCCATGGAACTCCCCACCCGGCATCTCCATCGAATCAGCCACCAGTACCAGAGCCGGCACCCGGTTGACTGTCACCTTCACCGGCACTCGGGAACCGGCAACCAGACCGTGCGGTGCCGACTACCACGCCGAGGCGGTCGAGTCGGCCAACGCCGTCGTCGTGATTGTTATCGCCCAGCCTCACGCCGCCAACGAGGTATGCACGCTTGTCGGCTACCAACGAACTGCCGCTCTGACCTTGGCTCAGCCTCTGCGCCAGCGGGTGGTCCTCGAAGCGAGGCAAGGGCAGCGAGTTCCCCTGACCACCAGCGGGTGAGCACCAGCGCAACGGTCGCACGTCGATCGTGTCAACCATCTGGTGGGACACGAGTGTCAAGCATGTCTCGTGACGGGACAAGCCATCGACGGCCTTGTGACCATCGCGCAGTGGCCGCTCGTGCCAGGATGCTCCGATGGAACCGGCGACTGGGGCGGACGAAGTTTGGCGCGCGCTCTTGGACGACACGCAGGGCTGGTGGGTGGGTCATCCGGTCTTCCGGGCCGCCTATGAGCACCCTACGTTGCGCGCCCTTTACCCCATGGCCACGCACGGAGCGCTCAAGTTCTTTAGGACCGCGTGGAGCTGGCCTGATACCCCCGCCGACGATCTGCCCCTCATCGCCTGCGGCGGCCCTCCCTACCAAGTTATTTCGGCCGGTTACGAGCGGATCATTGGCTTTGCCGTAACGGCGGAAGAAGCCGCAGAGCTGGTGGTGGAGAACCTTCCGCCGGCCCCGGTAGTCCCCGACCCGACGCTCTGATTTGCCGCGTTCGCGCGCTGGAGCGTCGCAGATCAGTTGACGGACGACAGTTGCGCAGGCCGCGTACGCCAGCAGCGTCGGGACCGGGATCGGAGCCGGTGAGGAGCCGGGGTCGCCGCCTGTTCGCTCGATCGCGTCCGTGGTCAGGAGGTCGTCGGGGCGTGGCCCCGAGGGGCTGCTCCCCAACGCACGCCGGGCGGAACGAGGCCGAACCAGGCTCCGATGGCGGCCATCGAGGCGACGAGGTACGCCGCCCACCACCCGAGCAGCGCCCACATACCGTGGCCGACGAGGTCGGCCAGGCCGAGCACGAGGAACACGAGAAAAAGGTAGGCCAGACGGCCGTACGAGAGGCTCCTGCTCTTCGGCAACTCATGGGCCTCGCGGAACGGAATGAGGCTGACCCCGTAGGGACGACGGAGCAGCGTGAAACTCGCCGGCCAGAGCCGCCCGTACCCGGCCACGTCGACCACGCTGACGCCGGGCCCGTGCCGGATCGTAGCCTGACGCGACCTGGTCAGCTCGCGCAACCACGGTTCCCAGACGACACGTTGGTGCAGGACACCGCCCCTGCCCCGGCCGCTCACCGTCAGCCACACGGAGTATCCCTTGGGGCTGGTGTCGGACCCGCCGGCGGCGCTTACGGCGTGCGCCGCAGCGGTGACCCGCCCCGCGCTTCCCGGCTGCTTCCCCAGCGCCAGATGCGCGGTCACCAGGACGCGCCGCGCGGGAGCACGAGCGGCACCCCACCACTGAGCCAGGCGGACGAGCCAGGACAGCACCAGAAAAGCTCCCGGAGCCAGCGTCACGCGGATGACGGCCCCTCCGTGCCCGACCCGCGGGTCGGTACTCAGCCGGTACCCCAGCGCGATGAGGGCGGCCAACGCCACGACACTGCCGATCACGAACATCGGCGCGCGAGCACGCCGATTCGCCGAGCTAGCTGTACCTCCGCTGCTGGCCATGGCGTCCGTCCTACCTGTTCGCCCCCAGACGTAGCCACGACGCTAGCAACGCCGAGCAAGGCTCACATCGCGCGTCCGTTCCAGGATCCCGCTGCGTTGCACGGTGGCGGCAGTTCTCGTGCAGTGCACTGCAGTGCGGTCGCGAACGGGCCCTGAGCTGATCGCTTCGACCCGATGATGAGCGGGCGGTTCGCATCTGGTCCGCGAGAGGTCGACGGATAGCGGAGCAGCGTGCGATGTCGAGCCCAGGTCGGTGGGGGAGCTTCTCGGTTCGCATGCTGCCTCAAGGTATAGGCTGAGCTATAGTTGGCTCATGCCTCACGGCCCCGCCCATCGCTGGGCGATCAGAACGACCAGCGATGTCCGCGACTGGTTGCGCGCGCTCCGCCAGACGGATCCGGCGACATACCGGTCGGTCAACGTAGCGATCGACATGCTCGCGGAGGTCGGACCGGGCCTGGGACGTCCGTTGGTTGACACGCTCAGAGGGTCGAGCATCGGCAACGTGGTTGCCGAGGTCGCCTACGACGGCTGGCTCGCCTTTGAGAGGAAGCGGAGGGAGGGCTGATGAGCGACCTCCATGACTGGGACGACATCCGTGCCGAGTTGCACGACGGGGATGACGACGCGCTCGATGTGGAGCGTGCCCGCACCGAGGCATGGATCAGCGCGTTCCACCTGGCCGAGGAGCGCAAGCGTCTCGGGCTCACCCAGCGGCAGGTTGCCGAGCTGATGGGGGTCACCCCCGGCCGAGTCAGTCAGATCGAGAACGGCGATCTGGAGGCCAATGAGGTCGCGACCCTAAGTCGGTACGCGCGAGCACTGGGCGCCCGGATGCGGATCATCTTCGACTATGGCGGCGATCTCCGTCAGATCGCCTGATCCTGGGCCGAGCCTATGAAGCGCACTCCTGCTCTACGTACCCGCAGGTGAACCACATCGAGGTCCGGCTCGGCGTTGTCACTCCGCAGTGAGTCGAGGGCAGAGGGGCGGTAGGTGGCGGACGAGGATTTTCCCAGCGATCTTTCGGGCCACTTCTGGGCGACATTGGAACACCGCCCCGAACTTGATCGGTGGCGCTTCGAGATCATCGACTATCAGGGCAACATCCTGCTCAGTGGCTTGGCCTGTAGCGAGCGGCAGGCCGCAGCCATTGTCAACGCGTGGGACCAGGTGATCGTGACGTCACCGGACGATGAGGACCCCAGCCTGGATTGGGTCGACGACCTGGAGTGACGCGAGAATCGTCGCTCCTACTCCGGAGAAGGGGGATCCACGTACTCGCCGAACGGCTCGACCGATCCGTCCCATCCGAGCCAGCCCTGTTGGGTCATCCGTCCGTCGGCGTAGATGTAGGACCAGCGAGCGCCGTCCTCACCTTCGAAGTGGACGACCCCGGAGCGAACGAACGGCGCGATCGCGACGTAGAGGGCGATGGCCTGGTGCGACCACTTGGGATCGCCTTCGTCGTCGTGATCGAACTCGATCCAGTCCCCGTCGCGGGTGATCGAGGCCCTGGCCTCGCACGCTATGTCGACTAGCCGCTCGGCCGCATCGGGCTCGTACCAGCCACTCTGCTCGGCCATGGCGGCCTTGGCGGCTGCGGTCGCGGCGGCATCGTCCGACTCCGGTAGGTGCAGACGGCCCGATGGCCATACCGAATATCCCACGGCGGGCAGTCTACGGTCGTCGAGGTTCGGACCACCGACGTGCTAGCTCCGGGTCAGTCCGATGGCGGCGGCCAAGCGGGCGACGTCGGCTGTTGTTCGGCCGGCTCGTAGCGCGGCGGTCAGCGCCTCCCGGGCGACGGGGCGGGTCCGCGTCTCCGCAGGCGCGATGCGATCGGCGTTGGCCAGGGCCTGGCCGGCTGCGCCCGCGTCGCCGAAGTTCAGGTGGGCACGTGCGATGTCGATCAGGTGGGCGGCTCGATGTTCGGCGGGGAGCAGCTGCCAGCCGTTGGCACCGATGGCCCGTCGGTGTCTGAGCACGGCCAGGTGGTGATCGCCGGACCACGTCGCGATCAGGGCGCGAGCGAGGTCGACCGGAGTGGTGCCGAAAGCGACGCCGTCGTGGTCGTGGCAGTTGGCGTCGTCCGCGAGGCGGGCCGCGCGCTCGGTGAGGTCGCCGGCGGCGGTGACGTCCGAGCTGATGGCGGCGGCGAGCGCCGCTTCGATCAGCAGAGTCCCCGCTATGCCCGCATGGCGGGGGTGGGGCGGCGCAAGGTCGATCTGGCGTACGGCGTCCAAGGCGGCCGTCATCGCCAGCCGGCCCCGACCGAGGATCCGTAGTGCCTGCGCGAGGGAGATCGCCGCGAGACCCCCGCGTCGACCAGCGAGTCGCCGCGCGGATGACCCGGCAGGAGGTGTTGCACCGGCAGCCGAATCCGCTGCGGATGCACGCCATCCTCTCCGAGGCGTCGCTGCGTACCGAGGTCGGCGGCCCGGACGTGCTGCGTGAGCAGCTCGACCACCTGGTCGCGGCGAGTCGACTGCCGAACGTGACGATCCAGGTGCTGCGCTTCGAGGCCGGGGCGCACCTGGCTGACAGCAGCGGCTTCGTTCTACTCAGCTTCGAGCAGGATGAGCCACCGCTCGGCTACATCGAAACCCTGGCTGGCGAGCTGTTCCTTGAGTTGAGTCGCGACCTGGCGCGGCTGTCGGCGGCGTACGACAATCTGAAGATGCTGGCGATGTCACCCGCCGAGTCGATCACGTTCATCAAGGAGCTGAGCAAGCATGGAACGTAACGCCTGGCGTACGTCGAGCCGTTCCGGCAGCAACGGTCAGTGCGTGGAGGTGCGTGACCGGGGCACCGGGGTCGACGTCCGCGATTCCAAGGCTCCGGAGGGCGGGATGCTGAGCTTCGCGCCGGCCGCCTGGGCGGCGTTCATCAGCAGCGCCAAGCAGCCGCGCTGACCCGTTCCCGCCGTACGCCGGACCGTTCGTCAGAAGTAGCGGATGGACCAGTCGAACATGCGTACCGGCAGGAGTACGAGGACGACGGTCGCGGCGACGGCGAGCAGTACGCGCACGGTGCGGAGACCCCGCCACCACGGGATGATCCAGAGCAGCAACCACATGGCGCCCGCGATCGCCACATGCAAGCCGACCATCCTGAGGCTGGTCTCCTCGCACATGTTGTCGGCGACTGCCTCCTTGCACAGCGCCGGAGGGCCATTGTTGTCTCCGATGTTTCCCAACACTGCGACGATGCCGGCCAGCACCGGTGCCGCGACGAGGGTGAACAGTGGCGTCACCAACCATCCGGCAAGATCGCGGCGCCGGTCCATGAGCCGCTCCACAGGCGAGACGATACAGCCGGATCTCGATGGGGAATGACCCTCGGGCTGGGCACGTGCAGCACACTCAGTTGCCCCGGGGGGTTTCGGCTTCGCCTATCAAATCGATAGGTTTGGTAGATGAAGAAGAAGGTGGACGAGACCGGGTACGACGCGTTGCGGCTACGACAGTGGCAGGCCGGGCACGCCGAGGGCTTCTCCCGGCGCACGTTCCTCGCGCTCGCCGCTGCGGCCTCAACCGGCACACTGCTGCGTCCCGAGGCGGCGTCGGCCGCCGCGCCGGGGCCGATCGTCAAACCGCTGCCGCCCGAGCTGTTCACCGTGTTCGGGTCGAACGCCGAGATGCGCTGGTCCGCGATGCGCGACCAGGGCTACCTGGTCCCGGTCGACCGGTTCTTCGTCCGCGACCACACCAGCACCCCCATCATCGACGCCGGCACCTGGCGGCTGACCGTCGACGGCGCCGGGCTGCGCGGCGCCCCGGTCGAGTTCAGCCTCGCTGAGCTGCGTCGGCTACCCAGCGAGACCGCGATCGCCGCGATCGAGTGTGCCGGCAACGGGCGCAGCTTCTTCACCACTCAGCAGGGTCAGAGCGTCACCGGCACCGCGTGGACGCTCGGGGCGGTCGGGGTCGCACGCTGGCGCGGTGTGCGGCTGTCCACCGTGCTGCGTCGAGCCGGTCTCTCCCGCCGGGCGGTCGACGTGATGCCGTCCGGGCTCGACCCGAATTTCGTGACCGGCGGCGTCGACCTTGGCCCCGTGCGCCGTCCCATGCCAGTCGGCAAGGCCCTGGATGACGTGCTGCTGGCGTACGAGATGAACGGTGAGCCGCTACTGCCCGACCACGGCCATCCGGTACGCCTGGTGGTGCCCGGCTGGATCGGCGTGTCCTCGATCAAGTGGCTGGGCCGGATCGAGGTCTCCGATCAGCCACTCTTCTCTCCCTGGAACACCCAGTTCTACCGGCTGTTCGGTCCCGGCTATCCCGACGAGGGGCAGCCGTTCGACAAGCAGGTCATCAAGAGCGCGTTCGAGCTCGACTTCGGTGCCACCGTCCTGGCCGGCCGCACCGTACGGCTGACCGGCCGGTCGTGGTCGGCCGGCGGCCCGATCCGGCATGTCGAGGTCAGTACCGACGGCGGCCACCATTGGCGGCGCGCCCGGCAGACGGGCCGCGATCTCGACGCTGCGTGGCAACGCTGGGAACTCGATTGGAATCCCACGATCGGCAACCACGAGCTGCTTGCCCGAGCCACCGATGTGCACGGCAACACCCAGCCGGACGTCGCCCGTTACAACACCCTCGGCTACCTCTTCGACGGCGTGGTCCGTCACCCCGTGTCGGCGGTCGCTGGCTGAACCGCTCGGGCCGAGTCCGGTTCGAGGCCGACGCGAGCCCGCATGGGTCCTATGAAGGGTCGACGTACTCGCCGAACGGCTCGACTGACCCATCCCAGCCGTTCCAACCCTGTTGGGTCATTTGCCCGTCGGTGTAGGCGTAGGACCAGCGAGCACCGTCCTCGCCTTCGATGTGGACGACTCCGGAGCGAACGAACGGCGCGATCGCGGGGTAGAAGGCCATCGCCTGGTTCGACCACTTGGGGTCGCCCTCGTCGTCGTGATCGAACTCGACCCAGTCTCCTTTGCGGGTGAGCGAGGCCCTGGCCTCGCACGCGATGTCGACGAGCCGGTCATTCACGTCAGCCATGTCGGGCTCATACCAGCCACTCTGTTCGGCCATGGCGGCTTTGGCCGCGGCGGTCGCGGCGGCATGGTCCGACTCTGGTAGGTGCAGACGGCCGGAGGGCCACACCGAACATCCCACGGCAGGCGAGGCAGGCGGTCGAGGCCGTCGAGCGGGGGCTGACCGTCGACGACGAGACCCGGTGGAGGATCGCCCGCCTCACGGCGCAGGGCGGTGACGTCCGGGCCGGCGCCGATGCCGTGCACGCCCTGCACGCGGCGCTGGGCGCGGGAATGGCCGGCGTCGACGCGCTGGGCGCCGCGCGGCACGCGCTCGGCGACGGCTGGCCGGCGGTGCGCCAGGACCTGTACCGCCTGGTGCGGGAGACCGGCTGACCGAGAGCATCCGGCACCTGGGTGATTGTGCATGCATAATGAATGCATGGTTGCTCTTCAGATTCGGGACGTACCGGAAGAGGTGCGGGACGCTCTGGCGGCCCAGGCCAAGGCGCGGGGACAGTCGCTCCAGGCGTACCTGTTGGAGTTGGTCGAGACGCAGGCGCGGCGGCTGCGCAACACGGCGACCCTTGATCGTTTCGCTGGTCGTTCGGATGGTGCCCGCTCCCTGCCGGGGGAGACCGCCACCGAGTTGGGTGAGCAGCGGGAGCAGCGTTCACCCTGGGGAGACGCCGCGTGATCGTCGTGGATGCGTCGGTGTTGGTCGACGCGTTGGTCGACGATGGTCCGCTGGGCGACGCGGCGCGGGCGGAACTGACCGGCGATCCGCACTGGGCTGCTCCGGGTCACCTCCTTGTCGAGGTTCTGTCGGTCATCAGAGGCAAGGTCCTCGGTGGCAAGCTCGGCCTCGCTCGTGCTTCGGAAGTGGTCGACACTCTGCCCTCGCTCGTCGTCGACGAGGTCAACGTCGCGATGCTGCTCGACCGGATGTGGCAGTTGCGGGGCAACGTCACGGCGTACGACGCGGCCTACGTCGCGGCGGCCGAACTGTTGAGCTGTCCACTCGTGACCGCTGATGGTCGACTCGCCAAGGCCAGCGGCGTCCGCTGCGAGATACGGCTAGTCGGAGCGTCCTGAGGCGGTAGGGCGTGCCGTGACATTCTTCTCCGCCACGGCGTCGAATCGAGGGCTGCTCGTTCGTGGTACGGGTGGAGGTGGTCGGCGGAGGCCGCCCGGGAGAAGGGGAGTTCTGAGATGGCGCGGTACCTGATCTCGTTCAACGATGGCGCGATGGACCACATCCCCGCCGAGGAGTTGCCCGAGGTGGGCAAGGCGGCGCACGCCGTGCTCCAGGAGGCCGTCGACGCGGGCGTCTGGGTGTTCGGCGGCGGCCTTCAACGGCAGCGGGCCAGCGTCGTGGCCACGGACGGGTCGGTCACCGACGGCCTCTACCCGGAGACCAAGGAGGTCATCGGCGGGTTCGTGGTCGTCGACGTGGCGACCCGCGAGGAGGCGCTCGGGTGGGCTGCCAGGTTCGCCGCCGCTTGCCGCTGCGCCCAGGAGGTCCGGGAGATCATGGCCGACCCTGAGATGGAGGAGATGCTCCGCCGCGCCGACCGTCGAGGGTGACCTCGTGTCCAGTGCGCGACGAACCGATCGAGGCTGCGGCCTGCGGATTTAGCCTGGGCCAGTGACGTCGATCGCTGACCCGGGCGTACGCGTCCGGCTGCTGGGGCCGGTGGAGGTCGTCGTCGCCGACGGCCCCCAGGCGGTGAACGGCGTACGCCGCAAGGCGGTCCTGGCGACGTTGGCGCTGCACGTGGGTCGGGTCGTGAGCGTCGACCGGCTCGTCGACGTGGTCTGGGGTGAGAGTCCACCCGCGACGGCCGAGAACACGCTGCAACGTCACGTCTCCTACCTGCGCGGGGTGCTCGGCGAGCCCGGATCGATCGTGGCGCGCCGGCCCGGCTATCTGCTCGACACCGGGCCGGAGTCCACCGACGTCCAGGCCGCCGAGCGCCTTCTCGACCTGGCTCGGCGTACGACGGATCGGGCGGAGCGGGTGGCTCGCCTCACCGCCGCCGTGGCGCTGTGGCGTGGCCCGCCGCTCGCCGACGTCACCGGCTCGCCCTGGCTCGAAGAGCAGGCCGAGCACCTGGCCCGGCTGCGGTTGGAGGCCGAGCGGGCGCTCGCCGAAGCGCGGCTCCGCGCCGGTGAGCACGCGCGACTCGTCCCCGGACTGGAACAGCTCGTCCGGCAGCATCCCCTCGACGAGCACCTGCACGCCCACCTGATGCTCGCCCTGTACCGGGACGGCCGCCAGGGCGAGGCGGTCGCCACGTACCGGCGGCTGCGTGACGCCCTGCGAGAGAACCTCGGCATCGACCCCAGCCCACGGCTCAAGGATCTCCAGGCGGCCATCCTGCGCCAGGACGCCGCGATCGCCGCGCCCGCGCCGGTCACCCCGGCCGTACCCGCACGGGCGGTGGCGGCGCAGTTGCCTCCGCCCGTACCCACGTTCACCGGACGTGCGGCGGAGCTGGCGGCCCTGGACGCGCTGGTCGACCGGGGCGGCGCCGTGGTGGTGTCCGGCACGGCGGGCGTCGGCAAGACCGCCCTCGTCGTGCACTGGGCGCACCGCGTGGCCGAGCGCTTTCCCGACGGGCAGCTCTACGTCAACCTGCGGGGCTTCGACCCGGCGGCTCCGCCGACCGACCCGACGCGGGTGCTGCGCGGGTTCCTGGAGGCGCTCGGGGTTCCGCCGGCCCGGATGCCGAGCGATCCCGATTCGATGGTGAGCCGGTACCGGACGGTGGCGGCGGGCCGGCGTCTGCTGGTGGTGCTGGACAACGCCCGCGACGCGGACCAGGTCCGGCCGCTGCTGCCCGGCTCGCCGGACTGCCTCGCGGTCGTCACCAGCCGCGACCAGCTCGTCCCACTTGTCGTCACCGAGAGCGCCCAGCCGGTGGTCCTCGACCTGCTGAGCCCCGAAGAAGCCCGCGACATGCTCGTCCGTCGGCTCGGCCCGCGACCGGTCGCCGACGAACCCGCGGCGGCTGACGACATCGCCGACCGCTGCGCGCGGCTGCCCCTCGCCCTCGCCATCGTCGCCGCCCGGGCCGCCACCAACCCGCGCTTCTCATTGGCCGCCGTGGCGAGCGAGCTGGGAGGTCTGGACGCCTTCCACGGCGGGGACGCGACCACCGACGTACGGGCCGTGTTCTCCTGGTCGTGTCGGACCCTCAGCCCGGCGGCGGTCCGGCTGTTCCGGCTGTTGAGCCTGCACCCCGGGCCGGATGTCGCCGCGCCGGCCGTGGCCAGCCTCGCCGGCAGCGCCCCGCAGGCGATCGGCCCTCTGCTCACCGAGCTGGCCCGGGCGAATCTCTTCGCCGAGCACACGTACGGGCGGTACGCGTTCCACGACCTGCTGCGCGCGTACGCCGCTGGCCTCGCCGACGAGGCGGAGCCGGCGGCCGACCGCCGTGCCGCGGTCCACCGGCTGCTCGACCACTGTCTGCACGCCGCGCACGTGGCCGACCTGGCGCTGCATCCGCACTTCAGCATGATCAGCCTGCCGGCCCCGCAGCCGGGCGTGACGCCGGAGAGCCCTCGGAATCGGTCGGCCGCCTCGGCGTGGTTCGCCGCCGAGATCCCCGTCCTGCTGGCCGCCGTGCCGCTCGCGGCGCGGTCCGGGTTCGAGGGGCACGCCTGGCGACTCGCCTGGACAATGGCGGGCTACCTGCACCGGCAGGGACACTGGCAGGACTGGCTGGGTACGCAACAGATCGCCCTCGCCGCCGCGTCCCGCATCGGGGATCGGACCGGGCAGGGGCACGCGCACCGTAGCCTCGGTCTCGCCTGCTCCCGGCTGCGCCGCTACGACGAGGCCGACGACCACCTGCGGCGCGCGCTCGACCTGTTCGGCGAGGTCGGCGACGACGCCGGACGGGCACACACCTGTCTGAACCTCGGCCAGCTCGCCGAGCGGCGGGGCGACATCCGCGAGGCGCTCGAGCACTCCCGGCGGGCGCTGACCCTGTTCCGGCGGGCCGGCAACCGGGCCGGGCAGGGTTACACCCTCAACGCGGTCGGTTGGCAGGAAGGGCTCCTCGGCGACCACCACCGCGCCCTCACCTCCTGCGGCGAGGCGCTGCGGATGTTGCAGGAGGTGGACGACGTCCAGGGTCAGGCCGACACCTGGGACAGCCTCGGCCACGCCCACCACCAGCTCGGCGACGACCGACAGGCCGTCGCCTGCTACGCCCGGGCCCTGGAACTCTTCGGCCAGGTCCACGACCGGTACGCCGAAGCGAGCACGTACGTCAACCTCGGTGGTAGCCACCGGGCCCTCGGTGACCTGGGGGCCGCGCGTGTCGCCTGGCGTCACGCGCTGCGCATCCTCGATGAACTCGGCGACGCCGACGCCGACGCGGTCCGCGCCGACCTCGTGCAGCTCGACGCCACCCGGTCGGGCTGACGCACCTGCTTTCAGCGCCGTTTCCGGGCCGTTTCAGGGCGGCTCGGCACTCTTTGGACACCAGATTCCACCCAGGAATGGAGTGTTCAAATGAGTCGCCTGGTACGCCGCCTCGCGGTGATGGGAGTGGTCGGCGCAATGGCGCTGGCCACGTCCACCACAGCCCTGGCACAGACTGACAAGCCGCCCACCAAGGGCGCCGACTGCGTGGTCCAGTACGTCGACGAGCGCGGCGGGATCGTCCGCACCGGGACCGAGCCGGAGGGTCGGGAGTACGGCCGGTTCCGCTGCGCCAGCGGACAGTGGACCTTCGCCTGGGTTCCGTTCGGCGCGGACGACGTGATCGTGGCGGACGAGGTGTTCGTCGACCCGTCCGGCGTCGTCTCGGTACGGCGGTTCACCGGTCCGGCGCTCGGCAACGACCTCACCATCGGCGAGATCACCGCCATCGCCCAGGCCGTCACCGGCAGCGCGGAGGTGGTCGTCGACCGCGCGATCGTCGCGGTCGACGACGGCAAGGAGCGGACCCCCGAGCAGATCGCGGCGTTGTTCGCCGGTAAGGACACCACCGGGGTACGGGTGTTGGACACGATCGACAAGCCGGACGCCGCAAGGTCGGCGAAGGACGTCATCGACGAGGCCGGAGGCACACCCGAGACCACCGTCGTCTACTTCAGCCTCTGGGGCGCGATCAAATCGGTGTTCGCGTGGGTCGCGGACACGATCAGCGACATCGGCGGCTGGTTCGAGCGGCACTGCGACTGGGGGCTCTCTCCCAACGGCCTGGGCGTGGTGGTCACATGTCGCTGGTAGCGCGGGACATCGCCAGGCGCGTCGGAGTCGTCGTCGTGGCACTCATCGTCGGGTTGGTGGCGTCGTACGCGCCGTCGCGGGCGGCCGAGGGGGACGCCCGGACGACCGTCACCGACCAGCCCGGTGCTCCGGGAACGATGCTGCGCCAGTTCGAGGACCTCACCGGCCGAGGTGTCGGTGACCTGAACACGGTGCTGGCCGTCGACACCGGCGGTCGCAACGTCACGGTCGATGAGTTCGCGGCGCTCGTCGCGGGCGAGAAGGTCGACGGTGTCACGGTCCTGGGCACGATGCCCGGCGGCCGGGACATCCTCGGCACGA
This sequence comes from Micromonospora sp. NPDC051543, assembly GCF_044454415.1. NCBI lineage: Bacteria > Bacillati > Actinomycetota > Actinomycetes > Micromonosporales > Micromonosporaceae > Micromonospora > Micromonospora sp. NPDC051543. The sequence continues at coordinate 20,403 of NZ_JBITDT010000002.1, forward strand.
CCATGGCCGACCTGGCCGACGGCGGGTACGACGGCAGGAGCGGCAGCGGCGGCACCCTGCTCTTCGCCTCCTCCGTCCCCGGGGGGCGGGAGTGGTGCCTGACCATGTGCGTGGCCTCGGGGAAGTCCGTGTGGGAGTGCCTGCTGTCGCGCCGGACGGGCGATCTGTTGCGCACCCTCGACCTCTCCGGCGACACGACTCTCGGCGCGACGAAGACGGCCTTCGAGAAGGTCAACGGGGTGGCCGTCGAGGGTCCGTACGCCGTCGACACGCTCATCGGTGACGGTGAGCCCTCGGCGGACGAGCTCCAGGCGCTGCTGGACGACAAGGACGTCGACTCGCTGCGTCGGGTGGCGACCGTGCCGGGGCCCGACCCGGGGTGGGCGTTGACCGACGTCGCCGAGAAGTCCGGCGTCACGTACCGGAAGACGAAGATCCACATCTTCACCTTCGGCCTTCCCTTCCTCGGGAAGATCCTGGTGGTCTGCGTCTCGCACAACGACGGCAAGACGTGGAAGTGCTCGTCCCGCCCCTGGAGCGGGTTCTAGGTGTGCCGAGGAGCGGTATACCTCAGCGGTATACCGCTCACCACCGCCAGGTCCCGCGACCGCCGGCGACCCGGCCGGCCCGGTAGCGCAGGCTGTACCAGAAGGAGGGCAGCTGGGGGGATCGTCCCTGAATCGGAATTCTTGAACCCTTGATGGCGTCAAGCGTTTCCGAGACTCAGGGAGCAGTCATGCCGCCGCACACCGTTACGTCCACGCGCCGCCGAGCCCTGCGGGCGGTCGCCGCGACACTGGCCGCCGCCACCATCCTGACCGGCTCCGCCGCGTTCGCCGCCACCGACAGCGGTCGCCCGGCCGGGCGACGCGATGCCATGCAGCGGCAACTGGACGGTCTGGTCAGCGAGAGCGGCTTCCCCGGCGTCCTCGCCTCCGTACGGGGGGCCGACGGCCGGGTCCGCGACTACACCGCCGGGGTCGGCGACCTCCAGACACGCCGCCCGGTTCCCCGGGACGGCCAGGTTCGCATCGGCAGCAACACCAAGACCTTCACCGCGGTGGTCGTCCTGCAGTTGGTGGGGGAGGGACGCGTCGACCTGGACGCCACGGTCGAGCACTACCTGCCCGGAGTCGTGCGAGGTCACGGCAACGACGGCGACGCGATCACCGTACGTCAGCTGTTGCAGCAGACGAGCGGCCTGGCGGACTACGACGACGTGCTCTTCACCAAGGCGCAGGACCTCATCGACAAGAGCCACTCGTACTACCAGCCGAGGCGGCTGGTGGATGCCGCGCTGACGAACGCGCCGCACTTCGCGCCGGGCGCGAGGTGGGAGTACAGCAACACGAACTACGTCCTCGCCGGGCTCATCGTCGAGCGGGTCACCGAGCGTCCCGTCGGCGAGGAGATCACCAACCGGATCATCAGGCCACTCGGCCTGCGCGACACCTACTGGCCGGGGGTGGGGGAGCAGCCTCTTCGGGGTACGCACCCGCACGGCTACGTCGCAGTGACCCCCGGCGCGCCGTGGGTGGACGTCACCGACATGGACCCGTCGCTGGGCTGGGCCGCCGGCCAACTGGTCTCCACGCCCGACGAGCTGCGGACCTTCTTCCAGGCGCTCGTCGACGGCCGGCTGCTCAAGCCCGCGCAGCAGAAGGTGATGATGAGCACCGTGCCCGCGCCCGGCTTCGAGCCGAGCGGCGAGTACGCGTACGGGCTCGGCATCGCCAGCCACGAGTTGCCCTGCGGCGTCGAAGCCTGGGGCCACGGCGGGGACATCCAGGGCTTCGAGACCCGCAACCTGGTCACCCGCGACGGCCGTGGGGCCGTGGTCGCCGTGACCGGCCTGCCGACCGGTGAGCAGATGCTCGCCGAGGTGAACGAGAGCGTCGAGACGGCGCTGTGCGGCACCGACCACTGAGCATCGTCGGCCCGGTGACATCGCACGCGGACCTGCGCGCCTACCTTGCGGCCGCTACGCCGAGCCGACGCCGTAGGAAGGCGGCTCCCAGCGGGTACCGGTGATCCCGGCCGCCTGTTCGTGTGCGCGGTTGAGGATCGACTCCGCCTCCCGCCGCGCGGCGGTCACGATGCCCTCCGCCTCGAGTCGCGCGACGGTGCGGTGGTCCTCGGCCTGCTTCTCGGCGAGGTCGAGGATCTGCTCCACCCGGGTACCCAGGCCGCTGAGGGTCGGCGTCTCCCGCTTGCGCCGTCGCGGAGCGGCGGCGGCCTGGTCGTCCTCCTCCCGGTCGGCCAGGCCGTCCTCGACGAGGTGGGACTCGCCGGTGCCGATCAGGGAGAGCGCGACTCCGATCGCGGCGACCGCGACACCGGACCAGAGGGCGGCCGGCCCCAGGGCCGGACCGACCGCGCCGCCGACGCCGAGCCCGACGAGGACGGCCGCGGTCCTGGCTGGCTTGCGCACGGGTCCTCCAACGACGGTACGGGCGCGGGTATCGGCTTCCAGCATGACGATCGAGTCAAGTTCTCCGGCCCCGAACGCTCCACGGTGGAATGAGGTCGGTCACCGTGCCGGGGACTGGATTCCCGCCAGGGAGAGGGCCAGGAGTCGTTCCGCCTTCGTGGCGTCGGCCGGCTGGGCGGCGAGTGAGATGGCGTTGGCGAGGGTCATCACGTCTGCCATGACGACATCCGCGCGTACGGTTCCCTGCTCGACGGCCCGACGCAACAGCTTCTCGCCCGCCGCGCTGAGCGTCGCGCCGCAGGTCTCGTTCTCCTCGGGGGGCGCGTTCAGCAGTGTCACCGCGAGCCCACGGGTCGTCGTGGCGTACACGGTGACCTCCCGCAACCAGGTGGTGAAGGCGGCGAGAGCGTCCGGCTCGGCCAGCAGATCCTCGGCGCGGCCGGCGAGGTTCTGCACGCAGGTCCGGAAGACGGCCTGGAGCAGGGACCACCGGGATGGGAAGCGCCGGTGCAGGGTCGCCGAGCCGACCCCGGCGGAGCGGGCGATCTCCTCCAGCGAGGCGTACGCGCCATCGCGGGCGATCGCCTCGGCGGCCGCCTTCACGATGAGGTCGTAGTTGCGCTGTGCGTCGGCTCTCATGGCCCGCCCTTGCCAAAGTGGGGTGGTCCCCCATATCGTAGCCGACGAGAAGTGGGGGGACGCCCCACTTATTTGGAGGCATCATGGCTGTCCTCGTCATCGGCGCGACCGGCAAGCAGGGCGGGGCTACCGCCCGGGCACTGCTCGACCGTGGCGTCGCGGTCCGTGCCCTGGTCCGCGACGTCGCCACCGACAGCGCCCAGGCTCTGGCCGCGCGCGGCGCCGAACTGGTCAAGGGCGACCTGGACGACCCCGCGTCGCTGCTCGCCGCAGCCCAGGGGATGGACGGCCTCTTCTCGATCCCGTTTCCCGACGTGGCGAACCTGCGGGGCGACGCCGAGCTGACTCGCGGTCGGAACGTCGTCGAGGCCGCCCGCCGGGCCGGAGTGGCACACGTCGTACACAGCAGCGTGTCCGGCGCGGGCGACTTCCACCGCAGCCAGCCCGGCTGGGCCGAGGGCCGCTGGGACCGGCACTACTGGGAGAGCAAGGCGGCGATCGACGAGATGGTCCGCACCGGCGGCTTCGCGCACTGGACCGTGCTCAAGCCATCGACGTTCATGGAGAACCTCGTCGGCTGGTCGTACCTCTTCGGCGACTGGTCCAGCGGCACGATCATCACCGGCTTCGCGGCGGACACCAAGCTTCCCTGGATCGCCGTCGACGACATCGGAGAGGCCGCGGCGATCGCGTTCACGGACCCGGGACGGCTCGACGGCCTGGACGTCGAACTCGCCGGCGACCTGCTCACCATGACCGAGGTGGCCGCGATCCTCGGCGAGGTCACCGGCCGGACGATCTCCGCGCCCGTGCTCACTCCGCGGGAAGCCGTCGAACGCGGGCTGCTTCCCGCCATGGTCAATTCGGTCGAGCGGATCAACGAGAACGGCAGCCCCGCCCGTCCCGAGATCACCCGGGCGCTCGGCCTGCCCACGACCGACTTCCGGACGTGGGCACGCCGCACGTTCTCCTGAGGGGTCACATCGAGGCGGTGGCCCGCGTCCGGGTGGCGCTGACCCGGCGGCGGCGCACCGGGTACGGGATCGGGTGCGAGATGCCCCAGGCGGCGCCCTTGCAGACGACCTCCTTGTAGCGGGCCGCCAGCCGCCCGGTCAGCTGGGACGGCTTGGCGCGGTCGTCGGCCGTCACGTACTGGATGATGCCGTCGCGGCGGCCGAGGCTGATGCACTGGTTGAAGTAGCGCAGCGGGGCATTCGGCATCCTGGTCCGACCGGTCAGGCGTGCGGCGATGGCGTCGGCCGCCTGCCAGGCCATCGGAGTTCCCGAGGCGCAGGACATCCGTAGCGGCTTGCCGCCGGGCCCGGCGGCGATGGCGGCGTCGCCGACCGCGTACACGTCCGGGTGCGAGACGGACCGCATGGTGTCGTCGACGACGATCTGCCCGGTGGGCGCGACCGTCAGGCCGGTGGCGGCGGCGATGGGGTGGACGGCGAAGCCGGCCGTCCACACGGTCACCGTGGCCGGGATCGTCGCGCCGTCGGCGGTGACCACGCCGGCCGGCTCGACCCGGACGACGTCGGTGTGCTCGTGCACCGAGATGCCGAGCCGGTCCGTGACGCCCCGCAGGTGCTGTCGCGCCCTGTCGTTCAGCCAGTCACCGAGACCGCCGCGGACGGCGATCGCGACGTCGAGGTCGGGCCGGGTCTCGGCGATCTCGGTGACGGCCTCGAGGCCGGTGAGACCTCCGCCGACCACGAGCACCCGCTGCCCGGCCGCGAGGTGGGCGAGACGGTCCCGCAGCCGCAGCGCCGACGGTCGGCCCGCGAGGTCGTACGCGTGCTCGGCGACGCCGGGAACGCCGTGGTCGGCGGAGGCGCTGCCGAGGGCGTAGACGAGCGTGTCGTACGCGATCTCGTCGTTGCCGTGCTCGTCGGTCAGCGCGACGGTCCGGCGGTCGACGTCGACGGCGGTGACCCGGGCGATGCGGACCCGCACGCCGGTGCCCGCGTACACCCGGCTCAGCTCGCGGCGCGTGAGGTCCTGGCCGGCGGCGAGCTGGTGCATGCGGACCCGCTCGACGAAGTCGGCCTCGGCGTTGACAACGGTGATCTCGATGTCGTCGGGGTGCAACCGGCGGGCGAGGCGGCCGGCGGCGGTCGCTCCGGCGTAGCCGGCTCCGAGGACGACGATGCGGTGCTTCATGGCGGCGCTCCTGTCTCGGCGATGGTCGCTACCTGAACCGGGCGGCGACGCCGTTGCTGACAGGAGGCGGTTATGACCTGGGTCACCAGACGTGCAGGAGCGGCTCCGAGTGTGCGGTGACGGACCACTGGCGGGTGACGCGTTCGAGCTTGTCGGGGTTGACCTGGACGCGGATCGCCGCGACTCCCTCGGGCGTCATCTCCAGGGACATGACACCGACGACCTGCTCGCCGGTCACGACGACGACCGCGGGGCCGCCGTTGACGACCTCGGCGTAGAGGGCGGGGCTGCTGCCGCCCACCAGGTTCCGTTTCACGTCGCTGGGCCGGAAGAGGCCGCGCAGGAACTTCGCCACCGCCAGCGCGCCGACGACCGGCGTGGTGCGGGCCGGGATCTTGCCGCCGCCGTCACCGATGCTCGTCACGTCCCCGGTCAACAACTCGACCAGCCGCTGGATCTGGCCGCTGTTGGCCGCCGTGAGGAACTCGGTGACGATCTTCCGGGCGGCGGCGTCGTCCACCTCGCCGCGCGCCCGGCCGGCGGCGACGTGCTGCTTGGCACGCCGGTAGATCTGCTGGCAGTTCGACTCGGTGAGGTCGAGGATCTCGGCGATCTCACTGTGCGGGTAGCCGAACGCCTCGCGCAGCACGTACACCGCGCGCTCGTTGGGCGACAGCCGCTCCATGAGGGTGAGCACCGCCATCGAGACCGATTCGCGCTGCTCGACGGTGTCGACCGGGCCGAGCATCCGATCCCCGGCGAGGACGGGCTCGGGCAGCCAGGTGCCCACGTAGGTCTCGCGCCGGGCGCGCGCCGAGGTGAGCTGGTTCAGGCACAGGTTGGTGAGCACCCTCGTCAGCCAGGCCTCGGGCGTCTCGACGCGCTCCCGGTCGGTGGCCTGCCAGCGCAGGAACGTGTCCTGGACCGCGTCCTCGGCGTCGCTGGCCGAGCCCAGCAGTCGATAGGCGATCGCCTCCAGGCGGGGCCGGGAGCGCTCGAACACCTCGATCTCGTCGGGACGCAGTGGCATGGCTCGACAGTAACCGCGCCTGTCGCGCGGCCGCAGATCCCACTACTGGCCGTTAGGATCTGGGCCGTGAGCGCCGGGGCCGTAGGCCCCCGCCGACCACCTCGACCGGAGCCTCTGACACACGTCCCTACTGGTCGACGAGCGCCGTCAGGGCCGCGCGTTGTGGCCACGCCTCGTCGGTCATGCAGTCCGTGAGGCAGGAGAGACCGAAGGCGAGCGGCCACGAGACGCTGTGTCGATTCTCCGCGGGCAGCAGCGCGAGAGGGTCGTCGGGATCCCACTGTGTGGTGGTCGGGACGGGTACGGAGAGCACCTCACCCACATACGGCCGTTCCGTCCGGAGGACGGCCCGCCGCAGCACCTCTTCGGCGGTGACCTTGAGCAGGGTGACCGTGCAGAACTCCGGCACGCCGCCCCGACTGATCCACCGACCGAAGCCGAGGACCACGCTCTCGGCTATCTCGTGTGGTTCGAGGTGGCACTCCTCGCGCAGCTCACGTAGCGCGCCAACGACGATGACCTCCTGAAGGCTGGGCGCGGTAACCGTCGCCGCCGCGTCCCCGGGCTCCAACGAACCGGATCCGGAGGGTGCGATGAGCCCCGGGCTGCCCACGTTGTCCCGTGTCTGGGCGACGAGCAGCAGCCGTCCGTCGAGGGTGAACGCCAGGGTGGAGATGCCCACCACGTTGGCCAGCCGACTGTCGGCGAACCGGCGCAGGCGGTCCCGGTGGTCGAGGATCAGGTCGCGGCCACGCATCGGTCGGGTGTCCCGACCTGCCTCGTAGACGTCGTACGGCGCGAGCAGGTTGCTGCAGAAGAAGTCGAAGTAGTGCGCCGGCCGCAGCGTGACGACCGGGTCGTCGGCACCGGTCGGCAGGTCGTCGGCGAGGCCCAACACCGCTCCGTTGTACATGGCGGCCGTTCGGGCGTGCCGGGCCAGGAAGTCGAACGACCAGCGCCGCAGGTCCCGGCCGAGGACGTAGCTCGTCGGCGAGACGACGCAGCGGATGCCGTGGCCCCGCAGCCGGGAACTCTCGTCGGTGGGGATGATGCCGGTGCTGTGGGCACTGGTGAGGACCCGCTTCGGGTACCGGACCTGTTCGACGATGTCCCGATAGTCGTCGCCGTCGCGGGGATGGAAGCGGAACTGCCGAGTCCGTCGACGGTTGGCGAGGATCTCCAGGGTCGAGACCAGGAGACCCGCCGTGGCCGCCGCGACGCTGAGCGCCAGCGGTGGGCTCTGCGTGGCGGTCGCCGCGCTCAGGATCGCCAGGCCGACGCCGGCGGCGGTCAGGCGATACCGCCACAGGCCCTGCCGCCAGATGCTCATCGTCGTGCTGACTCTTCTCGCCGTCCTGAGCACTCGGCACCTTTCGGTCGCACCTGACGGAGACGACCGCATGGTATCGGCAGTAGAAAACACCACATTTCCGCCGAGCTGCCGTGCAAGTTTACGAATGTGTCAGCGCTCGCGCCGTGCGCCGCGCCGCGGTGGCCAGCGGCCGCGCAGGTGAGCAATCCGTCCGTCGAGGACAGATGTCGCTAACCGGACAAGACGGTAAAGCCCCTGGTAGAGGACCCTTGAGCCAGGTGAGAGGGCGAGGGATGTCGGGCCACATCCCCACCCGCGCGCCCGGTACGGACAGCATCGTCCGCTCCGGAGCCAACCTCGCCGGCCCGGCCCCGCCGGTGCGGGCCCGGCACAGCCGCCGGCCCCGACGACGCGTACGGCTCGGCCGTCCCACACCGCTGGCGGCGCCCGCAGCGGTGTCACCGTCCACCACCGGCGACGACGCCCACCGGCACGTCGCCTACGTGCCCTGTCGACCACACGCATCGTGGATCCTGCCCTGTTCGGCGTCGCTCACCCGCGCGCCCGACCGGGCGACCGAATCAGAGAGGCCCTGCCATGGCGGCTCCCACCGCGACCGCAGCCCTGAACGCATCCGTCTTCTCGCCGGGTGACCAGATGCTGCTGACCGTCACGTACTCCGACGCCGACACCAAACCGCTGACCGTCACCATCGTGGTCACCGACGCGCAGGGCAACAGCAGCGCGCCGGTCAAGGTCACCGCGGTCATCGACCCGCTCACCGTGACCGTCTCCGACAACTCCGGGCGTACCTGGACCCGGGTCTCCGACAACGGCTCGGTTGCCGTGTACCGGGCGGTGGCGTGATGCCCCGGGTCACCGTCCAGGTCCGCGACGCCGCCGGACACACGGCGACGGCCGGGGTCGACTACACCGTGCGCCAACCGGTGCTCGGCGGCTACTACCTGTCCGGCGGAGCCGACCCCACCGCCGACATGGCCGGCGGCAACTTCCGCTCGTTGACCCAGTACCGCAGCTTCGCCGACGGGTACATCTTCCCCGGCTACAACCGACCGTGGCTGGTCGACCTGGGCAAGGCCGGCGTCCAGATGAACATGGTCCTGGAGCTGAAGCACTACGGCGCCGGCAACGCCGGGCCGCAGACCTTCACCGTGGACGGCGTCACCTACACCGTGCCCGCGCCGTCGATGACGATCCAGCAGCGCCCCGGCACCAGCTGGCCGAAGGCGTACGGCTACACCCAGGTGCTCAACGGCCAGTGTGACGGGTTGTTCGCGCGGGCCCTGTCGCAGTACCGGTCGCTCGGCTTCGGGGTGAACATCCAACTCGCGTCCGAGTTGGACACCGACCACGAGTTCGGTACGACCGAGGCCGGCAAGGCGTACACCTGGGCCGAATCCGACGCGCGGGCGGTGCAGGCGGTGAACTACATCGTCACCTGGTTCAAGGCCCGGACCTTGCCCACCGGCACGACCTTCTCGGTCGGTCTGGGCGGCTTCGACCGGGCGTGCTTCCAGCGCACCCACCCCGAGTCGTTGATGTCGCGGCTGGACTACCTCCAGTGGAACGCCTACGCGACGGCCGTCGGGCAGACCGCGCTGGCCCGCTTCCGCCGCACCAAGGACTGGGCGGTGGCGGACCTCGGCCCGGTGGCGCTGTCCCGGCCGGTGATCATCGCCGAGTACGGGGTGCGCTCGGCCGAGATCCCCGACCAGGCGGCCTGGATCGCCACCGTTCCGGCGGCGATCGCGCAGCTCAACGCCGAGCGGGGTCCCCTCATCGCGCGGACCAACTACTTCAACTCCGGGTGGGGCACCCTGTCGCCGAAGGCGGCCGGGTTGGCCGCGCTGCGGACCGCGTACGCCACCCGGCCGTACGTCTGATCGACGCGGTCACTCCGCTTCGAGCCGCTCGGCGTACGCGTCGCGCAGTGCGGGCCAGCCGAAGTCCTTGGCCTCGGCGCCGCGGATCGGGCCGACCGGGTCTCCGTCGAGCAGCCGGTCGGCCACGTCGAGGCAGAGGTGCCAGCCCGCGGCGACCATCGGCAGCGCGCCCGGCTCGGCGACCGTGTGTCGCAGGGTGAGCCGGGTGCCGCTGCCCGAGGCCGTCAGCTCCCACCGCAGCAGGTCGTCGCCCCAGGTGTATTCGAGCAGGTGAGGCGGCTCGGCTCGGCGTACGGCCGCGGTCTGCTGCACGGACGTCTCGCCGTCGACGAGGGTGAGCACGGCGGCGCCGGGGCTGCCGAGGTCGCGGTCGGCGAGGAACGGCGCCCACTGCGCGAGCTGTGCCGGATCGGTCAGCGCCGCCCAGACCGCGCCGGGTGGGTGCCGCAGGTCGCGGACGAACACCAGGGTCGTACCGCGGTCGGCGTGTTCGGCGCGCGCCTCAGCGGGTGGGGTCGGGCGGAACGCGTCGCGGTCCATGTCACTGCTCCTGACTGTCGAGGTGCCGTTGCAGGGCGTCCAGGTGCCGACTCCACAGTTGGCGGTACGGGTCGAGCCAGCCGTCGACCGCTCGCAACGGACCCGGGTCGAGACGGTAGATCCGCTGCCGGGCGGCGACCCGGCAGGAGACGAAGCCGGCCTCGCGCAACACCCGCAGGTGTTTGGAGACGGCCGGCTGGCTGACGCCGAGCCCGTCGACCAGCTCGTTGACGCTGCGGTCGGCGTCGCGGAGCGCGTCGAGGATCCGGCGTCGGGTGGGCTCGGCGAGGACGGTGAAGGCGTCGGTGGACACCCAGTCAATATGCCTCTGCCTTCATATGACTGTCAAGGTATATGACGGTGGCGGCCGTCCCGGCGCGGCATCGGGGACGGCTACCTATGCTCGGAGCATGGAACTGCGGATCTTCACCGAACCCCAGCAGGGTGCCACCTACGACCAGTTGCTCGCGGTCGCCCGCCGCGCCGAGGACGCCGGCTTCGGCGCGTTCTTCCGCTCCGACCACTACCTGAAGATGGGCTCGGTGAGCGGCGACCCGGGCCCCACCGACGCGTGGACGACGCTGGCCGGTCTGGCCCGCGACACCAGCCGCATCCGGCTGGGGACGCTGATGACCGCCGCCACGTTCCGGCTGCCCGGCCCGCTGGCGATCACGGTGGCGCAGGTCGACCAGATGAGCGGCGGTCGGGTGGAGCTGGGCATCGGCACCGGCTGGTACGGCGACGAGCACACCGCGTACGGCATCCCGTTCCCGGCCCTGGGCGAGCGGTTCGACCGGCTGGAGGAGCAGCTCGCGGTCATCACCGGCCTCTGGTCCACCCCGTCGGGGGAGCTGTTCAACCACCCGGGCCGGTACTACCCGGTCACCGACTCGCCCGCCCTGCCCAAGCCGGTGCAGCAGCCCCGCCCGCCGATCCTGCTCGGCGGGATGGGGCCGAAGCGGACGCCCCGGCTGGCCGCCCGCTACGCCGACGAGTTCAACCTGCCGTTCGCCTCGCCGGCGGACTCGGCGGCGCAGTTCGAGCGCGTCCGCGCGGCGTGCGCCGAGATCGGCCGCGACCCGGCGGAGCTGGTCTGGTCCAACGCCCTGGTGCTGTGCTGCGGACGCGACGACGCCGAGGTGGCCCGCCGGGCCGCCGCCATCGGCCGTGACCCGGACGAGCTGCGGGCCAACGGCGTCGCCGGCACGCCCGACGAGGTCCTGAACACCATCGACCGGTACGCCAAGATCGGCAGCCAGCGGATCTACCTCCAGGTGCTGGACCTGGCCGACCTCGACCACCTCGACCTGGTCGCGAGCGAGGTGCTGGCGAACCTGTGACCCGTCAGGCGCGGTGCTGCGCGTGCCGGCCCGGCTCGCGCAGCACCGTGTCCAGCCGGCCGTCACGGTCGCTGTCCACATAGGTGATGTCCGGTACGCCGTCACCGTCCACGTCGATCTGGACGACGTCGGCCACGCCGTCACCGTCGAGGTCGGTGACGATCTCGACCGACCCGTCCAGGTGGCGCGTCACGATCGACCGCGACTCGCCGGCGGGCTCGCGGGGCGGTGGCCCCGGCGACGGTACGGGCGTGGGAGCGGGAGCGGGAGCGGGCGTCGGCCGGGGACCGGGTGTGGGCGCCGGCTGGTTCGGCAACCGGACGTCTGGCGGCGCACTGGCCGGCTCGACCGCGCTGCCGGTCGGGTCCAGCTCCTCCTCCGACGGGAAGACGTCGCCTCGCGCGGCCGGATCACGGTAGCTGCTCATGGGCGTAGGGTTCCCCGCCGACGGCGAGAACAACCGTGCCCGATCGTCCGGTGTCCTCGGTGCCCGGTCTGGCGGAAGATGTCGGGACCGACGCCACGGTCATGAAACGGGGGTCCGCGGGTGGAATTGCGCCGGAATCGGGGGGCCCGTGCGCTCGCCCTGGCCTGCGTACTCGGTGGGGTGATCCTGCTGGCCTATCCCAGCGACCGCGCCCTGCTACGGACGATCATCGCGGTGGGTGCCATCGCGCTCGGCGCGGTGGCGCTGGTCAGCGCGTTGCGCCCGTTCCGGTTCGGGATCCACGCGGACGGGCTGAGCATCCGGCGGCCGGGCCTGCGCCGGGAGTTCCAGTGGGCCGAGGTCGACGCGGTGGTCCTCGACGAGCCGCCGCGACGGGACGGCTACCCGACCCCGCCGAGGTTGCTGCTGGTGCCTGCGCAGGGTGTGCCGAGTGAGCTGGTGACCGCCCGCCACCCGCTCGACGGCCGGCCGGCCATCGAGCTGCTCGTCCTCGACCAGGTCCGCGAGCAACCAGAGCAGGTGTCCGAAGCGCTCACCCGGCATGCCGGAGACCGCTTCGTCGACCTGCTCGCTCTGCGGCGCGCCGCGTTCGCCGTCCCGGACATCACGGTGGGCCTGCGCGGCTACGCCATGGACCGGGTCGATCGGTTGATCCGGCGCGGCCAGGACGCCCTGCTGTCCGGCGACGAGGTGGCCCGGCAGGCGGCCCGCGGTGAGATCGAACGCGCGACCGCGGCCGGTCTGCCGCGCGCCCAACGTGGTTACAACTCGTTCCAGGTGGATACGGTTCTAGACGCCCTCCTCGCCGCTCTGAGCGACCAGCAGTCCACCGATCGGGAGACCGCCACGTGACCACCCCGGGACCGAACGCCACGTCGACCGCAGCTTCCGAGGTGCCACGCCGCAACTGGGCCGGCAACGTCCGGTACGCGGCCCGGGCGTTCCACCGACCGACCTCCCTCGACGAGGTGCGTCGCCTCGTCGCCGGCAGTCGGCGCGTCCGCGCCCTCGGCACGGGGCACTCCTTCAACCGCTTCGGCGACACCGACGGCGACCTGGTGAGCCTGGCCGGCCTGCCGGCGACCGTCGAGGTGGACCGCGAACGCGGCCAGGTCACCGTGAGCGCCGCGATGCGCTACGGCGACCTCGCCGGACACCTGCACACCCAGGGGTACGCGCTGGCCAACATGGCCTCTCTGCCGCACATCTCGGTCGCCGGCGCGGTGGCCACCGCCACCCACGGCTCCGGCCCCACCCACGGCAACCTGGCCAGCGCCGTCGCCGGCCTGGAGCTGGTCACCGCCGACGGCGACCTGCTGCGGGTCGACCGCGACGACGACACGTTCGCCGGCATGGTGGTGGGGCTCGGCGCGCTCGGCCTGGTGACCCGGGTCACCCTGGACCTGGTGCCGGCCTTCGAGCTGCGCCAGTACGTACGGCTCGACCTCGACCCGGCCGCGCTGGACGAGGCGCTCGACTCGGCGTACAGCGTGAGTGTCTTCACCGACTGGCGTACGCCGCGCCTGCGGGAGGTGTGGCGCAAGCAGCTCGCGGATCTGCCGCCGCCGGAGGCGGACTGGCTCGGCACCACACCGGCCGACCAGCCACGGCACCCGGTGCTCGGCATGCCGCCGGAGAACTGCACCCCGCAACTCGGCGAGCCGGGCCCGTGGCACGAGCGCCTGCCGCACTTCAAGCTCGGCTTCACCCCGAGCAGCGGTGACGAGTTGCAGTCCGAGTACCACCTGCCGCGTACCGCCGTCGCCGACGTGCTCGCCGCCCTGGCCGACGTGGCGCACCTGATCGCCCCGGTCCTGCACGTGTGCGAGCTGCGGACGGTGGCCGCCGACGAGCTGTGGCTGAGCCCCAACCACCGGCGGGACAGCTTCGTCGTCCACTTCACCTGGGTCTCCGACACCGACGCGGTGCTACCCGTGCTGGCCGAGGTGGAGACGCGACTGGCCCCGTTCGCTCCGCGCCCGCACTGGGGCAAGGTCTTCGTCACCGCCCCAGAAGACCTGTCGGGCCGCTACCCGAGGTACGCCGACTTCACGGCCCTGCTGACGAAGCTGGACCCCAAGGCCAAGTTCCACACCAACCAGCTGACCCACTACTTCCCCCGCTGACCCCCGCTGACCCTCGCTGACCCCCGGTGATCATGAAGTTATTGCCCTTCGGCGCGGCGTGTCCGCGCAACAACTTCATGATCAGCGGGAAGGGGTGGGGGTGCGCAGGGTGGCGCGTTGGACTGCGCGGCTGATGTCGCTGGGGGAGACGATTCCCGTCAGGCGGCCGTCGTCGCCTACCACCAGGGCTCGGCCGTCGGCGCACTCGCTGAGCCGGGGGAGCAGGTCGTTGAGCTGTTCACCCGGCTGGGCGAGCACCAGCTCGTCGGCCCGGCAGGCCACCTCCGCGAGGGTGGTCGACGCGCGCCGCTCGGCCGGTACGCCCCGCACCCGGTCCACGGTGACCAGGCCGGTCGGCCGCCCCTGGTCGGTCAGCGGCAGCGCCGAGTGCCGGTACGCGAAGAGGTAGTGGTCGACGAAGTCGGCGACCGTCATGTCCGCCGACGCGGTCTGCGGCTGAGGTGTCATCACGTCGCCGACGCGGATCCCGCGCAGCGCGGTTCCGGTGCGGGCCTGCCGCTCCTCGACCCCGGCGGCCCCGATCAGGAACCAGCCGATCAGCGCCAGCCACAGCCCGCCGAAGCCGACGCCGGACAGGAACTGCCACAGCCCGAGGCCGATGAGCAGCGCGCCGAGCACCCAGCCGGCCCGCGCGGCGACCACTGACGCCCGGGTCCGGTCGCCGGTGGCCTTCCACACCGCCGCACGCAGCAGCCGACCGCCGTCCAGCGGCGCGGCCGGCAGCACGTTGAAGATCGCCAGCAGCACGTTGATGCCGGCCAGCCACGCGATCGCCCCGAAGAGCAGCCCGCCCTGCCCGGCCAGCGCGAACAGCAGCGCGATGACGCCGAAGAACGCCCCGAGCAGCAGACTGACCAGCGGACCGACGCCCGCGATGCGCAACTCCGCGCCCGGGTCACGCGGCTCGCCCTTCAGCTCGGCCACGCCACCGAACAGCCACAGCGTGATGCCGTCGACCTCAAGCCCGTTGCGTTTGGCCACCACCGCGTGCGACACCTCGTGGGCGAGCAGGCCGACGAAGAAGACCACCGCCGCGGCCAGGCCGGCGAGGGTGTACGCCACGGGCGAGCGGTCCGGGTACGAGCGGGGAAACTGGTTGGCGGCCAAGCCCCACGCGATCAGCGCGAAGATGACCAGCACGCTCCAGTTGACGCCGACCGGTACCCCCGCGATCCGACCGATCCGGAAACTCGCCCTCATCCCGGGCTCATACCCACGGTCAGCCGAGCCATGCGGCGCTCAGGCCGCGGCTGCGGAAGGTGCAGCAGCTGAGCTCGGGCCCACCCGGCATAAGCGCTGCGCGGATGCGCCTTGGTGACGGAGGTTGATCAGGTTGTCGGCGTCGGCAACAAGCCTATGGCGCTGTAGATCAGCTACACCTGCCGAGCGAGCGTCGTTGCCTCGCGCAGGAGCGCATCCAGATCGTTGCCGGAGATCGCCCCACCGCCGAGCGTGTGGAGAATGGTCAAGCCCTGGATACGACCCGCAACCTTCGGATCAACGTCAGTGTCGATGCTCGGATCAAGGGCGGCGCTGATCAGCCTCTCCGCGCTGGTGGCGTCGGTTTCGGCACCCCCGTTCGTCGTGCTTCGCATGTGGCTGACGAATCGGATCACCTCTTCCGGACTGGCGCCGTCGGGGAAGCGACGGTCGACCGCGAGATAGAAGACCGCACCGAGCAGCGTGGCGAAACCTTCCCAGCCCTGACTGTCGAGGCGAGCCTCAATGCGGTCGTTCTCGGCGTGGTCGCCCGTCACCATGGTGCGGATGTAGGCGACCATGTCAGGACTGATCGTCAAGGTGCTTCCTTTCACGATGCTTCTTGGTCACGTTCCACAGGCCCTTCAGGCCGACGACTACGGCTCCGGCTGCCATGATGACGGAGCTGACTGGGTGTTCCAACTGTGGTCGATCTGACGGCGGGGCGGGCCTGGGAGCGGTGGTGGAGGTCGCGGTGCCGCCGGGGCCGCTCTTAATCTGATGCATCAACTCACGAAGCCCGGCCGTGGTGGCCTGCTCGGCGCCCTGAAGATTGCCCTCGGTCTCGTCCGCCTTCTTCACATGACGCCGGAGGAAGGCTTCGGCTCGGTTGCCCCTGGCTTCTGCCTCTGCGACCACTCGTTCACCCGTCGGTGATCCGCGGTCTCGGTTGACGCGGGCGGGGGCGGAACCGGGGGCGATCACGTTGACGTAGTCGGCGAGATGTTGTGCGGCGTTGCTACTTAGTCGGCCGAGCCGGCCGGCCTTGTCGACAGCGGTGCCGCTCTTGCTGATCGCTAGGCCGAGCTTCGGGTTCTCGCTTCCGCTATCGAGTTGGTGGAGATTTCCCTGAGCCTCGGCGACGTCCTGCTGGGCGTGGCCCGCTCTCACGGCGAGGGCGTCCAACTTGTCGATGGCGGAGTTGAGCTGCGCCACGACCTGGGCCAGAAGCCCAGTCATCCGAGTGACTCCCGATAGCTGCCGGCGTTGTCTTTGACCGCCGTGATCACCCGGAGGGTCAGTTCCACCTCGCGTTGGGCCGAAATGAGGTCAGCACGGACCTTGTTCGCCTCGGCGTGCTGGCTGTCATGCAGGGTGGCGAGGGCGAGGCCGGTCGCCTCGTCGAGCTGAGTGCCGATCTCCTTGACCGTGGCGGCGGCCTCGCTGAGCGAGCGGTCGGCTTCGTAGAGGATCGCTTTGATCTCGCCGATGCTCACGGTCAGCCCAACACGCTCATGTACTGCCGTGCTGCTTGGCTGCTGCCCTGCAGGGTGGTTGCCGCTTCGACCAGCCGCTGTTTGCTCTGCTCGGCGCGAGCTATGGCTTCGGCGAGCGTCGGGTGGCCGGTGCCGGCAGCGACGGCTCGCAGCCGGACCAACACCTGTTCGGTGCTCTCGATGGCAGCCCGGATCTGACTTGTCGTGGTGTTGCTTTGTTCGGCTGCCTGAGCGAGCGCGGCCTTCACTTGTTCGATGCTGGCCATGCTGTCCTCCCGCTCGACCACGCGCGACGCGAACCATCTTCGTACGTTCCGTGGAGGGACGAACACTAACCGACATCAAGCGCCGTTCGCAGCCCCCGGACTTAGATGCCGGTGAGCGGTATGACGTACAGGAATATTTATTCCTGTACGTCATACCGCTCTACATCGAGATGACCTGCGGGCCGAGGTGCCGAGCCGGCCGGGATTACTTCTGGCCAGGTGTCAGCGGCGGGGGGTCTCGCTGGCGATGGTCGCCTCGCGGGGCAGCGCCGCCGCCCGCATCGCCCAGTCCAGCGCGTAGTCGGCGATCGCCTCCCAGCCGGGCGCTCCGACGGTGAAGTGCGACCGGTCGGGAAACTCCTCGTACGCGGTGAGCGCGCGGGACTTCTGGTAGAGCCCCGCGTTGGCGCGGACCACCGACGCCGGCACCACGTGATCCTGCCCGCCGGCCATCAGCAGCAGCGGCGCCCGGTCGACGCGTCCGGTGTCGACGCGGGCGGGCGAGCGGGGGTCGACGTTGGCGAACGCGCCCTCGAAGAACACCCGGCCCGCTCCGGGTACGGCGTACCGCTGCCAGGCCCGGTCGGACTCCTCCCGGCTCAACGTGTTGCCGAAGGTGTAGGCGAAGTCGTCCGGGGTGAACGCGACGGCCTTGCCACGGTTGGCGGGGCTGCGCAGGATCGGGAAGCCGGAGCGCAACTGGCTCAACGGCACCTTGAGCACCCCCTTGATCGCCGCCGGATGCACCCCCACCACCGCCGCGCCGAGGCCCCGGTCGGCGAGGACCTGGGCGAACAGCCCGCCGAACGAGTGGCCCATGATGATCGGCGGACGCGGGAGCGCCCGGATGATCCGGTCGTAGTGGGCGACGATCGTGGCCATGCTCTGCTCGGCGATCGGGCTCGGGTCGTCACGCAACTGCTCCACGGACCGGTCCATCCCGGGCCACGCGGGGGCGATGACGTGCATGCCGCGCTCGGTGAATCGCTGGGCCCACCCTTCCCAGCTCCGTGGGGTCATCCAGAGCCCGTGGATCAGCACGATCGTGTCGACCTGGCCCTGCGGTGTGGCACCCATCGCGTCCTCCCGGTGTCGCGGCGTCCGGCGGCGCGCTTACCCGCTGCCGTCCCCGCAATGCCTGTGGCGGGGGCGGATGTGTCGGTGGGCGTGATGACTCAGCGGCATCTTGATGACTGCGTGGCATCACGCTCGTCGCGGTCCTCGCCCGCCGGCCGGTCACGCTGCGTGCCCGCCGGGCTCGGAGCCGTGCGCTCCGGGCCCTGACAAATGTCACGGTCGGAACGTGACGGCCGCTTCAGTAGTCGAGGTCCGTGACACCCCAGGATCAATGCCATGACGAGTACGCATCCGGCCGTCGAGCTGAACGGCCTCACCAAGACCTTCGGTACGGTCACCGCGGTCGACGGACTGAGCCTGCGGGTGCAGCCCGGCGAGGTGGTGGCGTTCCTCGGCCCCAACGGGGCGGGTAAGACCACCACGATCGACATGCTGCTCGGCCTGGCCCGCCCGGACGCGGGCACCGTGCGCGTTCTCGGTGGCACCGCCGACGAGGCGGTGGCCCAGGGGCGGATCGCCGCCGTGCTCCAGACCGGCGGCCTGCTCAAGGACCTCACCGTGGGCGAGACGGTACGGATGACCGCGCACTTCTACCGGCACACCCGACCGGCGGCCGAGGTGCTGGCGCGCGCCGGTATCGCCGACATCGCCGACCGGATCGTCGGGCGGTGCTCGGGCGGCCAGCAGCAGCGGCTGCGCTTCGCGTTGGCGCTGCTGCCGGACCCGGACCTGATGGTCCTCGACGAGCCGACCACCGGCATGGACGTCGAGGGTCGGCGGAACTTCTGGCAGGCCCTGCGCCGCGACGCCCGCGACGGCAGGACCGTCATCTTCGCCACCCACTACCTGGACGAGGCGGACGCGTACGCCGACCGGATCGTGCTGGTCCGCCAGGGCCGCGTCGTCGCCGACGGCACCACCGCCGAGATCAAGAACCTGGCCGCCGGCCGTACGGTGCGGGCCACCCTGCCCGGCGCGGACCAGGCCGCGCTCGCCGCGCTGCCCGGCGTCGACGCCGTGGAGGTACGCGGCGACAGCGTGCTGGTGCGTACCGGCGACTCGGACGCGATCGCCCGGCACCTGCTCACCCGGACCGACGCCCGGGACGTGGAGATCACCTCCCGCAACCTCGAGGACGCCTTCCTCGCCCTGACCACCGAACGTATCGGAGCCTGACGATGTCCACCCCCATGGCCACCAGCACCGACCGTCCTGCCCGGCCCGATCGCCGGCCGTCCGCTCTGGGCGGTTTCGCCCCGGCGGTTCTCGGCATCGAGCTGCGCCGGGTGCTGCGCAACCGCCGCACCCTCGCCTTCACGCTGATCATGCCGGGCGTCTTCTTCCTGATCTTCGGTCTGCCGCAGCGGGGGCAGACGCTCGACAACGGCCGGCCCGTCACGGCGTACGTGATGATCAGCCTCGCCGTCTACGCGGCGATGGTGGCGACGACCAGCGCGGGTGGCGCGGTCGCCACCGAGCGGGCGTTGGGGTGGAGCCGGCAGCTACGGCTCACCCCGCTGCGGCCGACCGCGTACGTGGCGACGAAGCTGGCCACCGCGATGACCCTCGGCCTGCTCGCGGTGGTCGTGGAGTTCCTGGTGGGGGCCGCCGCCGGCGTCCGCCTTCCGCTGGACGTCTGGCTGCTGTCCGGGCTGGCCGCCTGGGTCGGCTCGCTGGTGTTCGCCGCGTTCGGCCTGTTCATCGGCTACCTGGTGCCGGCCGAGAACGTCATGCAGTTCATCGGGCCGATCCTGGCGGTGCTGGCCATGTTCGGCGGACTGTTCGTGCCGGTCGACGTGCTGCCGCACGTGCTCCAGCAGGTCGCGAAGTTCACCCCGGTGTACGGCATGGGTGAGCTGGCCCGCTCGCCACTGACCGGCGACGGCGTGAGCATGGCGGCGGTGGCCAACATCGTCATCTGGACCCTGGCCTTCGGTGTCGGCGCGACCCGGCTGTTCCGCCGGGACACCGCTCGGGTCTGACGGCCGCGACCGCTAGCGTGGACTCGATGGATCTCCCGACGGGGCAGCCCCGACCGATGACCCGCCACTGGCGGGTCATCGGCTGGCTGTTGGCCGCCGTGTGGCTGTTCTTCCTCAACGTGCCGCTCTCCACCGCGCTGCACCAGCCGGAGCCGTGGCGGCGGGTCGTCGGTGTGACCGCTCTGGTCGGCTTCGGCCTGGGCTACGTGCTGCTGTTCCAGTGGGCCCGCCGGCTGCGCCAGCTGCTGCTGCCGATCCCGGCCGGGCGGGCGCGGGCGGGCCTGCTGTTGCTGCTCGCGGTGGGCCTGGTCAGCATCCCGGGCACCGGCGGAGACTGGCTGGCGACGCTTGTCTACGTGGCCGCGGCCGGGGTGTTCCTGCTGCCGGCGTGGGAGGCGGCGGCCACCGTGGCGCTCTGCGCCGTGACCCCGGCGCTGACGTCCTGGCTGGTGAGCGGATGGGAGGCGGAGAACGGCATCGTCTTCGCGGTGCTGCTCGCCTCGTTCGCCATGTTCGGCGTGTCGCGGCTGGCCCAGCGAAACAGCGAACTACAGGCGGCCCAGCAGGAGATCGGCCGGCTCGCGGTCGCCGAGGAGCGGGCCCGCGCCGCCCGCGACCTGCACGACATCCTCGGACACTCGCTGACCGTGGTGGCGATCAAGGCCGAGCTGGCCGGGCGGCTCGTCGAGGTCGACCCGCCCCGGGCCGCCGCCGAGATCGCCGAGGTGGAGAGGCTGGCGCGGGAGGCACTGGCGGACGTGCGGCAGACCGTCGGGGCGTACCGGGAGGTCACCCTCGCCGGTGAGCTGGCTGGCGCGCGGTCCGCGCTCGCCGCGGCGGGCATCGCGGCCGAGGTGCCGGTCGAGGTGCCGGAACTGCCGCGCGAGTGGGACCGGTTGTTCGGATGGACGGTGCGCGAAGGGGTGACCAACGTGGTCCGGCACAGCGGAGCGCGGTGCTGCACGATCCGGGTACGCCCGGACGGGGTCGAGATCGGTGACGACGGGCGGGGCCCGTCCACACCCGACGCCGCCGGGTATGGTCTGGTCGGCCTACGGGAGCGCGCCCGCCGGCTGGATGCCGTGGTCACCCTGGGTCGGCGTAGCGACGGCACCGGTTTCGTGCTACGGGTGCACGCGCCGGGGGAGGCCCGGTGAGCGGCTCGTCGACGCCGATCCGGCTGTTGCTCGCCGACGACCAGGCCCTCGTGCGTGGCGCGCTGGCCGCGCTGCTGTCGCTGGAGCCGGACCTGACCGTGGTGGCCGAGGTCGGTCGGGGCGACGAGGTGGTGCCCGAGGCGCTCCGGCACACGCCCGACGTGGCCCTGCTGGACGTCGAGATGCCCGGCCTGGACGGCATCGCCGCCACCGCCGCGGTGCGGGCCGCGCTGCCGTCCTGCCGGGTGCTCGTGGTGACCACGTTCGGAAGGCCCGGTTACCTGCGTCGCGCCATGGAGGCCGGCGCGAACGGGTTCGTCGTCAAGGACACGCCGGCCCGGCAGCTCGCCGACGCCGTCCGCCGGGTGCACGCCGGGCTGCGGGTGGTGGACCCGACCCTGGCCGCGGAGACGCTGGCGACCGGGGCGAGCCCGTTGACCGAGCGGGAGACCGAGGTGCTGCGGGCGGCGCGGGGCGGCGGCGCGGTCGCTGAGCTGGCGAGGGCGCTGCACCTGTCCGAGGGGACGGTACGTAACCATCTGTCCGCGGCGATCGGCAAGACCGGCGCGCGGAACCGGGCCGCGGCCGTCCGCATCGCCGAGCAGAACGGTTGGCTGCTCGGCGACTGAGTGTCCCGCTCAGGCGGTCGACGGCGGGGTGGGGAGCTGGTCGACGACCACCAGGCTGCTGCCGGTCCGGACCTCGGCGAGCAGTTCCCGCTGCCCGCTGCGGGTCACCCGGATGCAGCCGTTGGTCGTGTTCTCGCCCAGTTCGTCGTCGTTCTGCCAGGTGTGCAGGCCGATGTGCGCGCCCTTGAGCCCGGTCGGCACCGCCTCCGGGTCGTCCGGCACCGAGCCGAGGGCGTAGATGTCCACGCCGCCGTAGACCTCCTCGGGCGGCGGGGTGCGGCCCAGGATGAAGGTGCGTCCGAGCGGCGTCTCCTGCCCCGACTGGCCGAGGCTCGTCTTCCAGGAGCGCACCGCCTTGCCGGCCCGGTACCAGGTCAGCCGGTGCGCCGTGCGCTCCACCACGATCTGGTCGCGCAGCGCCACGGTGTCGAACCCGCCCGGCGGCAGCCAGGCGAGCTGCCGGTTCGCCGACGGCAGCAGGACGGCCGTCCAGCCGGCCCGCCGCTGGGCGATCGGCACGGTCAGCTCGACCCCCGCGAGCGTCGGCTCGACGAAGGCCAGCGGCCGGCCACCGGGAGCGTCGTACGCGGCGATCCGCCGGGTCGGGTGCACGCCCTCGGTCAGCGGCGTGGTGTCCATCGTGGCCGGGTCGGCGGGGAAGCCCTTGGGCGCGGGGTCGTAGTCGAGCACCGGCAGCCCGTCCGGAGCGGGCGCGGCCGGCGGGACCGACTCCTCCGGGCTCTGCTCGACGCTGTTCGGCGTCGGGTCGGCGACCGCCACGTTCTGGTCGTCGGGGGTCGTCGAGCGTGGGGTGAGAGCCTGGCCGATCAGCAGCGCGGCGACCAGCAGCACGGGTACGGCGACCGCGCCGGCGATCCAGCCGGCGCGACGACGGGACGGGGACATTCGGTCAAACGGCACTAAACCACTCTAGGGCGGTGAACGGTCCAGGGCCCCCGGTTCGGCGATACCCGCCAACCGGAGGCCCCGGGAGTCGGTCAGAGCCGCGCGCCGATGTGGATGGCCACCGCGTCGTGCGCGGGCACGTTCGCGGCGAACCAGCCGTTACCGTCCACGGTGATCACCGGGCCGCTGCACGATCCGTTCGTGTACGTGCCGTGGATGACGTCGCAGTACCGGCCGGCGGGTAGTCCGGTGAAGTACGAGCGGCCGTTCACCGCGCCGTCCTCGTCGTTGACGGTGACGTAGCCCTTGCCGCTGCGGCTGAACGCGATGTGGTTGTTGCCGTTGTCGTACCAGTTGGCCACGCCGGCGCCCTCGGTGGCGTTGCGGAAGCCGACCATGTTGGCGATCACCGGCCAACGGTGCTCGCACTCCCAGCCCGAGTAGCAGGTGGTGTTGAGGGTCTTGTCGCTGCCGTCCGAGGGCGGGCCGGCGTCCCGGTCGCTGAAGGTGTAGCTGGACATGACGGTCGGCGACCCGTACGGCCAGGCCAGCATGAAGGTGTTCGCGAGGGCGTAGATCCCCCGGTCGCGGTAGGTCAGCACGCCGCTGGAGTCGCGCTGGGTGTCGTGGTTGTCCACGAACACCGAGGCCGATCCGGAGGGCAGGTGGCCCCAGCCCTCGCCGAAGTTCTTCAGGTAGGCGAGCCGCTCGGAGCGGAACACCCGGGCCAGGTCCTTGCCGTAGCGGAACTCGTGCACGTCGCCGTTGCCGGTGTACTCGGTCGGCTGGACCGGCTCGCCGGCGCCGTAGATGACCTCCTGCACGATGTACGCCGAGCGGGACAGCTTGCTCCTGATGGCGGCGATGTCGGCGGCCGGCATGTGCTTGCTGGCGTCCATCCGGAAGCCGTCCACACCGAGGGACAGCAGGTCGTTGAGGTACGACGCGATCTTCGTACGGACGTAGTCCGACTCGGTCTTCAGGTCGGACAGGTTGACCAGCTCGCAGTTCTGCACCTCGTACCGGTCGTTGTAGTTGGCGATGTCGTCGCCGCCGTTGCGTCCGCAGTGGTGGAAGTCCTGGGTCTGGTAGATGCCCGGGTAGTCGTAGTGGGCGTACGACGAGCCGGCCCAACCGGTGCCGCCGTTGTCCTGGCCGGACATGTGGTTGATGACGGCGTCGACGATCACCTTGACGCCGGCCGCGTGGCAGGTGTTCACCATCGACTGGAACTGGGCCCGGGTGCCCTTGCGGGATTCGATCCGGTAGCTGACCGGCTGGTACGCCATGTACCACTGGTTGCCGCGCACGTGCTCCTGCGGGGGCGAGACCTGCACGTAGCCGTAGCCCCTGGGGCCGAGGGTGCTCTGGCACTCGCTGGCGACCGACGGCCAGTTCCACTCGAAGAGCTGGACGATGACCTTCTTCGCGCCGGACGGGCTGGCGGCGGCCGGGGACGCTGTCGCGGTGAGGGGAACCAACAGGCTGGCGACCAGGCCGAGGGCGAGGATCGCCGAGCCGCGTCGACGTTGGCGCATCGGGACTCCTGACGGGAGCGGGGGTGGGGGTGGTGGTGCCGGGGGAGCGCAGGACTGCTCGGATCTTGCAATCCGTGCTGAAAATTTGCCGAAAGGTTACAAGCGTGTTGCAAGGACTGTCAATGCATGGACCTGTGTCACTGCCCGTCACGTGCCGGGAAGCGTGCACAACGCACCGCGACGCAACTTGGTTCGATGGCGGCCCAGAATTTTTCGCCCCCGGGTGATCCGCGCGCGCCGCCGGTCCGTACTGGATGGGGGAGCAGGGGTCGGCCGGTGGTACGCCGCCGCGAGACGATCGAGGAGCAGATGGCCCGGGCAAAGCAGAACCAGAAGGCCACCGAGGTCCGGACCAGCACCAGCAGTCGGGGGGTGCGGACGCGGTCCCGCTCGGCGACGACGATGCTGATCGCCTCGTTGCTCGCCGCGTTCTGGGCGGCGACCATGCTGACCGGCGCCGGTCAGATGGCGTACGCGTACGGCTTCTTCTTCACCGAGTTCTTCGCCGGCGTGATCGCCCTGGTGTCGCTGAGTCTCACCGTGATGCTGGGACTGCTCGCCACCGACCGGCTGGTGCTGAACATCTCGCACCGGGTGCTGATGCAGTCCGCGCACCGCGCCACCGGCGTCCTGGGTACGGCCGGACTGGTCTTCCACGTGCTCACCAAGATCGCCACCGGTCGGGCTGCGGCGACCGACTCGCTCGTGCCGTTCATCGGCGGTCGAGGGCTCTACGTCGGCCTCGGCACGGTGGCCGCCCTGCTCATGGTCAGCGTGATCTGGACCGGCATCATCCGGGCCCGCTTCGCCGGCGTCGGTCCGAAGTGGTTGTGGCGCACGCTGCACTCCGCCGCCTACCTCGCCTGGCCGTTCGCGATCTTCCACGGCCTCAACGCCGGTCGGGCCGCGGCGTCCTGGGTGGTCCTCAGCTACTTCGCGTGCGTCCTGCTCGTCGTGTTGGCGCTGCTGGTGCGGCTCTCGGTCACCATCGGCCGGCGCAGTCGCGAGCAGCAGCAGGCCGCCGTGCGCAACGCGGCGATGGCCGGGCGGGCCACCGACGAGGGCCGTGGACGATCGCTGCTGGCCGGCCTGGGTCGCCGCCGCGAGAAGAGCGAGGACAAGCGTCCAGCCTGGGCGGAGGCCACCACCGCCACGTGGACGGCGCCGACCGGTCCCCGGCGGCGGGACCCCGAGCGGTTCACCGTTCCGGTGGTGCCCGAGCCCGGTTCGCTGGCCGAGCCGGCCCGGCCGAGTCGCCGTCGCCGGGACGAGGAGCCCGCCGCCCGGCAGGACCGCCGCGAAGAGATGGAGACGACGGCGACCCGCCGCTCCGCCCGCCGCAGCGACGAGGAGGAGATGGAGCCGGTGACCCGGCGGCGCGCGTCGCGCGGCCGCGACCGGGACGAGGAGACCGCCCCCACCCGGCGGCGGCGCACCGAGGAGCCGGCGGCCGAGCGGAGCGGGCGACGGTCCCGCACCGAGGACGAGGGCACCCGATACTCGGCCCCGCCCCGCCGGGTCGTGGATGAGCCGGAGGAGCCGTGGGACAGCCCGCGCCGCTGGCAGGCCGCCGAGCCGATTTCGGCTGGTCCGGTCTCGGTCGAGCCGATCTCGGCCGGCCCGATATCGAGCAGCCCGATCTCGGCCGGTCCGATCTCGGCGGCGCCGCGCAGCGGCAGCGGCCGGCACAGCGCGGAGGACGACCTGCCGGAGGAGCCGGACTACTGGCGCCCGCCGGCCCGGTACGTCCCCGACGAGGTCCCGCCGCCCGTCGACGACACCCCGACCCTCGTCGACCTGGCATCTCGTCGCGCGCGGCGGGCCGAGGGCCGGTCCGCCAAGCGCCGCAAGGCCAGCGCGGACGCCGTGGACGGGGCGTACTGGGCCGGACTGCGGGGTGAGGCGAAGTGATGCGGACGGCCGTCCCCCCGGTGGCCTGCGTCGGTGAGCCTCGACTGACCGCCGGGTTCGCCGAGTTCGGACGCCTCGATCTGGCCGCGCACGAGGAGGTGCACGGACCGATCGGCCCGATGGAGCCGGCGCAGCTGCTCCGGCTCGCCGAGGGCATGCAGCTCAAGGGCAAGGGCGGCGCGGGCTTCCCGTTCGCCCGCAAGATGCGCGCCGTGCTGGAGTCGTGCGAGCGGCAGGACCTCTCCGCGGTGGTGGTGGTGAACGCCACCGAGGGCGAGCCGGCGAGCTGGAAGGACAAGGTGCTGCTGACCCGCGCCCCGCACCTGGTCCTCGACGGCGCGGCGCTGGCCGCGTACGCGCTGGACGCCGACGAGATCGTGATCGGCGTGGCGGACGACGGGGTCGGCCGGGACTCGTTGATGGAGGCCCTCGACGAGCGCCGGATGCCGGTGCCGACCACCATCGTCACCGTGCCGCACCGGTTCATCTCCGGCGAGGGTGGCGCCCTCGTCAACGGGATCAACGGGCTGCCGCACATTCCGCCCGGCACCAAGAAGCGCTCCAGCGACTCCGGGGTCAGTGGCCTGCCCACCCTGTTGTCCAACGCCGAGACGTACGCCCAGCTCGCGGTCGGCGCGCGACTCGGCCCGTACGAGTACGCGGCCCTCGGGACCGACGACGAGCCGGGCACCGTGCTGCTCACGGTGACCGGCGCGGCGGCCCGGCCGGCCGTGGTGGAGTGCACCGCCGGCATGCCGCTGCGCGACGTCCTCGACCTGTGCGAGGTGCCGGACGTGCAGGGCATCCTGATGGGCGGCTACCACGGCAAGTGGATCACCGCCGAGGCGGCCGAGAAGGCCGAGGTCTCCCGCAAGGGCCTCGCCGCGGTCGGCGGCACCCTGGGCGCTGGCATCATCATTCCGATCGGGCTGGACACCTGCCCGCTCGGGGAGGCCGCGCAGGTGGTGCGCTACCTGGCCGGCGAGTCCGCCGGCCAGTGCGGCCCGTGCAGGATGGGCCTGCCGGACCTGGCCCGCGCGGTCGACCTGGCCGTGGCCGGCAGCCAGCCGGCCGACGTCGTCCGCGCGGCCGCGGGCGAGGTCAAGGGCCGGGGCGCGTGCAGCCACCCCGACGGTACGGCCCGGTTCGCGCTCTCGGCGATCGAGGTCTTCGCCGAGGACCTGCGGCTGCACAGCACCGGCGACGGCTGCGGTCGGCGGGTCAAGGGCGTCATGGGGCTGCCCGGCGCACCCGACCCGAACCCGCAGAAGCTCACCCTGGACTGGTCCCGCTGTGACGGGCACGGCCTCTGCGCACACGTGGTGCCGGACTTCATCCGGCTCGACGCCAACGGCTACCCGGCCTTCCCCGCCACGCCCGTGCCGACCTGGCTGCGCGAGGGCGCCCTCAAGGCGGTCAAGGTCTGCCCGGAACTCGCCCTGCGCCTCGCCAAGGCCGAGTAGGGAAAGGCACTGACCACCACACCCGTCGAACGGAGCTGCGGATGCGCAAGCGGAACGGGCGGACAGCGGCGGCGTACCCGCCCCGGGTCGCCATCGTGGGGGCGCTCGTCGCCGCCCTGCTCGCCACGACGGCCTGCACCGGCACGGTGCCGCCCGACGCCGCCGCCGCCGGGACCGCGCCGGCCCCGACCAGCTCCCCGACCCCGTCGGCTGCCCCCTCGGCCGGCGCGTCGTCGGCCCCGGCGGCCCCGGTCCCGGACACCCTGCGCTTCACCGGTACGACCCTCGCCGGCAGCGCCTTCGACGCGACGCGACTGGCCGGCCGGCCGGTGGTCCTCTGGTTCTGGGCGCCGTGGTGCGCCACCTGCGCCAGCCAGGCCTGGACGGTGGCCGAGATCGCCCCGAAGTACCGGGACACCGTGCCGATCGTCGGCGTCGCCGGGTTGGGCGAGCAGCGCGACATGAAGAACTTCGTCACCGAGTTCGACCTCGGCGACATGCCCCAGATCGACGACCGCAAGGGCGTGCTCTGGAAGCGGTTCAAGGTCACCGAACAGAGCATCTTCGTGATCATCGACCGGGACGGCAAGGTCGTCCACCAGGGCTTCCTTGACGGTGAGTCACTCACCGCCCGAGTCACCGCGCTGGCCGGGGCGTGACCGGCCCGCTGCTGCTCGCGCTGACCGCCGGCATGCTCGGCGCGGTCAACCCGTGCGGGTTCGCGTTGCTGCCCGCGTACCTCTCACTGCTGGTCGCCGGAGCGTCGGACGCCCGCGGCGCGGTCGGCCGCGCGCTCACCGCGGCGGCCGGGCTCACCCTGGGGTACGTGGCGGTCTTCGGCGCCTTCGGTCTGGCGCTCGCGCCGCTGGCCGGCTGGCTGCGACCCCGGCTGCCGTGGCTGACGGTGGTGCTCGGGCTGCTGCTGGTGGCGGCCGGTTGCTGGCTGCTCGCCGGCCGGCGGCTGCCCGCGCCGGGCTGGACCGCCCGGGCGCCCCGGCTGACCAGGTCGTGGCCGTCGATGGCGCTGTTCGGGGCGGCGTACGCGCTGGCCTCGTTGGGGTGCGCCATCGCGCCCTTCCTGGCCATCGTGGTGACGAGCCTCCAGGCCGGCTCGACCGGGCGTGGGCTGGCGCTGTTCGGCGCGTACGCCCTCGGGATGGGCCTGGTGGTCGCGGTCGCCGCGGTCGGTGTGGCGCTGCTGCGCGATTCGCTGGTGGCCCGGCTGCGCGTCGCGGGCGCGCTGGTGCCCCGGCTCAGCGGCCTGGTGCTGCTGCTGGCGGGCGGCTACGTCGCCTGGTACGGCTGGTACGAGCTGCGGCTGGCCGCCGGCCAGCGGGGAGCCCTGCGAGATCCGGTCATCCAAGCAGCCGCCCAACTCCAACGCACCCTGGCCGACACTGTGGATCGTGCCGGCCCAACGGTCCTGCTGGCCGCCCTGACGGCCCTCCTCCTGCTGGCTGCGTTCCGGTCAAAACGCCCCCGCCGCCCGCCCCCATCCCTCGTTGATCATGAAGTTATTGCCCCGACACGCCGAGGTGAGGAGCAATAACTTCATGATCAACGAGGGATCGGGGCATCGAGACGACAGGAAGTGCAAGATCGGCGGGGTGAGCTGGTCTAGCGCGGGGTCAGGCGGTCGGTGCCCAGGCGGTCCTGGAGGACCTTGGGGATCAGGACGCTGCCGTCGGCCTGCTGGTACTGCTCCAGGATGGCCGGGAAGAGGCGGCTCGTGGCCAGGGCGGAGCCGTTGAGGGTGTGCACGAAGCGGGTCTGCTTGCCACCCGGCTCGCGGTAGCGGATGGCCGCCCGACGCGCCTGGTAGTCACCGGCCCAGGAGACCGACGAGACCTCCTTGTACTTGCCCGTGCTCGGCATCCACACCTCGATGTCGAGGGTCTTCTTCATCGAGGCGCTGGCGTCGCCGGCCGAGAGCAGCGTGCGCTGGTAGTGCAGGCCCAGCCCCTCGACCAGGCTCTCGGCGTGGGCGAGCATCTCCTCCAGCGCCGCGTCCGCCTGCTCGGGCAGGGTGAACTGGAAGATCTCCACCTTGTTGAACTGGTGCCCGCGCACCGTGCCACGCTCGTCCGAGTGCGACCCGGCCGACTCCCGCCGGTAGCACGGCGTGTACGCGAACGCCTTCAACGGCAGCTTCGTGGTCTCCAGGATCTCGTCCTGGTACGCGCCCAGGATCGCCGTCTCCGACGTGGGCAGCAGGAACTGTCCACGCGGCGCGGAGGCGGCGTCCAGGTGGTAGACGTCGTCGTAGAACTTGGGGAACTGGCCGGCGGCGAACCCGGCCGAGTCGAGCAGCAGGTGCGGCGGGAGCAGGAACTCGTACCCGGCCTTGATGTGCTGGTCGACGAAGTAGTTGAGCAGCGCCCACTCCAGCCGGGCGCCGATCCCCGTGTAGATCCAGAAGCCGGAGCCGCCGAGCTTGACGCCCCGCTCGTAGTCGACCAGACCGAGGGCCCGCGACAGCTCCACGTGGTCGCGGACCTTCTCGATCACCGGCGGCTCACCGAAGGTCTTGACGACCCGGTTGGCCTCCTTGCCGCCGGGGAGGATGTCGTCGGCGGGCAGGTTCGGCAGCTCGCTCATCGCGTCGCGCAGCCGGGCCTGCACCTCGTCCAACTGGGACTCCAGGTCGGCGAGCTGCTTGCGCTCCGCCTCGGGGGCGGCCACCTGCGGCTCGGTGCCGGCGCGCTTGGCCTGCGCGTACGCCCGGGCCTCGGCCTTGCGGCGTTGCCGCTCGGCGTCGATCTCCGTGATCAGGGCGCGGCGTTCCTGGTCGAGCCGCTGGATCTCGTCCAGGGATCGGGTGACCTCGGCGGGATCCAGTCGCTTCGCCAGCGCGGTCGCCACCGCCTCGCGATCCTTCCGGATCAACTCCATGTCGAGCATGCTGCTCCGTACGCCTCCGTCCGGGGTTCACTGGTGAACCATCAGATGTTACCGTCGCGCACGTTTCCACCCGACTACGGGGAGCGCGAGGGGTTTCTACAACCGGATCGGCATCAGGACGGAGAAGGTGTCCTCGTCGTCCGGGCGGCGTACGGCCAGCGGGGCGATCGGTCCGTCCAGCTCCAGCACCAGTTGCGGGCCGCCGGCCGCGTCCAGCGCGTCGAGCAGGTACGCGCCGTTCACCCCGAACCGCAGCTCGCCGTTCGGATCGGCGGGCCGCCCGGTCAGCTCGGTGGGGTGCAGCAGCCGCAGGCCACCCGCCTCGTCGAGGCCCAGGACGGAGACCGCCAGCGGCGTGCCCGCGTACTCGCGGGCGAGTGTTGGTGCGGCCGGGTCGCGCAGCGCGGCGCGCAGGGCCGCCACGTCCACCGGAATGCGGAACGCGGCCGGCCGCGCGCCGACCGCCTCGCGCAGCAGCCGCCGGTAGTCCGGGAAGTCGTACGGCAGGGCGACGCCCGTGAGCGTCCGGCCGGCCACCATGACCCGCAGCTCAGGCCCGGCCACCGTCAGTCGTACCGGCCCGTCGTCGGTGGCCAGCAGCCGGCGCAGCCGGTCGACGAGGTCCACCGGCAGCAGCACCCGCACGGGCGGCCCATCGACGGCGGCCCCGGCGCGGGCCAGCGCGAGGCGGTGCCGGTCGGTGGCGACCAGCCGCACCCCGTCCGGCTCGACGTCGAGCAGGATCCCGGACAGGGCCGGCAGTTCCGGGTCGACGCCGACGGCGAAGCGGACCGCGTCGAGCGCGGCGGCGAACTCGGCGGGGGAGAGCAGCAGCGTGGTCACCACGGCCGGGCCCGGATCGACCAGGGTCCGCAGCCGCGTGATCTCACGGCGTGCGTCGGCGAGCCCGTCGCTCAGCCGGCGCAGGTGCGCGTCGAGCAGCCGGTGCACCTCGGCCGGCTCGGCGCGGACGGCGGCGGCGATGTCGGGCACCGGCATGCCGACCCGGCGCAGCCCCGCGACCAGCCGGGCCGGGGCGAGCTGCGCGTCGGTGTACCAGCGGTAGCCGCTCACCGGGTCGACCAGAGCCGGCGTCAGCACGCCCGCCGAGTCGTAGAAGCGCAGCGCGCTGACGGTCAGGCCGCTGGCGCGGGCCAACTCGCCGATGCTGTGCAGGTCGCTCACCACGTCGGGCATCCTGCCCCCTCGACCTGGTCGAGGGTCAAGCGGCCGACCCCGCCGGGGCCGTCTGGTCCCGCTCGAGCACCCGGAAGGTGAGCCCGGCGCGGACCAGCCGGTCGAGCAGCGCGTCCCCCATCGCGGTGACCGGGGTGAGCTGGCCGGCGGTCGGCGGCAGGTCGTCGAGCGCCAGACACAGCGCCGACTCGGCGAGCATCTTCGCCGTCTCGTCGTAGCCCGGGTCGCCGCCCGCGACCTCGGTGACCACGCGCTGCCCGCCCCCGGTGCCGACGAACCGGACCCGGAACCAGGACGACGCGCGCTGCTGCGCGCTGGGCCCCTGCCCGGAGGCGAGCCGCCCGAGCAACCACCGCCGGGTGGGCGGCACCTTCACCAGGCCGATCAGCGCGCCGAGCCCCACCGCGCCGACGAGCACCGTCGGCAGCCGCTTCAGCGCCGCGAAGTGCCGGTAGCGGAAGTCCGGCCCGTACTCCGGGCGGGCCGCGGCCGACCGGCGGACGACCTGCGGATCGATGGTGGGCAGCGGCACGGTCCAGATGCCCAGCTCCGCCGAGCGGGCCAGCCGGCCGGGCACCGCGCGGACCCGACGGTCGGTGGGACGCGGCTCGACCGCCCGGCGGGCCCGGGCGGCGCGGCTGGCCTCCCCGGTCCGGGCGAAGGCGGTGAGCGCGGAGTGGTAGGTGCCACCGGAGATCCGGGCGCCGGCGCGCACGTAACCGTCGACGGTGATCGGTTCACCGGCCGGCAGGTGCTTGACGGTGAACCAGACGCCCAGGTCGTGCGGGACGGAGTCGAAGCCGCAGGCGTGCACGAGGCGGGCGCCCGTGCGGGTCGCCTCGGCGTGGTGGCGGACGTACATCAGGTCGACGAACTCCGGCTCTCCGGTGATGTCCAGGTAGTCGGTGCCGGCCCGGGCGCAGGCCGCGACCAGCGGCTCGCCGTGGTGCACGTACGGCCCGACGGTGCTGGCGACCACCCGGGCGCTCTCGGCCACCACCCGCAGCGACTCGGCGTCGCTCACGTCGGCGTGCAGCAGCGGCACGTCGACCAGCGCGGGGTCGATCGCGGCGAGCCGGTCGCGCACGGCGGCCAGGCGACCGGGGTCGCGCCCGGCCAGGGCCCAGCGCAACCCGGGCGGCGCGTGCCGGGCCAGGTACTCGGCCGTCAGCCCGCCCGTGAAGCCGGTCGCGCCGAACAGCACCACGTCGTACGCCCGCTCGCCAGTCATCCTCCGAGTCTGCCACCGGTCATCGTCGCGCGCCGATCCGGCGAGGGCGGGTCACGGCGTGAACACGACCCGGACGCAGCCGTCGGCGCGGTCGGCGAACAGCGCGTACCCCGAAGGGCCGTCCGCGAGCGGCAACCGGTGGGTGGCCAGGTGTTCGGTCCGCAGCTCGTCGCGGGCCATCCGGCGCAGCAGCATCGGTACGTCCCGCAGGTCCGGCCGGCGGGCCCCGCGCACCGTGAGCCGCTTGTCGGTGACCGTGCCCAGGGCGAACTCGTCGACGGACCCGTCGGTGCCGCCAAGCACCACCACCACGCCGTCCTTGCGGCAGGCGTGCACCGCCTCGCGCACCGGGTCCGGGCGGCCACCGCCGGCCAACCGGTCGACGACCGAGCGGGGCGGCGGCGGACCGACCGCGACCACGCACACGTCCGGGCCCCGCCCACCGCTGCGCTCGCGCAGCTCGGCCGTCACATCGGCCTGGCGGTAGTCCAGCGGCTCCGCCCCGGCGTGCCGTTCGGCCATCCGCAGTCGCTCCTCGTACCGGTCGACGACGAGCACCCGGGCCGCGCCCCGCAGCACGGCGGCATGGGCGGTCAACTGGCCCACCGCGCCGGCCCCCCAGACGGCCACCACGTCGCCGGGTCGCACCTCACCCAGTTCGGCCGCGAGCCAACCGGTCGGCGCCGCGTCGGCGGCGAAGAGCGCCCGGTCGTCGTCGACCGCGTCCGGCACCCGGAACGCGCCCACGTCGGCGTACGGCACCCGCACGTACTCGGCGTGCCCACCGGCGAAGCCGCCCGCCGCCCGGGGCCGACCGAAGCAGCCGGCGTCCGGACGTTCCCAGCCCGGATCGACGCTCGGCACGTCGACGCCGGCGTTGTCGCAGCACGAGTGCCGCCCCTGGCGGCAGTACCAGCAGCCGCCGCACGCCACGCCTGCGCCGACCACCACCCGGTCGCCGATCCGGTGCCGCCGGATCGCGGGCCCGGCCTCGACCACCTCGCCCACGAACTCGGCCCCCAGCACGTCACCGGTGCGCAGCAGCGGGTCCTGTCCCGCCAGCAGGGGCAGGTCACCGCCGCAGGTGGCGCTGCGGCGGACGCGGAGGATGACGTCCCGCTCGTTGCGCAATTCCGGGTCGGGCACCTCGCGTACCGCCAGCTCGTCGGCGGCCACCCAGCACAGCGCCCTCACCCGGGGCCCCTCGGGCGGTCCAGCGCCGAACGGTCCGCGCGCAGCACCTCGCCGGCCTCGGCGCGCTGCTTCACCTGGCGCAGGGTCCGCCGGACCAGCAGGCGCGGATCGTCGCCGACGAGGTGGGCGGCGAGGCCGGCCGTCGCGGCGGCCCGGGCCAGTGGCCGGGCGGCCAGCTCGGTGCCCCGGTCACCCGGCGCCGGTCGCACCCGCACCTCCACCACGCCGTCCAGGCGGCGCAACGGCTCCGGCCACCGGCCGTCGGGAAGCACCTGCCCCGGGGGCCGATCCACGGTCACGACCTCCCACCCGGCCGCGGTGCGGTCGCGGTCCGCGCCGGACCGGCCACGCCACCGGGGTACGCGCAGCAGCCGTGCCGCCCCGGCCAACGCGCCGCCACCGAGGGCCGACCCCGCCCGCCTCAGCCGTCTCCTGCGTCCCATCGGTCCTCCCGGTCCACGTCCCCCGATCGTCGGTCGGGCCCGGGTGAAGCGGGCTCGCCCGGAAGGGGTGAACCGGCCCGCGCCGGGTAACCGCTGGCCGACCGGGGGTGGAACGCGGGCGGTGGGGGTGGACCGGGTGCCGGAACAGCAGGATTCCGCGCGGGTCGGCACGGCGGCGGTGCGGCCGGGGGAGCAGCGGCCGCTGCTGTCGTCGCGGCTGACGCCGACCGTTCCGCCCGAGCCGGTGGTGGCCCGGCCGCGCCTGCTGCGCCTGCTCGATGCGGGCAGCGCCGGGCCGGTCACCCTGGTGGTCGCGCCGGCCGGGTGGGGCAAGACGACCCTGCTCGCCTCCTGGGTCCGGCTGACCGAACCCGGGGACGCCCCAGCGCCGGCGTGGGTCTCGGTGGAGGTCGGCGACGACGGCGACCGGTTGTGGGCGTACCTGGCGGCGGCCCTGCGCACCGCCACCGGCGCGGCGGACGACGACCTGGTCGCGCCCCTGCCGACCGGCCCGCCGCGCCCCGACCAGCTGGAACTGCTGGCGGCCGGGCTGGCCGTCGCCGAGCGGCCCGTACTGCTGGTCCTGGACGATCTGCACCGGATCACCGACCCGGCCGCGCTGAGCGGGTTGGAGTTCCTGCTGCGGCACTCCGAGCAGCGGCTGCGCCTGGTCGTCGGCGCGCGGGCCGGGCTGCCCCTGGCCCTGCACCGCCTCCGCCTCGCCGGCGAGCTGACCGAGGTCGGCACGGACGAGCTGGCGTTCACCGACGACGAGGTGGCCGACCTGTTGACCGCGCACGCCGCGCCGCTGCCGGCCGCCGGCGTACACCGGCTTCGCGAGCGCACCGGGGGCTGGCCGGCCGCGCTGCGGATCGCCGCGCTGGCGTTGCGCGGTCAGCCCGACCCGGAACGGTGGGTGGGACAGTTCGGCGGCGACCAGCCGGAGATCGCCGGCTACCTGCACGAGGAGGTGCTGGCCACGATCGACCCGGCCGATCGGGACCTGCTGCGTCGTACGGCCCTCGCCGAGAGCGTCTGCGCCGACCTGGCCGAGGCGTTGACCGGCCGCGCGGACGCCGAGCAGGCGCTGGCCGACCTGGCCGGGGCCGGTGGCCCGTTACGCCGGGAGGACAGCCGACCACCCTGGTACCGCTGCGACCCGCTGCTCGCCGACCTGCTCCGCGCCGAGCTGGCCCGGCTGCCCGCCGACGAGGTGCGGGAGCTGCACGCGCGGGCGTCCAACTGGTACGCCGGCGCGGGCCGACCGGCCGACGGCCTCCGGCACGCCCTCGCCGCCGGCCGCTGGGACGTCGCCGCCGAGCTGTTCGTCGCGAACTGGCCGGAGCTGACCCGCTACGACCACGATCCGGTCGGTGGCCCGCCGCCGCCGTCCGCACCCCCGGAGGCGGTCGAGGCCGATCCGGAGGTGGCGCTGGCCAGTGCCGCCGAGCGGGCGTACGCCGGCGACCTGAGCGCAGCCACCGGCCACCTGCGCGCCGCCGCGTCGTACGCGGACGCGCTGCCGACGCCACGGCGGGACCGGTTCCTGCGGTTGGCGACCGCGCTGGAGCTGACCCTGGCCCGGCTCGCCGGTGACCTGCCGCAGACCCGTGCGGCCGCAGCCCGACTGCTGCGCGTCCGCCCGACCGCCGCGCCGACCGCCGGCTCACCCGACGGCCCGCCCGCCGGGCCGCTGACCGACTCCTCGCAGTCCGGGGACGCCGACCTGCGGGCGTTCACCGGGACCGCGCTGGGCCTGGTCGGGATGTCCGCCGGCGGGCTGCCCGCCGCGCGGTTCGTCCGGGCCCGGGCGGCGGCCCGGGAGGCCGGCCGGCCGCGTACCGAACTGGTCGCCGCCAGCCGCACCGCGCTGCTGCTCGCCGTGCGCGGTGACCTGCGCGCGGCGGAGCGGACGGCCCACGACGCGCTGGGCATGCCTCCCTGCCGGGGCTGGTCCTGCCGGCTCGACTGCGGCTACGCGTACCTGGCGTTGGCGGTGGTGGCCCTGTACCGGGACCAGCCCGAGGAGGTCGCCGCGAACCTCGCGCTGGCCGCACCGGCCATCGACCCCGGCGACGAGCCGGTGGCGGCGGCGGTCCTCGCGTTGTGCCGCGCGGGTCTGGCCCGGGACGCCGGTGACCCGGCCGCCGCCCAGCGGCTGCTCGTGGGTGCGCGCGAGGCGCTGCCCGACGAGCCGGCCGCCGCCGAACTGTCGAGCCTGCTCCGGGCCGCCGAGGCCGACGCCCGCGCCGAGCGGGGCGACCTGGACGCCGCCCGGGACCTGCTGGCGGACGTCACCGGCGACCCGGCCACCCCGGCGCTCGACGTGGCCCTGGCCCGGGTCGAGCTGCGGGCCGGCGACCT
The DNA here is from genome assembly GCF_044454415.1 of Micromonospora sp. NPDC051543. NCBI lineage: Bacteria > Bacillati > Actinomycetota > Actinomycetes > Micromonosporales > Micromonosporaceae > Micromonospora > Micromonospora sp. NPDC051543. The sequence goes on from NZ_JBITDT010000002.1 coordinate 57,312, forward strand.
CGGCGCCGCCGGGCGGGCCCTACCGGACTGGCAGGGGCCGCCGGCCGCGGCCTGGCCCCTGTCGGTACGCCTGGACGCCGGCCTGCTGGAGGCGGTGCTCGCCGAACGGGCCGGGGACGGACGACGGGCCGGGCGGGTCCTCGAACAGGTTCTCGACCTGGCGGGCCCGCAGGGCTCCCGTCGGGCGTTCACCCGGGCGCAACCGTCGGTCCGGGACCTGCTGGCCGCCCACCTCGACGCGGGTACCGCGCACTTCCCGCTGGTCGGTGACCTGGTCCGGGGCGTCGAGGAGGGCACGCCCCGGCCGGCGGTCGAGCCGGGCGGCCTGCTCGACGAGCCGCTCACCGAGCGGGAGCTGACCATCCTGCGGTACCTGCAGAGCATCCTGTCCAACGTGGAGATCGCCGGTGAGCTGTCGTTGTCGGTCAACACGGTCAAGACGCACGTCCGCAACATCTACCGCAAACTCGGCGCGACCCGCCGGCGCGAGGCGGTCCGGCGGGCGCGCGAGCTGCGGCTGATCTGAGCGACGGTTGGCCGCCCGGATCAACCGACGTCCGTCAGGCGTTCGCCGCCGCGTCCACGGCGGCCAGCAGGTCGGGCAGGTCGTACCCGCCGTCGTGCCGGACGTCGTTGACGAAGAGGGTCGGCGTGCCGTTGACCCCGCTGCGGATCCCGCCCACGAAGTCCCGACGTACGCGGTCGGCGTACGTCCGGCGGTCCACCTCTGCGTTCACCTCGTCCGTCGGCAGCCCGAGCTGCTCGACGCCGAGCGAGAGGTGCACGGGGTCCAACTGGTCCTGGTGCTCGTACAGCCAGTCGTGCATCTCCCAGAACTTGCCGCGCGCCGCCGCGGCCTCCGCCGTCTCGGCGGCCCGCTCGGCGTACGGGTGGACGTTGGCGATCGGGAAGTAGCGGTAGACCAGCCGTACCGTGTCGGCGCGCTGGCGCAGCAGCTCGTGCAGGTTCGGGTACGCGGCGCCGCAGAACCGGCACTGGAAGTCGCCGTACTCGATGATGGTCACCGCGGCGTCGGACGGCCCGCGGACGTGGTCCTCGACGGTCAGCGGCTCGCGCAGCCGCGCGGTGACCTGCAGTGGCGTGGTCATCGGGCCATCACCTTCCGCTCGTTGGTCAGGTTGTCCAGCGCGTCGAAGATCCCATCCGCGCCCGGGTTGACGTCGGGGGCCGACAGGTAGCTCCACGCCACCGTCCCGGCCTGGTCGAGCACCACCAGCGCGCGGGCCGACTCACCCCGCGAGGTGTACGCCCCGTACCGGCGGGACACCTCACCCTTGGGCTCGAAGTCGGACAGCAGCGGGAAGGTGATGCCCTGGTTCTCGGCGAACGCCCGGTGCGACCAGATGCTGTCCACCGAGATGCCCAGCACCATGGCCTGGTACTGCTCGAACACCGGCGCCGCCGCCTGGTAGAGCGACATCTGGTCACCGCAGACGGGGCTCCAGTCGGCGGGATAGAAGACCAGGACGACCGGGCGACCCCGGAACTGCTCGGGGCCCCTCTGGCGCCCGTCCGGAGTGCTTGCCAGGGTGAAGCCGGGGGCGGGGTGCCCGGGTTGGATCAGCCCGTTCGGATCACTCATGCCACCAGCCTGCCGCCGGGACGGGTGAGACGGACTCACCCGTCCCGGGTGGTACCCGCGCTCAGCGCAGCACCGGGGCGACCGCGATGTGGTTCTGGACCTCCCGGATGCCGGGCGCGGACCAGGCCACCTGCTCGACCTCGGCGCGTTCGGGCATGGAGTGCACCAACCCGGCGAGAACCGCCGTGTCGCCGTGCACCCGGACGGTGATCCGCTCGGCCTCGGTGGCGCCGGCCCGGGCCAGCGCGTCCACGATCTTCCCGGCCAGGTTCACCCCGTCCGGCGTCGCGTTCGGCTGGACGGTGATGCCGTTGCTGACCCCACGGACGCCGGTCAGCCGGCACACCGCTCGTTCGGCGGCCCGGCGCTGGTACTCCCACTCGACCTCACCGTGCAGCGTCACCCACCCGGCCGAGACGGTGACCTGGAGCTTCTCGATGGGCACGAACGCGTCCCACTCCAGGGCGTCGCCGGCCGCGGCGGCCAGGTCCGGGTCGGCGCGTTCGTCGCTGCCGGCCAGTTGCACGGTCAGGTCGTTGGCGACCGCCCGGACACCGGCGACGCGGTGCGCGGCTCGTTCCCCGGCCCACTTCTTCGCGTAGCTGTCCACCCGTCCGCTCAGCGTGACGACGCCCTCGGCCACGGTCACGCCGATCTCGTGCGGCTGCACCCGGGGTTCCCAGGTCAGCTCGTCGAGGACGGCGGACTGGATGTCCTGGTCGGTACGCGTGATCGTCGCGATGGCCATCTGCCCCTCCCATCCGCTCGCGTGCCTGGCGGACCGGGGTGTTGGCCGTGACCGGCCCGCCGAGGTCCGATGCTGCCGGCCGAGCGGGCTACCCGTCCTCACCCGATGCGGGTGGGGCCAGAAGGCGGCGGGCTAACCAGCAGCGTTGGGAGCGCTTCCATAGCGGCGTCGGATCGGTTAGGGTGAGTGCGTTCCTCGATCGCGGGAGCCTCGCGTCGGGTGGTTGGAGCCAGGGCAGCTCCGATCCGTCCCCCGCGTCGTCGTCCGTCCCCCGGGCCCCGACGCGCCACTTCTGGTCGACCCGTCCCCGCGTCGCCGTGCTCGTCCCCCGGGCCGCGACGCCACACCGGTCGATCCCGACTCCCGGGTCCCCACCCCCGAGAGGAACCACAGATGCCCAGATCACTGGCCAGCGTGGCCGTCGCGGCGCTGACCGTCGCCACGGCCGTCGTGGCGGTCCCGCTCACCGCCGCGGGCTCGACGCCGGCCCCGGCCGCCGCCGAGGCGTACACCTGGCGCAACGTGCCGGTCGGCGGCGGTGGCTTCGTGCCGGGCATCGTCTTCAACCCCACCGAGAAAAACCTGATCTACGCCCGGACCGACATCGGCGGGGCCTACCGCTGGGAGCAGGGCAGCCAGTCCTGGACGCCGCTGCTCGACTGGGTCGGCGCGGACCGCTGGGGCTACAACGGCGTGGTCAGCATCGCCACCGATCCGGTGCAGACCAACCGGGTGTACGCGGCCGTCGGCATGTACACCAACGGCTGGGACCCGAACAACGGCGCGATCCTGCGCTCGACCGACAAGGGCGCCACCTGGCAGGTCACCGAGTTGCCGTTCAAGAACGGCGGCAACATGCCGGGCCGGGGCATGGGCGAGCGGCTGGCCGTGGATCCCAACCGCGACAGCGTCCTCTACTACGGCGCCGAGGGCGGCAACGGGCTGTGGCGCAGCACCGACTACGGGGCGACCTGGGCCAAGGTCACCGCCTTCCCGAACGTCGGCAACTACCGGGCCGACCCCAGCGACCCGAACGGCTACAACGGGCAGAACCAGGGCCTGACCTGGGTCAGCTTCGACAAGAGCACCGGCGCCGCCGGCACCACCACACAGACGATCTACGTGGGTGTGGCCGACAAGGACAACCCGGTCTACCGCAGCACCGACGGCGGCGTCACCTGGGCACGGATTCCCGGGCAACCCACCGGCTACCTGGCGCACAAGGGCGTCGTCGATCCGGTCGGCGGTCACCTCTACATCGCCACCAGCGACACCGGCGGCCCGTACGACGGCGGCAAGGGCGACGTCTGGAAGTTCACCCGGTCCACCGGGGCCTGGACGCGGATCAGCCCGATCCCCTCCACCAGCGGCGACGACTACTTCGGCTACAGCGGGCTGACCATCGACCGGCAGCGCCCGAACACGCTGATGGTGGCCACCCAGGTCTCCTGGTGGCCGGACGCGATCTTCTTCCGCAGCACCGACGGTGGGGCGAGCTGGACCCGCATCTGGGACTTCACCAGCTACCCGCAGCGGTCCAAGCGCTACACCATGGACATCAGCTCGGTGCCCTGGCTGACCTTCGGCACCAACCCGGCGCCTCCCGAGGAGAGCCCCAAGCTCGGCTGGATGAACGAGTCGGTGGAGATCGACCCGCACGACTCCAACCGCATGATGTACGGCACCGGGGCCACCATCTACGGCACCACCGACCTCACCAAGTGGGACACCGGCGCTCAGTTCACGATCCGGCCGATGGTCCGGGGCCTGGAGGAGACGGCCGTCCTCGACCTGGTCAGCCCACCCAGCGGCGCGCCCCTGATCAGCGCGCTCGGCGACGTCGGCGGCTTCCGGCACACCGACCTGGACACCATTCCGTCGATGCTCTTCACCCAGCCGGTCTTCACCAGCACCACGAGCCTGGACTACGCCGAGAGCAAGCCCGCCGTGCTGGCGCGTGCCGGCAACTTCACCGACTCCGATCGGCCCAACGACAGCCACGTCGCCTTCTCCACCGACGGCGGGGCCACCTGGTTCCAGGGCACCGAGCCGTCGGGCGTCAACGCCGGCGGTACGGTCGCCGCGGCGGCCGACGGCAGCCGGTTCGTCTGGGCGCCCGGCGACGCGGGCCAACGCGTCGTCTACTCGGTCGGCTTCGGCAACTCGTGGGCGCCGTCCACGGGCATCCCGGCGAACGCGACGATCGAATCCGACCGGGTCGATCCCAACCGGTTCTACGGCTTCAGCGGCGGCCGGCTCTACCTGAGCATCAACGGCGGCGCGAGCTTCACCGCCACGGCGGCGACCGGCCTGCCCACCGCCGACGTGCGCTTCAAGGCGTTGCCCGGCAGGTCGGGCGAGCTGTGGCTGGCCGGTCCGGGCGGGCTCTGGCGGTCCACCGACTCCGGGGCCAGCTTCACCAAGCTGGGCGGCGTCAGCGCCTCCGGCAACGTCGGCTTCGGCAAGGCCGCGCCGGGGCGGACCAACCCCGCCGTCTTCCTCTACGGCACCGTGGACGGTCAGCCCGGCGTACACCGCTCCGACGACGGCGGCACGACGTGGGTACGCATCAACGACGACCGCCACCAGTACGGCAACCCGACCGAGGCGCTGACCGGAGATCCCCGGGTCTACGGGCGGGTCTACCTGGGCACCAATGGTCGCGGCATCCTGGTGGCCGACCGCACCGGCGGCACGCCGCCTCCCACGACGCCGCCTCCCACGACGCCGCCTCCCACGACGCCGCCTCCGACCACGCCGCCTCCCACGACGCCGCCTCCGACTACGCCGCCTCCGACCACGCCGCCTCCGACCACGCCGCCTCCCACGACGCCGCCTCCGACGACGCCGCCTCCGGTTGGTGGGTGCGCGGCGACCTACCGGGTGACCGGCTCGTGGACGGGCGGATTCCAGGCCGAGGTCGTGGTCAGCAACCCCGGCACCAGGCCTATCGCGGGCTGGACGCTCGGCTGGACCTTCCCCAACGGTCAGCGCGTCAGCCAGCTCTGGGGCGGCACCCACACCCAGACCGGGGCGGTCGTCTCGGTCGTGGACAGCGGCTGGAACGGCGCGCTCGCCCCCGGGGCCAGCACCACGATCGGCTTCCTCGGCTCCTGGACCGGCACCAACTCGCCGCCCACCTCGGTGAGCTGCACGAGTCGCTGACCCGGTGGCCCGGCGTCGTCCGGGCCACCCGAGAACACCGGTCCGCCGGGGCTGCCTGAGGGGTCCGGCACCCCGGCGGACCGGGCACATTTCCGCCAGCGCCGCCACCGGTACGTGAGCGGGCCCCGCCGACGCGATGTCGACGGGGCCCGCTCACGTACCGACTTGCTAGTCGTCCAGGCCGACGGGGGAGTTGGGGCGGTCGACGTCGACGAACTCGACGTCGTCGACGGCGCGGTCGTCTCGACTGCCGGCGGCGCGGGCGGCGGAGCCCACGGCCCAGCCGACCGCCGCGCCGACCAGCGCGGCGCCGATCAGCAGCGTCCACGGCAGCGCCGGCTGGCGTCCGGCGAGCGCGTCGAAGGCGCGCGAGGCGCGACGCCGTGCCTCCTCCGCCGCCGAGCCCACCAGGTCACCGGCGCCGTCGGCGAGGTCGCCGCTGCTGCGACGGGCCGACCGCGCGGTGTCCCGGACACTGTCGCCCGCGGAGCTGACGGCGGAGAGCAGTTGCTCCCACGCCTGGTCCGCGATCCGCTCCGGCTTGCTGCGCCGGTCCAGCAGGTTGGTTCCGAACATCGTGGTTACCTCCTCAGGTGCCGAAGCCGCCGGCCACTTCGGACCTCGGCGTCCGTCCAGCGCGACACGGTTCGCTGACTGCGCAGTGCCCCGGGCCGGTCGCGCGCAAACCCGGCGCCGCGTGGCGCATCCGCGGGAGGTCAGCGCACCGCCACCGCGGCCACACCGCGGGCGAAGTCGTCGTCATCGTCATCGTCGTCGTCTCCGCCGCCGAAACCGCAGGCCAGTACGAGGGCGAGCAGCAGACCGACGCCGGCCAACCCGGCCAGTCGCTTGATCATCGAAGGTCCTCTCCGTCACGGTGGGTGTCCCGGGCCGATGCTAGGAAGCGTCGGCAACCACATTGGCGGGTCCGACCGCGACACGCCGGTCCCACGCGGGGCGGGCGTGCGGGACGGTACGGATGTCGGGCCTGCCGGACCGCGACCGCTACCCTGGTCCGGCGACGCGTCGGTTCCGACCGATCGTCGACTGATCAGATAACGAAAAGTATTGAATGATCAGATAACGAAAAGTGGGGATATGGGCGACTTTGTCCTCTCGGATCCGTGAATTGCTCATCCCGAGGGGTGGCGACCGAGGCCGTTGGAGGAATACTCTCGGTCGCGGCCCGCGTACTGATGAGGCGCCCGGGGGACGGGCGGGTGGAGGTGCTCGCGTGAGCCTGTCGATCGTGAAGTCGGTCCTGTCCGGTGGTGTCGTCGAGATCGCCCCCCGGGGTGAGATCGACGTCGACACAGCGTACGAGGTGCGTGAGGCGATTGCGGAGGTGCTGGCCAAGAGCCGCCCGCTCCGCATCGAGCTGAACATGAGGCTGGTCACCTTCATCGACTCCGTGGGCATCAGCGCCATGGTCGCCGGCTTCCAGACCGCCGAGGTCAGTGGCGTCAAGCTGGTCGTCACCGAGCCGAGCCGGTTCGTGCACCGTCAGCTCTGGGTGACCGGCCTGCTCGGTCTCTTCGGCGCGCCCGAGCCCTACTTCGCCGGCGCCGCCACCCCCGAGGTGCTTCCCGGCGCCTGAGGCGCGGCTGCCACCGTCAGGCCTGCTCGCCCAGACCCCGTCATTGGGAACGCTGCGCGAATGCCGGGACAACGCACGGTGTCCGTCCGGCCGTTGCCAGCCCGAGCGGCGTACGGGACGATCGTGCGACCAGCGACGTCGGGAGACGGTGTGCTCAGCAGCGATACCTTCAGCTACACCGTCCAGGCCCGCTGCTCACTCGCCGAGGCGTCGGCGCTGTTGAGCGACCTGAGCCGTCAGGGTGAACTGCATCCCCTGATCGTGCGGGTCCGCGAGGTGCCGCCCCGCCCGGGTGCCCGCGCCAGCTACACGATCAACGACAGGCTGGTCGCCGGGCCGCTGCGCTTCCGCACCACGTACCACGCGGACGTGCTGGTCAGCGAGCCCGACGAGATCGTCACCGTGGCCCGCCAGTGGCCCGCCACCACGGTTCGCAACCACACCCGGCTGCGCGCCGAGCCGGACGGTCTGGTCCGCATCGACGTCGACATCACGCTGCGCGCGCCGACACCCCTGTTCCGGTACGCCTTCGGTCAGGCCCGCGCCGCCCACCTCGCCCTGGCCGCGCGCCTCGGCGCGGCCCTCGACAGCGCCACGCCCTGAGCCCAGCGAGCCGTTCCGGGTGGCTGACCGGCGCGACGCCGACGCCTCCGGGCGGGTGGCCGGCACGTGCGGTTGGTCCTTTGCTCTGCTTCCACCGAGGCAACACGTGAGGGCCGTCGGTGTCGCCTCCGTGGAAGCAGAGCAAAGGGTGTCCGCGCACCCTTCCGCCCCGGGCGGACAGCTGCGACCAGGCCCTTGTCCCGCTACCCGTCGCGCTGGCGGCGGGGCTGCGGGGACCGGCGTCCCCAGGGTTTGTACGTCGACAGCACCGTTGCGATGATCATGAGACTGGTCGACACCGCGGGCGCGATCACCAGGTCGGCGCGGTCCCGCGCGGGTAGCGCGGCACCCAGCGCGCCGGCGTGCCGCAGGTTCGGGGTGAGCAGGAACAGCACCAGCCCGACCATCACCGTGGTGATCACGAGCTTGATCACCACCCAGCGGTAGCGCAGCAGGCCCCAGGGGGTGAGCAGCGCGCTGGCGACACCGACGAGCCACACGAGCACGCTCAGCGGCGCGAAGAGCACGGTGCCCACGAGCCCGGCGACCGGGTAGACCACCGCCGGGTCGGCCCCGCGCTGTGCCGCGATGCCGAGGGTGAGCAGCACCAGGTCCGCCCCGAGCCAGCCGAGAGACGTGACCAGGTGCAGGGTGAGCAGGGCCTTGCGGGTGCGGGGCGCGATTCGCGGCATACCCGAATGCTCCGGGCTGGACCCCGCATGGTCGTCCGACCAGCGACGACGTCCGGGGTACGCCCGCTGACGTACCCCGGACGGCGTCGGTGCTCAGTACACCGACAGGTGCACGTGGTTGGTGTGGTCGCTGGAGGGGTCGCCGTTCCCCCCGCTGTACGACTTCCAGCCGCTGCTGGGCAGCCAGATCTGCTTGAACCAGATCACGTAGAGCACCGCGAGCCGGTCGGCGTTGCGGATGAAGTAGGCGGCCAGGTTGTTGCCGTACGTCTTGTCGCCGCCGCTGGCGATCCCGCCGAAGCCACCCTTCTGCGCGGCGAAGTCGCAGGCCCGGCCCTTGGGGTGCTCACCCGAGCCGCCGTTGCGGTGACAGGAGACGTACCGGGTGAAGCCGGCGGCCTTGGCCTGGTTGAGCGCGTGCAGGGTGCGGGGGGTGATGCAGCCGCTGGCCGGCGTGGGGTCGTTGATGCTGCACGACTCGGACGGCCAGGAGCCGTCGGAGTTGCGGGGGGCGGGTTGAGCGTTGGCGGTGGAGGTGCCACGGTTGGAGCCGGTGTCGGTGTCGGCGGCGGTGGCGCGTGCCTTGTCGTTGGCGACGGTCAGGGCCCGCTCGGCCTGCTCCTTGCGCTTGGCCATCACCTCGACCTGCTTACGTTGCTCCCGGATCTCGCCGTCGAGGGCGACGCGGGTGCGGTTCGCCTCATCGCGGGTGGACTGCAGGTCGCGCAGCACCCGGTCCTCGTTGGCGGCCACCACGTCGAGGGCGGCCGCCCGGTCCATGAACCCCTCGGGGGTGTTGCTGTTGAGCAGGGCCGAGACGGTGCTGAGTCGGCCGGTGCGGTACGCGACGCCGGCGATCTCGCCGACCTTGCCGTTGCGTACGGTCATCTCGGCCTCGGTGGTCTTGAGCTTGACCGCGAGCTGCTGTTGCCGCTGGACGGAGGTGTCCAGCGCGCGCTTCGCGTCCAGGTAGCCCTTGCTGGCCGCCTCGAGCTGGGCCCGTAGCGCCGGCGTACCACCCTCCTCGTCGCCGTCGGGGGCGGCGGCGGCCCGCAGGCCGCCGGGGGGAGCGGCGGTGGCGGCGCCGACCGGAAGCGCGACGCTGAGGGTGACCATCATGACGATCAGTGCCGTAAGCCGGGCGGCGGGTGGTCGTGCTGGTGCCACTACGCATGTCCTTCCGTCAGCCGCCGACCGGGTTAGCTGACGGGTTCGGGACGGAAGATCCCTACCGCTGACGCGGATGCACCCCAGGAACATGGTTCCCCGGTTCGCCCTGTCGGGCGATTAGGCGACGGCCGCCACCGGCGCCGGGAGGCGCCGCCGGGTGGTGGCCGGGACAGAGCCTACCGGTGCTGGTGGGGTCTGTGCAGCCGTTGTGACGGAAGGTGCCTGCGCGGCCACGAAGGATGATGGTCACCACTCGACGGAACCGCAGGCGCCCGGGGCGGCGCCGGGTTCGGTCTGCAGCGTGGCGTGCTCGATGCGGAAGTCGTCCCGCAGGGCGGTACGCGCCGCGGTGAGCACCGCGCCGACCTCCGCGCCGGGCGCCATGGTCAGGTGTGCGGAGGCCACCTCCATGCCCGAGGTGAGCGTCCAGACGTGCAGGTCGTGCACCTCGACCACGCCGGGCACCGCGGCCAGTCGGTCGTGCACGGCGGTGACCTGGAGGTGTTCCGGGGCGGCCTGCACGAGGATGCGTACGGCGGCCCGCCCCAGCCGCCAGGTGCGCGGCAGGATGAACACGCCGATCGCGACCGCGACCAGCGGATCGGCCCACCACCAGTCGGTGACGGCGATCAGCAGCGCAGCGCCGATCACGCCGAGCGAGCCGAGCAGGTCGCCCAGCACCTCCAGGTAGGCGCCCTGGAGGTTGATGCTCTCCCGGGCGCCGGCGCGCAGCAGCCCGAAGGCGACCACGTTCGCGAGCAGTCCGAGGACGGCCACCGTGAGCATCGGACCGCTGAGCACCTGGTGCGGATTACCGAACCGGCCGATCGCCTCGATCACCACGTAGATCGCCACGCCGGAGAGCAGGACGGCGTTGGCCAGCGCGGCGAGCACTTCGAGTCGGTAGAGCCCGAAGGTGCGCTGCGGGTCGCCGGTGGCCCGCCGCGTGGCGGTGATCGCGGCGAGCGCCATCCCGATGCCGAGCACGTCGGTGAACATGTGCCCGGCGTCGGACAGCAGGGCCAGTGAGCCGGTGTGGAAGGCGGTCACGGCCTCGACCACCATCAGGGCAGCGAGCAGTCCGAAGGCCGCCCAGAGCCGTCCCCGATGCTGGTGGGCGGCGTTGGCGACCGACCCGTGGTGGTGGTCATGTCCTGCTCCCACGAAACCACCCTCCGACGCCGCCCGGGACCCGGTCAAATGTATGCTCACATCGCTATGTGTGCAAGTGTAGGGCGAGGGTCGGCCCACGGGCGCGCCAACGCGACGGTCAGCCGGTCGGGTCGACGGTGGTGAGCCGCTGGGTGGCGCGCGAGAGCGCCACGTAGAGCGTGCGTACGCCGGAGCCCGGATCGGCCCGGATCTCGCTGGGGGCTACCAGCACGACTCCGTCGTACTCCATGCCCTTGGCCTCCAGGCTGGTCACCACCTGCAAGCGCGTCGCGCCGAGCGCGTCGAGCCAACCGGCGACCTCGTCGCGGCGGGTGACCGGCGTGATCACCCCGACCGTGCCGTCGACCTCGCCCAGCAGGCCGGCGGCCGCCTGCACGGCCGCGGCCTGGAGCCCGGCGAGCGGCACCACCAGCTCGACCGGGTCGACGCCGGTGGAGCGGACGGCCCTCGGCAGGGGCAGGTCCGGATAGAGCCGGCGGATCTCCGCTGCCGCCACCGCGAAGATCTCCGCCGAGTTGCGGTAGTTGGTGGTGAGCGTGAACTCGTGCCGTTTGCGCCGGCCCAGCGCCTGGTCGCGGGAGCGGGTCAGCTCCTCGGGGTCACCGGTCCAGGCGGTCTGCGCCGGGTCGCCCACCACCGTCCACGAGGCCAACCGCCCACGCCGACCGATCATCCGCCACTGCATCGGCGAGACGTCCTGCGCCTCGTCGACGACCACGTGCGCGTACTCCCGGTAGTCCTCCGGCCGCTCCCGGGCCGCCGCGCGGGCGGCCCGCTGCCGGTCGGCCGCGGTGCTCAGCTCACGAACGCCGCCCGCGAGCTGGAACGGGTCGCGCCGGGCCCGCGCCGGTTTCACCGGCTTGCCGAGCAGCGCGTCCAGCTCGTCGAGCAACGCCACGTCCGCGATGGTCAGGCCCTCGGAATCCAGACTCCGGTACGCCGTGCCGAGCAGCCGGATCTCCGCGCCGGAGAGGATCCCGCCGGCGTACCGGCGCAGCCGATCCGGTCGAGCCAGCCAGCCGAGCACGTGCCGGGGGTGCAGGCGTGGCCACCAGGCCTTGAGGAACTCCCGGAACTCCGGCCGCTCCGCGATCTCGTCCTCGAAGGCCCGCTGCTCGGGCAGCCGGCCGATGTTCACGCGCCGGGCCTGCGCCCACAGCGCGGCGAAGACACCGTCGAACCCGGCGCGGCGAACCTCGTTACGCCGGGCGCCCCGGTGCAGCGCGCGGTCCCGGATCGCGTCCAGCTCGCGACGGTCCAACCGCAGCAGCCCGCCCCGGTAGAGCAGCCGCAGCTCGCCAGGAGCCCCCGGCGCGGCGTCGCGGGCCGCCCGTTCCAGCACCCGGCGCATGCGCAGCGAGCCCTTCACCGCCGCCACCTCGGGCGGATCGGTTCGGGTGGCCGTCATCCCGGGGAACAGGGTGCCCAGCGAGTGCAGGGTCGCGGTGTCCTCACCGAGCGACGGCAGCACCGAGGCGATGTACTCGACGAAGACGGTCGACGGTCCGACCACCAGGATGCCGCCACCGGCGTACCGGCTGCGGTCGGAGTAGAGCAGGAAGGCCGCCCGGTGCAGGGCGACCGCCGTCTTGCCGGTGCCCGGGCCGCCCGCGACGATCGTCACCCCGGAGCCGGGGGACCGGATCGCCTCGTCCTGCTCCCGCTGGATCGTCGCCACGATGTCGCGCATGCCCCGACCGGTGGCCCGGGAGAGGGTGGCCAGCAGCGCGCCGTCACCGACGACCGTCATCCCCTCCGGGGCGGCCTCCGGATCGAGCAGGTCGTCCTCGATGCGGGTGACCCGCTCCCGCTGCGACTGGATGGTGCGGCGACGCACCACGCCCAGCGGCTGCGCGGGGGTGGCCTGGTAGAACGCCGACGCGGCCGGCGCCCGCCAGTCGACGACGAGGGTGCTGGCGTCCTCGTCACGGATGCCGAGCCGCCCGACGTGCAGCACCTGCCGGTCGCGCAGGTCCAGGCGGCCGAAGACCAGCCCCTCGTGTTCGGCGTCGAGGGTGTGCCGCCGCTGTGCCGCGTGGAAGACCATCGCGTCACGTTCGACGAGCGCGCCGAACGTGCCCACCCGCGCCATCCGGTAGCCGTCCCGCTCGGCGCGCACCGCCGACTGCCGCAGCTCGGCCAGTCGGGCGTACACCCGGTCGAGGTGCCGTTGCTCGACGGCGATTTCCTGCTCCAGGGCGGTCTGGTCGGTCAACGCACGCTCCTTCGATGTCGCCGGCAAGCGGCGCGAACCGCGCGGGCCAACCGCAGAAGGGTACGGCCCCCGACCCGACCCGCCGCGCCCGAGGTGCGCGAACGGGCTCAGCGACCCGCCGCGACGGCGCCCACGACCTGGCCGTGCCGTGGCCGCGCGGCGCTCGGGCCGGGCCCGGGCGGCGGTGCGGCGAGCACCCGGCCCAGGACGCCGGTCAGGGCGGCGTTCACCTCAATCGGACGCTCCATCATCAGCATGTGGCCGGCGCCCGGGCAGACGGTCAGCTCGGTGGCCGGCAGGACGGCGGCGATCGACTCGGCACACGGCGGCGGGGTCAGCCGGTCCCGGTCACCGACCAGGGCGGCGGCCGGCAGGTGCGCCAGGGCGGCGAGGGTGTCCAGCCGGTGCTGAGCGCCGATCGAGGCGCGGAAACCGCCGATCGAGCGCAGCGAGGCGCGGGCCACCGCCGACGTGACCAACCGGATGTCGGACGGATCGCAGCGGTCGCCGAAGAGCATCCACCGGATGCTCGGCTGCAGCGCGTTGAGCAGCGCCCGGGGCGCCCGCCACGAGCCGCAGCGGGCCAGCACGCCAGCGCCGGTCGTCTCGGCGAGCCGGATCAGCCGGGCGATGCGTGGCGAGAGCCCGTACACGGTGTGCGTGTGCCCCTCGGCGGTGGTCGAGACGAAGACCAGGCCGGCCGTACGCGCGGCGAAGTGCTCCCGGTGGCGGTGTGCGTACTCCATGATCGTCATTCCGCCCATCGAGTGCCCGACCAGGACCACCCGACCGCTCGGCGCGACCGCGTCGAGGACGGCGGCCAGGTCGTCGCCGAGCTGGGCCAGGGTGGCCGTGGGCAGCGCCATGCAGCTGGACCGGCCGTGACCCCGCGCGTCGTAGGTGACCACCCGCACGGAGTCGCCGAAGGACGACGTGAGCGCGTCGAGCTGCCGGTGCCAGCTGCGCCCGTCCAGCGTCCAGCCGTGCAGGAGGACCGCCGTCACCGGGGCGTCCACGGGACCGGTGGTCTCGACGTGCAGCCGTACGCCGTCGGGCATACCGACTTCGAATCGCTCCGGCATCGCCACCTCCCACGGTCACCCAGGCATCACCCGTACCTCCGATACCCGGGGGTAACACCGGCTACCCGTCAGGACGCCGCGCCAATCGCGGTCGAGCGAACATTCGCGACTGCGCCCCTGGTGCGCGGCGGCGGGCCAGGCTGGACGGCATGAGGGTGGCGGGGCAGGAGCGGCAGGCCGGCGGTACGCCCCGGGCCGCGCTCGCCGACCTGCTCGCCGGCAACCGGCGGTTCGTCAGCGGCCAACCCGTGCACGGTCACGACGTCACGGCCGCGGCCGCCGCCTCCGGCGACCAGCAGCCGTACGCGGTGGTCCTCGGCTGCATCGACTCACGGGTGCCGTTGGAGGCGATCTTCGACCAGACCTTCGGGGCGATCTGCGTGATCCGCACCGGCGGGCACGTGCTCGACCGCGCGGTGTGCGGCTCCATCGAGTACGTGGTGGGCCAGCTCGGCGTGCCGCTGGTCATGGTGCTCGGCCATGAGCGCTGCGGGGCGGTGGGCGCCACCGTGGACGCGCTGCGCACGGGGGAGCGACCGGGCGGCTCGCTGGCCCACCTGGTCGACGAGATCGCCCCGGCGGTCACCGAGGTGGGGCTGGACGATCCGGCGGTGCATCCTCTGGCGATCCGCCGGCACGTCCGGCGTACGGTCCACACGCTGCGCGCGGACGATCTGCTGGCCGAGCCCGTGGCCGCCGGCCGGGTGGCCGTGGTCGGCGGTCTCTACGACCTGAGCACCGGCGAGGTCGCCCTGCTCGACCCGCCCTAGGGCCGGACGCGAAACCGCCCGCCGGGAACTCCCGGCGGGCGGTCGATGGTGCGGTGGGGGAGGGCTCAGCCCTCGAAGACGCCGGCCGCGACCAGACGCTTCTCGGTGGCCTCCCAGCCGTCGTTCGGGTGAACGGTGGCCAGGTTGTTGATCTCCGCCCGGATCTTGGCGGCGTGGCCGGCGGCGGCCAGCGCCCGGATCTCCTCGACGAAGGCGTCGGAGTCGGTACGCAGGTGCGCGGTCTTGCCGTTGGTCAGGTTACGCACGTAGGCGTGCTTGCCGCCGTTGAGCGGGATGAGGTACTTGAACTCGCCCAGCACGCTGAGGGCGCCACCCTGGCCAGCCTGGCCGGCCCGGACGGACGCGCGCGCGGTCTTAGAGGTGTTGCTCGCCACGGAGGTACTCCTTGCAAGACGTACGGGAGGACTGGACGTCCGGGGGCTGTGTGCGGGTGACACTGCGTCGGCCCGCAGAGGTGGAACGCGGCAGAAGCCGCCGATGGAACTGTACATGACCACGACATCAGGCTGGTCGTCGCGGTGTCCTGAGAGGCAACGGAGACCACCCGTCCGGCTATTCCGGGAGGCGTTTTTTCCGATTCCCTGGCGCACCATCCGTCACAGCAGTCATCATGTGTTGCAGCAACCACTCGGGTGGACGAGGTCGTAGGGGAAGACGCACCTCGCTCTCCGGGAGGTCACCGTGCCAACGCGTGGCGTCGTATACGTCCACTCGACCCCGCTCGCCGTGTGCTCGCACGTCGAGTGGGCGATCGCGCGCGTCCTAGCCGCGCCGGTCAACCTGCAGTGGACGGCTCAGCCCGTCGACCCCGGCGCCCGCCGGGCCGAGTGCGGGTGGACCGGCCGTCCGGGGACGGGCGCCGAGCTGGCTGCTGCCCTCCGGCAGTGGCCCATGATCCGTTTCGAGGTCACCGAGGAGCCGAGTCCCGGCGTCGACGGTGAGCGCTTCATGTACGTGCCCGCCCGTGGCCTGTTCCGGGCCACCGTCGGGGCGGCGGGTGACATCCAGCTCGGCGAGGACCGGCTGCGGGCCCTGATGGCCTCCGCCCGGGCCCCGGAGGCGCTGTCGCACGCCCTCGACAAGGCGCTCGGCACCGCGTGGGACGCTGACCTGGAGCCCTACCGGTACGCCGGTGACGGTGCGCCGGTGACGTTGCTCACCCGGGTCGGCTGATGGCGGGGTCTTCCGCGCTGCCGACCTGGGTGTCGCGTCACTCCGACGGTGGCGACCGGTAAGGTCAAGTTGCCCCGATAAGGGGGAACTGGTGGGATGGTCGGCGTGCCGATTCGCCCGCGACACGCCGGTGTCGCCGTCGCCGCCCTGACCGCCCTGATCGTCTCCGGCTGCTCGGGTACCCCGGATCGTCCCGACCCGACGCCCGGCCCGACCGGCGCGTCGGCGGCCCCGAGCGCGCCCGCCTCGCCGCCGACCGACGACCCGGCCGCGCGGGCCGCCGCGCTGGTCGCGACGCTCTCCGACGAGGACCTGGTCGGGCAGGTGCTGATGCCCTACGCGTACGGCGACTCGGCCACCAAGGTCTCCGCCGGCTCGGCGGCCGGCAACCAGGCGCTCGCCGGCGTCGACACCCCCGCCGAGATGATCGCCAAGTACCGCCTCGGCGGGCTCATCCTGGTCGGCTTCAGCGCCGACGACCCCACCAAGGGCAACCAGGAGACCACAAACGTCGACAACCCCAAGCAGGTCCACGACCTGACCACCGGGCTGCGCGGGGCCGCCGGACGGCTGGCCGCCGGCCCGGCGCCCTTCCTGATCGGCACCGACCAGGAGTACGGCGTGGTAACCCGCGTCACCAATGGCGTCACCATCCTGCCCAGCGCCCTCGCGGCCGGCGCGGCCGGTGACCCGAAGCTGACCGAGGCCGCCTGGCGGGCCGCCGGCGCCGAACTCGCCGCCATGGGCATCAACATCGACTTCGCTCCGGTAGCCGACGTGCTGGCCACCCGCAGCACGGTGATCGGCTCCCGGTCGTTCGGCGCCGACCCGAAGATCGCCGCGGCGCAGGTCGGCGGCGCGGTCCGGGGCCTACAGGCCAGCGGCGTGGCGGCCACCCTGAAGCACTTCCCCGGGCACGGCCACAGCGCCGACGACTCGCACAAGGACCTGCCGGTGCTCACCCAGTCCGAGGCGGCGCTGCGGAGCGGCGCGTGGCCGCCGTTCAGCGCCGGGTTCGACGCGGGTGCGATGGCCGTGATGTCCGGCCACCTGGACGCGCAGGCCATCGACCCCGGCACCCCGGCGACCTTCTCCCACAAACTGCTCACCGACGTGCTGCGCGGTCAGCTCGGCTTCAAGGGCGTCGTGATCACCGACGGGATGAACATGCCGCCGGCGAAGCGGTGGGCGCCCGGCGAGGCCGCCGTCCGCGCGCTGAACGCCGGCAACGACCTGATCCTCATGACCCCGAACGTCGGTCAGGCGTACGACGGGCTGCTCGCCGCCCTGCGCGGCGGGTCGCTGCCCCGGGCCCGCCTCGTCGACGCGGTGACCCGGATCCTGACCATGAAGTTCCGGTTGGCGGCAGGCCCCGCCGAGCCGATGTCCACGCTCAACACCCCGGCGCACCGGGCGGCGGCCGACGCGCTGGCCGCCGGAGCGGTCACCGTGCTGCGCGGTGCCTGCGGCGGCGCGGTGCACGGCCCCGTCACCGTCACCTCCTCCGGCGGTCGGGACGGCACCCGGGCGGCGCTGACCGCCGCGCTGAAGGCGGCCGGCGTGACGGTGAAGCCGAGCGGCGGGACGGTGGTGCACCTGGTCGGCTACGGCGACGGGGAGAAGGACCTCAGCGCCAGCGCGGCCGTGACCGTCGCCATGGACACGCCGTACGTGCTGGCCAAGGCGAAGTCGCCGACGCTGCTAGCCACGTACTCCTCCAGCCGGGCGTCGATGACGGCGCTCGCCGCCGTACTGGCCGGCAAGGCCCGCCCGGGTGGCCGGTCACCGGTGGTGGTGCCCGGCCTGCCGGCCACCACCTGCAAGAGCTGACGGCAGCGGCGGGCAATCCGACGGCCCCTCGGTCAGTCGACGCCCTCGACGATGCGGAAGTCGCGCTCGACGCCGTCGGAGAGTACGGCCAGCGCCTCCTGGTAGGCGGCACTCTCGTGCGCCGCGACGGCCTGCTCGAAGCTGTCGAACTCGATCAGGACCGTACGCTCGGCGATTCCGGCGTCGTACGCGTCGATCCGACCGCCACGGACGAGGACCCGACCGCCCCCGGCCCGGACAGCGGGACCGGCCAGCTCGTTGTATGCGGCCAGCTTCTCAGGGTCGGAAATGGTGCGGTAGGCGCTGACCCAGTAGCCCTTGGGCATGGAACCTCCTGTGTTGGGGGAGTGCGTCCGACTCACCTGGTGGTCTCGGACGAGCGTCGGCGGGCGAGAGCGAGGCTCGTCAGCGTCGCGATCGCCATGGCGCCGATCCCGACCAGCGCCGCCGTGGTGTAGGCGCCGTCGTCGGGAAAGAGGTGGCCGGGGCGGGTGCCCGCGGCGAGGACCAGGCCGCCGACAGCGCTGCCCAGGGAGTACCCGACGCTGCGGACGACGTAGTTGAAGCTCATGGCGCTCGACGTCTCGCTCCTGGGCGTGACAGCCAGGATGACGCCGGGCATCGCGGCGGAGAAGCCGCCGACGCCGAAGCCGAGCACGCCCATCGCCGCGAACAGTTCGGCCAGGTCCGACCGGGCCGCCGCGAACAGGGCGAACCCGACGCCGACCACGATGGCGCTGCCGGCCAGCAGAAGTGGGTCGGCGATCCGCGTGCGGACCCGCGGTGTGAGCTTGCCGGCGACGAACCCCAGCACGGAGAACGGGATGAGGACCAGCCCGGCGACGAAGGTCGTCAACCCGAAGCCGTAGCCGACGCCGGGCGGTGTCTGCGCGTACCGGGTGATGAGCGTGAGCAGGAGGTACATGCCGATCCCGGCGACGAACATGGCGAGGTTCGCTCCGGCGACCGCCGGGTGCCGTACCGCCCGCACGTCGACCAGGGGCGTCGGGCTGCGCAGCTCGATGACGGCCCAGACGCAGAGCAGCGCCACCGCGACGACGGCGAGGCCCGCCGCCACGGCGAGGTGCTCGATCCACAGATTTCGCTCACCGGCGAGGAGCAGCACCAGGAGCAGCGCAGCGCTCAGGACGACCGCGCCCGTCACGTCCACGTGGGCGGACCGGCCTTCGGGAGCTTCGGGCATGGCCCGCCACGCGGTCAGGAGGGCGGCGGCGGTGACGACCAGGCCGAGGCCGTAGGCGGCCCGGACTCCGCCGAACTCGGCGAGCAGTGCGGCCAGCGGGTAGCCGACGCCGGCGCCGATGATCGAGACCACCGAGATCAGAGCGATCACGGCCGCGCTGCGCTCCTCGGGGAGGTGGTCCCGGGCCACGCCCATCATCAGGGCCGTGAGCCCGAGCCCGACGCCCTGGGCCGCCCTGCCGATCAGTAGCCACGCGAACGGCAGTGGCAGCACGGTGAGCGCGCTGCCGGCGACGACGACGGCCAACGTGGCGAGGATCGTGGCCCGCCGGTGCGGACCGGCTCCGAGCCGACCCAGGACCGGCGTGGCGACGGCGCCGCTGAGCAGCGCGACGGTCAGCGTCCACTGCGCGCTGCCGAGCGAGACGTGGAACGACGTCGCCACGCTGGTGATGAGCGGCGTCCCGAGGCTGGCGACCGCCGCCACGACCAGAGCGATGAACATCAGGGCGGGGACCAGCAGCCGCGTCTCGGAACGGGGCACCGGGAACGCCTCCAGCGCGCCCTCGCCGACCGGTTGCCCGGTCACCGCTTCGGCCCTTCGCGGTCCTGACCTTCGAGCTCGGCCAGATGCTCCAGCGCCGGCAGGGCCGCCACCAGCGCCTCGACCTCGTCGCCGGTGAGCCGGCCGATCAACCGCTCGAACGCGTGGATCCCCGCCTGGCGTCGCGTCCGGACGTAGGAGGCGCCGGCCTCGGTCAGGCACACCAGCGTGACCCGCTTGTCGGACGCGTCGCCCCGCCGCTCGACCAGGCCGGATTCCTCCATCACCCGGACCAGGGTGGTCATCGCGGGCTGGGTGACACCCTCGACAGCGGCCAGGTCGGTGATGCGCCGCGGGCCCGTCCGGTCCAGGGTCGCCAGGGTGGCGGCAGACGTCAGGCTCATGTCCCGGGGCAGGCGTCTCGCGGCCCTGGTGGCCAGGCCGTAGAGGGCCGCACCGATGGCTGCGGACGCGCCAGGCGCGGGGTCGGAACGACTCACGCCAGAAGCATACCTCTTTTATATTCAGTGTCTATGGAAATGATCCCGACCTGCGGTTGGTAATCCGGTCGCGCCGCGTGGGGCCACCCTGGCAGCGTGTCGCCATGGGTCAGGCGCAGGGCTTCCGGTACGACCAGCGGGCCGACGGCACGGTAGTGATCACCCATCATGGCCGGGTGGCGGGCACGCTGCGGGGCGCCCGCGCGGCGGAGTTCCTCGCCGAGGTCGACGACGACCCGCAACTGGTGATGGCCCGCTGGACCGGCAACTACCGCCACGGCAACGAGCGGACCGCCCGGCAACACCCCCGCAACCGACGCTGAACATGCGAAAGGGCCCCCTCGGGAGAGGGGACCCTTTCAGATCGGCCAGCTCACGGCCGCTGTCTCACGGCCGAGCGAACACCAGCGCCACGTTGTGACCGCCGAAGCCGAACGCGTTGTTCAGCGCGGCGGGGATGTCCATGTGGCGTGGCTTGTGCGCGGCGACCTCCAGGCTGAGCCCGGGCTCCGGGTCGTCCAGGTTGATCGTCGGGGGTACGACGCTGTCGCGGATCGCCAGGATCGTGGCGATCGACTCCAACGCTCCGGCCGCGCCCAGCAGGTGACCGGTCATCGACTTCGTCGCGGCCAGCACCGGGTGGTCGCCGAGCGCCTTGTGCAGCGCGCCGATCTCCAGCATGTCGCCGACCGGGGTCGACGTGGCGTGCGCGTTGACGTGCACGATGTCCTGCTTGGCGATGTCCGCGTCCGCGATCGCCTTGGCGATGGCCCGGATGGCGCCCTCACCCTCGGCGTGCGGCTGCACGATGTCGTACGCGTCGGAGGTGATGCCGGCGCCGGCGAGGCGCGCGTACACCCGGGCGCCCCGGGCCGCGGCGTGGTCGGCCCGCTCCAGCACCACGATGCCCGCGCCCTCGCCGAGGACGAAGCCGTCGCGGCCGGTGTCCCACGGGCGGGAGGCACGTTCCGGCTCGTCGTTGCGGGTCGACATGGCCCGCATCGAGCTGAAGCCGGCGATCGGCAGCGGGTGGATCACGGCCTCGGTGCCGCCGGCCACCACCACGTCGGCCCGGCCGGCGCGGATGATGTCCAGGCCGAGCGCGATCGCCTCCGCGCCGGTCGCGCAGGCGCTGGCCACCGTGTGCACGCCGGCCTTGGCGCCCAACTCCAACCCGACCCAGGCGGCGGGCCCGTTGGGCATCAACATCGGGATCGTGTGCGGAGACACCCGCCGTGGCCCGGACGCCTCCAGGATGTCGTCCTGGGCGAGCAGGGTGGTGGCGCCGCCGATGCCGGAGCCGACGCTGACGGCGAGCCGCTCGCCGTCCAGGCCGGCGTCCGCCAGACCGGCGTCCGCCCAGGCCTGCTGCGCCGCGATGAGCGCGATCGCCTCGGAGCGGTCCAGGCGGCGCAGCTTCACCCGGTCCAGCACCTCGGACGGCTCCACGGCCAGCTGGGCGGCGATCCGCACCGGCAGTTGCGCGGCCCACTCCTGGGTGAGGGCACTCACCCCGGAGCGGCCGGCGAGCATGGCGTCCCAGGTCGACGCGACGTCCCCGCCAAGCGGGGTCGTCGCGCCGAGCCCGGTGACGACGACGTCAGGACGACTCATGATCAGGACTGCGCCTCGATGAAGCTGACGGCGTCCCCGACGGTCTTGAGGTTCTGCACCTCGTTGTCCGGGATCTTGACGCCGAACTTCTCCTCGGCGGCCACCACGACCTCCACCATGGAGAGCGAGTCGACATCGAGGTCGTCGGTGAAGGACTTCCCCTCGGCCACGTCGTCCGGGTTCACCCCGGCAACCTCTTCGAGGATCTCGGCGAGGCCGGTGGTGATCTCGTCACGGGTCATTGCGGTTGGTTCCTCTCATAGGGGGTTCTCCGGTGGCCGGCGTCGCCGGCCACCGCTCCTGGAGCGCGTACGCGCCTCAAGAGGGCTTCAGGGGCAGCGGACGACCTGACCGGCGTAGGTCAGGCCACCGCCGAAACCGAACAGCAGGACCGGGGCGCCCGAGGGCACCTCCCGCCGCTCGACGAGCTTCGACAGGGCCAGGGGGACGCTCGCCGCCGAGGTGTTGCCGGACTCGACGATGTCCTTCGCGATGATCGCGTCGGGGATGTTGAGCCGCTTGGCGATGCCGTCGATGATCCGGGCGTTGGCCTGGTGCGGCACGAACGCGGCCAGCTCCGACGGGTCGACCCCGGCCCGCTCGCACGCCTGCAGGGCCAGCGGCGCCAGAGCGGTGGTGGCCCAGCGGAACACCGACTGGCCCTCCTGCTGGATGTACGGGCGCCAGCCCTCGATGCGTACCGCGTCGCTCTTCTCCGGCGCCGAGCCCCACACCACCGGGCCGATGCCGGCGGGCTCGTCGTCGGCGGTGGCGGTGACCACCGCGGCGCCGGCGCCGTCGCCGAAGATGATGCAGGTGGAGCGGTCGGTCCAGTCGGTGAAGTCGGACAGCTTCTCAGCGCCGATCACGATCGCGTTGCGCGACGCGCCGGCCCGGATGGCGTGGTCGACGGTGCCCAGCGCGTACGCGAAGCCCGAGCAGGCGGTGTTGACGTCGAACGCGCCCGGTGCGGCGATGCCCAGCTTGCCGGCGACCCGGCAGGCCACGTTGGGGCTCCGGTCGATCGAGGAGCAGGTGGCGACCACGACCAGGTCGATGTCGGCGGCGCTGAGCCCGGAGTTGGCCAGGGCCTTGCCGGCGGCCGCAGCGGCCATGTCGGCCACCGTCTCAGTGTCGGCGATCCGCCGGGTGGCGATGCCCACCCGGTCGCGGATCCACTCGTCGTTGGTGTCCACCAGTTGGGCGATGTCGTCGTTGGTCACCACCCGGGAGGGCTGGTAGTGCCCCATCGAGACGATGCGACTGCCAGTCATGAGTGTCCTCCGATGCGGGCGAGCGGTTGGCCCGGCGTGGCGTGGCGGGCGATCAGGTCCCGTGCGGCCGGCAGGTCGTCCGGGGTGTTCAGGGTGACGATCTCCGGGGCGCCCTCGCCCCTGAGCTCCCGCTTGACCAGGCCGGCGAGGGTGCCGGCCGGGGGCAGCTCGATCACGCCGGTCACACCGTGCTCGGCGAGGGCGCGCATGCACAGGTCCCAGCGCACCGGCGCGGTGACCTGGCGGACCAGGCGTCGCACCAGCTCGTGCCCGTCGGTGACGGCGGTCCCGTCGAGGTTCGACAGCAGGATCCGCGCCGGGTCGACGGGGGCGATCCCGGCGGCGACGGCGGCCAGCGCGGTCTCGGCCGGGGCCATGTACGGGGTGTGGAAGGCCCCGGCCACCTGGAGCCGGATGACCCGGGTCTTCGCGGGCGGCGCTGCGGCGAACGCGTCCAGCCCGTCCAGCGAGCCGGCGGCGACGATCTGGCCGGCGCCGTTGCGGTTGGCGGGGTGCAGCCCGTTGGCGCTGATCGCGGCCAGCACCTCGTCCGGGTCGCCGCCGAGCACGGCCGCCATCCCGGTCGGCTCGAGCGCGCAGGCGGCGGCCATCTCGCGGCCACGGATTCCGGCGAGGGTGATCGCGGCCTCGGGCGACAGCACCCCGGCCACCGCCGCGGCCCCCAACTCGCCGACGCTGTGCCCGGCGGTGAGCGCCACGCCGTCCAGCGGCAGGTGCTCGGCGGCGAGCAGCGCCGCCGCGACGAGCAGCGGCTGGGTACGGGCGGTGTCCTTGATCTCGTCCGCGTCGGCGGCGGTGCCAAGGTGCACCAGGTCCACGCCGGCCAGCGCGGACCACCAGCGCAGGCGCGCCTCGGTGCCGGTCAGGTCGAGCCAGGGAGTCAGAAAGCCGGGTTTCTGGGAACCCTGGCCGGGACTAAGTACGGCGAGCACGCCTATGACTCTCCCGGATACGAGTGGGTAGCGCTGTGCCGGGGCCGACCAAACCGCACTAGAACCTTTGGAGGTTTCTTACAAAGATCGGCGGGGATCATCGCTTGTTTGGGCGGATTTCCGGGCGGCCGGGGTCAATGTCTGGGTCGGGACCGCCGAGGCCGCCGGGACCACCGGGTCCAGCCGACCGACAGTCAACGCCACCTGGAGGGCGAACGCGTCCCGGGGCGACAGCGGCGAGAAGCCGGTCACCTCGGCGATGCGGCGCAACCGGTACCGCACCGTGTTCGGGTGGACGAACAGCGCCCGCGCCGCGCTCTCCAGCGTGCCACCGGCGGCCAGGAACGCGTCCAGGGTCTCCAGCAGCTCGCCACCGGCGCGGACCAGCGTCGCGTACACGTCGTGACGCAGCCGCCGGCGGGCCTCCGCGTCCCCGGCGAGGGCCCGCTCCGGCAACAGGTCGGCGGCCGCGACCGGCCGGGGAGCGCTCGGCCAGGCCGGCGCCGCCCGGAAGCCGGACAGCGCCGACCGCGCCGACTCCGTCGCCTCGTCCAGACTGGGTACGGCCGGACCGACCACCACCGGGCCGTCACCGAACGCGTCCAGCAGCTTGCCGGTTGCGCTCAGCGGGTCCGCCGCGCCACCCAGCACGATCACCAACCGATCGCCGTGCACCCCGCCGATCACCTCGACACCGATCCGCCGCGCAAGCCGGTACACCACGTGCAGCACGGCGGAGACCTCCCCGCCCGGGGAGTGACCGACCGCCACCGCGACCGGCGGCGCGTCCGCCCAGCCCAGCGCGGCGGCCCGGCTCGCCAGGACATCCGGCGAGTCACCCCGCAGCAGCGCGTCGACCAGCAGCGCCTGCAACCGGGCGTCCCACGCGCCGCGCGACTCGGCGGCCCGCGCGTACACCCGGGCGGCGGCGAACGCGATCTCCCGGGAGAAGCGCAGCACCGCCTCGCGCAGCAACTGCTCCTCGCCCTCGGCGGCGAGCTGCGACACCTGTTCCTCGACGACGTCGATGGTCACCTTGATCAGCGCCACGGTCTGCTGAAGGGTGATCGACCGGGCCAGCGCCTGCGGCGCCGCGTCGAACACGTCGTCGGACACCTCCTGCGTGCTGTCCGCCGTGCCGCCGCCCTCGCGCAGCCACTGCACCAGCGAGCGGGCGCCCGCCTGGGCCACCAGCATCACCCAGGAGCGCTGGTCGGCCGGCAGGGCCCGGAACCACGGCAGCGTCTCGTCCATCCGGGCCACGCTGGCAGTGGCCAACGCTCCCGCCGAACGCTCGATCCGGCGCAGCGTGGCCGCCAGTTCCCCACCCTCGGCCGTGCTCACCGCTCTAGCCTGACACGTCGTGAGCAGGCCACGAACGCCGGCACCGATCAGCGGGCCCCGACCGCGCCGGGCTCAGGGCTGCGGCGGCGCGGACAGGCCCAGCTCCTGGGCCAGGATCGCGGCCTGCACCCGGCTGCGCAGGTCCAGCTTCGCCAGGATCCGACTCACGTGGGTCTTGGTGGTGCTCTCCGCCAGCACCAGCCGGTCGGCGATCTGCTGGTTGGACAGGCCGAGTCCGAGACAGGCCAGCACGTCGCGTTCGCGCGGCGTCAACGTGGCCAAAGCGGCCCGGGTGGTGGCCGACGCCCCCGGCGCCGTCGCCGCGAAGGCGGCGATCAACCGACGGGTCACCGTGGGCGCGATGAACCCCTCGCCGCGCGCCACGGTGTGCACCGCCGCCACCAGCCCCTCGGCGTCGGTGTCCTTGAGCAGGAAACCGGACGCGCCGGCACGCAGCGCGCCGAAGACGTACTCGTCCCGGTCGAAGGTCGTCAGCACCAGCACGTCGGCGAGCCGGTCGGCGACGATCGCCCTGGTCGCGGCGATGCCGTCGAGGCGTGGCATCCGCACGTCCAGCACCGCCACGTCGGGGCGTACCTCCCGGCACAGCCGTACCGCCTCGTCGCCGTCGGCCGCCTCGCCGACGACCTCGATGCCCGGCGAGCCGGCCAGGATCAGGACCAGGCCCGCCCGCACCGCCGGCTGGTCGTCCGCGAGCACCACCCGTACCGGCACGGTCACCGGCCCGCTCCGGTGGGGAGCGCGGCCCGGACCTGCCAGCGGCCGTCCCGCGGCCCGGCGGTGAACCGGCCGGCCAGCAACGCCGCCCGCTCCCGCATGCCGATCAGCCCGGCCCCGGCGCCCGTCAGCCCCGACCCCTCCGGACGTACCGGGTTCTCCACGGTCAGCACCACCTCCGCCGGGCCGTACGCGATCGTCAGTTCCGCCTCGCCGGTGCCGTGCTTGAGGGCGTTGGTCAGCGACTCCTGAACGATCCGGTACGCGGCGAGATCCACCCCCACCGGCAGCGGACCCGGCGTGCCGTCGGTGCGCACCCGTACCGCGAGGCCGGCGGCGCGGACGCGCTCGATCAACCCGTCGGCCTCGGCGAGCCGGGCCGTGACCGCCTCGGTGCCCACCCCGCCGTGTTCGCCACCATCCGGCTCCCGCAGCAGTTCGATCATCTGCCGCATCTCGGCCAGACCCTGCACGCTGCTCTCCCGGATCACCCGCAACGCGGACTGCACCTGGCCACGTTCCAGGCTCGGTACGGACAGCACGGCGGTGGCGTGGATGGCCACCGCGCTGAGGTGGTTGGCGACCACGTCGTGCAGTTCCCGGGCCATCCGGGCCCGCTCGGCGCTGACCGCCTGCCGACGGTCCAACTCGACCAGCCGGGCGGTCTGCTCGGCCCGCGTCCGCTCGGCGGCGGCCTGGTCGCGGTACTGCCGCACGCTGATCCCGGTCAACACCGGCAGCAGCCCGGCCAGCACCACCGGCACCCCGACGGCGGCCCCGCGCCACTGCCCGAAGCCGAGCACGCCGGCCACCGCCCCGATCACGCTCAGCGTCACGGTGATCCCCAGCAGCCACCGCCAGAGCCGGGGCGGACCGTACACGCAGGCGTCGTAGAGCACCTGCGTGTAGACCACCACCGTGCCCAGCGAGTTACCCAGCGCCGTGTCCACCACGAGCGCGCCGGTGCCCACCGCCAGACTGGCGCGTGGCGCCACCCGGCGCAGGCCGACCGCCACGCACACCGCCAGCAGGGGCCCCAGGAACAGGGCGGGCGGCACGTCCGGGTGCGGGACGATCTGCGGCTGCATGCCCAGGCCGTAGAGCACCAGGCCACCGGCGAGCGACGCGCCGGCCAGCGTGAGGTCCCGGCCGGGCGTACCGGAGCCGAGCCACGGTGGCGGTCGCATGCTCCGATCCCATCACAACGGCCGGCCCTCCGACTCCGACCGGGGGAGGAGCCCGGTCGCTCCGACATGCGCCGAAAGGGGTACGCCGGGCGGCCGGTCCGTCGAAGGGAGGACCCCGATCTCGTCTCCGGTGTCGAGGTCCGGGCCCTGCCGGTACGCGACGCTGGTGGCGACGACGGGGAGGGCCGCCATGCTGGTCGCGGTGATCATCGGTTGTGAGATCGCGTTCTGGGTGCTGATCGTCGCCGGGCTGGTGGCCCGCTATCCGCTGCGCCGGCCACGGCTCGGCGGGGCGCTGCTGGTCTGCGTACCGCTCGTCGACCTGGCACTGCTCGCCGCGTCGGTGCTCGACCTGCGGCGCGGCGCGACCGCGGACGTCGGCCACGGCCTCGCCGCCGCCTACCTCGGCTTCTCGGTGGCCTTCGGGCACTCGATGGTCCGGTGGGCGGACCAGCGCTTCGCCCACCGGTTCGCCGGTGGCCCACCGCCCGTGCGGCCTCCCCGCCACGGCTGGGCCCGCGCCCGGCACGAGTGGCGGGAGTGGGCCAAGGGACTCCTCGGCTGGGCCGTCGCGTGCGGCCTGCTCGGCGCGGCGATCCTCTGGGTGAACGATGCGGAAAGAACCCGTGAACTGGGCAACTGGATCCGCAGCCTGACCACCGTGATCCTCATCTGGCTGGTCGCCTTCCCGGTCTGGGCGACCCTCTTCCCCGGTCGCCCGAAGCGCTGACCCCGGGGTACGCCGTGCACAGGCCGTCGGTCCCGGCCAGTACGGTGACAGGGCACGTACGGGGGCAGCACCTGCACGTGAGTGCGAGCGTGAGGAGACCGGGGATGGCGCACGGGGAGGCCGAACACGGCTGCGCCCAGGGCGAGCTCTGCCGCCTGGGGCACCACGACCCGCAGGCGGCCGGCAAGCCTCGCCGGCCGGTCGGCCCGGCGGCGGCGCACCCGAGCGAGGCGCCCGCCGGGCGGCCGGACGAGGAGATTCCGCGCCAGCGGGCCGCCGAGCCGGTGGCGGCCCTGGGCGAGCCGGAGCCGGGTGACCCCGCTGGTTGCCTCAGTGAACTTCCTGGATGGGCGGGTGCCCACCGACACGGCCCGGTCCGGCCCCGTCAGCGGGGCACCCGACGGGAGCGCCCGCCACGCCGCTGGTGCTGACCCCACGAGGGCCGAGCGCCATGGCCCGCTGAACCCGCGCCTTCCGGCGCGCCCGCGCCTTCCGGCGGTCGTGTCAGCGGGTCCGGCGGCGGATCAGCAGGGCGATCCCGGCGAGGCCGACCGTGATGGTCAGCATCACCCCGACGTTGAGCAGCAGCAGTCGCTGCAACTCACCGAGCGCTTCGTCGATGTCCCGTACCGGATCCATCGTGTCCTCCGGCAGCACCCGCTCGCCGCCGCCCACGCCGCCACTGACCGTGTCGAACTGCCGCTCCAGCGGCACCCCGGCGGTGCGCAGCGTCTCGGACATGCTGAGCCGGCCCAGGAACCAGCCGGCGTTGGTCCGGCGACCGTCCGGCTGTTTGGCCGGGCGATAGACGCGCGGGCCGCCGGCCGCCTTGGGGTAGAGGTCGAAGCTCTGCTTCGGGGTCTCCCCGGCCAACACCACGACCGTGTACTTCGGACCGAGGTCGGCCGCCTTGGGGCCGGTCGGCATTCCGGTACGACCGAAGAAGTTGACCTGGTCGATGACCGCGAGGACGTGCGCGGGCTGGGTCTCGGACCGTAGCCGCAGAGGCTCGGTGAGCCCTTCGCCGGTGACGTCCACGCCGGCGGGCGCAGGCTTGGGCGCCGCGCTCGCCGGAACGGCGACGCCGAGCACCAGCACTGCCGCAGCCAGCGTGCCCGCCAGCACGGCGAGCCACCGCCTCATCTGTCGGACCATCCCGCCTCCTCGCCCCGTTCGATGGATGGCTTCGCCGTGACGTCCGGGTCGGTCGGCCGGTGACGGCACCGACCGGGTCGGTCCCACTCTCACAGACTCCGCAGAACGTCGATGGATTGCAGCTTGTGGAACAGTATTTGGAACTATCTGCGATCTCTGCTCGACTAATGAGGAGCTGTTTGATCAGCGGGCGGATCGTACCCTTACGGAGGGGTTCATGGGGGGCAGGGTTACACGGATGGCACGGCTCGTGCCAGTGGTACTCGGCGTGGCGTTCGGTGTGTCGTTACTGGCCCCGGCGACGCCGGCCGCCGCGCACAACTCGCTGACCGGCAGCGATCCGCGCGACGGCGCCCGAGTGGCCACCGCGCCCACCCGGATCGAGCTTCGTTTCCTGGCCAAGCCACCGCCGGCTACGACGAAGATCACAATAGCCGGACCGGACAATGTGGTCGCCGGCGGGCGGCCCACGTTCGACGGCACCCGGGTGCGCGTGCCGTTCACGCCCGGCGCGGCGGGGCTCTACACCGTCGCCTACCAGCTGCCATCGAACGACGGCCACCCGCTCAAGGGCGAGGTGCGGTTCACCCTCACCACCGGCACGGCCGCCGACCCGTCCGCCAGCCCCGCAGCCCCCGGCCCGTCCGGCAGCCCCTCAGCGGCCAGCAGCCCGTCAGCGCCCGGCTCGCCCACGGCATCCCCCGCCGGACCCGTGTCGCCGTCGGCCGCCACCATGTCCGCCGTACCGGCCGCCGAGGACCAATCCAACTCCGGTGGCCGCTGGTGGCCCTGGGCCCTCGGCGGCGCGGTCCTCCTAGCCGCCCTGGCCGCCGCTCTCCTGCTCCGCCGCCAAACCCGCTAACCCCCCCCCGCGTCCCCGCCCCCGGAGCCCCGCCCCCAGGCCCCGGGCCCCGCCCTCGCCGATCTTGCGCTTTCTGTGGCGACTTAAGGGGCATCCAACCCCATATCAACAACCGAAACTGCAAGATCGGCGCGGTGGGGTGCGAAGGCGGGGCGTGGCTCGGCGACAGCCGCCGCATCCCGGCGCCGATCTTGCGCTTTTTGTGGCGACATTGCGCGTATCCCACGTATATCGGCAACCGAAACTGCAAGATCGGCGCGGCGGGGAGCGCAGACGCGACACTGCCGACAGCGAGCCGGCCCCTCGCCCGTCCCCGTCCCCGTCCGCCGCGGCTCCGCCCTCGCCGCCCCGCCCAGTCTGGGTCGATCATGGACTTGTGGTGGGGGCGAAGTCGTCATAAAGGTGCCCAACCCGGCACCACAACTCCATGATCGGCGCGCGCGGCAGGGCAGGGCAGGGCCGCGGGGCGGCGGCGGGGCGGGGGCGGGGGTTAGGTCAGGCGGAGGCGGGCTGCGCGCATTCTGGTCAGGGTGCGCTCGCGGCCCAGTACCTCGAGGGACTCGAACAGCGGCAGGCCCACGGTGCGGCCGGTGACCGCGACGCGTACGGGTGCCTGGGTCTTGCCGAGCTTGAGGCCGCGCTCGGCGCCGACGGCCTCTAGTGTCGACTTCAGCGACTCGGCGTCCCAGGACTCGAGCGTCTCGAAGGCCGCGACGGCGGCGTCCAGCAGCTCGCCCGAGCCGTCCTTCATCGTCTTCGTCCAGGCGGCCTCGTCGATCGTGGGCGAGGCCAGGAAGAGGAAGTCGACGTTGGGCACGATCTCGCTGAGCACCGCGATCCGGGTCTGGGCCAGCGGCGCCACGGCGGCGAACGCGTCGGCGTCGTACTCCTCGGGCTGCCACGGCGGCGGCGCGATGGTGCCGGTGCCGGTCAGCCACGGCTGGCAGGCGTCGACGAACTCGGCCACTGGCAGCGCGCGGATGTACTCGCCGTTGAACGCGCGCAGCTTCTTCTCGTCGAAGAACGCGGGGGAGGGGTTGACCTCCTCCAGGCGGAACTCGTCCTCGATGACCGACCAGGGCACGATCTCCCGGTCGCCCGAGGGTGCCCAGCCGAGCAGCATGAGGTAGTTGCGCATCGCGCCGGCGAGGTAGCCCTCGTCGCGGTACGCCTCCAGGGCGACCTTGTCGCGGCGCTTGGAGAGCTTCTGCCGCTTCTCGTTGACGACCACCGGCACGTGCGCCCAGACCGGCGGCTTGACCCCGAGGGCGTCCCACAGGAGCTGCTGCTTGGGGGTGTTGGGCAGGTGCTCCTCGGCGCGGATCACATGGGTGATGCCCATGGTCATGTCGTCCACGACGTTGGCCAGCAGGAACACCGGCGAGCCGTCGCCCCGGGCGATGACGAAGTCCTCGATGAGCTTGTTCTCGAAGGTGGGCTCGCCGCGGATCAGGTCGACGACCACGGTCGTGCCCTCGTCGGGCGTACGGAAGCGCAGCGCGTGGCCCGGCCCCGGCCCGAGGCCACGGTCGCGGTGGTAGCCGTCGTAACCCTGGTACTGCGAGCCGGTGCGGGCCTGTACGTCCTCGCGGGTGCAGTCGCAGTAGTAGGCGCGGCCCGACTCGTAGAGCCGGGTGGCGGCGGCCCGGTGCTCGCCGGCGTTCTCGGACTGGAAGTACGGCCCCTCGTAGCTGCCCCGGGAGATGCCGATCCAGTCCAGCGCGGAGAGGATGCCCTCGGTCCACTCGGGCTTGTTGCGCGCGGCGTCCGTGTCCTCGATGCGCAGCACGAACACCCCGCCCTGCTGCTTGGCGTAGATCCAGTTCTGCAGCGCCGAGCGGGCGCCGCCGACGTGGAACATACCGGTCGGGGAGGGGGCGAAGCGCACACGTACCGTCACGTCCTCCAGCCTACGGCGGCGCGCGACCGCTTTCGGCCACGGCCCCCCGACTCAGGCGACCGAGCGGATCTTGACCACCAGGGCGCTGCCCACCACGGTGACCACGGCGGTGACCGCGTAGAGCGTCGGATAGCCGCCCAGGTGGACCACGAGCGGGGCGGAGAGCGCCGGACCGAGCACCTGCGGCGCCGAGTTGGCGATGTTGATCACGCCGAGGTCCTTGGCCCGGTCGGTGGCGCGCGGCAGCACCTGCGTGATCAACGCGGCGTCCACCGAGAGGTAGACGCCGTAGCCGGCGCCGAGCAGCAGCGCGGCGACGATCGCCATCGGCCAGGTGGGCGCGACGGCGAGCAACAGCGCCGCAACCGCCATGATCAGGCCGGAGACGATCACGTAGATCTTGCGCCGCCCGGAGCGGTCGGACAGCCGGCCGGAGACCACGGCGGTCAGCACCATGCCGAGCGTGTAGAGCAGGATCAGGACCAGCAGACCGCCCTCGGGATCGGGGTAGTGAACCCCGTCGGTGAGGAAGTACAGCAGGTACAGGGTGCCCAGCGCGTTGCCGAGCTGGACCAGGAACCGGGTGATCCACGCCCAGGCGAAGTCCGGGTGCCGGCGCGGGCTGATCCACATCGAGGCGAACAGCGTCCGGACGCGCAGTGCCGGGCGGCTCGCGCGGGGCAGCGGGTCGTCGGGGGTGAGCAGCGCGAACGGCAGCGACAGCAGCAGGATGGCCACCGCGATGGCCAGGTAGCCGGCGGCGTTGCCGGTGACCACGGCGGTGACCAGCACCGCCCCGAGGACCAGCCCGAGCGCCTGCGGGATGCCCACCCAGCCCGAGACGCGGCCGCGCTGCGTCACCGGCACCCGGTCCGGGATGGCGGCGGTGAGGCTGGCCAACATCGCGTTGAAGCACACCTGCGCCGCGACCCAGCCGACGGCGACCCCGAGGATGGTCTGCTGCTGGGCCAGCAGCACCAGCGCCGCCGCGCCGAGCACCGCTCCGCCGGCGGTCCAGACGTGCCGCCGACCGAACTCCCGACCGCCGATCCGCAGCCAGGTCCGGTCGGACAGCGCGCCCGCCAGGGGGTTGGCCAGCACCGCCGCCAACGCGCCCAGGCCGGTGACCACAGCCAGCATGGTCTCCTTGTCGCCGGGCGCGATCCGCTCGATCTGCTGTGGCAGCAACACCTGGATGGGGGTGAAGAACGCCATCCACACGCCCAGGTTGGCGGCGAAGACCAGGCCGATCCAGCCGCGCCGCACCGGCACGGTCGGCTCGGCGAGCGCCGCCGGGAGCGACTTCGCCGTCGGGTCCGCGGTGGTCACCGCGCCGACCCCGGCGCGCTGCCCGCGATCAGGTCCCGCAGCCAGGTGTACGACGACTTCGGCGTACGCCTCTGCGTGGCGTAGTCGACGTGCACCAGACCGAAGCGCTTGGTGAACCCCTCGGCCCACTCCCAGTTGTCCAGCAGCGACCAGACGAAGTACCCGCGGACGTCCACCCCGTCGTCGATGGCGGCCCGGACCGCCCGCAGGTGCCCGTCGAGGTACGCGATCCGGTCCGGGTCCGCCACCTGCCCGTGCGCGTCCGGCTCGTCGTCGTACGCGCAGCCGCCCTCGGTGATCTCGATGGGTGGCAGCGCCTCGCCGTACGTGTCCCGTAGCCAGCGCAGCAGCTCGTGCAGCCCGTCCGGGGCGACCGGCCAGTCGAAGGCGGTACGCGGGTAACCGTCCAGCGGCACCAGGTCGAACGGCAGCGGCGAGCCCTCCTCGGCTGCCCGTACACCGGTGGGGTTGTAGTAGTTGACCCCGAGCACGTCGATGGGCGCGGCGATCGTGTCCAGATCGCCGGCGCGGACGACGGTCGGGTCGAGGCCGGGCAGGTCGGGGTACCCCCGTCCGAGCAGCGGGTCGGTGAAGAGTCGATTGTGCAACGTCTCGTACGCGGTCCCGGCGGCGCGGTCGGCGTCGCTGTCGCCGAGCACCCGCACCGGCGAGTAGTTGTTGGCGATCGCGATCGGGCTGGCGGTGTGTGCCCGCAGCGCCTGTACCGCGAGTCCGTGGCCGAGCAGTTGGTGGTGGGCGACCGGAAAGGCGTCGAAGAGCAGCATCTGGCCGGGGGCGTGCACGCCCATGCCGTAGCCGAGGCTCATCTGGATGAACGGCTCGTTGAGGGTGATCCAGAGCCGGACGCGGTCGCCGAGGCGGGCTGCGGTCCGCTCGGCGTACTCGGCGAAGTGGGCGGCGGTGTCCCGGTGCAGCCAGCCGCCGGCGTCCTCGAGGGGTTGCGGCAGGTCCCAGTGGTACAGGGTGGCCACCGGGTCGATGCCGGCGGTCAGCAGGTCGTCGACCAGCCGGTCGTAGAAGTCCAGGCCGACGGCGTTGGTCGCGCCGCTGCCGTCCGGCCGCACGCGGGGCCAGGCGATCGAGAACCGGTACGCCCCGACGCCCAACGCGGCCATCAGCGCCACGTCCTCGGCGTGCCGGTGGTAGTGGTCGCAGGCGACCGCGCCGCTGCTGCCGTCGCTGATCCGGCCGGGCGAGCGCGCGAAGGTGTCCCAGATGGACGTTCCGCGTCCGTCAGCCGTGGTGGCGCCCTCGATCTGGTGGGCCGAGGTGGAGACGCCCCAGCGGAAGCCGTCGGGGAACTCGGGCATCGGTGCGGTCGACATGCGCCCTCCCGGTGAACGTGAAATGTGTTCGGGACTCTAGGACGCCGTCGATGAATGCGCCATAGGTCGGGCTGGCGTATTCCGCAATGGTTGATCGGCGTGTCTTTTTCCGAACCCGTCCAGGTAAGTCCGATTTGACGCATAGAGTGCCGATATCGTGGGATGTCCTCACTGGAGGCAAGACGGAATGATCCTCGTGGAACGTAGTGCGCACGTGGCGGCGCCGATGGAAGTGGTCTGGGACGTCGTACAGCGGGCCGAGCAGTTGCCGGCCTGGCTGGCGGGGGTTCGCGCGGCCGAAGTGCTCTCGGGAGAGGGCTTCGGGCGGCGACAACTGGTCCAGGCGGGGCGCTCGGCGCATGAGGCCGAGGTGATCGCCTATCAGGAGCCGACGCTGATCGGCTGGCGGGAGCGGGCCAAGGGGGCCGGTGCCCGTGCGGAGGCGCGCACCGAAATCTACGTCCAGCTCACCGAGGACGAGGAGGAGGGCGGGACGGTCGTGCGGCTCATCGTGGTCCGCTGGCCGGCCGGCCCCGTCAAGGCGGCTCTGCTGCGCCTGGGCCTGCGCCGGGTCGGCGCCGACCTGGAGGACTCGTTGGCCCGGCTCACCGACCTGGCCGCCGTCGGCTGACCAGCCGTCCTCCCGGCGTCACCCGCCCCGGCGGTGGCCCGGCGTCCCCACCAGGAACGTCGGCCCACCGTCACCCCCTGCCCGCCGCCCCGAGAGGCCGGGTCGATCATGAACTTGTGGTGCCCGGAACGAGGTGACTTCACCGCTTTGTCCCCCACCACAACTCCATGATCGACGCAGTGAAGGGCCCGGCGCGTCAGCGCCGGGCCCTTCTACCGTTCTTGCGGGTTTAGCTGTCGCCGCCGGTCTCGCCCACCGGGGCGGCGTTGACGTCGTCGATCGCGTACTTCTTGGCGGCCTCGGCCGGCACGGTGGCCTCGACCGCGCCGCTGCGAGCGAGCTGCCGCAGCGT
Source organism: Micromonospora sp. NPDC051543 (assembly GCF_044454415.1). Lineage (NCBI taxonomy): Bacteria > Bacillati > Actinomycetota > Actinomycetes > Micromonosporales > Micromonosporaceae > Micromonospora > Micromonospora sp. NPDC051543. The sequence continues at coordinate 92,816 of NZ_JBITDT010000002.1, forward strand.
GGCGACCACGATCGACTCGGCGTCGACGTGGAAGTGCCGCCGCAGCGCGTGCCGGGTGTCCGACATCCCGAAGCCGTCGGTGCCGAGCGACGTGTAGTCGCCGGGTACCCAGCGGGCGATCAGGTCCGGTACGGCACGCATCCAGTCGCTGACCGCGACCTTCGGCCCGTCCGCGTCGGCCAGCTTCTGCGCGATGTACGGCACCTTGGCCTCGGCGCCCGGGTTGAGCAGGTTGTACTCCTCGGTCTCCACCGCGTCGCGGCGCAGCTCGGTCCAGGAGGTCACCGACCAGACGTCGGCGGCCACGCCCCAGTCCTGGGCGAGCAACTGCTGGGCCTTGAGCGCCCACTGCATGCCCGTGCCGGAGGCGAGGACGTTGGCCTTCGGGCCGTCGACCTGCGGCGCCGGCGAGTAGCGGTAGATGCCCTTGAGCAGTCCCTCGACGTCCACGCCCTCCGGCTCGGCCGGCTGCAGGATCGGCTCGTTGTAGACCGTCAGGTAGTAGAAGACGTTCTCCTGCGCGTCCCCGTACATCCGGTGCAGGCCGTTCTCCATGATGTGCGCGATCTCGAAGGAGAACGCCGGGTCGTACGCGACCACCGCCGGGTTGGTGGCGGCGATCAGCAGGGAGTGGCCGTCCTCGTGCTGCAGGCCCTCACCGTTGAGCGTGGTGCGCCCGGCGGTCGCGCCGAGCAGGAAGCCCCGCGCCATCTGGTCGGCCGCGGCCCACAGCCCGTCGGCGGTCCGCTGGAACCCGAACATCGAGTAGAAGATGTACATCGGGATCATCGGCTCGTCGTGGGTGGCGTACGCCGAGCCCGCAGCCGTGAACGAGGCGACCGAGCCGGCCTCGTTGATGCCCTCGTGCAGGATCTGCCCGGTGGTCGACTCCTTGTACGACAGGAACAACTCCCGGTCGACGGAGGTGTACCGCTGACCGTGCGGGGAGTAGATCTTCGCGGTCGGGAAGATCGAGTCGAGACCGAAGGTGCGTGCCTCGTCCGGGATGATCGGCACCCAGCGCTTGCCGAACTCCTTGTCCTTCATGATGTCCTTGAGCAGGCGGACGAAGGCCATCGTGGTGGCCACCTTCTGCTTGCCCGAGCCGCGCTTGACGTCGGCGAACCGCTCCGGACCGGGGATGGTCAGCCGCTTGGTGCTGGTCCGCCGCGACGGCAGGTAGCCGCCGAGCTGCTCCCGGCGCTCCTTCAGGTACGCCAGCTCCTCGGACTTCTCGCCCGGGTGGTAGTACGGCGGCAGGTAGGGGTTGTCCTCCAGCGCCTTGTCCGGGATGTCCAGGTAGAGCCGGTCGCGGAAGGTCTTCAGGTCCTCCAGCGTCAGCTTCTTCATCTGGTGCGTGGCGTTGCGGCCCTCGAAGTGCGAGCCGAGCGTCCAGCCCTTGATCGTCTTGGCCAGGATGACCGTCGGCTGACCGGTGTGCTCGGTGGCCGCCTTGTAGGCCGCGTAGAGCTTGCGGTAGTCGTGCCCACCCCGCTTGAGGTTCCAGATCTCGTCGTCGCTCAGCGGATCGACCATCTTGCGGGTACGCGGGTCACGGCCGAAGAAGTGCTCCCGCACGTACGCGCCGGACTCCGCCTTGTAGGTCTGGTAGTCGCCGTCGGTCGTGGTGTTCATGAGGTTGACCAGCGCGCCGTCGGTGTCCGCGGCGAGCAGCGGGTCCCACTCGCGGCCCCAGACCACCTTGATGACGTTCCAGCCGGCGCCCCGGAAGAACGCCTCCAGCTCCTGCATGACCTTGCCGTTGCCCCGGACCGGGCCGTCCAGCCGCTGCAGGTTGCAGTTGATCACGAAGGTGAGGTTGTCCAGCTCCTCGCGGGCGGCCACGCCGATCGCGCCCAGCGTCTCCGGCTCGTCCATCTCGCCGTCGCCGAGGAACGCCCACACGTGCTGCTGCGAGGTGTCCTTGATGCCGCGGTGCTGGAGGTAGCGGTTGAACCGCGCCTGGTAGATCGCGTTCAGGCCACCGAGACCCATCGAGACGGTCGGGAACTCCCAGAAGTCCGGCATGAGCCGCGGGTGCGGGTACGACGGCAAGCCGCCGCCCGGGTGCGACAGCTCCTGGCGGAACCCGTCGAGCTCGTGCTCGTTGAGCCGGCCCTCCAGGAACGCCCGCGCGTACATGCCGGGCGAGGCGTGGCCCTGGTAGAAGATCTGGTCGCCGCCGCCCGGGTGGTTCTTGCCCCGGAAGAAGTGGTTGAAGCCCACCTCGTAGAGCGACGCCGAGCTGGCGAAGGTGGAGATGTGCCCGCCGACGCCGATCTCCGGGCGCTGCGCCCGGTGCACGAGCATCGCGGCGTTCCACCGCACGTACGCACGGATGCGCCGCTCGACGTGCTCGTCTCCCGGGAACCACGGCTCGCGCTCGGACGGGATGGTGTTGATGTAGTCGGTGGTGGTCAGGGGCGGAACCCCGACCTGGCGCTCACGGGCCCGCTCCAGCAGGCGCAGCATGACGTAGCGGGCGCGTTTTGCTCCCCGCTCGTCGATGACACCGTCAAGCGACTCGACCCATTCGCTGGTCTCTTCAGGGTCGATGTCCGGAAGCTGGCTCGGTAGGCCGTCGCTGATCACCGGGCGCTTGCGTTCCGTAGCCACAGGCGTTCCCTCGGTTGTGTGTGGGATAGGTCTCTAGCGCCATCCTGCCCCCTGGTGGCACCCGTCGTCACGTCTAGGTCCCCCGGACGCGATGCTGAACACAGGTACCCGCCGGTAACTTAGCGCTACGGCGGGCCGGGCCGCCCGCTTGCCCGGGCCCGCTACGGTGCCGAACATGAATGGGCGGCGGGTGGTCAGCGGCGGCGTGATCCTCCTGCTCGGTGCGCTCGGGGCGCTGGTCTCCGTGCCGGTGCTCCTGGCCGGGGACACCGCCGTGCTGCCGATCACGATTCTCGGCGTCGGGGCGATGGCGCTCGGCGCGGTCCAGCTCCGCGCCGGACTGCGTGCGTCCGCGCCCCGACGGGGGCCTCGTCGGGTGCCCGGTCCGCGCCGACGGCACGCCGACACCAGCGTCCCCCTGACGTACTACGGCGACTCGGGCGGCGGGGACCGGTCCGACTCCGGCAGCGGCGGAGACTCCGGCGGTGGCGGCTTCTTCGGCGGCGGCGACTCCGGTGGTGGCTTCTCCGGCGGTGGTGGCGACTCCGGTGGCGGTGGCGGCGGCTCCTGATCCTCGACTGCGGCAGAATGCGACGTATGCGCAGTGACGTGATCACCGTCCAGACCGGGTCCCGGCCGGCCGTCCGGGACATCACCGCCGAGGCTCAGAGCTTCGTCTCCGGCGAGGGGGACGGTCTGCTGCACGTCTTCGTGCCGCACGCCACCGCCGGGCTGGCGATCATCGAGACCGGGTCGGGCTCCGACGACGACCTGCTCACCGCGATCGACGCGCTGCTGCCCACCGACAACCGCTGGCGACACCGGCACGGCTCGGCCGGTCACGGGCGGGACCACGTCCTGCCGGCGTTCGTCCCGCCGTACGCCACGCTGCCGGTGCTCGACGGCCGGTTGGCCCTGGGCACCTGGCAGTCGATCTGCCTCGTCGACACCAACGGCGACAACCCCACCCGCCAGGTCCGCTTCTCGTTCCTGCCCGCCTGACCGGCGCCCCTCGCCCGTCAGACCTCTCCGAGCACCCGACGTAGCTGGCCGGGCGTGTGGTCCAGGTGGGCGTGCAGCGTCCGGGTCAGGTGCGCCTGGTCGGCGAAGCCCAGCTCGGCCGCCAGCACGGCGAGGCTCGGCACCCCTTCGGTCAGCCGGTCGAGCGCACGCCCCACCCGCAGCCGGTTCCGGTAGCGGGTCACCGGCACACCGACCAGCGCCTGGAAGGACCGGCTCAGCCGGTACGGCGACACGCCGAGCGAGCGGGCCAGCGGGACGAGGCCATCGGTGTGCGGCCCACCGTCGTGCAGCGCCGAGCGGGCCGCCTCCACCATCGCCCGGTCCCGTGGCGGCGCGTCGACCGCCGGACCGGTGGCGGCACCGACCAGTCGAACCAGGCGTTCGGCGGCGGCGAAGCCCGCGTCGCCGAGGCGTACCGCCCGCAGCAGTCGCCGGTGCGCCAGGTCGATGCGGGCGTCCAGGTGCAGCACCGACGTGGCGGACCGGCCGGCGAGCAGTTCCCGCTACAGCCGGGGCGAGAGATGCACGGAGGTGCAGTCGTCGCCGCCGGCCGGGTGGGCGAACCGTTCCTCCTCGCCCGGCACCGTCAGGTAGCCCACGGTCGGGTCGACGAACTCCTCCCCGCCCCGACCGCGTCGTCGGAAGCCGCCCCGGCGGGCCAACACGATGCCGTGCGCCGTGGCGGGCTCCGGGCGCGACCAGCCGGTGTGGTCGTCCCGACAGCGCACCGCGTGGACCACGAAGTCGGGCTGGCGCACGAGGGTGTGGCTGCTGCGCATGCCGTCAGGCTAGGCCCACCCGCCGACACGACACGCGACGTCGCACGTCGGATCTGGCGGCCGCAAGGATCGTCAAGACACGCGCCCGCCCAGCTCGCCAGGGTGGCCGGCATGACTTCGACCACGACCACGCGGGGACGCCGCGCCCCGCTCGTCGTCCTGCTCACCGGGCAGGCGATGGCCTCGATGGACACCTCGATCGCGGCGGTCGCCGCCCCGACGATCCGGCTCGACCTGGCTGGGCCGCCGGCGCTGGCCCAGCTGGTGCTGGCCGGCTACACCCTGGCCTTCGCCGTGCTGGTCGTCACCGGTGCCCGGCTCGGCTCCCGGCACGGGCCGGCCCGGGTCTTCCTGCTCGGCCTCACCGGGTTCACCGTGGCGTCGCTGGCCTGCGGCCTCGCGCCGGATCCGGTGACGTTGGTCGGCGCCCGCGTCGTGCAGGGCGCCCTGGCGGCGCTCATGGTGCCGCAGGTCCTCGCCCTCATCCAGGCCACGTACGTGGGCGCTGCCCGAGGTCGGGCGATCGGGGCGTACTCGCTGATCCTGGCGCTCGGCGTCGCGGCCGGGCAGGTGGCCGGCGGTCTGCTCGTCACCCTGGATGCCGGAGGGCTGGCCTGGCGTACCGCGTTCCTGGTCAACGTGCCGGTCGGCGCGGTGCTGCTGGTGGCCGGTCGGCGGGCGCTGGCCGCCGTGCCGACGACGACCGTCCGGCCCGCGGCGCTCGACCTGCCGGGGGTGCTGTTGCTGGCCGCCGCGATGCTGGCCCTGGTGACGCCGGCGGTGCTCGGTCGGGACCTCGGTTGGCCGGACTGGTCGACGCCGGCGGGGGTGGCGGCGGGCGTGCTCGGCGTCGGCGTGTTCCTGCGCCACGAAAACCGCGTGATCCGGCGCGGTGGCACCCCGCTGTTGGACCTGGCGGTGCTGACCCGTGCCGGCGTGCCGGCCGGGCTGCTCGCCGCCTGCCTGGTGATGGGCTGCTACGCCGGCTTCCTGTTCACCCTCACCCTGCGGTTGCAGGAGGGGCTCGGTTTCACCGCCCTCGCCGCCGGGCTGGCCTTCCTGCCCTACGCCGCCGGGTTCGCGCTCTGCGGCCTCGCGGTGTCCCGCCTGCCCGTGCGACTGCGCGACGCGCTGCCGCTGCTCGGCCCGCCGCTGTTGGCGGCCGTCGTGCTGCTGGTCGCGATGCTGACGCGGCATGGTTGGCCCTGGCTGCCCGGAAGCCTGTTGCTGCTCGTGGGCGGTGCCGCGCACGCCGCCGGCTTCACCCCGCTGGTCGACCGGCTCGCCACCGCCCTGCCGGCCGGCGCGGCGACCGCGTTCTCCGCGTTGATCTCCACCGGCACCCTGCTGGCCGCGGTGCTCGGCGTGGCCGTCATCGGTGGCCTGCACCTGGCACGGCCCGACACACCTGCCGCCGCCCTGGTGACGGCCGTCCTGCTGGTGACCGCCCCGGTGGCTGCCGGGCGCTGCGCCCGCGCCCTGCGCCAGCCCGCGGGACCATCGGTCGCCACGACCGGTCCGGCGTCGTCGTCCGTCGCCGCGCCGGCCGAGGTCAGCGAGCTCGAACGCTGAGCCGGCCGGGCGGACCCGTTGCGTACGATGTCACCGTGACGCCAGCGGACGGGCAGGTGGACCGCGCCGGGTTGGCCGCCGACGTGGTGCGTCGGATGGCGCACCTGACAGCGTCCCTGCGGCATCGGCAGGGCACGGCCTTCGCCGAGTTGGGGCTCACCCCGGCGGCGGCGCGGGCGTTGCACGAGCTGGACCCGGACCGTCCCCTGCCGGCACGTGACCTCGCCGACCGGCTGAGCTGTGACCGGTCGAACGTGACCGCGTTGGTCGACAAGCTGGAGCAGGCCGGCCTGGTCGAGCGTCGGACCGACCCGGCCGACCGCCGGCAGAAGACGCTCGTGGTGACCGGGGACGGTCGCGTCGTACGGGACCGGGTGGCCGAGGTGATGTCCGACTCCCGACTCCTCGCGGGCCTGCGCGACGAGGAGCTGTCCACCCTGCGTGACCTGGTGTGGAAGGTGTCCGACGGCGGTTGGCCGGAGCCGTGCGACCCACAGTGAGTCAACCCCTGCCGGCCGTGTCCCACTGGGCGACGGTGGCCCCCGTCGGTAATGCTGTCGGACGTGACCACCCCGCAAGATCTCGACGACCGGTTCCGCGAGACGCTGGCGGCGCTGCCCGCCGCACCGCAACGGCGTGACCTCGCCGATCCGGTCACCGACGACGCCCCGCTGACCGGCACCCAACTGCTCGATCTGTTCGACGCGCAGGTGGCCAGCCGGCAGCTCGACCTGGCCGGGCGCTGGCTGCGCAGCTTCGGGGAGGGCTTCTACACCATCGGCTCGTCCGGGCACGAGGGCAACGCGGCGGTCGCCGCCGCGCTGCGCCCCACCGATCCGGCGCTGCTGCACTACCGCTCCGGGGCGTTCTACTGCGTGCGGGCGGCCCAGGTCGCCGCCGCCGCTCCGACGTCCGCCGCCGACACCCCGACGCCCGCCGTGGACGATCCGGAGCCCGCCGCCGAGGCCCCGGAGCCGGCCTCCGACGCCGAGCCGGCCGGGTCCGCGACCCCCAGCGGTGGGTTCGCGGTGTACGCCCAGGCCGCCCGGGACGTGCTGCGGGGCATGGTCGCCTCCAGCGAGGAGCCGATCGCCGGTGGCCGGCACAAGGTGTTCGGCCGGGCCGACCTGGCCGTCGTGCCGACCACCTCCACCATCGCCTCGCACCTGCCCCGCGCGGTCGGGATGGGGCTGGCCGTGGAGCGGCTGCGTCGGCTGGACACCGCCGGCCGGCGTACCGGAACGGGCGTGCGGGTCGGCAGCGGCGCCGGCGCGGCCCACGTCCCGTGGCCGCCGGACGCGATCGTGGTCGCCTCGTTCGGCGACGCGTCGGTCAACCACGCCAGCGCCACCGCCGCCTTCAACACCGCCGGCTGGTACGACCACGCCGGCCTGCGCATCCCGGTGCTCTTCGTCTGCGAGGACAACGGGCTCGGCATCAGCGTCCGCTCGCCGGAGGGCTGGGTGGAGGCGACGCTGCGCGCCAAGCCGGGCATCCGCTACTTCCGCGCGGACGGCGCCGACCCGGTGCGCACGTACACGGTGGCGCAGGAGGCGGCGGCCTGGGTACGCCGGTACCGGCGGCCCGCCGTGCTGCACCTGCGCACGGTCCGGCTCATGGGCCACGCCGGGGCGGACGCGGAGTCGGCGTACCGCAGCCCGGCCGAGCTGGCCGAGGACCTGGACCGGGACCCGGTGGTCGCCACCGCGCGGCTGCTCGTCGACACCGGCGTGGCGACCGCCGACGAGCTGCTGGCCCGGTACGACGAGACCGGCTGGCAGGTACGCCGGCTCGCCGAGGAGGTGCTGGGCGAACCCAAGCTGGCCTCCGCGGCCGACGTGGTGTCGGCGCTGGCGCCCCGCCGCCCGGTGCGGGTCGCGCGGGCCGTGGCCGACGCGGCGGCCCGGGCCAGCGGGCCGGGCGCGGCAGCCCGCGAGGAGGCGTTCGGCGGCAAGCCGCCCGAGCTGGTCGGCCCGATGACCCTGGCGCAGAGCATCAACGCGGCGCTCGCCGACGGGCTGCTCGACCATCCCCAGATGGCCGTCTTCGGTGAGGACGTGGCCGCCAAGGGCGGGGTGTACGGCGTGACGAAGGGCCTGCGCGACCGGTTCGGGGCGGCCCGCGTCTTCGACACCCTGCTGGACGAGACCTCGGTGCTGGGCCTGGGCCTCGGCGCCGGGCTGGCCGGGATGCTGCCGGTGCCGGAGATCCAGTACCTGGCGTACCTGCACAACGCCGAGGACCAGCTCCGTGGCGAGGCCGCCACCATGCAGTTCTTCTCGCGGGGCGCGTTCCGCAACCCGATGGTGGTGCGGGTGGCCGGGTTGGCGTACCAGGAGGGGTTCGGCGGGCACTTCCACAACGACAACTCGGTGGCCGTACTCCGGGATGTTCCCGGTCTGGTGGTCGCGGTGCCGGCGCGGCCGGACGACGCCGCGCCCATGCTGCGGACCTGTCTGGCGAGCGCGGCGGTGGACGGCAGCGTGTGCGTGTTCCTGGAGCCGATCGCGCTCTACCACACCCGGGACCTGTACGCCGATGGCGACGGTGAGTGGCTCGCCGGCTATCCCGAGCCGGGCTCGTGGGTGGCCGGGCACGTGCCGATCGGTCGGGCCCGGGTCTACCGGGTCGGCTCGGCCGACGACCTGACGATCATCACCTTCGGTAACGGCGTGCGGATGTCGCTGCGGGCCGCGGCCGTGCTGGCCGAGGAGGGCGTCGGCACCCGCGTGGTGGACCTGCGCTGGCTGGCGCCCCTGCCGGTGGCCGACATCATCCGGGAGTCCTCGGCGACCGGCCGGGTGCTGGTGGTGGACGAGACACGCCGGTCCGGCGGGGTCGGCGAGGGCGTCATCGCCGCCCTGGTCGATGGTGGATATGTCGGCGCAGCGCGGCGGGTGGCCGGAGTTGACTCGTTTGTACCATTAGGTCCGGCGGCACGTCATGTTCTGGTCTCCCCGGAAGCCATTACCGACGGTGCCCGTACGCTGCTGGCACGGTAAATTCCGTTCCACCCGGTGCGCCACTTGCGCGCAGACCCACAACTGTGTGGACTTTGCCTGACGGCGTCGGTCCGACGCCGCGAGCAGGGACGAGATGAGGAGGCACGCGACAGTGAGCGCGACCGCTGGTCAGGCCGCCGACGGGGTACGCAGCCTGGCGGACCGGTTCGGGATCGAACCGGGGATGGTCGTCATGGAGATGGGGTACGACGACGACGTCGACCAGGATCTCCGCGACGCCCTGACCGACCGCTGTGGAGATCTGGTCGACGAGGACACCGACGAGGTGGTCGACGCGGTGCTCGTGTGGTACCGCGACGGCGACGGTGACCTCTTCGAGCTGCTCGTCGACGCCCTCGGCCCGCTGGCCGACAACGGGGTCGTGTGGCTGCTCACCCCGAAGGCGGGGCGTGACGGGCACGTCGAGCCGAGCGAGGTCGCGGAGTCCGCGCCCACCGCCGGCCTCCAGCAGACCTCGACCGTCAACGCCGGCCGGGACTGGAGCGGCGCCCGCCTGGTGCTGCGCCGAGGGGCCAAGGGCAAGAAGTAACCCACCCTCGTCCCCTCGCGCCCCGGCGGTTCGCCGCCGGGCGCGCTGGGCTGACCTCGTCCCCCGAGTCGACCCGAGGAGTTCGCATGCTGATCGAGGTGGGCGCCGAGGCGCCGGACTTCGTACTCAAGGACCAGAACAACCAGCAGGTCCGACTCTCGGACTTCCGCGAAAAGCGCGCCGTGCTGCTGGTCTTCTACCCGCTCGCGTTCACCGGCACCTGCCAGGGCGAGCTGGCCGAGGTGCGGGACAACCTCGACGAGTACGCCAACGACGACGTCCAGGTGCTGACCGTCAGCGTCGACTCGGTCTACAGCCACAAGATCTGGGCCGACCGGGAGGGCTACCAGTTCCCGCTGCTGGCCGACTTCTGGCCGCACGGAGGCGTCGCTGCGGCATACGGGGTCTTCAACGACGTGGCCGGCATCGCCAACCGGGGCACCTTCGTCATCGACAAGGCCGGCGTGGTCCGCTTCGCCGAGATGAACGGCCCCGGCGAGGCCCGCGACCAGCAGCGCTGGCGCAAAGCCATCGCCGACCTGACGGCCTGATGCGGTCGGGCCGGCGGCGAGCAGGTAGGCTTGCCAGCCACCGGCCCGCCGCAGACGGGGCGATCCGGGGCGCGTAGCTCAGCGGGAGAGCACTCGCCTTACAAGCGAGGGGTCGCAGGTTCGAAACCTGCCGCGCCCACCAATCACCAACAGCCAAAACCCCCCGGATCACTGCCCGGAGACCTTGGTTACAGATCGGTCTCAGGACGTCTGTGACCCCTTTGGCTAGACGATCATGTCCGCCAGGTGGCGCGCGAAAGGTGGCCCGCCGCAGAACTGGAGGAAGCGACGTGGGCGCGAAGACAGCCCTTCTGGCGTTCGCCGACGGCGACATCCGTCCGGCGCTGCGCGGCGCGACGCGGTCGGAGCGAGCCGAGACCGAAGCGTCGGTACGTCAAGTCCACCCCGGCTACGTGGTCGAGCCCGCCGATGACAACACCTTGCTCGAGGGCACCTACCCGCCAGATGACTTCATGTACGCCACGGTCATGGCCGGGGTAGAGCTGTACTGCGACCGACGGTTCATGCTCGATCGCCCGTCTGAGCTACCGGAGCACCTGCGCGGCGCTGGAGCGGGCCGCCGAATCATCGTCCACGGGATGCACTCGGTCGTGGACTGGCTCGGCTTCGCGGTGTGGGAGGACGGCGTGCTGGTCAGATCGCTGAGCCTGTCGCCCGATGGCGGCATCCGAGAGAACATCGGCAAGCCCTACGACTTCGAGTTGCCGTACTGGGCCGGTGAACATCCCGTCGAGCCCATGCCCGGCTGGCACAACCAGGACCCCTACCCGTTGCCGTTCCATCCCCTCGACCTCGGCGAGGAGGCGTTACGTGCGCTATTCGGTTTCATCATCGAGGGCCATCCTTCCCCCGACGACATCGACGCTGACGCCGTTCATCTGCACGGCTTTCGCGTGACCGACCCGTCCAACGAGGAACAGGCAGCCCGTGAGGCCGCATACGCGGGGGCACTACAGACCATGGGACCGCCTCGGAGGTACCGCATGGGACCAGACGGAACCATGCACGAGGTCAGCCCCGACGGCTACTGATTCACCTACCCCGCACACCAGCACGAGCGTCATGCAGGTTCTGATACTGATCTGTCACGCACGTCCTGAGACCCGACACCGGGCTGCCGGAGAAGTGGACGCGCCTATTCCTGCCAGGCCTGCGGCCGGGCCACGCGGGTCGCAGTCTCCACCCACTGCCGAAACAGGTGTAGCGCCTCGCCGAGGTTGAGTGGCCCACACGCTGCCCCGAACTGGTCTTTCTCGACCCAGGTCAGCACCCAATCGTGCTCGCTTCTACGGATCTCTTGCCGCTCGTAGGCCATTCCCGACAGTGCCGTATCGCCCAGGTCGATGCGGACCGACCACCCGGGGTTGTCGAGCGTCTCGATCCGAATGCCGTACTCGTGTTCCCACTCGCCATCGCACTGAGTCGCGTACCAGGCTTGCAGCCAGGACCAGACCCCCGGCGCTAGCTCGTCGTGATCATGCATTCCGTAGTCCTGGTCTCGCTGTGGTCGTCAGCGTCAGGTAAGGGTAGGTCTCGCGGGCGATGTAGCGCAGCGTCGGGATGACGAGTCGCTCCACGCGTGAGCCGAGGATCATCCTGTGTCGGTGATTGCCCACCGGATCTGACGAGCGGCGAGGTAGAGGTGGGAGCGCTCTGCCATCTCATCGACTATGCGCTCCTCGCCGGGGTTGTCCAAGTCGAGGTGGAGGAGTCCGGCTTCGTCCTGAACGAGCTGGGGTTTGTCGTCGAGCACCCAGGAGAAGGTGCCGAGGTCCACGACCTTCCAACGGGCAAGGCGCGAGAGCTCGATGTGGAGCTGTACCCATCGAGTCTGACCGACACGCCGGACATCCAGAAGTGCGACCGCAGACTGCTGAGCGCGTTCCCCGTAGCTTGACCTGAAGGTCAACTCTCTGAGGCAACCATCGCCAAACTCCACCCCGTCCAGAAGATCGTGAGCCGTTGCCGGGAGGAGTGTTCGCCAATGCACCTGAACCACCCGGCGAAGATTACCTGCGTCCCATCCGCACTGGGGGATACCGGCCAGGCAGCCGCGGGTGACATTCCGCCGTGCCCGTTGCGTGCCCGATCTCGCGGTCGATGACGGGTAACCACGGTCAGCGCCTGAGGCAGGTGGCGTGCCTGGCTAGCAGTGACGGCAGGTAGCGAGGCTGCTCTCGGTGCGGTGCCGAAATTCCTGAACAGATTCGCCATGCCACCTAGGCCCGTCTTAGGTGCGGCACCAGCGCGGACAAGCTCATGCCGTTTCCAGCCGTCGGACGGCAACCTGTAGTGCCTGGTCGAGCGACGTCAGTCAGCTACCGGGGCCGCTTGTCCTCGACGTGTATGACGTCGAGCTCATGCCCGTCCTGGTCGCGCTTGTGGCGTCCATAGAGGCCAACGGCCAGGTCGCTGCTGTCCTGGACTTCGTCGGGCCCCATGTAGGTCAGCACGTCGTTGTGATGGCCGTAGACCACCCATCCGGGACCGGGATCGAGAGTGATGGTGCTGAAGTCTCCGGCAGATGAGCCGACGTGCACGGGGCCGTACTCCCGCAGGATCTCGATGGCCTGAGCGGCGAGGTCGGCGCTGGGTCCGGGAGCTGGTAGTACGACGCACGTGCCGTGGGCGAACACGACCCAGGATTTGCCATCCCCTCGGATGATGCGACGCCAAATTCCGGCCAGATCCTGCTCCGACATGACGATGATCATCCCTGAGTTGGTGCACCAGCGCCAGCGGCGATCAGATGCTGCCCTCGGGGCACGATGGCGACTCGCCGTCGGACACGCTTCGCGTGAAGGATCTGGTACCTCAGGCTCTCGATCTCAACGACGGCACACTCGTCGCCTGTCTCGTCGACGGAGGACGACTCCACTGTCACCGGCCAGCCTTCCTTGTCGGCCTTGTAGAGCCAGACCTCCAGGGCGCGTTGCTTGCCGTCACGTGCTGACACCTGGGCGATGATCTCGATCGGGTCAGTCCGGTTCTCCATCGTCGTCCTTCGCCCTGGATTGAGATCGGTGGGTAACAGCGGGTGCAGGTCAGGAGCATGCGCGAGCCGCATGCTCAGCGCCTAGTCGAAGATTTCGCGCGCCCTTTCCTGACGAGAGCGGCGAACGCGCCAGCGCACAAGATCGAACACGTGCCCATGATCAGTGCCGCGAGCGGGTCGCTCTTCGGCCCGGACAGAAGGCTCGCCGACGTCACTCCGAACACGATGGCAAGAATGGGCAGCACGACTCGTGTCACGGCGCGGTGATGACGCCGATTATGTGCGGCGTTGATCTGGCGCTGCTCAGCGGTGAGATCCTTCGCCCACGGCGTGTTGAAGGGCCAGTTGGCGACCCAGATCACTACACCCAACCCCGCAACGATAATCAGCGCCGCCAGGACGGCTTTGAGGGTCATGCGCTACCTCCTGCGAGCCGTGATCAAAGCAAGGGTGGTGGTACTGGTCGTCGTGCGGCGGACAATGACGGCGTGGACAACACGTGGCAGTCGATCGACGACATGATCGTGCGAGGACGACTCATCGTGGCGATCCAGGCGATCCGCCAGGCCGAAGAGTGCAGCCTCCAGCGAACGATCGACCTCTTCACGCAGCGCGGTGAACTTCTACGGCGGACGAGACCCCACGACTTCCAGGACCCCGCGACGACTACTGGCATGGCGTCCACAGTCCAGTAACAGGATCCAGCGGTCACACCCATCTATCGCAGGCCGGTGTCAGCGTCGGGCCGCACGCTCTGCCCCTAGCTGCTGGAGTTCTGGCCCCGCCGCCACACGTCGCCCTGTGCGCCATGTCGCTCGGCCGCGTGCCGCTCCTGGGCCTATCTCGCATCGCGCCCCGCAGCCGAGTCGTCATGCGACGAGAGGCGCTTCCGATCGCGCCAACCGACAAAGACGAACACCGCCATCAGCAATACGACGAGCGCTCCCAGAGAAACCACCAGACTCGTCATGCCATCGAAGCTACCGGGCGCGCGCCAGAGTCCGAGCTGTTGGCCGAACAGTTCGACGAAGTGGATGGCGAGCACATGAACGGGGCTGGACGAACGCTTCCTCACCGCCGGCGCGGGCCCGGCGACGGTCGTCTTCGTCGCTGGCGACCGCTTCAACACGGCGGCCTAAGTTCAGCCCCGGCTATTCCGCGACGAAAACTCCCACGCCGGGCAGGGTCTCGGTCATACCCTTGATCCGTAATACCTGCATGGCGCGGTCGATCACCGGCTCGGTGACCCCGTAGTGCTCGATCAGCTCCCGCCTACTGGGCAGCTTGGAGCCGGGCTGGAACTCGCCGGACGCGATGCGTTGGGCGAGGTCGTCGGCGATCTGTTCGTAGCGGTAACGCGGTGGCACCTGGTTCTCCTCGGTTGGCAACACGAGTAGACCACCTACGTCAGCCCTTGACTACCCAACGGTACCTGTGGGAGGTTGCCGAAGAGGTCGATTCCCTCGGTTGGCACTGTGGGTCGCCCTCGCTGGCGTGGATGTCCGGCGCGTCCCCCGCGCTCGGGCATCCACGCCCCCAGATTGCTACGGCACGAGGAGGCTGCAGTGCGTCCTTTGACTTGGGCAACACGGCAGACCACGGCGCGAGCGGGAGTGGCGAGCTGGTGAAGCGTGTCTCGTACGACGAGTACGTCTTGGCGGTCGCGTTGACTCTGGCTCGCCGTCACCGGCCCGTCTGGTCCTGGCGACATTGGCGGCGTAACTGCCGCTGCGGAGGCGAGCTGCCATGCCGAAGCCGCCACCGCATTCCGATCAACCGCGGCCACTGGCCCGACCAGGGCGGCCCGCAGTGACCACTCACCGCCCGATCAAGCCAGCCTGGACGTGCGGCGGCTGTGCGGAGGAGTGGCCGTGCCAGACCCGGTGCCGAGAGCTGCGAGCCGAATACGACAGGGCCCCGGTGTCGCTGGCCTTCTACCTGGCGGCCCATCTCGTCGACGCCGCCCAGGACCTGGACCACGTTCCCGCCGGCCACCTGCACTACCGCTTCCTCGGGTGGACCCGATGAGCATCCTGCGGCCCGGCGACGACAAGTTCCACTACAGCGACGGCTCGCACAGGTGGATTCCGCCGGCCCCGGACTACGACCAGAAGGTCTGGGACGAGCAGGTCCGCCAACACAAGCAGGGCCACCTCAGGAACGAGCGCCCGAAGGTCCGCATCCGGCGCCTCGTCTGACGGCAGCGAAGTACAGCAATCGGTCAGCCGAACCGAGCCTCCGTGAACGGCGACGTCAGGACTGGGTACGGGTCCACTGCTGATTGGCGCCGGTTCCGCAGGTGTACTGGGTGATGTCGGTGCCATCTGCCGTGCCGCTGCTCACCACGTCCAGGCACTTGCCGCTGTGTCGGGCGCGAAGCTGGTAGTAGCTGCCGGTGGCGACCCACTGCCACTGCTGGTTGGTGCCGGTGCCACAGGTGTACTGGACGATGTTGGCGCTGTTGGCGGTGGAGGCGTTGGCGACGTCGAGGCATTTGCCGCTGTTCTGGTTGACGATCCGGAAGTAGCCGCTACCGGCGTCGCTGAATTCCCACTTCTGGTTCGCGCCCCCGTTCCAGGACCACTGTTTGACTTCGGCGTTGTCGGTGACGGCGTGGTCCATCACGTCGACCACCTTGCCGCTGTTGCGGTTGGTGATGCGGTAGGAGAGCGGCGCCTCCCCGGTGACGGTGCCCGCGGCGGCGTCGATGGTGATGGTGGGATACCAGGTCAGGCTCATGGTCGTGGCGGTGGGGAAGGCGATCGGCAACCACACGTACTGGGAGTCGTTGACCGGCCCGCCCCAGGCGCCGGCCCAGCGGTCGCCGAGGTAGAGGTAGCTCGTCGTCGACGTGCCCTGGATGGGGAGCACGAAGGCCGACTGCGAGCGGAAGGTGGTCGAGTCCCCGACGTTGGTCATGCCGCTCCACGGACCGGAGATGCTGGACGCCGTGGCGTACCGGGCCTGGTTCGGGCTCCAACCGGTCAGGCCCGAGGTGAGCAGGAAGTAGGTGCTACCGCGCTTGAACAGAGCCGGTGCCTCACGGTTGCCGTCGTTCCAGAAGTTGCCGACCAGCGTGGCCGGAGTGAGGTAGTCGGCGCTGAGGCGGTAGGTGAGCAGGTCACGGTTCTCGTCGCCGGCGGAGATCATGTAGGCGGTTCCGCCGTCGTTGTAGAGCGTGATGTCCCGTGACATGTTGCCCAGCGGCCGGAAGCTGCCGTGGTAGGTGTAGGTGCCGTCGATGGTGGCCGAGGAGGCGACGGCGGCCCTGGCCTCGCCGTAGTCGGAGCCGTTCTCCTTGTGCATCCACATCACGTACCGGTTGGTGGCGGCGTTGTAGATGACCTTCGGCCGCTCGATGTTTGCCGACTGCAGTTCCGCCGCCGACGACTGGGTCAGCACGTTGTTGCGGAACTCCCAGTCACGCAGGTTGGTGGAGCGGTAGACGGAGACCGCCCGGAACGTGTTGTTGGCGTTGCGGTTCTCACCGAACCAGTAGTAGTAGTCGCCGACCTTGAGCACTCCACCGCCGTGGGCGTGCAGCAGGTTGCCGGCGGTGTCGGTGAACTGCGTGCCGTTGGGGATCGTGACCGGCGCGGCCTGGGCCGGGGCGGCGGCCAGGGTGGTGACCGCGACGATCGCCGTTCCGACCAGGGTGAGCGCCGCCACCAGGGATGGAAGCAGTCTGTTGGGTCTCACTACGTTCGTCCTTCCGTGGGCGGGGGCGACCGTCCGAACCGATTCGCTCATCAATGTACATCGATTCATGACGGCGTAGGTCGAGGGCGATCGCCGGTGGCGTGGTGCAGGATGCAGCGGTGACGTCCATCTACCGCACCCCGGCGGGCAGGGACACCATCCGCCGGTGGTGTGAGCAGCAGTTCACCGGGTGGTCGACCTCGCACGAGCGACGCGTCATCCAGGCCCACGGCCACGACACGCACCTCCTCACCACCGGCGCGGGCCCGGTGACGGTCGTCTTCGTCGCCGGTGACCGCTTCAGCGCGGCCGCCTACCTGCCGCTGCTCACGGCCCTGACCCGTCAGTACCGGGTGGTCGCCGCCGACATCCCGGGCCAGCCCGGGCTGAGTTCCGGCGCGGCGGACGTCGCCGGTGGCGGGCTCACCTGGTACGGCAGATGGCTTGCCGAGGTCGTCGAGGAGGCCACCAGCGGGCCGGTCGTGACGTTCGGGCACTCGTTCGGTGGCGCGGTGGCGCTCGCCGCCGAGCATCCCCGGGTCAGCGGCACGGTCGCGGTGGCACCGGGCGGACTGTGCCGGCTCAAGGTCACCCCACGTGTCCTGCTGGCGTTCCTGGGCTGGCTCGCGCGGCCCCGGACGGCGTCGAGCCTCCGGTTGCTGCGCCTGCTGTCCGCGCCCGGCCGCACGCCGCGCGCCGAACTGGTGGAGTGGATGACGCTCGTCGCCCGACACTCCCGTCCGGTGAGTACCGGTGATCTCGTGCCGGCGGCGGCACGGGTGCCGGTCGTGGTCGCGAGCGGCGACCACGACGTGTTCCTGCCCCCGGACCGGCTGCGCGCGGCGGCGGAACAGCGGCTTCATGCCGGCGTCGACATCGTCCCCGCCGCCGGCCACCTCGTCACCGACGAACACCCCGACACGCTCGCCGCGCTGGTGGCTCGGCTGGTCGACTGACCCGGGACGGGCGTTACGCGCGATCGGCGACCATCACCCGGCTGTGTGCCAGGGACGTGGTCCTACGGATCGGCATGGACAGCTCTCGCGCCGTCTCGAGCAGGTCGTGGTCGCCGGTGACCGTGAAGCCGTGCCGGGTGAGCAACGCGGCCATGGCGGCCGGTGTCCAGGTCGAACGCCACGGCTCGGTCGCCCAGAAGCTGCGCCGGCCGGTGGACGCCATCAGCACCCGTGCGACGAGCCGACCCAGCGTCAGCGTCGTTCCGGGTAGCTGGAAGTTGACGACGAGGCGGCTCGTCGGGGCCGAGCAGGCGGCGAGCGCGGCGACCGTCGTGGACACCTCCGTCGTGGTCAGGTACGGCACGACGCCCTCCCAGATCCACGTCGTCGGCTCGTCGGGGCGATGCCCCGCGGCTGCCAACGCCTCGGCAAGCAGGTCACGGCCGAAGTCCACCGCCACGAACGTCGGGGGAGTGCCGGCCAGTTCCTCGGCGCGTTCGCGTTTGTCGCGTTGGCTGCTCGGCTGGTCGACCTCGAAGACCGTCCTGCCCGCGAGTTCCGGCATCCGCCAGGCCCGACCATCCAGCCCGGCCCCGAGGATCACCACCTGCGGGCTCGGGTGGGCGCGTACGGAGTCGTCGATCGCCACCGTGCGGGGCACGATCATCTCGGCGCAGGCCCGTACCGTCTCGTAGTCGACCCGGTGCCGCCACGACTGGGGCGCGGCATCGTCGCGTACCCAATCGACCGCCTCTCGCTCGGCGGCGCGGAGCAGGCGCATGGCCGTCGGGTCGGCGAAACGGCCGGGAGCGACCAGGCCGTCCGCCGCCGCGCGACCCTGGCAGACGAGCACCGCCGTACGGCTCGCGGCTGGCGTCTTCGACATCGCTCGGGCTCCCGTCCGCGTCGGCTTCGCGTGCGGACCGTACCGCCGCGCGGAGCTATTTGACCGCACCCGATAGCCTTCGCGGCTATGGGCGCGATCAAACCATGGCACCTTGTGGTCCTCAGCCTCTGCTGTCTGCTTCCGTTCACGGCGGCAGTCGCCGGCGGAGTCTGGGCCGTACTCCGCAAGCGCAACCGACGCTGAGCCCGGTCGGCTGGTTAATGTCGATGTCCATGACCAACCCGGACGAGCACGGTCACCCCGAGCCGCCGATCGCGGGCGACGAGACCGCCACCCTGCTCGGCTCCCTCGACCGGCAGCGTGCCACCCTGGCCTGGAAGACCGGCGGGCTCGACGCGGCCGGTCTGCGGGCGACGCTCGGCCCGTCGTCGATCACCCTGGGCGGGCTGCTCAAGCACCTGGCCCTGGTCGAGGACCTCTACTTCTCGTTCAAGTTGGCCGGGCGTTCACCGGGACCGCCGTGGGAGACGATCGACTGGGACGCCAACCCGGGCTGGGAGTGGCGTTCGGCCGCCGAGGACACCCCGGAACAGCTCTACACGCTGTGGCGGGAGGCCGTGGCGCGGTCCCGGGCCACCGTGGCAGAGTTGCTGGCCGACGGCGGCCCGGAGCAGTTGGCCCGGGGCGAGTGGCCCGACGGTCGGGTGCCCAGCCTGCGGCGGGTCCTGGTCGATCTCATCGAGGAGTACGCGCGGCACGCCGGGCACGCCGACCTGATCCGCGAGTCGGTGGACGGGCTCACCGGCGAGGACCCGCCCCGCTGAGCGCCGGGCGTACCGCCAGAATGGGCGCGTGCAGGACACCGTCGCCATCGCGCTGATCACGTCACTGTCCACGCTGACCGCCGCCGCCCTGACCGGGCTGATCGCCGCCCGCAGCACCCGCCGGCAGCTCGCCCACCAGCTCACCGTCGCCCGCGAGCAGAGCGCCGACCGGGCGGTGGCTCGGCGCGAGGAGCTGCGGCGCGACGCGTACGTCGGGTTCCTCGGCGCCTGCGACGCGGCGTACCGGCGGCTGGACCGGCGGTGGGTCGAGCCGGGCGCGGACGCGGACACGCCCGGTTACGACGAGACGTACGCGGCGATGCGCGCCGTCGACGAGGCGTACAACCTGGTGTTGCTCCAGGGCCCGGCGGACGTCGCGGCGGCGGGCCGGTCGGTGGTGGTCAGCCTGACGACGGAGTACGCCGAGCAGCGCCGGCTCGCCGCCGAGCCGGGCGACGCGGCGGCGGCGGCGCTGCGCGACCGGCACCGGGAGCGGTGGCTCGCGGCTATCGAGGTACGCACGGACCGCCGCGTCGCGTTCGTCGACGTCGCGCGTCCCGCCGTCGACCGCGAGGGCTGACCGCGTGCCGCCTATGCTCGGGCGGGGAGGTGGTCAGGTGGATCTGTCCGGCATCGGCGCGGTGCTCTTCGACATGGACGGCACGCTGGTGGACTCCGACGCCGCCGTCGAGCGGGCCTGGGAGCGGTGGGCGTCCGAGTACGCCGTCGAACCGGCGGCGGCCCTCGCGATCGCGCACGGCCGACCCGCCGACCAGACGATCCGTCGCCTCCTTCCCGCGCTCGACGACGCGGCGGTCGCCGTGGCGGCGGCACGGCAGTTGGCGTTGCAGTACGACGACCTGTCCGACGTGACCGCCACCCCGGGCGCCCACGAGCTGCTGTCGACGTTGGCCCGGTCGGGGTTGCCCTGGGCGGTGGTGACCAGCGCCGACGTGCGATTGGCCGAGGCCCGGCTCGGTGCCGCCGGCATCGTGCCACCGGTGTTGGTGACGGTCCAGGACGTCCGCGAGGGCAAGCCGGCACCGGAGGGCTACCTTCGCGCCGCCGGGCTGCTCGACGTGCCACCGGCGCGCTGCCTGGTCGTCGAGGACGCCGAGGTCGGGTTGCGGGCCGGGCGCGCGGCCGGCGCGGTGACCGCCGCGCTGAAGGGGCTCGACGGCGACGTACGCCTGAACGACCTGGGGCAGTTGGCCCGCCGGTTCGAGGCGGAGACCGAGAAGAAGGAGGCCGCGGTGGAGTTGACCCTGACGCCGATGACCGAGCCGGACCTGGCCCGGTTGCGGGAACCCCTGGTGGTCGGGTACGCCGAGGATCTCGTCGCGCACCGTGGCCTGACCCCGGAGGCGGCCCGGGAGCGGTCGGACGAGCAGCTCCGGGAGCTGCTGCCGGCGGGCGCGGCCACCGAGCGGGCGCTGTTGCGGGTGGGGCGGGTCGACGACACCGAGGTCGGCTGGATCTGGGTGGGCCTGCCGGCGAGCGCCGACACCCGACAGGCGTGGATCTACAACATCGAGGTACATCCGGCGCACCGGGGACGCGGTCACGCACGACGAATGATCCAGCTCATCGAGGCCGAACTGGCCGAACTGGGCGTACCCGAGCTGGGGTTGAACGTCTTCGGCACGAACACCGTGGCGATCGGCCTCTACCGGAGCCTGGGCTTCGAGGTCAGGGCGCAGCAGATGGCGAAGCGGATCGACCCACCGAGCTGAACCGGGACTGTTCACCTGCCCAGCGGGAAACCCGCGCGGACCGCACCTGGGGAGGAGCGACGGATGACGCACGGCGCCGGACTGACCATCGGTGTGCTCGGCTCGTACGGTGGCCGGAACCTCGGCGACGAGGCGATCCTCACCGGCCTGCTCACCGATCTGCGCACGCAGGAGCCGAACGCCCGGATCATCGTCTTTTCCCGCCACCCGGAGCACACCCGGGCCGCGCACCCGGACGTCGAGGCGGTGCCGTGGGAGGGCGTCAGCCGTACCGACTCGGCGTTGGTGCTGGCCCAGCTCGACCTGCTGATCCTGGGCGGCGGCGGGATCCTGTACGACCGGGAGGCCCGCCGCTACCTGCGGGTCGTCCGGGTCGCCCAGGAACGCGGCCTGCCGCTGATCACGTACGCGGTGGGGGTCGGACCGCTCAGCGACGCGGTCGACACCGGCATGGTCCGCGAGACGTTGGCCGGCGCCACCCAGGTGACCGTCCGGGACCAGGAGTCCCGGATGGTCCTGGAGGAGGCCGGACTGCTCAACCCGATCACGGTCACCGCCGACCCGGCGTTCCTGTTGCAGCCGGCCGACTTCCCCGCGCACCTGCTCAGCGAGGAGGGGGTGCCGGTCGGCAAGAGGCTGGTCGGGATCAGCGTCCGGGAGCCGGGACGGGCCGCCGAACGCCTCGACGTCGACGGCTACCACCGGCTGCTGGCCCAGATCGGTGACTTCCTGGTGCACCGCATCGACGCGTACGTGCTGTTCGTGCCGATGGAACGCGACGACATCCGGCACTCGCACGGGGTGCTGTCGCACATGGTCGCCGCGGATCGGGGGCGGATCCTGCACGGCACCTACTCGCCGGAGCAGGTGCTCGGGCTGATGCGCCACTTCGACCTGGCCGTCGGCATGCGGCTGCATTTCCTGATCTTCGCGGCGATGGTGGGTACGCCGTTCCTGCCGCTGCCGTACGCCGGAAAGGTCTTCGACCTGGCCCAACGGCTCGGTGTGCCGGCGCTGCGGGGCGTGGAACGGGAGGTGGAGGGGCCGCTGCTGGCCGAGGTCGACCGTCTGTGGGACGAACGCGAGCAGCGCGCCGAGGCCACCGCCCGTCGGGTCGCCGAGGTCTGTGAGCAGGCCCGGGGCACCTCCGAGGTCACCCGTGGCGTGCTGGACCAGCTGCGCAGCCAAACCCTCACCCGGGCCTGACCGACGCTCACACCGCCGGGCCGGTCCAGCGGTAGCGCCACTCGCGGGCCTCCTCGCGGGCGGATTCCAACTCGTAGATCTGCGCCTCGGCCAGCCCACCGGACCCGAGGTGGTGGTGGGTGAGCGGCGGGCGGCCGTTGGTGTCCAGCTCGACGGTCACGGTCTGCCCGTCCGCCGCGCCGCCGACGAGAAGAATCTGCACGGATGAAGCCATGCGCCCATCCTGCCCGTCGTGCGGCCACCTCGCAGCGGGATGCGGGGCAGCGCGAAGCCTGCCGCGTGGTTAGTGTCGGCGGATGGCAGAGCAGACCATCGATCCGACGCTCGGCCCGGTGCTCGCCCGCGTCGGCGACGAGCGCGCCGTCCTGGAATCGTTCCTCGACTTCCACCGCGCGATGGTGGTGCGCAAGGTGCGGGGTCTGGCCGACGACGAGGGCGCCCGCAGGCTGGTGCCCTCCGCGACCACGCTCGCCGGGCTGGTCAAGCACCTGACCCTGGTCGAGCGGAACTGGTTCCCGGTGCTGCTGGCCCCCGAGCCCGGCGACGTCTACCTCCGCTCCGAGGAGGACGCGGTGGCGAGCTTCACCCTCGACGAGCGGGACACGGTCGACGGGCTCGTCGAGGCGTACGAGCGGGCCTGTGACCGGTCCCGCGCGGTCGTCGCGCGTTTCGACCTCGACCACGTGGTGCCGCACCCGCAGCTCGGTGAGGTGTCGGTGCGCTGGATCCTGGTCCACCTCATCGAGGAGACCGCCCGGCACGCCGGCCACGCCGACATCCTGCGCGAACTGACCGACGGGTCCACCGGCGCGGTCTGAGCTCGGCCTTTCGACTCGTCGATCTTGCACTTTCTGTCCCGACACAAGGGGCATTACCACGCATGTCGGCGACACAAAGTGCAAGATCGGCGCGAGCTTTCCGCGCGGGGCCGCCTATCCTGGGCGCGGGCGGCGACGAGGGGGAGTACGTGCTGGTCATCCACGGGCTGTGGCTGCCCGGCTCCGGGCTCGCCGTGTGGGCCGAGGACAGCGCCGCGCCGGTACCCGTCGCACGCTCCGGCCGCCCTCCCCGGGAGCGCCCGCACCCGTTCGCCGCCGGGCACGCCGACCTGGTCGCGGCCCTCGCCGACGCCGCCGCGCCGGCCCGCCCGGCCACCGCGCTGCTCACCCTGCCCACCCGGGCGGGCACGCCGACCGACTCGCCCGAGCTGATCCGGACCACCGTCGCACCCCCGGCCCGCGGCCGGCTCGCCCTCGCCGCGTGGCGGGTGCCCACCCTGGTGTACGCCCCAGACGACGCCCTGCCCCTGCTCCGCGCCCTGGACGACCTGCCCGTGGTGTGCGGGGCGACCCTGCGGCACCTCGGCGAGCTGGCCGACTTCGCCGCCGACCTGGTGGCCCGGGGCCGCGTCCTGCCCGGCGTCAGCACCCCGATCGACACGACCACCCCGGCTGTTGCCGCCGCCCTGGCCCGCTCGGTCGACGAGCGGGCCGCCCCGGCGGTCACCTGGGCGGTCTGGCGTCCGCTGCTGACCGGCACCGACGCCGGCTGGGCCCGCTCGCTGGCGCTGGCCCTACCGCCGGCCGCCCGCGCCGCCGCCGTCGACACCGAGGGCGGCGGCGAGCTGACCGCCGCCGAGTTGGTGGCGGACGCGCTCGATGGGCTCACCGATGCCGCCGCCCGGGCCGCTCTCGCGAACACCACGCTGGCCCGGGGAGTGCGCCCGGCTGGGCCCGCGCCGGCCTGGCTGGCCGCGCTGGCCGGGCCCCGCCGCGACTTTGCCGTCGACGAGGCGGCGCTGGACGTGCTGCGTACCGAGCTGGACGACTGGCAGCGCGACGCGGCCGGCGGGGCCGTGCGGGCCAGCTTCCGACTGGTCGAGCCGGCCCCCGACGAGGTCACCGAACCGATCCTGGCCACCCGCCCGTCCGGCGACAGCACGCCCGTCACCTCGACCGAGACCGCGCGGTGGCGGTTGGAGTTCGGGTTGCAGGCCGCCGACGAGCCGGGCCTGCACGTCGACGCCGCCGAGGTCTGGCGGGCGCACCCGACCGGCCGTACGGGCAGCCCGCAGGAGACCCTGCTGGCCGAGTTGGGCCGGGCCAGCCGACTCTGGCCCGACCTCGACGCCGCGCTGCGCACGGCCGCCCCCGAGGCGATGGAGTTGGACGTCGAGGGCGCGCACCGGTTCCTCAGCGAAGGCGCGCCGGTGCTGCACGCCGCCGGCTTCGGGGTGCTGCTGCCCTCGTGGTGGCAGCGCCCGTCGGCGCGGCTCGGCGCTCGGCTGCGCGCCCGCAGCCGTACCGCGCCCGGCACGGTCGCCGGCACCGAGGCCGGCGTCGGGTTGGACGCGCTCGTCGACTACCGCTGGGAGATCGCGCTGGGCGACCAGCCGCTGTCGGCCGAGGAGCTGGCGGCGCTGACCGAGCTGAAGACCCCGCTGGTCCGGCTGCGCGGCCGGTGGGTGGAGCTGGACCCGGGACGGCTCGCCGCCGGTCTGCGGCTGCTCCGCTCGGCCGGCGAGCTGACCGTCGCCGACCTGCTGCGCCTGGGGCTCACCGACGGCGAGGACACCGGGGCGCTGCCGGTGCTGGAGGTGAGCGCCGACGGCGCGCTGGGCGACCTGCTGGCCGGGGCGGTCGAACACCGGCTCACCCCGCTCGATCCGCCGCCGGGATTCGCCGGGACGCTGCGGCCGTACCAGCAGCGGGGGTTGGCCTGGCTGGCCTTCCTGCGGTCGCTGGGGCTCGGCGGGGTGCTGGCCGACGACATGGGGCTGGGCAAGACCGTCCAGCTGCTCGCGCTGCTCGCCGGAGACCCGCCGGACGCCGGACCGACGCTGCTGGTCTGTCCGATGTCGCTGGTCGGCAACTGGCAGCGGGAGGCGGCGAAGTTCACGCCGGGGCTGCGGGTGCACGTACACCATGGCGCGGAGCGCGCGCGGGGGGCGGAGTTCACGACGGCCGCGCACGGCGCGGACCTGGTCCTCACCACCTACTCGGTGGCCGCCCGCGACGCCGTCGATCTGGCCGGCATCGACTGGCACCGGGTGGTGGTGGACGAGGCGCAGGCAATCAAGAACGCCTCCACCCGGCAGGCCGAGGCGGTCCGCGCGCTGCCCGCCCGGCAGCGGGTGGCGGTGACGGGTACGCCGGTGGAGAACCGGCTCGCCGACCTCTGGTCGATCATGCAGTTCGCCAATCCGGGGCTGCTCGGCCCGGCCGCGACGTTCCGCAAGCGGTTCGCCGAGCCGATCGAGCGCAACGGCGACGCCGAGGCCGCCGAGCGGCTGCGCCGGATCACCGGTCCGTTCGTGCTGCGTCGGCTCAAGACCGACTCGTCGATCATCTCGGACCTGCCGGAGAAGCTGGAGATGGAGGTGGTCTGCAACCTCACCGCCGAGCAGGCGGCCCTCTACCAGGTGGTGGTCGACGACATGCTCGCCCGGATCGAGACCAGCGACGGCATCGAGCGACGCGGGCTGGTGCTGGCCACCATGACCCGACTCAAGCAGGTCTGCAACCATCCGGCCCAGTTGCTGCGCGACGGCTCCCCGCTGGACGGGCGCTCGGGCAAGCTGGCCCGGCTCACCGAGATCCTGGAGGAGGTGCTGGCGGCGGGGGAGCGGGCGCTGCTGTTCACCCAGTACGCCGAGTTCGGGGCGATGCTGCGCGGTCACCTGTCGGCGCGGTTCGGCCGGGAGGTGCTGTTCCTGCACGGTGGGCTCGGCAAGGCCGAGCGGGACGCCCTGGTGCAGCGCTTCCAGTCGGCCGACGGTCCACCGCTGTTCGTGCTGTCCCTCAAGGCGGGCGGCACCGGCCTCACCCTGACCGCCGCCAACCACGTGGTGCACGTGGACCGGTGGTGGAACCCGGCGGTGGAGGACCAGGCGACCGACCGGGCCTTCCGGATCGGGCAGCGGCGACGCGTGCAGGTCCGCAAGTTCGTGTGTGCGGGCACCGTCGAGGAGAAGGTGGCCGCGCTGATCGCCGACAAGCGCAGCCTCGCCCAGCGGGTGGTCGGCACCGGCGAGCAGTGGATCACCGAGCTGTCCACGGGTCAGCTCCGGGACCTGTTCGCCCTGGAGGCCGGGGCGGTGGTCGAGTGAGCGACTTTTCTGACTACGGCCGCCCCCGCAAGGTCGACGGAGGGCTGAAGGCGCGCAGCACCCGGGGCGCGATCGGACGGTCCTGGTGGTCCCGGCGCTTCCTGGAGGTGCTGGAGTCGTTCGCGCTCGGCACCCGGCTGACCCGGGGCCGGTCGTACGCGCGGGCCGGTCAGGTGCTCCGGCTCGACGTCACGCCCGGCCGGGTCACCGCCCAGGTGCAGGGCTCCCGGCCCCGCCCGTACGAGGTCTCCATCGCGCTGGCGGCGTTCCCAGAGGCGCTCTGGTCCCGGATCGAGGACGAGCTGGCCGGTCAGGCGTTCTTCAGCGCCCGCCTGCTCGCCGGGGACCTGCCCGACGAGTTGGAGGAGCTGTTCGCCGCGGCGGGCGCCCCGCTCTTTCCCGCCGCCGTCGACGAGCTGACGCAGCGCTGCAACTGCCCCGACTTCGCGGTGCCGTGCAAGCACCTGGCGGCCGCGTTCTACCTGCTCGCCGAGGCGTTCGACGCGGACCCGTTCGAGCTGCTGCACTGGCGTGGCCGATCCCGGGCGGACCTGCTGGACCGGCTGCGCGCCCGCCGCGCCGAGGCGACCGGCGCACCGGCGTCACCCGCGCCGGCCTCCATCGTGGACCCGGGCCCGTCGGCGGTCGACGTGCTGCCACCGGCCGGCGCGTCCCGGGCGCTCGCCGGGCTGGCCGGCACGCCCGTCGCGGAGGCGGTGGACCGGTTCTGGACGGCGCCCGTGCCGCTGCCCGACCGGCCACCCCGACTGGCGACCGGGCCGGACCTCCTGCTGCGCCAGCTCGGTCCGCCGGCGCCCGCGATCGGTGGGCCGGGTCTGCTGGAGCGGCTGCGCCGCGCGTACCGGGCCTTCGGCCCGGGGTGAGCCGTCACGTCCAGCGGCGGCGGAACCGCCACATGATTGCCGCGTTGGCGACCAGCACCACCGCGCAGATCGCGCCGGCCAGCCGGCCGGCGAAAACGGCCATCGCCGGGAGCGACGCCCACAGCACGATGGTCAACAACATCAGATAACGGGCCCGGCGGGCCCGGACCCGATGGTCGAGCCGGGCGAAGAACGCCGGGTCGCTCTCCCGGAGCTGACGGGTGATCTGGTCGAACCTGCGCTGATCCTCTTTGCTGAGCATGGCGCTGCCTTCCCCTCACGCGTTCAGCGGTTCGGCGGCATACCCGCTGCGACGGCGGCTCACGCTCCTGCTCCTCGTACTTTTCCCCAGCGTGAGAGCACCTCACGTCCGGCTTATCCGAACCTTAAGTTTGTCTGTGGTGGTGAACAGCGGTGAACGTGGCGCGTACGGCCGCGTGGTCCGATCCGTACCCGGCTGGCGCGCGTCCGCCCTGCTGGGAAGGTTGGAAACCGCCCGCGCCGACCCGTCGACCTTGAATGCCGTGGTGAGGGCTGTCTTAAGTGCCCTCACGGGCGTGTTCGGCCCACCTTGAAGGCACCTGAGCGCTTGGTTACCTTGCCGTAGCAACCCCCTCAGGCAACAGTCGCCGCACCTGCCGCACCTGCCCGGTCGCAGCTTTCCGGCGCTCATCAGAAATCGGGATTGGTACATGGCCGACCAGAATGTGCCACCACGTCGACCGCGGGACGACCGCGGCTGGGACGGACGCCAGCACCACACCTCGGACACGTACGGCGACCCCACCGCGTCCGCGTCGTACGGATACGACTCGCCCCACCCCTACCAGGGCGGCTACCCGGCGCAGGGCGACCCGCGCGAGCAGTACGTCGACGGGTACGCGTACAACGGGCAGCCCGCCCCCGCCCCGCGTGGGCCGCAGTGGGTCGGCCCGGAGGGCCTCGGCCGTCCCGCCCCGTCCGGCCCGGCCGGCGCCGGACTGCCCACTCTGGACGACGACCGCGAGCCGGGCCGCAAGGTCGGCCGGCGTAAGGCCATGGCCGCGCTCGGTGGCACCGCCGCCGTCGTGGCCGGTGGCGCGGCGCTCGCCATGACCCCGCAGTTCCGTGACCTCTTCGGTGACGAGGCGGCGGCCGACGCGACCGGCAGCACGGTGACCGACGGGACCGCGGCACGCCCCAGCGGCCAGCAGCCCAGCACGGTGCGTACCTACACCGAGCAGAACGAGAGCTACATGGGCTCGCGCGCCGGTGAGGCGCTGAAGAAGAACGCGCCCTCCGGTGGCCGTACCTTCTCCGGCCCGGCCGCGGCCGCCGCGGCGACCGAGGTGACCGTCAAGACGGTGCTCGCCAAGGACCCGATCCTGCACCTGGCCCGGCGGGCCACCTTCGGGGCGACGCCCGGCGTCGTCGCCGACATCAAGAAGCAGGGCATCGACGCGTGGATCCGCACGCAGCTCGACCCGGACAAGATCGAGCCGAGCAAGGCCGAGCTGAAGCTCGCCGAGCTGCCCACCCAGTCGCTCTCCGTGCAGCAGCTGCGTGACCAGCGGGACAAGCTCAACGACCAGGGCGCCCAGCCGGAGCGGGAAGTGGTCGACGCCACCCTGGCCCGGCAGATCTGGTCGAAGCGTCAGCTCTTCGAGGTGATGGTCGACTTCTGGAACGACTTCCTGCACGTCGCCGCCGACTTCGACGGTGGCGAGGTCTACCGGACCTCGTTCGACAAGGACGTCGTGCGCAAGCACGCGCTGGGCAGCTACCCCGAGATGCTGGTCGCGGCGAACAAGCACCCCGCGCTGCTGATCTACCTGAACCAGAAAGACTCCCGCAAGGACGCCATCAACGAGAACCTCGCCCGGGAAAACCTCGAGCTGTACTCGGTCGGCGTCGACGGCGGCTACAAGGAGGGTGACGTCCGGCAGGCCGCCATGCTCCAGACCGGCCGTGCCGTCGACGACAAGGGCCAGTACGTCCTGCGCGTCAACCAGCACTACATGGGCAAGGTGAAGATCCTCGGCTTCACCCACGCCAACACGTTCAGCATCAAGGACGTCAACAACCCGACGGCCAAGGAGATCGCCGCCGTCGACGCGGCGATCGACAAGTACATCACCTACATCGCGCTGCACCCCTCGACCGCGAAGTACGTGGCGCAGAGCCTGGCGACCCGGTTCGTCTCGGACACCCCGCCGAAGTCCCTCGTGGACCGGCTGGCCAAGACGTACAGCAGCAACAACGGCATGATCAAGCCGGTGCTGATGACGCTGTTCAGCTCGTCGGAGTTCTGGGCGGCCGTGGGTCAGAAGGTCCGCCGGCCCATGGAGTACCTGGTCGCCACGTACCGCACGCTGGGCGTCTCGCCCGAGGCGTCGGCGAAGAACGACAACGGCGACAACAAGCGCACCCCGTTCGCCCGGGGCCTGCGGCAGATCCACGACAAGCTGCGCGAGCTGGGCCAGTACCCGATGGGTCAGCCCACCCCGGACGGCTACCCCGACGTCTACGTCGCGTGGACCTCGGCGGGCACGATGGTCAACGGCTGGAACGAGGCCGGCGAGATCGTGGCCGGTTACCGCACGGTCTTCACGTACACCACGCCGGACAAGCTGGTCAAGGCGCCGGCCACCGCCGGGGCGTACGTGGACGCGCTGTCCCTGCGGCTCGTGGGCCAGAAGCTGAGCACCCGGGAGAAGAACCTGATCCTCGGCGTTGCCGGTGTGGCGGCGACCGCCAAGGTCGACGCCACGTTCAACGGGGCCATCACCGCCGTCGCGCGGGCGATCCTCGCTTCCCCCCAGCACCACCTCCGGTGAGGCACCCGATGGAGAAGACTGTGTACAACTCTTTCCCCCTGCACCCCGAATGCCCCGACGTGCGACGGCTGGCCGACAACCCGGCCGAGGCGCTGCTGCGCGCCGAGGCCGACCTCGTGGCCGCCGAGAACGCGGCCGAGGCCGACCGCTACCGCCGCCTGGAGGACCTGGAGGAGGCCCAGCAGGACGGGCGCGGCGTCACCCGACGGACGTTCGTCGCCGGTGCCGCGGCCACCGCCACCGCGCTGGCCACCGCCCAGTTCGTCACCACCTCGGCGTCGTTCGCGGCCACCAAGACCGGCACGCTGATCCACGTCTTCCTCTACGGCGGTCTCGACGGGCTGAGCCTCGTCGCGCCGGACGGCGACGCGGTCCTCGCCAAGGCCCGGCCCGACCTGCTGCTCGGCAACGACTCGCTGGCCCTGAGCCGTGGCTTCAAGCTGACCAGCGCGTTCAAGCCGCTGGAGAGCTTCCTCAAGGCCGGTCAGCTCGGCTTCATCCCGGCGGTCTCCGACGAGCGGCTGTCCCGCAGCCACTTCCAGGCCGCCGACGCCTGCAACCTGGGCGGCCTGCCCAACGAGACCGGCGGTCGGGGCTGGCTCGACGGACTGGTCGACAACCTCGGCAAGGGCACCGCGTTCCGCAGCGTCGGCATCGGCAGCACGCTGCCCCGCTCGCTGGTCGGCAACAACGGCGCGCTCTCGCTGAACAGCGTCGGCTCGCTGCGCCTCAACGGCGACGACAAGTTCCGGGCCGCCACCGAGAAGGCCATCAAGGGGCTCTTCACCGGGATCAACCACCCGGTGGAGGAGGCCGTGCAGGAGGGCATGGGCGCGCTCGCCACCGCCCAGAAGCTCGCCGCCAAGCCGTACCAGCCCGCCACGGGCGTCAAGTACGAGGGCGTCGGCAACGCGTTCCAGCAGCTCGCCCAGCTCATCAAGGGCGGCGCCAACGTCCGGGTCGCCACCGTCGGCATGGGTGGCTACGACACCCACGAGAACCAGGGCACCCAGAGCGGTGGCCAGCTGCACCGCCGGCTGAACGAGCTGGCCAGCGCGATGGCGGCGTTCTTCACCGACCTCGGCCCGCAGGCCGCCGACGTGACGGTCATGGTGTCCAGCGAGTTCGGCCGCCGGGTCGGCTCGAACACCGGCGGCACCGACCACGGCCACGGCGGCGTGGTCACCGTCCTGTCCGGCAAGAAGCTGGCCGGTTCGCTGCTCGGCACCTGGAACGGGCTCAGCAAGTTGGACTCCGGCGACGTGCCGGAATACAACAACATGTTCAACGTCTACGGCTCCCTCGCGCAGGGCCGCTTCGGGCTCACCAACGCCGAGGTGCAGAAGGTGTTCCCGCGCATGAAGTACGCCCCCATGAAGCTGTACGCGTGACGTACCCGGGCACACACGCCGCCGGCCGCCGCACCGGGACCTCGTCCCGGCACGGCGGCCGGTCGGCTGCTCCCGTACCCCCGCAGGTCCCGGACCGGCGCGGACCCGGCGGCCGGCGCTTGCTGGCCGCGCTGCTGCTGGTCGGGCTGCTGGCCAGCGTGCTGCCGTGGTGGCTGGGCACCCCCGCCGGGTCGCTGCGCAGCACCGCCTCGACCCTCACCGCCGGCGGCCGGATCACCGGCCTGATCGCCGGTTACCTGCTGCTCGTGCAGGTGCTGATGATGAGTCGCCTGCCGGTGCTGGAGCGGTGGATCGGCGGCGAGCAGATCGGCCGCTGGCACCGCGACATCGGCGCGACGCTGCTGGTCACCGTGCTGGCGCACCTGTCGTTGATCCTCGTCGGGTACGCCGACCTGCGGAACCACTCGGTGTTCGCCGAGGTGGGCACGCTGCTCGGCAGCTACGAGGACATGCTCTCGGCCTTCGTCGCCACCGGCATCATGATGGTGGTCGGGTTCAGCAGCGTCCGGGCCATCCGGCGCGCGCTGCCCTACGAGCTGTGGCACCTGCTGCACCGGTCCAGCTATCTGGTGCTGCTGCTCGGCTACGGGCACCAGTTCAGCCACGGCGCGCAGCTCTACAAGCCGGGCCCGGTACGCACCGGCTGGATCGCGCTCTACTTGCTGGTGGTCGCCGCGCTGCTCTGGGGACGGGTGATCGCGCCACTGGCGTTCAACCTGCGCTACAAGCTGCGCGTCGCCGACGTGGTCGCCGAGAGCCCGGACACGATCTCCGTCTACCTGACGGGCGAGCGGCTGGGCCGGCTCGCGATGCTCGGCGGGCAGTACTTCCGCTGGCGTTTCCTCAGCCCCGGCTGCTGGTGGCAGTCGCACCCGTTCTCCGTCTCCGCCGCCGCGAACGGCCGCTGGCTGCGGCTCACCGTCAAGGTCGTCGGCCGGCACACCGCCGACCTGCGCGACCTCGAACCGGGTACCCGGGTGTGGGCGCAGGGCCCGTCGGGCACCTTCACCGCCGCGCACCGGGTGCGCGAACGGGCGCTGCTGATCGCCGGTGGCAGCGGCATCACGCCCATCCGGGCCATGCTCGAGGAACTACCGCCGGGCGCGGCCCTGATCTACCGGGCCCGCACCCCCGCCGACGTGCTGCTCAGCCGCGAGCTGGACTGGCTGGCCCAGGAACGCGACACGTCGATCTGGTACGTCATCGGCTCCCGCGACGACCCCGGCCCCCGCCAGCTCATGAGCCCCGACGGGCTGCGCCAACTGGTGCCCGACGTGGCCCGGCGGGACGTCTACCTGTGCGGACCGTCCGGGCTCGTCGAGCAGTCGGTGCGCGCGCTGCGCCGCGCCGGCGTACCCCGCCGGCAGATCCACCTGGCCACCTTCGAACTGTAGGAAGGCATCGCATGCGTCGCGCGTTGCTCGCGATCACCGGTCTGGCCGCCAGCACCACCGCCCTGGTGGTGCTCAAGGGCTCGCCGGGCACCACCCAGGTCGCCCAGAACCTGCCGACCGCGCAACCGGTCAACCCCAGCGGGCCGGGGGTCGAGGAGAGCGCCGCCCCGGCCGCCGACCCGTCGGGTGCGGCGCCGAAGCCGTCGGAGACCGCCGACGCGCCGGTGTCGCCCAAGCCCGGCCGCACCACCGCCAAGCCGTCCGGCACGAAGACCACCGCGAAGGCGCCGACCGCGCCGCGCACCACCACCAAGGCGCCCCAGTCGACCACCCGCCGGATCACCGGGCCGCCCGTGGACACGGCGGACGGCTACGGGACCGTGACGGTGCAGATCGTGGTCTCCGGCAACAAGATCATTGACGCCACCACGCTGGAACTGCCCAGCGGCGTCGAGTCCGACATCCACAGTGGCGACGTCCGCAGCAAGTACAACGGCACCGGTGGTGAGGTGGTGGAGAAGCAGAGCGCCAACCTCAACACCGTCTCCGGTGCCACCGCGACCAGCGACGCCTACAAGTCGTCGCTGCGGGCCGCCATCGAGCAGGCGTTCTGACGTGCCGGCCGCGATGACCCGGCCCGGGTTGTGCCGGGTCGAGCACATCATGGGTACGACGATCACCCTGGACCTCGCCGACGACCTGCCTCCGGCGCGTCTGCGGGAGCTGGCCGACGACGTCTTCGCCTGGATGCACGAAGTGGACGCCCGGTTCAGCACGTACCAGCCGAACAGCGAGGTGTGCCGGTTCGACCGGGGCGAGGTGCTGCTCTCCGAGGCGTCGGCGGACCTGCGCTTCGTGCTGGAGGCCTGCGCCGACCTGTGGGGCGTCACCGACGGGTTCTTCGACGCGTACGCCACCGGCGGGCTCGACCCGTCCGGCTTCGTGAAAGGCTGGGCGGCGCAGGTCGCCTCCGACCGGCTCCTCGCCGCCGGGGCGGCCAACCACTGCGTCAACGCCGGCGGCGACGTCCGCGTACGCGGCTTCTCGCCCACCGGTGAGCCGTGGCGCATCGGCATCCGGCACCCGTGGGACGAGATGGCGACCTGCCTGGTGCTCGCCGGCACCGACCTGGCGGTGGCCACCTCCGGCGTCTACGAGCGGGGACGGCATGTGCAGGACCCTCGCCGGGGCGCACCGGCCACCGGACTGCGCTCGGTGACCGTGGTCGGCAGCGACCTGGGTGTCGCGGACGCCTACGCCACCGCCGCCCTGGCCATGGGCGCCGCGGGAATCGGCTGGCTGGACCGGCTGACCGACCACACCTACGCGGTGGTCACCGACGACGCCCGCCAGTTCCACTCCGCCGCCCTCCCACAAACGGCCTGACCCGCCCTGCCCCCTCGCCCTGCCCCCGCGATCTTGCAGTTTCGGTTGCCGATTCGTCCCTTGTGATGGGGAATGCCGCAACACAAAGTGCAAGATCGACGAGGTTAGCGGAGGGGGCGGTGGGTGGTGGCGGGGCGGGTGCCGGTGGGGCGGGGGCGGCCGGGGCGCGAGCCGGTTGGGCGGGTGCCGGCCCAGCGGTGCCCTCGTTGGCCGCGGCGGGGCGGCTCGGTGCCGCCGGGATACGGCGACCGGTCGTGTGTGGACATCGTTCCCCCGTTCGTGGCGCGCGCGTTCGCGCGGTCACCTGCTCAACGAGGACCGGTGGCCCGGCGACGCTGTCGGTCACCGGATCGGATCCTCGGCCGGCCCCGGCTCACCTTCCCCGGCGGGGCAGCGGCAGGTGCCCGGGGAGCAGGTCGTGGGTGAGCGTCACCCCGCTGGCGCGCAGCGCCTCGATCAGGGTGTTCTGCACCAGGTACGAGTCGGGGAGCTGCCAGCGGGCCTGCTCCGGCGCGACCGCCCAGCGGACGGTCCCCTCCGGCAGCCGGGTCGGCGGCGCGGGGATCCACGAGCCCGGCCCGTGCCGGACCACGTGGAAGCAGTGCTCCAACTCGGGCCGCAGCGGGTCACCGGGACGCACCAGGAACATCCACCGGCCGGTGGGGGTGACCAGCACGGGACCGCGTACGCCGGTGCCGGCCGGGTGGGTCTGCACGGCGTCGAGCACGTGCCGGCCGAGGTGCGCCGGCACCTCCAGCACGTCGAAGGTCCGCCCGGTGGGCAGCAGCACGCCGTGTGGGCGCGTCCGCCACCAGGTGGCCACCCGGGCCGGGTCGGTGGTGGCGGCCAGCTCCCAGTTCTCCAGCGCGGGGTGGCAACCCACGGTGGGACAGCCGGCCCGACCGCACACGAACCTGCTGCGGGCGAGGCAGGCGCCGGGCGTCACCTCCCACCCGTGTACGGCGTACCGGATGGCGACCCGGCGCAGCCGCACGCGTTCCAGCGGCGACAGTTCGGCGACCCGTGGTCCGACGTTCCCCCACATGTGTGCCATCTCCTCTCGGTCGGGCCCGGCGGACGCCAGGTCGCAGTTCGAGCACCGTCACTGCCGTAACCCACGATCGTTGAGGTTGACGAACGGCTCATGCAACTTGCACGAAAAGTACGAGGACTGGCTGTCCGGCTGACGTACAGGCTGTGCGACCAGCGAAAACTGCAAGACGAACGACTGATCGCCGCACCCGCGGACAGTGCCCCGCCCGTTCGGCGGTGGCAGGGGAGGGATGGGGAGATGGACGAGCTACCCATTGGCCGGCGAGTGGCCTACTGGCGGGGGCGACGCAAGATGTCGCAGCAGGTCTTCGCGGACCGCCTGGGCAAGTCGAAGAGCTGGGTCGACAAGGTCGAGCGGGGCGTCCGCCGGCTGGACAAGTTCTCGGTCCTCTACGAGATCGCCGACATCCTCCAGATGGACGTGCAGCTGCTGATGGGCCGCGACCCGGAGCGGCGTACGGACGCCTTGAACTGCATCGACCAGATCGAGGTGCAGGAGATCCGGGCCGCCCTGGAGCGGTACGACTCGATGAGCGCGTACTTCGACGCCGTGCCGTACCCGCCGCCGCTGGACGACATGCGCAAGGCCGTCAACCACGCCTGGCTCACCTACCAGTACGGCCGCTACGGGATGCTCACCCGCGCGCTGCCCAAGCTGCTGCGCGACGCGCAGGCCGCCGACGCGGCCTACAGCGGGGCGCAGGCGCCGGAGGCGGCGCACCTGCTCGGGCAGGTCTACCAGATCGCCTCCTCGGTGTTGCGCAAGCTCGGCGAGTTCGAGTTGGCCTGGCTGGCCGCCGACCGGTCGATGGCGGTGGCCCAGCGCGCCGACGACCCGCTGCTGGCCGGCATCGCCACCACGCGGGTCTGCA
Source organism: Micromonospora sp. NPDC051543 (assembly GCF_044454415.1). Classification (NCBI taxonomy): domain Bacteria; kingdom Bacillati; phylum Actinomycetota; class Actinomycetes; order Micromonosporales; family Micromonosporaceae; genus Micromonospora; species Micromonospora sp. NPDC051543. Next base: position 129,115 of record NZ_JBITDT010000002.1, read on the forward strand.
ACGCCCTGGTCGCCATGGGCCGGGCCCGGCCCGCGCTGGAGCTGAACGTGCAGATCGCCAACCGGCTGGCCCCGGGCGGCGGCAACGACGTCTCGCCGGCCCGGCTGTCCGTCTACGGGATGCTGCTGTTGCAGGGAGCCATGGCGGCGGCCCGGATCGGCGACTCGGCCAGCGTCGACGACCTGATCAACTGCGCGCAGGAGGCCGCCACCCTGCTCGGCGGCGACCACAACCACTACTGGACGTCCTTCGGCCCGACGAACGTCGAGCTGCACCGGGCCGCCGCCGCCGTCGAACTGGGCGATGGGGGCCGGGCGGTGGAGGTCCACCAACTGCGCATCGCCGAGCCCGACTTCAACGCGCTGCTGCCCGAACGCCGGGCCCACCACCTGCTCGACATCGCCCGCGGGTACGCCCAGATCGGCGACGTGGCCAACGCCGGCGAGATGCTGCTGCTCGGTGATCGGCTCGCGCCGTCGGAGATCCGCTGCCGACCGATCGCCCACGAGGTGATGTCCGATGTCCTCCGTCGCACACGGGGTGCGCCGCCTTCTCCGGTAGCGGAGTTGGCTGAGCAAATGGGAGTAGGGGTATGAGCGCGGAGCCGGTGTGACGACCGGCCAACCACCCACCAGCGAGCACCGTCCGGTGCTCTACGTCATCGCCTGCGGTTCGCCGTTGGCCCGTCACGTCGGCCGCCTGGTCGAGTTGGCCCAGGCCGACGGCTGGGACGTCTGCGTGGTCACCACGCCGGACGGCGCGAAGTTCGTCGACCAGGCGGCCCTTCACCGACAGACCGGTCACCCGGTACGGACGCACTACAAGAACCCCGGCGACCCGGACGTGCTGCCGCCCGCCGACGCCATGGTCGTCTGCCCGGCGACCGTGAACACGGTCAACAAGTGGGCGGCTGGCATCGCCGACACCCTCGCGCTCGGCCTCCTCGTCGAGGCGCAGGGCAAGGGCATCCCGATCGTCGCCGTGCCGTACACCAACATCGCGATGGCCGCCCACCCGGCGTTCCGGGACGGCGTGGCCCGGCTGGCGGACTGGGGGATCACCGTGCTCTTCGGTGACCACGTGGTCGCCCTGCACCCTCCCGGTACGGGGGAGCAGCACATGCACGCCTTTCCCTGGGCGATGCCGCTCGCCGCGCTGCGGACCGTCGCGTACCGCGCCGCCTGAGCCCGCCCGGCGCGTTGGCGGCGCGGCTCGCGCGGCGTCGCCAGTTCGCGGCCGGCGACGGGCGGCCGGACCGCCGCCCGACGCGGCCGGGGCCGGGTGTCACCGCCTGCGGGCCTCCGCGCCGGTAAGCTGGCCCGCCGTGAGCACAAGCCGATCCACCCCCACCGTGAGCGACGTGGTGGTCGAGATGGAGCGCCGCTATCCGCCCGTCTGGGCGCAAGAGTGGGATCGTGTCGGCCTGGTGCTCGGTGAGCCGACCGCCCCGGTCCGCCGGGTGCTGTGCGTGGTCGACGTGGTGCCCGAGACGGTCGCCGAGGCGCTCGCCGTCGAGGCCGACATGATCGTCGCGCACCATCCGCTGCTGCTGCGCGGGGTGTCGTCGGTCGCGCCGACGACCGTCAAGGGGCGGATCGTCCACGACCTGATCCGGGCCGGCGTGGCGCTCTACGCGGCGCACACCAACGCCGACGTGGCCTCCCCGGGCGTCTCCGACGCTCTCGCCGCCCGGTTCGGCCTGACCGGGCTGCGCCCGCTGCAACGGCCCAAGCCCGGCTCTCCCGCCCATGGTGACGACCGTGGATTCGGCCGGATCGGCGACCTGCCCCACCCGATGACCCTCGCCGAGCTGACCCGGCACGCCGCCGCCGTGCTTCCCGTCACGTCCTGGGGAGTTCGCGCCGCAGGCGATCCCCGGCGTATGGTTCGTACCCTCGCCGTCAGCGGCGGGTCGGGAGACAGCTTCCTCGGCGCCGCGACCGCCGCCGGGGTGGACGCGTTTCTCACCTCCGACCTGCGGCACCACCCGGCCAGCGAGCACGTCGCCGCCGATGGTCCCGCCCTGATCGAGGCCGCCCACTGGGCGACCGAACGACCGTGGCTGGACGACCTGGCCGCCTTCCTGCGGGAGGCGCCGGGCGTCGAGACGCTGGTGTCCGACCTGGACACCGACCCGTGGACCGTGCACGCCGCCGCACCCGTTGTGGACGACAAGGAGCCCGACCGTGAAGGCTGACCCCCAGGTCCAGCGCCGCCTGCTCGACCTTCAGGCGATCGACACCAACCTCGCCCAGCTCGCGCACCGCCGCCGGTCGCTGCCGGAGCGGGCCGAACTGGAGGCGCTGGCCCGGGAACTGTCGTCGCTGGAGGACGAGCGGGTACGCGCCCAGGTGGCGGTCGACGACCTGGACCGGGACATCGCCCGCCTGGAGAAGGACGTCGAGCAGGTCCGTGCCCGCAAGGAGAAGGACCAGAACCGGCTCGCCGCCGGCACCGGTCCGGCCCGGGAGCTGGAGGCGCTCCAGCACGAGCTGGCCTCACTGAACCGGCGTCAGGGTGACCTGGAGGACGCCGAGCTGGAGTTGATGGAGCAGCGGGAGACCGCCCAGGGCGTCCTCGACGGTGTGGAGCAGCGGCTGGCCGACGCCCGGGAGAAGCGGGCCGCCACCGAGCAGCGCCGGGACGACGCGCTGGCCGAGATCGCCAAGGACGAGGAGTTCAAGCGGGGCGCCCGGCAGCCGCTCGCGGCCGACCTCCCCGCCGAGCTGGTCACCCTCTACGACAAGATCCGCGAGGACACCGGGCTGGGCGCGGCGCTGCTCACCGCCGGCCGCTGCGGCGGCTGCCGGCTGGACCTCTCCGGCGCCGACCTGGCCCGCATCCGCAAGGCCGCCCCGGACGACGTGGTCCGCTGTGAGGACTGCCGGCGGATCATGGTCCGTACCAACGAGTCGGGCCTGTAGATCGTGGCGCCGCGCGTGGTCGTCGTCGAGGCCGACGGCGGGTCCCGGGGCAATCCCGGACCGGCCGGCTACGGCGCGGTGGTGCGCGACCCGGAGACCGGCGAGGTGCTCGCCGAGCGCGCCGAGTCGTTGGGTACGGCGACCAACAACGTCGCCGAGTACCAGGGCCTGATCGCCGGTCTGCGGGCCGCCGCCGAGCTGAACGCCACCGAGGTGGACGTCCGGATGGACTCCAAGCTGGTGGTCGAGCAGATGTGCGGCCGGTGGCAGATCAAGCACCCCGGCCTGCGCCCGCTCGCCGCGCAGGCGGCCGCGCTGGTGGGCCGCTTCGGCGCGGTCCGCTTCACCTGGATCCCGCGCGAGGAGAACCGGCACGCCGACGCGCTCGCCAACGCCGCGATGGACGCCGCCGCCGGCCGACCCACCCCGCCGACGTCCCCGAGCGCACCGGCCTCGGCCAGCGCGCCGGACGCAGGCGCGTCGACGGGCAGCGATCCGGCGACCGCGCCGGCCTCCTGGGAGCCCCGTCCGAGCTTCACAGCCACCCGGCTGATCCTCGTGCGGCACGGCGAGACCGCGTACACCGAGCAGGGCCGCTACTCCGGCCGCGGCGACGTGCCGCTCTCCGAGCGCGGCCGCGCCCAGGCCGCGGCCACCGGCACGCGCGTGGCCGCGCTGGCCCCGTCCGTCGCGGCCGTGCTCAGCTCACCCCTTTCCCGGTGTACGGCCACCGCGGCGGCGATCGCCGCCGCGATCGGCGACGTGCCGGTCCGCACCGAGGCCGACCTGATCGAGTGCGACTTCGGGCAGTGGGAGGGGCGCACCTTCGCCGAGGTACGCCAGCAGTGGCCGGGGGAGATGGACGCCTGGCTCGCGTCGCCGCGGATCGCCCCGCCGGGCGGCGAGTCGTTCACCCACGTCGCCGAACGGGTTCACCGGGTCGTCAACGCGCTGCCGAAGGCGTACACCGGAGAGACCGTGGTGGTCGTCTCGCACGTCTCGCCGATCAAGCTGGCGCTGCGCGACGCCCTCGCCGCCACCGACGGCTTCCTGCACCGGCTCTTCCTGGACGCGGCCGGCATCTCGGTGCTCGACCTGTGGCCCGACGGCGGCATCGCCGTCCGCACGGTCAACGACACCGCACACCTGCCCGCCGCCTGACCAGCGCGCCCCCCGCCGTTCGGCGCAGCCGATGCGCCGTTCGGCGCAGAGCCGTCCGCGCCTTGATAGTGACGGCGGTCACAGAGTCGTAGCCTCCGGCCGTTACATCGAGTGCCTCGACTCCCCGGAGGTGTGTCAGATGGCTGCACCCGAACCGGAGGCGCCTACCACGGCGTCATCCAGGGCGAAGGACCACAGCCCCTGGAACTGGTTGCTCCTGATCCCCATCGTGGTGCCGCTGGTCCCGGCGTTCTTCAACAGTGACGCGCCCCGGATCTTCGGATTCCCGCGCTACTACTGGCTGCAGCTGGCCTGGATCCTGCTCGGCGTCGCCACCACGACGCTCGTCTACCAGATGACGAAGAAGCGGGGGACCCGCTGATGTGGCGCGACCATCTCACCGAGATCATCGTCTTCTCGCTGCTGTTCCTGCTGGTCAGCGTGATGGGCTTCGTGGCCGCCCGCTGGCGCGCGCCGAAGGACATGGCGCACCTCGACGAGTGGGGCCTGGGCGGGCGCAGCTTCGGCGGCTGGATCACCTGGTTCCTGGTCGGCGGTGACCTCTACACGGCGTACACCTTCGTGGCGGTGCCGGCCCTGATGTTCGGGGCCGGGGCGGCCGGGTTCTTCGCCGTGCCGTACACGATCGTCATCTACCCGCTGGTCTTCCTGGTGCTGATCCGGCTCTGGTCCGTCTCGCACCGGCACGGCTTCGTCACCCCGGCCGACTTCGTCCGTACGCGGTTCGACTCGCCCGTGCTGGCGCTGCTGATCGCGATCACCGGGATCGTCGCCACCATGCCGTACATCGCGCTGCAACTGGTCGGCATCGAGGCCGTGCTCAAGACGATGGGCGTGACGGGGGACAGCACCCTGGCCCGGCACCTGCCGATCATCATCGCGTTCGCCATCCTCGCCGCGTACACCTACCAGTCGGGGCTGCGCGCGCCCGCGCTGATCGCGTTCGTCAAGGACAGCCTGATCTACATCGTGATCCTGGTGGCGGTCATCTACCTGCCGTACAAGCTCGGCGGTTGGGGCGACATCTTCGACGCGGCGGACGCGAAGTTCCAGGCGTCACCCAACCCGAACGACGGCATCCTGCTCAACGGCAACAACCAGTTGCAGTACGTCACGTTGGCGTTCGGCTCGGCGCTGGCCCTGTTCCTCTACCCGCACAGCATCACCGGCGTCCTGGCCAGCCGGAACCGTGACGTGATCAAACGCAACATGTCGGCGCTGCCCGCGTACAGCCTGCTGCTCGGGTTGATCGCGCTGCTCGGCTACATGGCCATCGCGGCCGGCGTGAAGCCGCTGCCGGGGGCTTCGGCCGGCAGCGTGGACAACAACACGATCGTGCCGCTGCTGTTCGACCAGCAGTTCCCGGACTGGTTCGCCGGCGTCGCGTACGCGGCCATCGGCATCGGCGCGCTGGTGCCGGCGGCCATCATGTCGATCGCGGCGGCGAACCTGTTCACCCGCAACATCTACAAGGAGTACCTGAAGAAGGACGCCTCCCCGGCTCAGGAAGCGAACGTCTCGAAGATCACCTCGCTGGTGGTCAAGGTCGGCGCGGTCGCCTGCATCGTCTTCCTCGACCCGCAGTTCTCGATCGACCTCCAGCTCATCGGCGGCGTCATCATCCTCCAGACGCTGCCGGCGGTGGCCCTGGGTCTCTACACCCGCTGGTTCCACCGCACCGCCCTGATCGCCGGCTGGGTCGCCGGCATGGGTCTCGGCATGTGGATGCTGTACCAGGTCGCCAGCCCGACGAAGAAGCACTTCGGGGGCTCGGCGTTCCCGCTGGAGAAGTTCGGCTTCGACACGCCCAAGACGATCTACGTGGGCATCGTGGCGGTGCTGGTCAACCTGGCCGTCGCGGCGCTGGTGACGCTGGCGCTGCGGGCTCTGAAGACGCCCGAGGGAGTCGACGGCACCGAACCCGACGACTACTTCGCCGACGAGGGCGACCCGCGCGTCACCCCCGGCGCCGACCGCGACTCCGACGCGGCCCGCGAACCAGTCGCCTGACCGCGTTCCCCGTTCCTGTTCCTGTTCCCGGGCGCCGGCCGCGAGGCCGGCGCCCGGGGCCGCTCAGCAGCCCCGGCGCGCGTCGCCCCTCGCCCCTCGCCTGTTGCGCCGGTCGCCGGTCGCGGGTCGCACTTGCCTGTCGCCTGTTGTGTGCACCGGTCGCGCGTTATCACCCTCAAGATCGTGCTCGATCCTTGTTCTAGTGGTGTCGGGCCGCGGGGATGCCACTACATCCAGGATGTTGCGCGATCTTGGCGGCGAACGGGTGCGGCGGCGCAGTGCCCGTGGCAGGGCGGCAGCGGTGAAAAGGGCCGCGCGCCGACCTCCCGCATCGATCATGGAGTTCTGGTGCCCGGATGATGACTAACTGCGCGGGTTCGTACTCCACCACAACTCCATGATCGACCGGGCCGGGCCGGGCCGGGCTGGCGGGGACGGGCAGGGCTGGGTCGGAGGGGCAGGGCAGGGAGGGGTGGGCCGAGTGGGTCGGGGTTCGCCCGGGTCAGGCCGGGGTGGGGTGGGGTGGGGTGTGCGCACCTTCAGGGATGTTGCTGCCTTGGCTGCGCCTGGGACAGCAACTTCGGTGGAGTTGCGCGGATCTTGATGGTTAGCGGGGGCGGTTGCGGTTTACCAGGGCCTGGTTGAGGCGGCCTAGTAACCGGGCCAGGGTTTCTCGGTCCTCGGGGCTCCAGTCGGACAGCATGTCGCCGTAGAGCCGGGTGCGGGCGGCCTGCACGGCGGCCATCCGTTGGAGGCCGGCGGTCGTGGGGGAGATGACCGTGCCGCGCCCGTCCGTGGGGTCGGGGGCGCGGGCGATGAGGCCGTCGCGTTGCAGGGCGGAGACCTGTCGGGTCACCGTCGAGCCGTCCAGGTTGAGCCGCGCGGCGAGCGCGGAGACGTTCTGCGGACCGGCGGCGTCGAGGTGTCGCAGGATGACGTACGCCGCGCGGTCGAGCACCCGGTGCTCGGCGGACCCGGTGGCCCGGCGGGTGGCCTCGCCGAAGCGCATCAGCAGGGCCACCTCGGTCTCGATCAGTCCGAGGGTGCTCTCGTCGTCGTCGCTCATAGCTGTAGGATACAGGGTAAATACCTGTACGATACAGCTAATTGAGGAGCCGGAGTGGATCGGTCATCCGAACCAAACCGCAGTGCCATCTACGCCACCACGCTGGTGGCCTTCCTCGCCATCGCCGGCATCGCCGTCGTCGACCCGATCCTGCCCGCCATCGGCGAGGCGATCGGGGTCACCGCCTGGCAGGTCGAGTTGCTGTTCACCGCGTACATCGCGGTCATGGCCCTGGGCATGATCCCGGCGACGCTCGCCAGCGGCCGGTTCGGTTTCAAGCCGGTGCTGGTCGCCGGTGTCTCGGTGGTCGGCCTGGCCGCCATCCTCGCCTCGTTCAGCGGCAACATCGTGCAGCTCTCCGTGCTGCGCGGCGTGTGGGGGCTCGGCAACGCGATGTTCTTCGCTACCGCCATGGTGGTGCTGGTCAACCTGGCCGTCGACCGGGAGTGGGTGGTCGGCCTCTTCGAGACCGCCCTCGGCCTCGGCTTCGCCGTCGGTCCGCTGATCGGCGGCCTGCTCGGTCAGGTCTCCTGGCGGCTGCCGTTCTTCGTCTGCGGCGTGTTCATGGTCCTGGCCCTCGGAGTGGCCGCCGGCAAGCTGCGCGAGCCCACCAACCGCCAGGCCCCGGTACGCGTCGGCCAGATCTTCGCCACCTACCGCCGACCGGCGTTCATCGCGCTCTGCGTGGTCACCGCGGCGTACAACTTCGTGTTCTTCGTCGTACTCGGCTACACGCCGCTCTTCCTGGGCCTGGACGTCGTCCCGCTGGGGCTCGCCTTCACCGGCTGGGGCCTCGGCCTGGCCACCGGCATCCTGGTGATCGGCCACCGGCTCGCCCACCGGATCGGCGCGGTGCAGACCGTCGGCGTGGCCATCGCCGGGCTGCTGGTCTGCATGGTCCTCTTCGCGACCTCCACCAGCACCGCCGAGGCGCTCGTGGTGCTCGTGCTCGCCGGCCTGTGCATGGGCCTCGCCAACGCCAACCTCACCGACCTGGCGCTCGGCCTCGGCTCCAGCGACCGCCGGCTCGCGACCGGCGCGTTCAACCTGGTCCGCTGGGGTGCCGCCGCGCCCGCGCCGATCATCTCCGGCAAGCTCGCCGAGCAGTCCCTGGCCTTGCCGTTCTGGGTCGGGTTCGGGGTGCTCTCCGTCGGCGTGCTGGTGTACCTGGCATGCGCGCACATGATGGCCGCCGACTACGGCGAGCGGGTCCTCTGGTCCCGCTGGAACCGCGCCGCCGCGAACACCGAGCACGCTCCGGAGGAGCCGGTGGGCGAGGCGTACTGAGGGGCCTCAGCTCAAGATCCGCGCACTATCGGGGAAACTGCTGCCTCAACGCCGTGGGAGGCAGCAGTTTCCCGGTAGTTGCGCAGATCTTGGAGGGTGGGGCGCGTCAGCGCAGGGCGCGGTAGAGCAGGTAGAGGCCGATCGTCGTACCGAACACCACGATCAGCGTCTTGAGCACCACCGGCGGCAGCCGGCGGACCAGCCGGGCGCCCGCGTACCCCCCAAGGAGGGTTGCGGGCGCGACCACCGCGACCACCGCCCAGTTCAGCGGGCCGAACAGGGCGAAGATCACGAGCGTGGTCAACCCCACCACGGCCGAGAGCAGATTCTTGATCGCGCTCACCCGCGCCAGGGTCGCGTCGAGCACCAGCGCCAAGCCGGCGACCAGCATCACCCCGAGCGCCGCGCCGAAGTACCCGCCGTACACCGCACCGAGCGCGACCATCGTCTGGACCGCGACCGTCCGCTGGCGTGGCGACAGGTCCCGGGGGTGGCCGACCAGCCGGCGCAGCGGGTCCTGGAAGGCCAGGACCGCGGTCGCGCCGAGAACCAGAAAGGGTACGACCAGCTCGAACGCGCGGGCCGGGGTCGCCAGCAACAGCAGCGCCCCGACGATCGTGCCTACGATCGTGGTGGGCACCAACGTGGCGAGCGCGCGGGGGCGCGGCAGGTCCTGGCGACTGCCCGCGACACTGGCGACGTACCCGGGGAAGACGGCGACGGAGTTGCTGACGTTCGCCGGCACCGGCGGCAACCCGACCGCGATCATCGCCGGAAAAGTGATCAAGGAACCACCACCGGCCACCGCGTTGACAGTGCCCGCGGCGAGACCGGCGGCGAGCAGCAGCGCGGCGTGGGAGAGATCCATAGCCCCACGAGGCTAGCCCGGCCGACTGAACCCCCGCACGATCGGCCGGCTAATCGCCCGCTCGCCGACGCCAAACGTCGGCGTGGCCCTCGTCCGGCAGGTCGGCCGGGGTGGCTCGGTCGGCTCCGGAAGCTGGGTGTGGACTAGACAGATGCCCTCGCATCTGGATTTCCTCGCTGACGTCGCGGTCACCGGCACGGTCCTCGGCGTCGGTCTCGGCTCCCGCCCGGACGACTGGCCGAGCGTACTGGGCTCCGACTTCCATGAGGCCTCGTGGACCGATCGCCACCTGGTGCGGCAGTTCGGGTTCGTCGATGCCAACTTCCACGACGGGTCGGGCGAGTGGATCTGTGATTACGTCGACGTCAAACTCTGGCAGTTGCATCGCTTCGATGACTTCGTCCCCGAGGCGATCCTCAGTCGGTACGGGGACTTCCCGCCCCGGGTGCCGTTCGAGGAGGTGGCCGACCGGCTCGTCAGCGCGGGCGTGGAGATCTGTCACGTCAGGCGGGAGCAGGTGGCCTCCCTCGAACAGTATTGGATACCGGATGGCAAGGTCATGTTCTCGTTGATCTCCGAGTACCAGCGGGAAGACTTCCCCGCGCTGCGGCTCGGGGACATCTATTCGGTGTCCACCACGGCAGGCGTCGACCTTCGGGCGGAGCTGCTCTCCCGGTACCGCTGATCGTCTCCCTCTGATCCGCGGTCTGACCCGTGCCGCTGCTGTGGCACGCTTCAGTGATGATCGAACTCGCGGACATCGAGGCGGCCGCCGGCCGGATCGCCGGCCACGTGGTGCACACACCCACCGTGCCCAGTCCCGGCCTGTCCGAGCTGCTCGGCGTGCCCGTCACCGCCAAGGTGGAGCTGCTGCAACGTACCGGGTCGTTCAAGGCGCGCGGCGCGGCGGCGAAGCTTCTCGTCCTGGACGACGCCGAGCGGGCGGCGGGTGTGCTGGCGGTCAGTGGCGGCAACCACGGCATCGCGGTCGCGGTGATGGCCGGCGCCCTGGGCGTGGCGGCGACCGTCGTGATGCCCCGGACGGCGCCGGCGCGTGCCATCGAGGTGGCCCGCGCGGCCGGTGCCGACGTCCACCTGACCGACGGCATGGCCGCCGCGTTCGCTCTCATGTCCCGGCTGCGGGAGGACGGACTGACCCTGCTGCACCCCTTCGACGACCCGGTGGTGCTCGCCGGACAGGGCACGGTCGGACTGGAGTTCGCCGACGACGCCGGCGAGTTGACCGACGTGCTGGTCAGCGTCGGCGGTGGGGCGCTGATCTCCGGGGTGGCCGCGGCGCTGCGGGCACGCCGGCCGGGGGTACGGGTCTGGGGCGTCGAGACCGAGGGCGCGCAGGCGATGTCGCTGGCCCTGGCCAAGGGTGGGCCGGTCGAGGTGCCGCTGTCGTCGATCGTCACCACGCTCAGCGCGCCGACCGTCTCGCAGCTCACCTACGACCACGTGACGGCCCTGGTCAGCGATGTGCTGGTGGTCTCCGACGCCGAGGCGGTACGGGGAACGGTGGAGTTGGCCGAGCACGCGAAGGTCTGGGCCGAGCCGGCCGCCGGATGCCTGCTGCCGGCCGCCCGCCGGGTACTAGAGCGGGTGGGTGACGACGCCCGGCTGGGTCTCGTGCTCTGCGGCGGCAACTCGACGGTCGCCGACGTGACGTCGTGGACGGCGCGTCTGGGCGCCTGAGCGGTCCGTCATCGTCATCGGCCGAGCCGAGGTGGGCGGGAAGGGGCGTCCGCACCGCGTCGTTAGGATGGAGGCGCGACGGACGAGTCGACCGGGCGGTCGCGTCGGCGGGCTTCGGCCCGCCGCCGAGGAACGTCCGGACTCCACAGGGCAGGGTGGTTGTTAACGGCAACCCGGGGCGACCCGCGGGACAGTGCCACAGAAAACAGACCGCCGACCCCAACGGGGACGGTAAGGGTGAAACGGTGGGGTAAGAGCCCACCAGCACCCCGGGTGACCGGGGTGGCTCGGTAAACCCCACCCGGAGCAAGGCCAAGCAAGGGCCGTCACCGCAAGATGACGACCCGGCGCAGACGCTTGAGGGCTGCCCGCCCGATGTCTGCGGGTAGGCCGCTAGAGCCTGCCGGCAACGGCAGGCCGAGATGGATGGCCGCCGCCGGCGCGCAACCCCTCGGGGTACGCGCCGCGCACAAAATCCGGCGTACAGGTCGACTCGTCCGTCGCCCACCAGCTCAGAGCCTTGATCAATGCTCTGAGCTGGTCGTTCATCGGGTGACGTTGGTTGACCTTGGTCATCGTTGGGTGGCGTTTGACGGCCTGGCCACGGCCTGAGACGGCCTGAGCGGGGATCGGTGGACCGGCCCCGTCACGGCGCGGGCTGTCCCCGTTGTGAGGGCTTCCGGGGCGGCTTGACGAGGGCTCCTGCGCGTTGCCGACGGCGGTAGACGGGGCCGGGCACGTCCTCGCGGTTGGAGCTGCTACCGCGATCCGGTGACACGGTGGCAAGCCAGTCCCGAGTTTGGACTGGCGCGGCAGCCGGAAGCCCCGACCATCCGATCAGGTCGAGCCGCTGGCTTCCGTCACGGCCTCTCTGAGGCTGGTTCTGGCTGCGGTGGGGCGGTGTCCCGGCGGCTGTCGGTGGCTCACCGCCCCGGCGCCGTAGGCGGCCGGGGCGGCTTGCCCCCGGCCGGGCTTGCCGCCCCGCACCGCGCGGAGCGCGGTGCCTTGATCCATTACAGAAGTATTTGGCAGTGTAGGTCCATCGAACTTGGTGCTCCATCGAACTTTTGTTCGTCGAACTTGTCTCGTCACGGGATGTGCTTTACACCGACCTCGCATCTCATGTCTTTTTCTATCAGGAGAGGGCGTCTTGCGTGACGTGGCGGACTTGTAGTTAGCGTTACTGCGCTATGGCTAGAAGGGATTTTAAATCTAGTTGCCCAAGAATGAATGCGACCAGAGCTAGTGCGATGGCTAATGCTTGCCATCGGCTCTGTAGCCAAACAAGGCTCAGGTCGACGTAGCGGGCAGCGGCGCGAACGGTGCGTGCTGCGCCGCCAGCCGTTGGGGCGGTGGTGAGGGGTCGCGGCGTTCCGTCGGCTTGAAATATGCTAAGCCGCTTAGTAAGTTGTTTGCGCCATATGCTGTCTCCAGTGAGCATGAGGCCTTCGGTTGCCTTAAGAGTCAAGATCATGCCTGCGGGGATGGAGCCCTCAAGGGATTTGGCGGAATTGCAGTAGACTCGAATGTGGTCGGCCACGGCCCTGTAGATTGCTGCAACAGGGTGGTTGGTATCAGTGCCGAACTGGGATTCTTCTTGCCTTGCCATCCGGTCTAGAATGCGTGCGATCTGAATCAGTTCGCCTCTAGCCCAGCTGATAGGATCCGACTTTCTTTGTGATAAAAAGCGACGCACCTCGGGCGGCTTAGCGCTCTGTGCGATGACTAGGTTGATCTTCGAGGTCGCGACAAGGCTGGAGGGGTATCGAAGGATAATTTTTCGCAGAGGGCCTGTTAGGAGGGTGACGACGCCCAGTCCGAGTATGAACGGCAGTGTTACGAAAGGGTCTTTCCTTGGGGCAATGCAAACGAGGAAGTAAGCCCACACGTGCGTCATGGCGACGACAACCATGGATGTTAGTCCAATGAGGTTGAAGATTTTCATCCATGCTTTCCTGACGGAGATAGGATCCTTTTCGTAGACGGCCTGCGGGAAAACTAGCAGACTTCTCCCTTTGAACTTAGTGACATGAGATATGCTGTAGTGGAAGGCTGTTGCTGCGCTCAGTAAGCTGATTCCAGCCAGCAGTACGGTGCTCGTGTAGCGGGCGCCGACCTGTGTATCTTCGGGATAAATGCTTGTTATTAGTGGTACCACTATCGATTGATCGTAATAGAACAAGACTGCAATGCCCAGTGGGGCAATAAAGTAGTCGGAATCCTTCTTGTCGATAATTCCGGATGCGACCCGCGTTTCGAAGAAAAGAAGGTAGAGGATCTGGACTGCGAGTAGCGTTAATGTTAGCAGCCACAATCCGATGGGCAGCAAGAAGAAGAGCGCGATCCGGGGCCATTCCATCGCCGTGGTATACACGGCTCACGGGGGCCTGTGAACCCTCAAGTCAGATATGTGCCACATGGCTTCTTGGGGCTTGACGGCTTGCGGAGTCGCCTCACGCGTGGCCGCCATTGCCGAAGGCTCGATCTCGGACTTTTAGGCCGGTGCGCGGCGGATGGCTTCCTTGGTTTTCGCGGCTTAGGCGTGGCGGGCGCGCTTACCAATCTGACGCCGATTTGAGAACGTAGAGTTCTCTGCGAACCACTGCGGGCCTGGGTACGGGCGCTGCTGGGCGTGAGCGAAGGCCTGGATGGCGTCGACGACCAGGGCTCGATAGTCGAACCGGTCCGGCACGCCTGGGAACTCGCCCGACCCGACGACCCTGACGTGCCGGCCATGGCCCACCGGCTACTGCGGTCGATCAGCGAACGCGCCCGCTCGCGCACCGAACTCCTGGCCGCGAAGGACCGCGCCGCGCAGCTCCCCGAGGCCGCACCGAGAACGCGAACGGACGGCGCGACGGGGGAGAGGCTTTGATGGCGACGAACGATGGTCTCTGGACGATCGCGGACGTGGCGGCGTACCTGCGGGTGCCAACCGAGACGCTGTACCGCTGGCGAATGGTCCAGTACGGTCCGCCGGCGGCCAGGGTCGGCCGGCACCTGCGGTACGAGCCAGCAACGGTCCGGTCATGGGTACGTGAGCAGGCGGCGGCCTGATGGGACACGTAGAGGACCGCTGGTACAAGGTGATCCGGCACGAAGGCGGCCGGAAAGAGCGGATCAAGTCGGACCTGTTCGGCAAGGGATTGCGCTACCGCGTTCGGTACATCGGCCCGGACGGCCGCGAACGTAGCCAGTCCATCCCCGACCGGGCGAAGCGTGAGGCTGACGCCTTCCTCGTTTCCACCGAGACGGACAAACTCCGAGGCTCCTACGTCGACCCGTCCGCCGGTCGGATGACCTTCGCCGAGTACGCCGAGAACTGGTTGCGTACGCGCTCCTTCGACGAGTCGACCCGGGAGAGCACAGAGTTCCGGGTACGGAAGCACCTGCTGCCGTTCTTCGGCTCTCGGCAACTGGCCTCGATCAGGCCGGGACCCATCCGGGAATGGGATGCCGGGATGGTCGGCAGACTGGCCCCGGCGACCCGGGCCGTCGTCTTCGCCCACCTGCGGACCATCCTCGGCGCGGCCGTCGATGATGAGCGGATCGCCAAGAACCCTTGCTCGGCGGCCTCGGTGAAGCCGCCCCGTCCGGCGCAACGTCGCGTCGTCCCCTGGCGCGCCGACGAAGTTTCGGCAATCCGCAGTGGCCTCGCTGAGCGGTACCGCCCAATGGTCGACCTCGGGGCCGGCTGCGGGATGCGGCAGGGCGAGATCTTCGGCTTCGGCGTCGATGACGTCGACCTCGACTCGGGCTGGGTGCACATCGTCCGGCAGGTCAAGGTGGTCCGCTCTCGGCTGGTCTTCGGCCTGCCCAAGAACGACAGGGACCGTCGCGTACCGCTGCCCGACTCGGTGGCACAGTCGCTAAAGGAACACGCCGAGAAGTACGCCCCGCTCTCGATCACCCTGCCGTGGGAAGACCCGTTCAGCGACGAGTGGGTGACGGTGCCGCTGATCTTTACCACCACTCGGCGGGGTGCGATCAAGCGGGCGACCTTCGACGGCAAGAGCTGGCGTCCGGCGGTCGAAGCGGCTGGCATCGTTCCGACCAGGGCGACCGGGATGCACGCGCTGCGCCACTTCTACGCCTCGGCGCTGCTCGACGCGGGGGAGAGCATCAAGGCCCTCGCCTCGTACCTCGGGCACTCCGACCCCGGTTTCACGCTCCGGGTCTACACCCAACCTGATGCCGGCCAGCGAGGAACGGACACGCCATGCCATCGATGACCTGCTAGGCCGCTAGTGCTGCCAGCAGGTAGGGGCTGAACGGTTCAGCTCGATGGAGTGTCATAGGTGGGCGTTACTGTGCGGACCGCTGTTCGGTTCTTCGCGGGAGGATGAAGCTGGCGGGCGGTAGGCGTCGCGGCATGCCAACTCTCTACGGCATCGTGCAGTACTGGAGGGTCAGGTACGGCGAGGTCTTCCCGAACCTGAAAGCGTCCTACATCGGCTGGGGCGAGCCGTTCTGTTTCAGGTGTGGCTGGTTGGCGCCGGTGGACGATACCCAGGCAACCCTTGCCGCCGTGTGGAACTCGGCCCAAGGCTGGCTTGACCGCGCGCACTTGCAGGATCTGGCTCTCGGTGGCTCCAACGGGCCGGAAAATCTAGTTCCGCTGTGTCGACAGTGCCACGACATTATGGACCCCTGCGAAGGTAGGGCGGAAGCGATCGCATACGTCAATGACGGGATTCCAGCCGATAGCTGGTGGCAGATGCACACCGATGCCGTCTTCGGCTCTGAGGCGAACTTCGACGTTCCCCGTAAGACGAAGATCATGCGGGACACGTACACCCGGTGGGTTGAGCAGATGCGCATGATGGAAGCTGCCAAGCGTGGCGATCCGCAGGCGGTGAAACGGCTAGAGAGCATCCTGGAGTGGGCTAGACGCAGCGCGGAACGCGAGGGGCGAAGCTTTGCGGTCACCATCGATGACCTAAGGGCGGCCAACCTCGTTGGAGATGGGATCTCGACCGGGTGACGGCCTGGAGACGGCCTGCATGGCACGTCGGGAGGCTTTACGCATGGTCAGCGGGGGTGCGATGATCTTAATCCGGCGTACAGGTCGGCTCGTCCGTCGCCCACCAGTTCAGAGCCCTGATCGAGGTTTCGAGCTCGTCCTTCGCCCGGAGGAGCGTCCGGGGCGCACCGGGCTTGTGCGGCAGCGGGCGATCCAGGCGACCGGTGCCCTGCGTGAGGCCTTGGAAGAGCTGCCGGAGAGCTTTGGCCTCCTTGACGAGGGCTGAGGGCTGGTAGGCGACAGCAGCAGCTCTACGCTCCAGTGAACTCAATCGCCCGGCCGGTGAACCACAGCGCCGTTCATCCCGTAGGAGTGCTGACAGGCATCTGCATCAGTGAGCTCCAGGAGGATTAGTGGTGATGAAGGACTCGGAAACCGTCGGCGTTGAATACCTGACAGGTGTCGGCGTATACGACGGACCTTCTGATTTTGCTTCGAATCCGCGCACGTTCCATCGTCCCGTCGAGTTGGGCACGGCCATCCGATTCTCGACTCCGCCCTTGAAATCGAGCGAGTACCGGGAAGAGCTGAATGATTTGAAGAAAGCGGTCAAGAAAGGTCGGGATCCAGGGCTGGAAGACTACCAACGAAACGATCTGGTCAGGCTAGTGGAGAAAATGAAGTCGAAGACGCCTCCACTGAACGCTAATCAGGCATTCGTCATGATGTGGCACCTTCGCAACAACGTACGCGGTTACCCGTTGGATGGGCCAATGTTCCAGAAGATCGAAGCGTTCTACAACCTGCACTCTCCGCAACTTGTCCACGACGGATATCACCGACCGTCGGGACCGCACGGTATCGAGCCGCCGCGGTCACCAGGCGAGGTTGCCGCCGGAGACGTCGGCCCTGAAGTGAGCTTGCGCGAGAAGTTTCGGATCGGGACCACTGCGTTCGTGGGAGTGGCCGCGTTGCAGATGACTGGGGCGGCCCATTTCTCCCACGACGGCGATGAGTCATTGTACAAGCAGGTCAAATTCAAGATCAACGAAACATTAAACGAAACTAGAAGGACCCGTGGCCTGAAGAAGTAATCATGTCGGCGTATTCGACGTGGAGCGCCGTACTGGGAAGGTGTCGGCAGCCTGGCCCAAGCGACCCGGGCCGTTGTCTTCGCCCACCTACGGACCATCCTCCGCGCGGCCGTCGACGACGAGCGGATCGCCAGGGACCCGTGTTCGGCAAAGTCGGTCAAGCCCCTGGGTTATCGGGTAGGCAGGTCGGTCCTGCCGGTCTAGCGTCGTTGGCTGAGCTTCGGCACCTACGCCCGCCGCGTGCGCAACCCTGAACTGCTTACGACGCTCCCGAACAGGCGGCCCTGCACGCCGTGCGGTACTGGCGTCGGCATGAGGCACCCGCGCTGCTGGCGGAGCCGGATCCGACCACGTTGGACGTGGACACCTGCGTCACCGCGTCCCTGGCCGCAGGCGGCTCACTGCTACCGGCTCAACGAGAGCTGTTGAGCGCAACTGTCGAAGCCCTTCAGCAGCGGATACGACCCGATATGTGGCGCGATGACCCGCGGGCCTATTACCGGGCGTTCAACCTGTTGAGAGTCGCACGGCATCTCGAAACGGCAGCCGGTGCAGTGCCCACATTCGCCGAAAGCGCACGACCTGCATCTGGTCGCGGTTACGGCCGCGCGGCGACCTGAGCGACGAACGCCCGCCAAGCCGCCGGACCGAAGGTCAGTGCTGGACCGCCAGGGTCCTTGCTGTCCCGGACGCCGACGACACCGGGCAGGTTGCTTGCCACCTCGACGCAGTTGCCGCCGCTCGCGCCGCTGCGGGTGGACTTGCGCCACCGGGCGTTACTAAGGTCCATGATGGCTCTCAACTTCCTTCAGCAGGTCGATGGACTGCCGGCGCGGTAGAGCCTCATTCCGGACGCTCTCCCACCTGGCCTGAAGCGTAGCCACCTCATCGTCCTTGTCGATAACGTCCCCGCCAAGCTGGTTTTCTAGGTGCCCAACCCACACGCCGTCGCTGGACCGAGCCAGCGCGAACGGTCCGGACAGCCCGATGTGTAGGCCGCTGGCGGCCGGGACGACGTGGACGTGGACGTGCGGCAGTTCGGCCAGCGCGACCAGGTGGGCGATCTGCTGAGCCATGATGCCGCCCAGGTCATCGCCGGTACGCCGGATCGCGCCTTCGTCCAGCACGGCGACGAACTGTGGCCGGCGCTCGCCGGTCAAGATGGCCTGCCGGCTCATGCGCGCCTGCACCCGCTGCTCGACCTCGTCGTCGGTGAGGCTCTCGTCTGTCCGCAGGACGGTGCGGGCGTAGTGCTCCACCTGTAGCAGGCCAGGGATCAGGTTGGGCTCGAAGTAGCGAAGCTGGGTCGCCTCTCGCTCGGCGTCCAGCCAGGGAAGGAACCACGACGGCGCACCGAGCTTCATCACCAGGCGTCCGAACAGGCCGTCGTTGCTGAAGGCGCGGTCCGCGCCCTTGATGAAGTCCATCGTCAGGGCGCGGGTGCCGCTCTCCACGGCGCTGACGTGTGAGGCGCTGAAGCCCGCCGCTCGACCGAAGGCCTCCTGAGTCATCCCGGACGCTCCGCGAGCACGGCGGATCTCGCTCACGATGAAGTCCGCCAGCGGGCTCGGCACATCAGCCATGCAACGCTCCTCAGATCGGAGATCGACTACCCGGGGCGCCACACACCGTGCGCCTGTCCTGCCAGCTCCGGCCCGGACCCCGCGACCACCTTCCGAGCGTAGTGGCCTCCACAGCAGAGTGTCACCAGGCGGGCGCGGCTGGTAGGGGCCATGAGACCGGCGGTCGCGTTCGTAGCGGGGCCGCTTCCGGCGGGCGAGCACTCACGGGAGCGGCCCCTTCCCGCAGCACCAGAGGGAAGACCGTGCCTGACAAAGATCCCGAAGAGACTGAAAAAATGAAGGCCGGCGACGTCATCCACCTGACCACCGCCGCTAGCGTGCAGTTCCTGCGTCCGATCGTCGTACGCGTCATCCGCGAGTTGCCCGAGCGGCACACGTACGACGGGTGGGTCTGGATCGAGGGTTACCAGCTGAACGCGGCGGGCGACGCGGTCGCGCGGCGCGAGTTGTACGTGCGACGAGCGGGTGTGCGGGCGCAGGCCCTGCCGGCCAGACAGCGGCGAGGCATGGTGCGGGTCTGATGAACGCCCGACTCCGCCCCCGCCCGCACCTGCCGATGCGTCCGGCGTGGCTGTGCCGCAACTGCGCCGCGCCCTGGCCGTGCGGGCCGGCCCAACTCGCGCTCGCGGCCGAGTTCCACGGCCACTCCGTCGCCTTGGCGTTCTACCTGGCCGCGTCGATGCACGACGCGGTCGATGACGCGTACAGCCTGGGTTTGCGTCCGGACCCGCCGGCGATGCACGCCAGGTTCCTCGGGTGGTTGTCCCTGGCCCGGCGGCCTCGCCGGTCCGGTCGAGCCTGAGCGCCTGTGCCCGCGCGGCAGGCGCTTTGACTCCGCGTCCGATGATGATCCGGTGAAGCTGCGCCGCCCGTACATAGATCGCCTGATCCCCTTCCTGTTCGGGTTGGTGATGCTCGGGGGAGCAGCCTCGATCGCGTACAAGGCGGTGACGGAAGAAATCGGCTGGATCGGCCTGCTCTTCTGCGGGGCGGTTGTGCTCTTCGGTTTGGCGATCGCTGGTCCGATGCTGCGGCACGCGGTGATGCCGTTCCGCGTCGACGTCGACGCGCGCGGCTGGTCGGTGCGCACACCGAAGCTCAATCGGGATCTGCGGTGGGACGAGATCGCGGCGGTCGTGCTCGCCGACGCCCCCGCGACGGCTCGGCGGCGCATCACGGCGGCTCCGCGGCTGCTACTGGTGCCGGCGGCCGGGGTGAACCTGGGAGTCCCGCTCACCGAGGAGACCCGGTTGGGCGGCCAGGCTGCCGTGGAACTGTTCCAGCTCGACGAGGTGGACTACGGGGACGATCTGCTCCTGCGCGACCTGGCCGCGCTGGCCGGCGACCGCTTCCACAACCTCTGCCGACAGCTGACTCGGCCAGCCGACGCGATCCCGCTGCGCCGTTTTCCCGACGAGCCCGACCATGCCCGGTTGACACGGTGGCTGGATCGGCGAAAGGCCCTGCTGTTCGCTGGCTGGTACCTGCTTGTCCTGGTCCCTACGCTGTTGATCATCGGCCTGGGGGTGCAGCGCAACGAGCTGCTCGGCGTCATCATGCTGGTCACGGGCCTGGTCGCGGTCGGCGCAACCACCTTCGGAATCTGGCAGATCTTTGGTGACTGCCGGAACCTCGCGGACGGGTCGGCGATGATCAAAGGGACGAACCTCGTGACCGGCGTTGATGTCCCGACTCACCCGACGAGCCTGCATGCCGGAACGGTCGACATCCTGCCACCGGGCACTCTGCAGGGCTACGGCAAGGCGTGGCTGCTCACCCAGCGGGGACACAAGGGACGTCCGGGGGCCATTCTGCTGCTCAGCGATCCGCGCACCGGACGGCTACGCAGCCGGGACGACCTCTGCGCGTTGGAGGCGGTCCTGCGTGCTTCTCCGCACGAACGGGACCGGGCCGCTGGGCGGCATCTCCAGGAGTTGGCGATGTGGGCACCCGAGGCGTCGCCCATCGCGGCCCCGCCGGGAGTTGTGCCCGCCTCCGCCTACGCGACTGCCCTCTGGCAGGCGTTGAAGGGGATGGGGCGCGCTGTGGTGCTGCTCGGCGTCGTGGCCACCGTCGGGATCGGGGGAGGTTGGGCGGGCGGGGATACCTCGCTTGTGGGTCCTGTCCTGTTCATCACCGCCGTCTGCATGTTCGGCGTGTGGATCCTCTACGCGCTGTACCGCACGCTGGGACTCCTCAACGTGCTACTGACGATCGCCGCGCGAGCGATCCGCGGATGACGGTGGGGCAGTGCCGTTGAGCTGCATCTGGTACCTGGGTAACGAACCGGCCGGGTGGGTCACCCCACCCGGCCGGCGTCCTGATCTCTGAAACGTCAGTGCTTCTTGAACACCGGCATGGTGTCCAGGGTGGTGGTGATGTCCTGCGTGGTGCCGCCCCGGTACGTCTTGCCCGTGAAGATGTCCGTCCAGCTGTTGCCCGGCGGGAACCAGACCGACGTAGCGGCGGTGTCGCCCGGCGTCGTCACCGGTGCCACCAGGTAGTCCGGGCCGTAGAGATACTGCGAGCCGGCGGTGGCGTAGGCGGCCTGCTCGTTCGGGTACGCCAGGTACATCGAGCGGACGATCGGCGTACCCGTGCGGGTGGCCTCCTTGGCGGCGGCGTAGGTGTACGGCTGTAGTTCCTTGCGCAGGTTGAGGAACTTCTTGGCCGACGCGTTGGCTGCCGGGCCGTACTGCCAGGGCAGCCGGTCGCTGTGGTTGGAGTGCAGCCGGTCGATGGGCTGGAACGTACCGAACTGCACCCACCGGGCGTACAGGTCGTCGGGCAGCTTGGTGCTGCCCGGTTCGCTGCCCGGCTCCTGGAGGCCGCCGGTGTGCCCGCCGATGTCGTGGCTGACGGCGGCCAGCCCGGTCGCGGCCGACTCGCCCGGCGTGTAGCCGACCTTCATCTGGAGGGTCGACCAGTCGCTTGTGGTGTCGCCGGTGAAGTGCAGCGTGGTGCGCTTGTCGGCCCACGGTCCGGTCGCCACGGGGGTGGGGCTGCTGTAGCCGCCGGCCTGCAACGACCCGTACGCCCGGGAGAAGGCGAAGCCGGTCTTGTCGGCGTACTGCTGGTTGATCCACGCGTCACCGGTCACGCCGGCGAGCGACGACTTGGTGTTGTCGCAGCACCAGTCCAGCCACCACAGGTCCGGGCCCTTGCTGCCCTTCGGGATCATCCCGTCGTGCAGCTGCAGGTACGCCTTGAGCTGGTCCGGGTCGCCGTAGTCGAACGTGTAGCAGTCCGGGCCGCCGTTGCAGCCGACGCGTTGCAGCTTGCCCTTCGCGGTGGCCTGCGCCTGGGCGAACTTCGGGTCCGATCCGAGGATGCTCGGGTGGATGTTGATGCCGGTGTGCAGGCCCTGCTTCTTCGCCCAGTCGAAGAACGCCTTCTCATCGGGGATGCGGGTGGGGTCGATGCTCCAGCCGTTCCACTTGTCCGGCGCCTTGATGTCGGTGTCAAGGACAAGGACATCCATGGGTACGCCCTCAGCCCGGGCCCGGGCCACCAGGTCCTGGAATTCGGTGGCCGTGCGGTCGTAGTACTCGGAGTACCACACCCCGTACGCCCACTTGGGCAGCAGCTTCGTGGGGCCGGTCAGCGTCGACAGGTCCGCCAGGCCACGGGTGAAGTCCTGCCCGTACGCGAAGACGTAGCCGTCCTGCTCGGGGGCGGGCCGGGGCTTGGTGGTGCGCAGGGCCGAGGCCGAGTCGTCGAGCAGGTACCAGCCGTCCTGGTAGAGCAGGCCCGGGGCGGTGAGCGCGGCGCCGGTCACGCCGTCCAGGCCCCGGCGGTAGCCGCCGAGCGGCGCGTGCGGGGCGAGCAGCGGGGAGTCCCTGCCCGTGACGGCGACCGTGTCGACGTTGACGTTGCAGCTGGCGTCGCTGGGACAGCCCAGCGTCACGGTGTTGGTACCACGGTCAAGGTGGACCGGGACGGCGACGGTGTTCCAGTAGTCCCATCCGCTGGTCGGCGGCAGGGTCGCCGTGACCGGTGCCGCCGAGCCCGCCGTCACCGACATGGTGCGCGTCTGGCTCGGCTGGGCGCCGGCCTGGCCGTTGGCGTAGCGGATCTGCACCTGGTAGTCACCGGCGGCGGGTACGTCCGTCACGGTGAGCGCCACGGCGGCGCTGGTGTTCTCCAGGCCGGCCAGGAAACCCGTACCCGAAGCGCCGTTGTGGTCGTTCGCAGGCCGCGCGCGGCCGGCGAGCGCGCCGGTCTCGGCCTCTCCCAGGGTGCCGAAGGGCAGCGGCTGCGGCTGGGGCGTGGCCGGCGCGGGGAACGGGTCACCCGGGTCGACCACGGCGAGGCTGTCGACATTCACGTTGCCGGAGTCGTTGGTACCTCGCACGACGCTGATCTCGTGCCGGCCGGCGGTGAGGTCGACCGGCACGGTGGCCAGGCCCCAGGTGTCCCAGTTCGCGGTGGGCGGCAGGGTCAGCGTGTGGCCGGCGTCGCCGTCGACCTGAACGGTCAGGGTGCGGTCCACGTTCTGGCCGTCGCCGCCGGTGCTGTTGGCGTAGCGGACGGCGAGCTGCCTGGTGCCGCCCTGCGGGGCGTCGAGCGCGAACGTGACCGAGTCGCCGGACGCGGAGAAGCCCGCCGCGAAGCCGCGGCCGGTGTATCCCCGGTGGTCGGTGGCCACGCCGGGACCGTTGAGTTGCAGCGACTCGGCCTCACAGAGCGCGCCGAACGCGCAGGCCGGCGCGGTGTGGCCGGCCCAGGGCTGGCCCTGCACGGTCTGCTTGCCGGTCTTGAGCCGCACGGTCAGGTTGTCGGCCGTGAACGCACCGGAGCCGACCTGGTAGCGCAGCGTCATCTCGCCGGTGTCGATGGTGAGCCAGCCGTGCTCGACGCGCGTGGTGAAACGCGTACGGGCGAAGTCGTCGCGCCCGATGGCGTTGAACGTGGCGGCGTCGGTGAACCGGCCGTCCTTCTGGTACTCGGTGCGGATCAGGGTGGGGGAGAGCACTTCGAAACGTGCGTTGCCCGAGCGTACGGCGTCGTCCTGCGCACCGTGCGGTTTGGCCTGGGCGGGCGCGGAGGGGGCGAGCGCCAGGCCCGTGACGAGAATGCCGGCCGCGGCGGCTGCTGACGCCCGGCGGCGGGGTGAGTTCCGATAGAGCAAGATGCGCTCCTCGTCTCATATGGAGGAAATGAGTCGATGACAACGCTGTCACTAGCCCGAAACATCTGTCAACCGCGCCGAGCGCCTCGCGCGGCGTCAGCAACGTGCGGCGGCCAGCGGAGCTGCGCCGGCCAGGGCCTCGACCGTCGTCGCCGGAGCGGCCGACTCGGCTGGCGGCGTCGGCGAGGGTGAGAGCGACGGCGACGGCAGCGGGCTCGGCGGTGGCGGAGGCGGAACGGCGACGAGGGACGCCGTGGTGCGCTGGACCTTCCTCGGCGTCATGCGGATGCCGGTGGCGGTGCTCTGGTGGCCGTACACGTCGGTGACCCGGATCGTGTACGGGCCGGGGCCGATCCCGTCGTCGATGGTCCAGTAGTTGTCGACCTGGCGGGCCGCCTTGCGGAAGCCGCCGCTCGGGCCCTTGGCCTCGACCGAGCGCAGCGGGTTGCCGTGATTGCCGACCTGGACCGCGAACCACCACTGCGACGCCCCGCCCTTGATCCGGAAGGTGAGGCCGCCGTCGAGCGACGGGTTCACGACCGCCCGGTACGTCACGGAGGCGATGCCCTGCGAGCGGTCGGCGATCCGGGCGAACGCCTCCTCGGACAGGTCGATCTTGCTGCTTCCGCAGCCGCCGCACTGGTCAATGACCAGCACCCGGACCGTGCCCTTGGGGCCGGTGACGTCCAGGTAGCTGCCGCAGGCGGCCGCGTTGGCGTACCGCGACGAGCCGACAGCCACGTAGAGCCGGTCGGCCGGCGGGCCCGGGAAGGAGCAGGTGCCGCCCGAGCGGCCCGCGTCGTAGAAGCTGGCCGTTCCCCTGTGGACGGTGTTGCCGCTGGGCGGTGCGGCGCAGGCCGGGGTGGCACCGCCGCGTACGGCGAGGGTGATACCGAGGACGGCGGCCAGGGCGGCGATTCCGGTGCCGGCCATCCAGCGTCGGACCCGCCGACCCGACCGGGGCGTACTGGCCGGGCTCTCGCTTGCGGGTTCCGTGCCTGGTGCCGTCACGCCGCCTGATGTTGCCGCATGATCCGCAGCCAGCGCAAAGCCCGTAAGGATTCCGTCACACGCCGGATCGACGGGCGCGCGGTCCGTCGTGGGCTGGCCGTAGATCCACTCGACTTCGCTGACATTGGGGTGTCCGGGGGCCTGGGATGGGCCGGTTTCACGGAAGGCGAGTGGATCATGGCTCACCGCGTTGCTCCGCGTCCGTACCGTGTTGTCGAGGGAGGTACGGATGATTGATCTGGTGACGGTCGCGCCGCCAGGCCAGCTCGACCGTCCAACGCCACCTGAGATGGGGCAGGACCGCGAGGACGCCGCTCCAACCGTCGTCTTCGATCTCGACGGCGTGCTGCTGCGCGGAGACGCGTTCGGGCTCTTCATGCGGCGCGTCGTCTTCACCGGTGCCCGGCTGCCGCTGGCCGTCGGACTGCTCGTCCTCCTCGCGCCCATGATCGCCGTTCCCGCCTACCGCGTGCGGGCGGCGCGGTGGATGAGTCGGATCGGCCTGTGGGGCCGGAACGCGGATCGGTTGCAGGCCGAGCTTCGGCGTTTCGGCGCTGACCTCGGCGCCGAGCCAGGTCGGCTCATCGGACCGGGTCTGCGGATGATCCGTGCCCACCTGGCGGCGGGGGACCGCGTCGTCGTGGTGACCGCGTGCGAGCACACCCTGGCACGCGCGTTGCTCGACGCCATCGGCCTCGCCGAGGTCGACCTGGTGGCGTCGCAGATCCGTGGTCCGAAGCTGATCGTGCACAACCACGGGCCGACGAAGATGGTGCAACTCGCCGCCCACCGGGTGACGCCGCCCTGGCGGGTGGCCTACAGCGACTCGCTGTCGGATCTGCCCATCCTCGCCGCCGCGGAGCAGGCGGTGCTGGTCAACGCGAACGCCGGTCAGGTCGCCCGGGCGCGGCGGCTGCTCGGTGCCCGGCTGACCACCGTGACCTGGACGGGCAGCTAGCGAAAACTCCGCAGAACCGCGTGACTGCTCGTATCGCCACGGCCGCGAGGTGCTGCGTTCTAGGCTCCGAGATAGGGCGGCGGCGTGCCTTTCTCGAATTGGCGCACACAACCGGGCAGTGCCCTCACCCCATGATTCCCCTCGCGAGGCGCGAACTGGTGACAGAGAGGAAGAAGGCATGGCGGTCAAGACGAAGACGCGGCCCGGCACCACGGAGATCCGGCCATTCACGGTGGAAATCCCCCAGGCAGACCTCGACGACCTGAAACGACGGATCGCCGCCACCCGGTGGCCGGAAAAGGAAATCGTCGACGACCAGTCGCAGGGCGTGCCACTCGCGACCATCCAGGCCGTCGCGCGTTACTGGGAGAACGAGTACGACTGGCGCAAGGTCGAGTCACGGCTGAATGCCGTACCGCAGTTCATGACCACCATCGACGGGGTGGACATCCACTTCATCCACGTGCGCTCCAAGCACGAGGACGCGCTTCCGCTCATCGTCACCCACGGGTGGCCCGGGTCGGTGATCGAGCAGATGAAGATCATCGAGCCGTTGACCGACCCGACGGCACACGGCGCGAGCGCGTCGGACGCCTTCCACCTGGTGATCCCGTCCCTGCCCGGGCACGGCTTCTCGGGCAAGCCCACCGCGACGGGCTGGAATCCGCAGAAGATCGCCACCGCCTGGACCGAGCTGATGAAGCGCCTCGGGTACGACCGGTTCGTCGCCCAGGGCGGCGACTGGGGAGCGGTCGTCGTGGACCAGATGGGCGTGCAGGCCCCGCCGGAGCTGCTCGGCATCCACACCAACATGCCCGGCGCGGTCCCGCCCGAGATCGACCTGCTGTTCCAGGGCGACACCACCGGGGCGAACAACGCCATGGGGTCGCTGCCCTCGGGCCTGTCCGACGACGAGATGCGCGCGGCCACCGAGCTGGACTACGTCTGGAAGCACGTCGCGTACGCCCTGATGATGGCGACGCGCCCGCAGACGCTGACCGCCCTGGCGGACTCCCCGGTGGGCCTGGCGTCGTTCCTGCTCGACCACGACGCGAAGAGCCTCGCCCTGATCGCGAAGGTCTTCGAGGGCGCCCAGGCGGGCCTGACCCGCGACGACATCCTGGACAACATCTCGCTCTACTGGCTGACGAACACCGCGGTCTCCGCGTCCCGCCTCTACGCGGAGAACAAGCTCTCGTTCTTCGCCACCAAGGGCGTCAACGTCCCCGTCGCCGTGAGCGTCTTCCCCGACGAGCTGTACGAGGCCCCGCAGAGCTGGGCCGAGCAGGCCTACCCGAACCTCATCTACTACAACAAGCTCGACGTCGGTGGGCACTTCGCGGCCTGGGAGCAGCCGAAGATCTTCTCCGAGGAGCTGCGCACCGCCTTCCGGTCGCTGCGCTAGATGGCCGCGTTCGGTCGGGTGCACCTGCCGCCGCTCGGCGGGGCGGTCGAGTGGCTCAACTCCGAGCCGCTCGGCCCCGCCGAGCTGCGCGGACGCGTCGTACTCGTGAACTTCTGGACGCTGACCTGCATCAACTGGCTGCGCCAGGAGCCGTACGTGCGAGCCTGGTCGCGGGCGTACCGGGACGACGGGCTGCTCGTCGTCGGGGTGCACACGCCGGAGTTCGGATTCGAGCGCCAGATCGACTGGGTACGCGCCGCCGTCGCGGCCCGCGACATCGACTACCCGGTCGCGGTCGACAGCGACTACGCGATCTGGGGCGCGTTCGCCAACCAGTACTGGCCGGCGCTCTACTTCGTCGACGCCGACGGCGTGATCAGCGACGAGCACTTCGGTGAGGGCCGCTACGAGCGGTCCGAACGGGCCATCCAGCGGCTGCTCGGTATCGAGCGGGCCCTCGTACCCGTGGAGGGGCTCGGCATCGAGGCGGCGGCCGACTGGGACCAGTTGCGCACGCCCGAGACGTACCTCGGCTTCGGTCGCGGCGAGCACTTCGCGTCGCCGAACGGACCTGCCCTCGACGAACGCCGCGGCTACGACCTCCCGGAGAGCCTGGCTCTCAACCAGTGGGCCCTCGCCGGAGAGTGGACGATCGGCACCGAGAAGGCGGTGCTCGCACAGGCCGGCGGGAGCGTCGCCTTCCGCTTCCACGCCCGCGACGCGCACCTCGTGCTGTCGCCGGACGGGCGGGGGCCGATCCCGTACCGGGTGCTCCTCGACGGCGAACCTCCCGGCCCGTCGCACGGCGTGGACGTCGACGCCGACGGCAACGGTGTCCTTCAGGACGGGCGTCTGTACCAGCTCGTCCGGCAGGACGGCGTGATCCGCGAGCGGACCGTGGAGATCCGGTTCGACGCGCCGGGCGCCGAGGCGTACGCCTTCACGTTCGGGTAGGTCACGGGGCACCCCACCGGCGATAGTGTCGACCGCTGTGACCATGCCTGACATCACCATCGCCACCCCCGCCGATCGGGACGCCGTCGTCGGCACGCTGGTCGCCGCCTTCGGAAAGGACCCCGTCCTGCGGCACCTCTTCCCCGACGATGAGACCTATCCGCAGCACGCCGCGACCTTCTTCGGGGACCTCTTCGACAAACGGGTGCACCGTTCGTCGATCTGGACGATCGGCGGGGGCGCCTCGGTCGCCCTGTGGGACCCGCCGGCGGAGGGGCACGCGAGCCCGGACGGCGGTGCCGCTCCCGCGTACCCCGCCGACGTGCTGGCCCGCGTCCAGGGTTACGACGACGCCGTCCACGCGGCCCTGCCGACGTACCCCTTCTGGTATCTGGGTGTCCTGGGCACCCACCCGGACAGCGCCGGACGCGGCTGGGGCCGCGCGGTCATGCGGGCCGGACTGGCCCGCGCGGCCGCCGACGGCCTGCCGGCGATCCTGGAGACCAGCAACCCGGGCAACGTGGAGCTGTACCGCCGTGCCGGCTGGGAGGTGATCCGCACCCTGGCGGAGCCGGTCCCCACCTGGTTCATGCGGCAGCCACCGCGCTGAGGCACCCGATCATCGCGGGCATCGGATGTCGGGTGGGCCTCCTGTCCTGCCACCTAGCGTTGCTGCTCGTAAGGGAAGGAGGCCCAGGTGCTGGATCGGCTCAACGAGGCCATGGCGCACATCGAGCGGCACCTCGACCAGCAGATCGAGGTGGCCGACCTGGCGCGGATCGCGCTCACGTCGGAGTACCACTTCCGGCGGCTGTTCTCCGCGCTGGCCGGCATGCCGTTGTCGGAGTACGTCCGCCGCCGTCGGCTCACCGTCGCCGGCGCGGACGTGCTGGCGGGGGAGCGGACGCTGCTCGACGTCGCGGTGCGCTACGGCTACGGCTCGGCCGAGGCGTTCGCCCGGGCGTTCCACGCCGTGCACGGCGTGGGGCCCGGAGAAGCCCGGCGTACGGGGGCGGCGTTGCGTTCCCAGCCCCGGATGTCCTTCCGACTCACCGTGGAAGGGAGCGGCAGCATGGAGTACCGAATCGTCACCAAGGACGTGTTCGCGCTGGTGGGGCGCAAGGCCCGGGTCCCGCTGGTGCACGAGGGGATGAACCCGTCGATCGTGGCGTTCATCAGGAGCATCGACAAGGAGACGACCGCCCGGATCGAGGCGCTCTCCGACCAGGAGCCGGCCGGGATCGTCAACGTCAGCGACAACCTGGCCGACACCCGGGCCGAGGGCAGCGAACTGGACTACTGGCACGGGGCCGTCACCGGGGCCACGCCACCGGACGACCTCGACGCGCTGCCCGTAGCGGCCGGGTCGTGGGCCGTGTTCACCAGCTCGGGCGCGTTCCCGCAGGCGGTGCAGTTCCTGTGGCGGGACGTGTTCACCCAGTGGTTCCCGTCGAACCCGTACCGCAGCCGGCCCGGACCGGAGATCTCCCGGGTGCGGTTGTCCGCAGACGGAACCACGGCGGACGCGGAGCTGTGGATCCCCGTCGAACGGGTCGCGGTCTGAGGACGTCGCGGCCGGAGGCTCAGTCGGGTACGTCGTCCCAGGTGGTGCCCGGCGGCAGATGACCGGCCGACGGGTTGTCGCGCAACGCGTAGGCGATGACCAGCAGCGCGTGCCGGTCCAACTCGGGCAGCCGGTCCAGGCCGAACCACCGCACGTCCAGCGACTCGTCGTCGTTGACCCGCGCGGTGCCGGACACCACCTTGCAGACGAAGCCCAGGTTGAGGTACTCGCAACGGTCGCCGTTGGGGTAGGTGTGCGGGTGGGAGACGGCGCTGGTCAGGCGCAGCGGCGTCACGTCCAGGCCGGTCTCCTCCCGCACCTCCCGGACCAGCGCGGTGGCCGGCTGCTCGCCCGGTTCGACGAAGCCGCTGATCACCGACCACCGCCCGTCGTCCGAGCGTTGGCCGAGCAGCAGCTCACCGGCGTCGTTGCGGATGACCGCGCTGACGCTGGGCAGCCACAGCAGGTCGTGGCCGACGTGCTTTCGCATCCGCACGATGTAGTCCGGTACCGCCATCGGGCGATCATAGGCCGCGCGTCAGCGGCCACCGCCGTCCCGTCAAGGTCGCGTCGTGCTCAGCCCGACCATTCGACGGTACGACGAAAGCGCGCGTACTCCGCAGCCAGCTCGGCGTCGATCCGCTCCAGTCGGGCGGGGGTGAGCACCACCGACGGGTCCTGCCACGGGCGTTCGGCGAGCAGCTGGCGACGCAGCCCGATCGGCGGGTGGGCGGCGAAGAGCGAGGCCTCGTCACGGACCGACAGTTGGCGCAGCAGCGGTAGCCGGTCACTGTTCGCCGCGCGGGCCTCGGTGAACGCCGACCGCCAACGGTCCGGGCCGTGCCCCGCCCGTGCGTGGACGCGTACCGCCAACTTCAGCGACTCGGTGGCCAGCAGGGCGTCGAGCAGGTTGGTGGCGGCCGTCGTGCCGGCGACCCGGGCGGCCAGGTCGTCGGCGAGGTACTCGGCGCGCTGGCTGTCCCGCAGCGCCACGCTCACCAGCACGAGGTGCGCGCCGAACAGCACCCGGGACACCACCCACTGGAACGCGCGGCCCAGCGCGTCAGCCACCATCTCCAGCAGCCCGGCCCCGACGGTGGTCTGCACCGGCCGGAACAGGTCGGCGGCCGAGGCGAGCGTGGTGAACGCGGGTTGGGTGAGCAGACCCCGACGCGGATCGCCGTTGACGAAGTGGCCGAGCTCGTGTCCGAGCAGCGCCACCCGTTCGCCGGCGGGAAGCGAGCCCCACAGTGGCAGCCCGAGCGCCAGGACCCGGCGGCGTCGCACCCCGACCGCGCCCGCGTACGCGTTGACGGCCCCGTCGACGCCGACCACGTCCGGCACCGACGCGCCGACGGCCGCGGCCACCTCGTCGATCAGTCCGAACAGCTCCGGCGCCCGGTCGCGGGACAGCACCTCCAGATCCGGATCGACCCGGCCGAAGCGTGGTCGGAGAGCGACCGCCAGGGCGACCATCGCCACACCCAGCACGATCGCCAGGTTGGGAAAGGGGAACGCCACGATCAGCCAACCGCCGACGACCGCGAGGGCGAGCACGGCCGCGACCAGCAGCAGGGACACCACCGCGGTCAGCGTCCGTGCCGCGTTCGACCCGCCATCGCCGAGCGGACGGCCGAGCAACTGGCGGAACTGCTGCCCGGTCGCCCGGAACGCCAACCGGTGGGTCCACCGGTCGATCCAGGTCCAGCCGAACTCGCGCTCGCGCCGCCCGGGGTCGTACGCGTCCAGGTTCCACTCGCAGCCGGGGCACCACGGCGCCGCGTCCCTCAGCGATGCGGTGGTCGTACCGCATCGCGGGCACGCCCCCGTGCCCGTCACCGTGTTGATCACGGCCACGAATCCTGCCCCGGACCGCCGTACCGGGGAATCAACCGTTCGGCCACCGGTGTCCGCGCGCTTCCCGATGCCCCCCACCTGCACTTATTTCGGCGTTTTCGCCCGCAGTGCGATGAGCGTCTCTACTGTGGAGAGGGTTAGGCGACTTGCGTGATCCGGTGGCGGGCGACCGGTTCGCGGTGCACAGTGTTTCCCATGAGCGACAGCGGACGTAGTGGGCAGTACTACTGGTGCACCCGACACCACCGGGTCGAGACGGACGCCGACGTGTGTCCGGCGAAGCACGTCCTCGGCCCGTACAACTCGGCGGCCGACGCGGAGAACGCCCTGCAGCGAGTGCAGGAGCGGAACGAGGCGTGGGAGGCCGAGGACGCGCGTTGGGCCGGGGAGGACAGGTAGACGGCGCGGGACGGCCCGCGTCGCGGTAGTTCGTGCTCCGCGAGGACGCACGCGAGAGCACGTCCCCAAGGAGGGAACCACGATGGCCGTTACACAGCAGGCCACCACCCGCCCGGCCGCCCGCAAGACCACCGCGAAGAAGACCGCCGCGGCGGAGCGTGGCACGTCGGCGAGCCGGACCACCCCCGTGCGCAAGTCCACCACGGGCGCGGCGAAGGCGCCGTCCCGCAAGGCGGCCGGCGGCGCGGGGCGTGCCCCGGCGACGAAGACGACCACGGCGGCCAAGAAGGCCCCCGCCAAGAAGGCCACGGCGACGAAGACGACCAAGACCACGGCGGCGGCCAAGAGGACCACGGCGGCCAAGAAGGCGCCCGCGAAGAAGACCGCGACCACCGCCAGGACCACGGCGGCGGCGAAGAAGGCGCCCGCGAAGCGGAGCCCGGCGTCCACGGCGCGCAAGAGCGCCACCGCGACCAAGACGACGAGCGCGGCGAAGAAGACAACCAGCGCGGCGAAGAAGACGACGAGCGCGGCGAAGAAGACCACCGCCTCGGCGGCGAAGAGGACCACGGCCGCGACGAAGGCGCCTGCCCGCAAGGTCGCGACCAAGGCGTCGGCGGTGAAGAAGACGGCGGCGAAGAAGGCTCCCGCGAAGAAGGCTCCCGCGAAGAAGACCACGGCGGCGAAGAAGACGGCCACCCGTCCGGCCGGCGGCGCCCGTAAGGCGGCGGCGAAGAAGGCCCCGGCCTCGAAGGTGACCGGCACGTCGTCGACGACCGCCCGTAAGGCGGCGGCGAAGAAGGCCCCGGCGAAGAAGACCACCGCCGCCAAGGCGCCGGCCCGCAAGGTGACCGCCCGCAAGTCGCCGTCGCAGCCGGTCGCCGCACGGGCCACCGCTCCCCGGGGTACGCGGACCACGGCGCGTAGGGCGACCAGCTGACTGTCGTCCCCGGGCTGGCCGGGCGGCGCGGCATGGACTCGGCCGGTCACCGGAAGCGGATCACCGGCGGCGCTGTCAGGATTGACCCGTGGTCATCCGACGCGTACTCGCCCCCCGCATCGACTTCGGCGCGCTGCGCCGCGAGCTCGGCCTGCCCGAGAGCTTCCCCGTGGCCGCCCAGCGGGAGGCCGACGCGGCGGCTGCCGCGCCGCCCCGGCCGGCCGTCGACCGCACCGACATACCGTTCGTCACGGTCGACCCGGCCACCTCCCGTGACCTGGACCAGGCGATGCACCTGGCCCGCCGGCCGGGCGGTGGCTACCGCGTGCGGTACGCGATCGCGGACGTCGCCGCGCACGTCCACCCGGGCGGTGCGCTCGAGGAGGAGACCTGGCGGCGGGGGCAGACGGTCTACCTGCCCGACGGCAACGTGCCGCTGCACCCGGTGACGCTCAGCGAGGGCGCGGCCAGCCTGCTGCCCGACGACGACCGGGCCGCCGTGGTGTGGACCATCGACCTGGACGCCGACGGCGGCACGGTGGCCGTCGAGCTGGAGCGCGCGCTGGTCCGCAGTCGGGCCAAGCTCGACTACACCGGCGTGCAGGCGGCGGCCGACGCCGGTCGGCTGCCCGAGCCGATCGCGCTGCTGCCCGAGATCGGCGACCGGCTGACCGCCCGGGGGCTGCGCCGGGGGGCCATCAACCTGCCGCTGCCCGAGCAGGACGTGGAGCCCGACGGCGACGGATGGCGGCTGGTGCTGCGCGGTCCGGTGCCGATGGAGGAGCACAACGCGCAGATCTCGCTGCTGACCGGGATGGCCGCGGCCGACATCATGCTGGCCGGCGAGATCGGCCTGCTGCGGACGATGCCCCCGCCGAAGCCGGAGGCGGTGCAACGCCTGCGAGCGGCCGCCGCCCCGCTGGGTGTGCGCTGGCCGGACGGCGTGAGCCCCGGCGAGGTCCTCGCCGGCCTGGACGCCGCGCAGCCACGTGCCGCCGCGTTCATCGACCAGGCTGCCGAGTTGATGCGCGGCGCCGCGTACACCGCCTTCGACGGCAGCCGCCCGGAGCAGCCGGAGCACGGCGGGGTCGCGGCCGCGTACGCCCACGTCACGGCGCCGTTGCGGCGCCTGGCCGACCGGTACGCCACCGAGGTCTGCCTGGCCCTGCACGCGGGCCGGGAGGTGCCCGACTGGGCCCGCGCCGCGTTGCCCCGGCTGCCCGAGGTGATGGCCAGCACCGACCGCACCGCCTCGGCGGCCAGCCGGGGCGCGGTCGACCTGGCCGAGGCGGTGCTCCTGGAACACCGCGTGGGGGAGACCTTCGACGCGGCGGTGCTCGACGTCGACGCCCCCGCCAACGGCAAGTCCCGCCCGCGCCCGCCCGGCGGAACCGTGGCCCTGGACGCCCCGCCGGTCCGCAGCCGCTGCCTCGGTGAACTGCCCCTCGGCGAACGGGTCCGCGTCCGCCTGGTCACCGCCGACCCGGCGGCCCGCACGGTGCTGTTCGAGCTGGCCTGAGTCGCCGCCGAGCGGTTTGCGAGGATGAGCGCATGGCATACGACGCGAGCACGCTGCCCGACGTTTCCGGGCTGACGGTCGGCATCATCGGCGGCACCGGCGACCAGGGGCGCGGCCTCGCCTACCGACTCGCCCGGGCCGGCCAGACGGTGCTGATCGGCTCCCGGTCCGCCGAGCGGGCCGCCGAGTCCGCCGCCGAGATCGCCGCGCTGCCCCGGATGCCGGCCGACGTGCGCATCACCGGCGCGGCCAACGACGAGGTGGCCCGCCGCAGCGACGTGGTGATCATCGCGGTGCCGTGGGACGGGCACGCGGCCACCGTCGCCGCCCTCGCGGAGCCGCTGGCCGGCACGATCGTCGTCGACTGCGTCAACCCGCTGGGCTTCGACAAGCAGGGTCCGTACGCGCTCACCGTCGCCGAGGGCAGCGCCGTCCAGCAGGCCGCCGCGCTGCTGCCCGACTCCCGCGTCTGCGCCGCGTTCAACCACGTGAGCGCCCCACTGCTGGCCGACCCGGAGGTCGACCGGATCGACCTCGACGTGCTGATCTGCACCGAGGACCGGGAACTCGTCGACATCGTCGGGGCGCTCGCCGCGCGGATCCCCGGCATGCGCGGCATCTACGCCGGTCGGCTGCGCAACGCCCACCAGATCGAGGCGTTCACCGCGAACCTGATCGCCATCAACAAGCGCTACAAGGCCCACGCCGGCATCCGTGTCACCGACCTCTGACCGCGCCCCGTGGGATCATGGGCATGACCGATGCTGACGCGGTGTTGCGGATCGCGGATCTGCGCCGAGCGTGCTCGATGTTGTTGGATGCGGCCGAGCGTCGATTCGGTCCGGAGATCCAGCTGTCACAGCTCGGCGTCGACCACTACTGGAACGTGGGCCTGGGTGCGGCGTTTGGGATGGCCCAGCGCCCCGAGTTGGAGATCGACTGCGGGCAGAGCAGCGACGATGTCACCGAGCTGGCGAGCCTCCTGCAGCGGGGTGGTTCAGAGGGCTTCGTGTCGCTGTGGCACGACCTTTCGCACGTGAGCGGGCTGTTGCGGCTGCTGGCGTACCTCGACCTGTACGACAATCGCGAGAGTTAGCCTGCGCGGGGACGGGCTGACCGCTGGGCACACCGGCACCAGGCCGAGGCCCTGCTCGCCGGCCTGTGTCCCGCCGCACCGTCGTTCGAGGGCTACACGCCTGCGGTGAGCGCGGCGCGGCTCGGCCCGTGCGCCGTGCAGGCCGTGCCCCGCGGCACGCTCGCCAACTCCGGAACGCGCAGAGCCCGCCGCGAATGGGAGACGTCGAGCGCCACCCTCATCGGGTGTGTGGCTGACTCGCTGCCGTCACGTTCGTCGGTGGTAGTGGTTGCGGCGGGGGAGCTGTTCCGGGTCGAGCCAGGCCGGTGGGACGAATTCGGGGTGGCCGTCGCCGCCGAGTCGGACCGTCCAATCGCCTCGGTGGAGGTGTCGGTGGTGGTGGCCGCAGAGGAGCACCGCGTTGGTCAGGCTGGTGTCGCCGCCGTCGGCCCAGTGTCGGAGGTGGTGGGCGTCGCACCAGCGGGGTGGGCGGTCGCAGCCGGGGAAGGCGCAGCCTCGGTCGCGCAGGACCAGCGCGCGGCGCAGGGGACCGGTGACAAGTCGGCGCTGCCGGCCGACGTCGAGCGGCTGGCCGGCGCTGCCGAGCACGGCGGGCAGGATCGCCGCGTCGCAGGCGAGCCGTCGCACGGTCTCGGCGGTGAGCCCGAAGCCGGCGTCGAGGGTGCCCGAGCCGAGCTGCCGGACCAGGCCGTCGAAGCTGGTGGTGACGACGAGTTGGGTCGGCTCGCCGCCGTGCTCGGGCAGCTCACTGGTGCGCAGGGCGAGTCGGCAGAGGTCGCCGAGGGCGTCGTGCCGCCGTTGCCCCGGTGACCGGTGGTCGTCCTGACCGGAGGGTGCGGTCAATGGGTCGATGGCGGCGCGGAGAAGGCCGGCGGTCTCCGCGTCGAGGGTGCCGCTCAACCGCAGCCGGCCGTCGGTCAGCTCGGACAGGGTGAGGTGACGATCCCGGGTGGCCCGGCGGGCTTCGGCGTCGAGGGCGGCCTTGGCGGCGGCGTCGGCGATTTCGGGCGCGACGTGGTCGAGGATGCGGGTGGCGAGCTTGCGCAGCAGCGTGGGGTCGAACTGGCCGGCCCAGTCGACGAGGACGCCCACCGCTCTGCTGGCGACGTCGGTGCCGGCGGCGGCCCGCACGGTGTCGACGGTGTGGGCGATGACGCGGGCCTGCTCCAGGCTGACGTCTCCGTCGGCCAGCGCCCGGCGGACCTCGGGAACGCCCGTGTCGAGGGCGTGAGCGGACTCGACCAACCGGCGGGCCGCGGGAACGGTCAACCGAAGGCGGTCGCGCAACCAGACCGCCGTCGACGACGCGCCCTGCGCCGGGGCCGTGCCCCGGCCGTCCAGCTCGCGCACGAGGGCCAGCTTGACCGCCGCGAGCTGCTGCTCGAGCCGGTGCGCGGCGTCGAGCGCAGCCACCAGGTCATGCTCCGCGAGAGCCCAGACGGGCGCGGCGGCGGCATTCGCCACCGCGCCCCGCGCCTGCGCCAACTCCTCGATCACCCCCAGAGACTAGAACAGGTGTACGACAAAACAAGTCACCATGATCAATGGGGATGACGTCGCGGCCAAATCGGGGGCGCGTACCGCCGATGTAAAGCTTTCTAGACACGATGTCAAAGAAGCCATACCATCAGCGTGTCAAGAATTCTTTACCGCAGGAGGCGGTCGTGACGCATGAGGAGAAACGCGCCTGGGTCATGCTGGTGGTCAGTGTGGTGGGCTACGCCGCCTACGCCGCCGTGGTCCTGAACCGGGCCGACGGTGGCCCGCTCACCGCCACCCCGTACGTCGGGGTGCTGTTGTGGACCATTGGCGGGGCCGTCGTCGCGAGCATCGTGGCCGAGATCGGGATGGGTGTGGTGAACCCGGGCGCCTCCCGGGTCAAGGACGTCCGTGACCGGGAGATCGGACGGCTCGGTGACCACGTCGGCCAGGCGTTCGTGGCCATCGGCGCGGTGTCGGCGATGCTCATGGCGTTGGCCGAATGGGACTGGTTCTGGATCGCGAACGTCATCTACCTGTGCTTCGTCCTGTCGGCGGCGGTTGGCGCCCTGGCGAAGGTGATCGTCTATCGCAAGGGTGTCCCGCAGTGGTGAAGCCGACCCGCGTCACGAACAACATCCGCGCGCTGCGCTTCGCGCACGGCGAGATGACCCAGGCCGAGCTCGCCGAGCGGATCGGCGTGACCCGACAGACCGTCATCGCCATCGAGCAGAGTCGCTACTCACCGTCGCTGGAGATGGCGTTCAAGATCGCGCGCTTGTTCGACGCACGTCTCGACGACGTGTTCCAGTACCCCGAGGAGGCGGCGCCGTGAAAGCCATCGTCCAGGACAGCTACGGCCCGGCCGACGTGCTCCACCTCGGCGACATCGACCAACCGGCCGTGAACGACGAGGAGGTCCTCGTCCAGGTCCGCGCCGCCGGGGTCGACCCGGGAGTGTGGATCTTCATGACCGGTCGCCCCTACCTGGCGCGGCTGGCCGCAGGGCCGCGCCGGCCCCGGGTTCCGGTTCGGGGGCGGGACCTGGCCGGGGTGGTGGTCGCGGTCGGTGCCCGGGTGACCCGGTTCCGGCCCGGCGACGAGGTGTTCGGCACCTGTCCGCGCGGCTCGTACGCCGAGTTCGCGAGCGCGCCGGAGCGGCGGCTGGCCCGCAAGCCGGCCAACCTGTCGTTCGCGCAGGCCGCCGCCGCGCCGGTCTCCGGGATGACGGCGCTGCGTGCGGTCCGCGACAGCGGCGGGGTACGCCCAGGGCAGCGCGTGCTGGTCATCGGCGCATCCGGCGGCGTCGGGTCGCACGCCGTACAGATCGCCAAGGCGTACGGGGCGACGGTCACCGCCGTCTGCGCGCCGGCCAGGGCTGCTTTCGTACGCGGCCTCGGCGCCGACGACATCCTCGACTACACCAGCGAGGAGGTCGACAGCCGTGGCCCGATCCACGACGTGGTCATCGACACCGGCGGCGACCGGCCGGTGTCTCTCCTGCGCCGCGCCCTCACCCCACACGGGACACTGGCGCTGGTCGGCGGCACGTACACCAAGGGCCCCGTGCTCAGCGGCTACGACCGGCAGATGTTCCGCGCGCCGCTGCTGTCCCTGTTCGTCGGTCAACGCCTGCGCAGCGTCAGCGCGGTCGAGCGCACCAGGGACCTGAGCGAGCTGGGGAACCTCATCGAATCGGGAGCGCTCACCCCGGCGGTCGACCGCACCTATCCGCTGGCCCAGGCGGCGGACGCGATCCGCCACCTCCGGCACGGACACCCGGCGGGGAAGATCGTCGTCATCGTGTGACGCGATGGCCGGGTGACGGGAGGTGGACGTTGCCCACCCCCCGCCAACCCAGGTCGCTGGACTGTCAGAAGGTGTGCTCGGCGGCCGGGAACTCGCCGCCCCGGACCTCCTCGGCGAAGCGCCGGGTGGCGTCGGTGAGGACGTCCGCGAGGTCCGCGTACCGCTTCACGAAGCGTGGCGCCTTGCCGGTGCGCAGGCCGGCCATGTCCTGCCAGACGAGCACCTGGGCGTCGGTGTCCGGGCCGGCGCCGATGCCGACGGTGGGGATGGACAGCTCGTGGGTGATCTGCTTGGCCACCACGCCCGGCACCATCTCCAGCACCACCGCGAACGCGCCGGCCTCGGCCACCGCCCGCGCGTCCGCCAACACCTCGTCGGCCGTGTCGCCCCGCCCCTGCACTCGGTAGCCGCCCAGGGTGTGTTCGCTCTGCGGGGTGAAGCCGATGTGCG
The DNA here is from genome assembly GCF_044454415.1 of Micromonospora sp. NPDC051543. Taxonomy (NCBI): domain Bacteria; kingdom Bacillati; phylum Actinomycetota; class Actinomycetes; order Micromonosporales; family Micromonosporaceae; genus Micromonospora; species Micromonospora sp. NPDC051543. Next base: position 168,362 of record NZ_JBITDT010000002.1, read on the forward strand.
CCATCACGGGGATGCCGGCGCCGACGATCGCGGCGATCTGCGCGGCGCAGCGTCGGCCGCCCTCCAGCTTCACCGCGTGGCAGCCGCCCTCCTTCATGAACCGGACGGCGGTGCGCAGTGCCTGGGCCGGGCCCTCCTCGTACGAGCCGAACGGCAGGTCACCGACGACGAGGGTCTGCCGGGTCGAGCGCACCACGGCCCGTACCAACGGCAACAGGTCGTCGGCGGTGATCGGCAGGGTCGTCTCGTAGCCGAAGACGTTGTTCGCCGCGGAATCACCGACCAGCAGCACCGGTACGCCGGCCCGGTCGAAGATCCCCGCCGTGTACTGGTCGTACGAGGTGAGCATCGGCCACCGTTCGCCGCGCTCCTTGGCGGCGATCAGGTCGCGGGTGCGGACCCGACGGGTGGCCGGTCCGCCGTACAGCGCGGTCACCTCGTGCGGAGTGGACTCGATCATGACTGTCTCCCTTCCTCGAGGCCGCCTGCGCGGTCCCCGGGCTCCGCCGATCGTCGCACCGCGCGACAGCCGGGCGGCAGGGCCCAGTGGAAGATCTCACTCGCGCGGCGCGGGACCTCAGCCGTGCTCGCGCCACCGGTTCGTGATCGGCAGTCGACGGTCCCGGCCGAACGCCTTCATGGAGATCTTCGTGCCCGGCGCGGACTGGCGTCGCTTGTACTCGGCGGTATCCACCAGTCGCAGCACCTTGTCGACCACGGCCGGGTCGTGGCCCGACTCGACCAGCCCGTCGCGCCCCAGGTCGCCGTCGACGTAGCCGATGAGGATCGGGTCCAGCACGTCGTAGTCGGGCAGGGAGTCGCTGTCGAGCTGGCCCGGGCTCAACTCGGCGCTCGGCGGCTTGCCGATCGAGTTCTCCGGGATGGGGGCGGTGTCGCCGCGGCGGGCCGCGTCCGCGTTGCGCCACTTCGCCAGACGCCACACCAGCGTCTTCCAGACGTCCTTGATCGGGTTGAAGCCCCCGACCGAGTCGCCGTACAGGGTGGAGTAGCCGACCGCCAGCTCGCTCTTGTTGCCGGTGGTCAACACCAGGTGGCCCTCCTGGTTCGACAGCGCCATGAGGATGACACCGCGTACCCGGGCCTGGAGGTTCTCCACGGCGATCCCGGACAGCGACAGGTTCGCCAGGAAGGCGTCCACCATCGGCTGGATCGGCTCGACGCGGTAGTCGAGCCCGGTGCGCTTGGCCAGGTCGGCGGCGTCCTCCCGAGAGTGCTCGGAGGAGTGCTGGCTGGGCAGTGACACGCCGACCACCCGGTCCGGGCCGAGCGCGTCGACGGCGATGGCGGCCACCACCGCCGAGTCGATGCCACCCGAGAGGCCGAGCACCACCGACGCGAACCGGTTCTTGTTGACGTAGTCGCGCAGGCCCAGCACCAGCGCGTGCCAGACCTCGGCCTCGTCGGCGACCGGCTCGATCAGCCCGCCGGTGACGGCCGGGCCGGACGGCGCGGGCGGGATCGCCTCCACCGCGTGGTACGACACCCGCATGCCGTCGGCGACGCTGTCGCCGCCCGGGCTCGTGGTCGCGGCCGGCAGCTCGACGTCGTGCACGAGCAGGTGCTCGACGAACTGGGGGGCGCGGGTGAGCAGGTCGCCGTCGGAGGTGACGATCATCGAGTCGCCCTCGAAGACCAGCTCGTCCTGGCCGCCGATCATGTTGACGTACGCGATGGTGGCGTTCGCCTCGGCCGCCCGGCGGCGAACCAGCGGGAGCCGGATGTCGTCCTTGTTCAACTCGTACGGCGAGCCGTTGATGTTGACCACGAGGCCGACGCCGGCCTGCCGGGCGGCGGCGAACGGCCCGCCGGCCTGCCACAGGTCCTCGCAGATCGTCAGCGCGACGTCCACCCCGCCGACCCGCACGACGGTCAGCTCGTCCCCGGACACGAAGTAGCGGTCCTCGTCGAACACGCCGTAGTTGGGCAGGTGGTGCTTGAAGTAGCGGGCGACCACCTCGCCCCGGTGCAGCAGCGCGGCGGCGTTGCGGGCGCCCCGCCCCGGCTCGGCGTCCCCGCTGACCTGCGGCGGCCCGTCGGCGTCCAGGTAGCCGACCACGACCGGCAGGTCACCGAGACCGTCCCCGGCGAGGTCGGCCGCGAGCTGCCGCAGGGCGGCCTGGGACGCGGCGACGAAGGACCGCCGGAAGACCAGGTCCTCGACCGGGTAGCCGGTCAACATCATCTCCGGGAAGAGCACCAACTGGGCGCCGGCGTTGGCGGCCTGACGGGTCCAGCTGCGGACCAGGTCGGCGTTGCCGGCGAGGTCGCCGACGCTCGGGTTGACCTGGGACAGGGCGAGACGCAGGGTGGGCATGTCCTCATCTTGCCTCAGCTTCGGCCGAGCAATCCGTACCCTCGGACGAGACGGCGGCCACGCGCGGACGCCGCGCGGACGCCGTGTCGCATCGGTACCGCTCGCCGGGCGGGACGCGAGGGGACGGGCGGCGGCGGTTCGCGTAACGTCTGCGTAACCAGGCCCGGGAACACTGGGCGGTCAGGTCGGGCGCAGCCCGGCCAAGGCGGACAAAGAGTGTCGCGAGGGGTTGGGGAAGTGGACCGTCAGCAGGAGTTCGTCCTCCGTACGCTGGAAGAGCGGGACATCCGGTTCGTCCGGCTGTGGTTCACGGACGTGCTGGGCACGCTCAAGAGCGTCTCGGTGGCGCCCGCGGAGTTGGAAGCGGCCTTCGAGGAGGGCATCGGCTTCGACGGCTCGGCGATCGAGGGCTTCGCGCGCGTCTTCGAATCGGACATGGTCGCGATGCCCGACCCGACCACCTTCCAGGTGTTCCCGTTCGAGGGTGGGGTCAGCGGCGAGAGCGCCCGGATGTTCTGCGACATCCTGCTGCCCGACGGCGGGCCGTCCTGGGCCGACCCGCGGCACGTGCTGCGCCGCGCGCTGTCCAAGGCGGCCGAGAAGGGCTTCACCTTCTACACCCACCCCGAGATCGAGTTCTTCCTGCTGGAGAACGGCCCCCAGGACGGCTCGGTGCCCACCCCGGTGGACACCGGCGGCTACTTCGAGCACACCACCCACGCCGTGGCCCGCGACTTCCGTCGCCAGGGCGTGCTGGCGCTGGAGCGGATCGGCATCTCGGTGGAGTTCAGCCACCACGAGGTCGCGCCCGGCCAGCAGGAGATCGACCTGCGCTACGCCGACGCGCTGACCACCGCCGACAACATCATGACCTTCCGGCACGTGGTCAAGGAGGTCGCGCTCTCCACCGGCGTGCAGGCCAGCTTCATGCCGAAGCCGTTCACCGACCAGCCCGGCAGCGGCATGCACACCCACCTGTCGCTGTTCGAGGGCGAGCGCAACGCCTTCCACGATGGTGGCGACCCGATGAAGCTCTCCAAGGTGGCGAAGTCCTTCATCGCCGGCCTGCTGATGCACGCCCGGGAGTACACGGCGGTCACCAACCAGTGGGTCAACTCGTACAAGCGGCTCTTCCCGCAGGCACTGCCGGACCGGATCACCGAGAGCCCGGCGTACGTCTGCTGGGGTCACCTGAACCGCTCCGCGCTGGTCCGGGTGCCCGCGTACGGCAAGCCGAACTCGGCCCGGGTCGAGGTCCGCTCGCTGGACTCGGCCACCAACCCGTACCTCGCCTTCGCGGTGCTGCTCGGCGCGGGCCTCAAGGGGATCGAGGAGGGCTACGAGCTGCCGCCGGGCGCCGAGGACGACGTCTGGTCGCTGAGCAGCGCCGAGCGCCGCGCCATGGGGTACGAGGCGCTGCCGGAGAACCTCGCCGAGGCGATCGACGTGATGGCCGAGTCCGAACTGGTCGCCGAGGTGCTGGGCGAGCACGTCTTCGACTTCTTCCTGCGCAACAAGCGGGCCGAGTGGGAGCAGTACCGCCGCGAGGTCACCCCGTACGAGCGGCAGCGGTACCTGGCGCTGTAGGCGCGGGGCTGACGCGCTTGCCCGCTGCCGCTATCGTCTCGATCACCGCGCCGGTACCCCTTCCGGGCGGAGAATCGGGAGGCAGTCGGTGCTGGAGGACCTGCTCAGCGGTGCCTGGCAGAGCGTCGTGTTCGGGATCGTGGGCGTCGGGCTCATGGCGGCCGGGTTCGGGCTCGTCGACCTGCTGACCCCGGGGCGGTTGCGGGAGCTGATCTGGGTCGAGCGCAACACCAACGCGGGGTTGCTGCTCGCCGCCAACCAGCTCGGCATCGCCGGCATCGTCTTCACGGCGATCCTCACCAGCTACAGCGACTTCGCCAAGGGGCTCGCCTCGACCGTGGTCTTCGGACTGGTCGGGCTGGCCATCATGGCGCTGGCCTTCTTCGTGCTGGATCTGCTCACCCCGGGCAAGCTCGGTGAGGTCATCTGCTCGTCGGAGCCGCACCCGGCGGCCCGGGTCAGCGCCGCCACGCACTTCGGCGCCGCGCTGATCGTCTGCGCCTGCATCGCCTGAGCCCGGACCGGCCTGGATCGGGCGTCGTACCCCGGTCGTAGCGTGCCGGGCATGAACCGTACGGACCGCCTCTACGCCCTGGTCGAGGAGCTGCGGGCCGTGTCGCCACGGCCGCGCAGCGCGCGCTGGCTCGCCGTGCGCTTCGAGGTGAGCAGCCGGACCATCGAGCGGGACATCGGCGCGCTCCAGCAGGCCGGGGTGCCGATCTGGGCCGAGTCGGGGCGTACCGGCGGTTACGTCCTGGACCGCGCCCACACCCTGCCGCCGGTCAACCTGACCGCCGCCGAGGCAGTCGCGATGGCCGTGGCGCTGCACCGCCTCGCCGGCTCGCCGTTCGCCGGGCCGGGCGCCACCGCGCTGCGCAAGCTGCTGGCGGTACTGCCGGCCGCCGACGCCGCCGAGGCGCACCGGCTCGCCGGCCGGGTGCACCTGATCGGCGACGGGCCGGCCACGCCCGTCCCGGCCACCGTCGCCCACGCGGTCACCGCGCGGCGCGTGCTGCGCATCCGGTACGCCGACCGCGCCGGCATCGACTCGCTGCGGGACGTCGAGCCGCTGGGCTACCTCGGCAACTCCCACCACTGGTACCTGGTGGCCTGGTGCCGTCTCCGCGCCGAGGTGCGATGTTTCCGCACGGACCGGATCCGAGAGGTCGAGGCCCGGCCAGAGGTGGTGGTCCGGGACCTCCGCCTGGAGGACCTGGACATCCCGCACGGCCGTGTCCGCGCGCTGAGCCTGGTCTGAGCGCGTTCCGTTACCGGCGCGGTCCGCGGGTCGCCGTAGGCGCGGGCCCCCGGGTCGCTTCGACGACCCCTGCCGGCTCATCGGAAAACACCGACAGGACGGTGTCGCGGACGACGCCGAAACTCTCCCGAGAGACGGCCGGACGGCCGGCAACGCGAGGACCTGGAGGCAATATGTCCGCGACGCCCATCACGTGGTTCGAGATCGGCACCGACCGGCCGGAGGAGACGGAGCACTTCTACGGCGACCTGTTCGGCTGGACCTTCGTCGAGGAGGGCTCGGCCGACGGCGGCTCGTACCGGGTGACCGGCGCCGGTGGCGAGACCGGGATCGGCGGCGGGATCCGGGCGCTCGACGGCACGTCGCCGAACTACGCCATCTTCTACGCCGAGGTCGCCGACGTCGCGGACACCTGCCGGCGGGCCGAGGCGGCCGGTGGTCGGGTGCTGGTGCCGGCCCGAACCACGCCGACCGGGCTCACCCTGGCCCACCTGATCGACCCGGCCGGCAATCACCTGGGCGTGTTCACGTCTCCACCCGCGCAGGACTGACCCCGGTCCGGCCCGGCCTGTCCGGCGTGGGCTGCGGCGATGATCAACTCGGCATCATGAAAGTCGGGGTGTCCGGCGGCCCCGGACACCCCGACTTCAGGGAAGCCGAGTTGATCAGGCCGGGCCGCCCTGTCCGGCCGGGCCGCCCTGTCCGGCCGGGCCGCCGTGGCCGAACGGGCCAGGGTGGCCGGCCGCGCCCGGGAAGACGCCGGCCTCGACGGCCTTGGTGATGGCGTCGGCCTGCTCCTGGGTGAGCTTGCCGTCCTTGACGGCCTGGTCCAGCCGCTCCTTGAGCTCGGCCTTGCGATCCTCGGGCGAGTGGCGCTGCGGCCGGTCGGCCGGCCGGTGCTGCTCGCGGATCTTCTCCAGCGCGGCGGTCACCTTGTCGGTGGGCACACCCAGCTCCTTGGCCAGATCCTCGGCGAACTGACCCTGCCGGTCGGCCTTGGCCCCGGGCGCCGGGGCGGTGCTGGCGCTCGGTGTCGGCGAGTCGGCGGCGAAGGCGATCGTCGGGGCCGCGATCCCGACGCCGAGGACACCGGCGGCGGCCAGGCCGGCCAGCATGTGCTTCCTACTGATGGTGCGGGACATGCTCTCCTCCAGAAGGCTAGGTGGTACGCGATGTCGTCACCGACAGTGACGGTTAAGCCTGGGTGCGACCCGTGGCGAACCTGTCAGCGGGCTGACAATCGAAGGCGGAAATCGGTTGTGCTGTCGCTTGTCGGGCGGTCAGGGTCGGTCCACCGCGAACGAAGGGACGTACGCCCCGATGAGAGTCGAGATCCGGGAGATCGCACTCGTCGGGCCGGACGCCGGCCCGTACGGCATCACGGTCGGGCCCGACGGCGCGCTGTGGCTGACGTTGGTCCATGGCGGCGGCGTCGCCCGCCTGGACCCCGACGGCCCGGTCCGAACCCATCCGCTGGAGCCGGCCGGCGGCCGCCCGTTGATCATCACGACGGGTCCGGACGGTGCGCTCTGGTTCACCCGCTCCGGTGATGACCGGATCGGTCGGATCACCGTCGACGGCGCGCAGCGCACGGTCGCCCTGCCGCCCGGTACCGGGCCGGGTGGCATCGCGGCCGGACCCGACGGGGCGCTCTGGTACGCGGGGATGACCTCCGACACGATCGGCCGGGTGACCACCGACGGCACGGTGACCACCTTTCCGCTGCCGGTCACCGGCGGGTTCCCCTCGATGATCACCGCCGGCGCGGACCGCGCCCTCTGGTTCACCCTGAACCGCGCGAACGCGATCGGCCGGATCGCCCTCGACGGCACGGTGACGCTGTACCCGTTGCCCACCGCGGACGCCGGGCCGGTCGGCATCGCCCTCGGCCCCGACGGCGTCATCTGGTTCGTCGAGATCACCGCCGGCCAGGTCGGCCGGATCACGCCGGACGGCCTGATCGTCGAGGTCCCGTTGCCGGACCGGGCCGCGCGCCCGCACGCGATCGCGGCCGACCCAGCGGGTGGGGCCTGGTTCACCGAGTGGGGCGCCAACCGGATCGGGCACCTCGATGCGACCGGACGATTCGAGAGCTACGCCCTACCCACCCCGCAGTCGGAACCACACGGCATCGTCCACACCCCCCACGGAGTGTGGGCAGCCCTGGAAACCGGCGCACTAGCCCACCTGACCAGCTGACCCACACCCCGGGGCCATCGGGCCCCCTGGCCCCCGGCCCCCGGCCCCCGGCCGTCCGGGCCCCCGACCTCCGGCCGTCCGACCTCCGGCCCTCCTGGCCTCCGGCCCTCCTGGCCTCCGGCCCTCCTGGCCTCGTTGATCAAGAGGTTTGCGTCAGAATTCGGCCCGGAACTGACGCAAACCTCTTGATCACCGGGGCCGGGCCGGGTGGTGACCGGGCCGGGGGGGCGGGGCGGGCCGGGCCGGGCGGGGTTACTGGACTGCGGGGGTGACCTTGAGGGTGTTGGTTTCGGTGTCCAGTTGTGCTTCGGTGCCTACCGGGACGGTCAACTGGTTGTGGCCGTGGCCGATGGGGAGGCCGCCGAGGACCGGTACGCCCAGGTCGCCGAGGCGTTCGGTGAGCACGTCGACGATCGTGGTGTCCCAGCCGTCGCCGCAGTCGGTGAACTGTCCGACCGCCACCCCGGCCAGCCCGTCCAGCGCGCCGGCGCGGCGGAGCTGGGTGAGCATCCGGTCGACCTTGTACGGGGGTTCCTGCACGTCCTCGATCAACAGCACCGCGCCGGTCAGGTCGGGCAGGTCCGGTGTGCCGATCGACGCGGCGAGCAGGCACAGGTTGCCGCCGAGCAGGGTGCCGGTGGCGCGGCCGGGGACGCGGACGTCGAAGGTCTCCTCGGTGGGTACCGCCTCGACGGTCACCGGTTCGGTGGTCATCAGCGCCGCGTGCAGGGACTCGGCGGAGCGCAGCGGCGTCCGCTCGTCCCGCCAGGCCGCCCCGGGGCCGTGTACGCCGGCCAGTCGGGCGCCCCGCCACAGGGCGAGCTGCAACGCGGTGATGTCCGAGAAGCCGGCCACCACCTTCGGGTCGCGGCGTACGGCCGCCATGTCGATGGCGTCGACGATCCGCTGGGCGCCGTAGCCGCCCCGGGTGCAGATCACGCCCCGGATCTCGGGGTCGGCGAACGCCGCGTTCAGGTCGGCGGCCCGCAGGTCGTCGGTGCCGGCGAGGTAGCCGTGACGGGCGTACGCGTTCGGGGCCGGTATCGGGCGCAGGCCCCAACCGGTGAGCAGCTCCACGCCCCGGGCCACCCGCTCGGGCGAGGTCGGCCCGGACGGCGAGACGAGCAGCACCGTGTCACCCGGGCGCAGCACGGGCGGGCGGACGACGGTGGAGTCCTCGTTGATCACAACCGCAGAGCCTAGCCACCGCGTCGACACGAAGGCCGCCAGCCGGTGGCACCGACCCGCGCCGGGGCGTGGCGGAGCGCGCGGCACCCGCTAGCCTCGACGGGTGGCAACCGCGCTGGTGATCGAGAACGACCCGACGGACGACGCGCGCCGGTTGGGTGAGTGGCTGACCGAGGCAGGGCTGGATTTGTGGGTGGTCCGCCCGCACGCCGGTGAGGAACTTCCCGCCGACCTTGAGGGGTACGCGGCACTGGTGGTGCTGGGTGGCGACCAGCAGGCGTATCCGCTGCCGGACGGCTCCCCCGGGGCGCCCTGGTTCCCGGCCGTGGAGGGGCTGCTGCGCAAGGCGGTCCGGTACCGCGTGCCGACCCTGGCCGTCTGCCTGGGTGCGCAACTGCTCGCCACGGCGCATGCCGGGCTGGTCGAGCGGAGCCCGTCCGGGCCGGAGATCGGCCCCGGTGTGGTCGGCCGGCGCGACGCCGCCGAGCAGGACCCGCTGTTCCGGTACGTGCCGCTGATCCCGGACGTGCTCCAGTGGCACTCCGACGAGATCACCGAACTGCCCCGGGGCGCCACCCTGCTGGCGGCCTCCACCCGCTATCCGCACCAGGCGTTCCGGCTCGGTGACCGGGCCTGGGGGTTGCAGTTCCACATCGAGTGCGACACCGCGATGATCGCCGACTGGGCCACCGACTCGACCCTGCTCGCCGAGTTGGGCTACGACCCGGAGCTGGTGGTGGCGGCCTGCGACTCGGTGATGGTGGACGTCGAGGAGGTCTGGCAGCCGTTCGCCGCCCGGTTCGCCGCGCTGGCCCTCGGCGAGTTGGACGTCGGCACGATCCGGCCCGGCCTGCCGCTGCTCGGGCACTGATGAGCCGTCCGACGAGAGCCCCGGGCCGGCTCGCCCGCTACGGCTTCGGCACCGCCGAGGGCGACGGCGGGGCCCGCGCCGCGGACCTGCTCGGCCCGGACGGGCTGGGTCTGTGGCAGCCGGAGGAGCAGGAGCCGGTCGACGACGCGGCCGGGGAGCTGCTCGCCGCGCTGTCCCGGGCCGCCGACCCGGACCTGGCGTTGCGCCAGCTGCACCGCATCGTCGAGGCCGAGCGGCGGACCAACGGCGGTACCGACGCGTCGCCGCTGCTCGCCGAGCTGCACGCCGACCCCGGGCTGCGGCGTCGGCTGATCGCCGTGCTGGGCGCGTCGTCGGCGCTCGGTGATCATCTGGTGGCGAATCCCGAGCACTGTCTGACGCTGCGCACCGCACCGGACGGACTCGCGCCGGTCGCCGACGGTCGGCTGGAACCGGCCGGCGACGGGAACCCGGTGGCGGTGCTGCGTGCCGCGTACCGGCTCTCCCTGCTGCGGATCGCGGCGGCCGACCTCACCGGCGGCCGGGCCCTGGAGCAGACCATGGCGGCGCTGTCCGCGCTGGCCGACGCGACGCTGGCCGCCGCGTACGAGATCGCCGTCGCCGAGTTGGCGGCGGGCACCGAGCGGCCCCGGCTGGCCGTGGTGGCGATGGGCAAGTGCGGCGGCGGCGAGCTGAACTACGTCTCCGACGTGGACGTGATCTTCGTGGCCGCCGAGGACGCCGACCTGCCCGCCGCGACCCAGGTGGCGACCCGGCTGATCTCCGTCTGCGGGATGGTCGCCTGGCCGGTGGACGCCGCTCTGCGGCCCGAGGGCAGTCGCGGCCCGCTGGTGCGTACCCTCGCCAGCCACCTCGCCTACTACCGCCGGTGGGCCCGCACCTGGGAGTTCCAGGCGCTGCTCAAGGCCCGTCCGGCCGCCGGGGACCTGCCGCTGGCCCAGGAGTGGATCGACCAGCTCGCGCCGCTGGTGTGGCGGGCCGCCGAACGACCCGAGGCGGTCGAGGACGTCCGCGCGATGCGCCGCCGGATCATCGACAACATCCCGCCGAAGGAGCTGGAACGCGAGATCAAGCGTGGTCCGGGCGGGCTGCGCGACATCGAGTTCGCCGTTCAGCTCCTGCAACTCGTGCACGGCCGCGGGGACGAGACCCTGCGCGCGCCGGGCACCATTCCGGCGCTGCGCGCGCTCGTCGCCGGCGGCTACGTCGGCCGCGCCGACGGGGAGTCGCTGCTGCGCGGCTACCGCTTCCTGCGCGCCGTCGAGCACCGGCTGCAACTTCAGGCCCTGCGCCGTACGCACACCGTGCCCACCGAGCCGGGGGCGCTGCGCTGGCTGGCCGCCGCGTTGGGTTTCGTGGCCACGCCGGGCCGCAGCGCCGTCGAGAGCTTCCGGGCCGACTGGGTCACCCACGCCACCGAGGTACGACGGCTGCACGCCAAACTGCTCTACCGGCCGCTGCTGGAGTCGGTGGCCCGGGTACCCGCCGACGGGCTCCGGCTCACCCCGGAGGCGGCCCGGCACCGGTTGGAGATCCTCGGCTTCGCCGAACCGGCCGGGGCGCTGCGTCACCTCCAGGCGCTCACCGGCGGGGTGAGTCGTACGGCGGCCATCCAGCGCACCCTGCTGCCGGTGCTGCTGAGCGAGTTCGCGGACGCGCCGGAGCCGGACCGGGGGCTGCTCAACTACCGCAAGGTCTCCGACAAGCTGGGCAGCACCCCCTGGTACCTGCGCCTGCTGCGGGACGGCGGTCCCGTCGCCCGCCGGCTGGCCCGGGTGCTGGCCCTGTCCCGGTACGTCGCCGACCTGCTCGCCCGGGACCCGGAGGCACTGCGGCTACTCGCCGAGGAGAACGAGCTGTCGCCGCGTCCGCGTCCGGTGCTGCGCGACGGCTTCCTCGCGGCGGCGGCCCGGCACACGGACCCGGTCGAGGCGACCCGCGCGGTGCGGGCGCTGCGCCGTCGGGAGCTGGTCCGGGTGGCCTGCGCGGACGTGCTCTGCCGGGCTGGCGCGCTCGCACCCGTCCCGACCCGGACGGACGGCACGACGCGGCCGTCACCCGGCCTGGCCGACGTCACCGACGTCGGCACGGCGCTCGCCGACGTCACCGACGCCACCCTCGCCGCCGCGCTGCGGGCCGCGCGGGCCAGCCAACCGGGCCCGGACGGGCTGCGGTTCGCGGTGATCGGGATGGGCCGCCTCGGCGGGTACGAGTCGAACTACCTCTCCGACGCCGACGTGCTCTTCGTCTACGACCCGCCCGCCGGCAGCAGCGAGAGCGCCGCCAGCGCCGCCGCGCACGCCATCGCGGAGGAACTGCGCCGACTGCTCGGCGTACCCGCCCCCGACCCGCCGTTGGGTGTCGACGCCGACCTGCGCCCCGAGGGCCGGCAGGGTCCGCTGGTGCGCAGCCTCGCCGCGTACGCCCAGTACTACGCCCGCTGGTCGCGGGTGTGGGAGGCGCAGGCGCTGCTGCGCGCCCGGTTCGTCTGCGGTGACGCCGACCTGGGCGCCGAGTTCGAGGCGATGATCGAGCCGGTGCGCTACCCGGCCGACGGGTTGACCCGCGAGCAGGTCGTCGAGATCCGCCGGATCAAGGCCCGGGTGGAGACCGAGCGGCTGCCACGCGGGGCCGACCCGGCCACCCACACGAAGCTGGGCCGGGGCGGGCTGGCCGACGTCGAGTGGGCGGTCCAGCTCGTCCAGCTCCGACATGCGGGCGCGATCCCGGAACTGCGCGGCACGCGTACCCTCGATGCCCTCGCGGCGGCCGAGCGGGCCGGCCTGATCGATGCGGCGGACGCCGCGGAGATGGCCGCCGGCTGGTCCCTGGCCGCGCAGGTCCGCAACGCGCTGATGCTGGTCCGGGGCCGGGCCGGCGACCAGCTTCCCCGGCACGGCGTGGAGCTGGCGGGGGTGGTCCGGCTGCTCGGCCGCGACGACCCGGGGGAGTTCCTCGACGAGTACCTGCGCACCGGCCGCCGCTCGCGCGCCGCCGCCCAACGCGTGCTGGAGGGGTAGGAAGGTCAGCCGAGGGTGTATTCGCCGGCGCGGGGGACGGTGACGGTGGTCCAGTCCCCGTTGGCGGTGACCGTCGCGCCGCCGGACGCGGTCAGCCAGCGGCTGTGCCGCACCCGGACCGCCACCGGACCGGCGGTCGGGGCCCGGAAGGTGACTGCCGCGCCGTCCGCGCGGACCAGCTCGGCGGGCGCGGCGACCAGCGGCGTCGGGTCGGCCACCGCCCAGACCCGCCAGTGCGGGCCGGACCAGGCCGGGGTCAGGTACGGCAGCCCGCCCTCGACGAGTTCCGCCTCGGCCCGTCCCACCCAGGACAGCGGGGCATCCGGCACCGCCACGTACTGCACGGCGTTCTCCGCCAGCCAGGCCCGGTAGCTGGCCGGGGTGAGCGGCACGCCGGTGCCGGTCGCGCCGGGCACGGTGGTGAAGAAGAGCGGGTTCCGGTCGATGTCGGCCTGCCGCAACCAGCCGCGAGCCAGCGGCACCTCACCGAGGCGGGCCGCCTCCCAGTAGTTGCGCGTCGGCGGCACCTCCACCCGGCCGGTGAGCCGCTGCCCGGCCAGGAACGCGCGCAGCGGCGCGTGATAGCCGGGCGCGCTGGTCGGGTCGCCGATGCCGCGCAGGTCCGCCGGGACCACCGGCGGCTGCCACCCGCAGACGGCGGCCAGCAGCGCGGCCAGGCCGATCCCACCCAACAGCCGGGCCGGCACGGGTCCGAGCGCCGGCCGTCGGGCCAGGCGGGCCGACAGCCAGGCCGGCGGGCGGGCGGCGGCGGCCAGCACCGGCAGCGCGAACATCGTCGCCAACCGGGTCGCGTTCAACCCCACCGGCGTGTGCACGCCCGCGGCGACCAGCACCCCGGCGGCGGCCAGCAGCGCGCCGAACCGCACCGGCCGGTACGCCACCAGCGCCGCCACCACCAGACTCGTCACCACCGCCCGCAGGGTGTCGGTGCGGCTGATGTTCATCCAGCCGCCGTCGCCGAAGAGCAGGGCGGTCGCGCCCAGCGGCACGGCCGCCGCGACACCGAGCGCCAGCCCGTCGGCGTACCGGCCGGCCAGCAGCAGCGCCGCGCCCGCCAGGCCGACGAACAGGCCGGCCACCGGGCTCGTCGCCGAGGCCAGCAACGCGCCGGCCGCCGCCAGTGCGACCCGACGACCCGGGGGTACGCCCCGAGTCAGCGCGACCAGCGCTCCCAGCCCGAAGGCGACACCGAGGGCGTACGTCACCCGGCCCGAGACCAGGTTGCCGGCCAGCGTGACCACGCCGACCAGGCTGCCCAGCAGCGGACGCGGCACCGGGCTGCGGACCAGCAGCGCCGCCAGCGCGGTCGCCGACGCCACCAGCGCCAGCACACCGGTCACCCGCACGCCGAGCACCGCCATCACGGGCTGCGACACCAGGCTGTAGCCGAACTGCTCCACCCCGCCGTACCAGCGCAGATCCACCGGGCTGAGCCCGTGGGCGGCGAAGAAGTCCGCGCGGGCGACCTGCGCGGCCAGGTCCGAGCCCATCAGCGGCAGGGCCAGCCAGAGCGCGCCGAGCACGACGGAGCAACCGGCGGCCACCGCCACCACCCGACTGCGCCGCATGCCCACCTCCGTACCGCGACAACCGTACTGGCAGCATGTCCGGCGTGCCTCACCACCTCGCGCGCTGGACCGGACTGGCGGGATCGGCGCTTCTCGCCGTCGCCGCGTTCCTGGGCGGCGCACTGACCGACTCACCCCTGCGCAGCAACCCGGTCAGCATCTGGCAGGGCCCGCACGGGCCGCTGGTGCTCGTCGCCTGGCTGGTCGGCACCGCGCTGCTGGCGTACGCCTGGTGGTCGCTGCGCGACGACGTGCCGTCGACCCGCTGGGCGCTGGTCACCGTCGGGCTCTGGCTGCTGCCGCTGCTGATCGCACCCCCGCTGGCCAGCCGCGACGTCTACGCGTACGCCTGCCAGGGCGCCAGCTACGCCGCCGGGATCAACCCGTACGAGCAGGGCGTCTCCGCGCTGCCCTGCCCCTGGCTGGACACCATCTCGTACATCTGGCGGGACACCCCGGCCCCGTACGGGCCGCTGTTCGTGGTGCTGTCCGGCGCGGTGGTCAAGGCCACCGGCTCGCTGACCGGCGCGATCGTGGTGTTCCGGCTGATCGCCGTGGCCGGGGTCGCGCTGATGGCGGTCAGCCTGCCGGTGCTGGCCCGACGGGTTGGCGTACCGGCCTCCCGGGCGGTCTGGTTGACGCTCGCCTGCCCGCTGGTCGCCGTGCACCTGGTCTCCGGCGCGCACAACGACGCCCTGATGGTCGGCCTGCTCGTCGCCGGGCTGGCCGTGATCGCCTCCCGGCCCGGACGCCCCGGACCGCTGCTCGCCGGTGGCGTGCTGCTCGGACTCGCCGCCGGCATCAAGGTGACGGCGCTGGTCGTGGTGCCGTTCGCCGCGCTGGCCGCGATCGTCGGCGGGTACTCGATCCGCGCGCTGATCCGCCACGGCGGCTGGGTGGTCGGCGGCGCGGTCGCCGTCGTGGTCGGGGTGACCTTCGCCGCCGGCCTCGACTTCGGCTGGGTCGGCGGGCTGGCCCGAGGCGGTGACGTGATCGCCTGGACGTCGCCGTCCACGGCGGTCGGGCAGACCGTCGGCTACCTGGCGGTGCCCTTCGGTGGGCACGTCGACGCGCTCGCCGTCACCCGGGGGATCGGCGTCGCGGTGCTGGCGGTGCTGCTGGTGTGGCTCTGGTGGCGGGCCCGCACCCGGGAGCCGCTGTGGTACGCCGCCGTGGCGCTGACCGCCACGGTCGCCCTCGCGCCACTTTTCCACCCCTGGTACTGGGTCTGGCCCCTGGCGGTGCTGGCGGCCACCGCCCGGCGTACCGGATGGTTCATCGTCGTCGCGCTGGTGGCGTCGTTCCTGGTGCTGCCCGACGGCACCGGGCTGCCCAGGTACACCAAGACGGTCGGGGCACCACTGATGACGCTGTTGGTGATCGTGCTGGCCATCCGGTTGGTACGGTCGGCTCGGGCGGCCCGAAAACCGGTCCCCGTCGACTGAGGGAAGGTGCGCCGGTGACCACTCCCGGCGCACCTTCGCCGCTCTCGGGTCCGTCGGCCCCGTCGTCTGTGTCGTCTTCCGCGGGCCGGCTCGCGCGGTACGCGGGGCTGGTCGGCTCGGTCCTGCTCGCCGTCGCCGGCTATCTCGGCGGGGCGCTGCCCGACGCCCCGCTGAACGTCACGCCCGTGTCGATCTGGCGAGCCCCGGGCGGCCCGGCGACGTTGGCCTGCTGGCTGGTCGGCACCGCGCTGCTCGTCGGAGCGTGGTGGTCACTGCGCGCCGGTGCGCCGTCGAGCCGGTGGGCGTGCGTCACCGCCGCGCTGTGGGCGCTGCCGCTGCTGCTCGCGCCGCCCCTGGGCAGCCGCGACGTCTACTCGTACGCCTGCCAGGGCTGGACCTACGCGCACGGTGTCGACCCGTACGCGGTTCCAGTGGCGGCGGCCGGCTGCCCGTGGCTGGAGACGGTGGCGCCGATCTGGCGGGACACGCCGGCGCCGTACGGGCCGGTGTTCGTGCTGCTCGCGGCGCTCGCGGTGACCGTCGGAGGCGGGCTCACCGGCACTGTCGTACTGCTGCGGGTGATCGCCGTGGCCGGGATGCTGCTGGCCGCGTTCTGCCTGCCTCCGCTGGCCCGGGCCACCGGCGTGCCGACCCGGCGGGCGGCCTGGCTGGCGCTGGCCGCGCCGCTGGTCGGCGTACACCTGGTGGGCGGCGCGCACAACGACGCCGTGATGCTGGGTCTGCTGCTGTGCGGGCTGCTGGTGGCGGTCCGTCGGCCGGGCCGGCCCGGCGCGCTGCTGCTCGCCGGCGCGCTGCTCGGGCTGGCGGTCACCGTGAAGGCCAGCGCAGTCGTGGTGGTGCCGTTCGCGGTACTGGTGGGAGCATCCGGCCGGACGGTGTTGCGCAGCGGCGCGTGGCTGGGCGGCGGCCTCGTCGCCGCGGTGCTCGGCAGCTCGGCGCTGACCGGTCTGGGGTTCGGCTGGGTGGGCGGGCTGACCCGCAGCGGGGACTCCGAGCAGTGGACGTCGCCGCCCACCGCCGTCGGATTCGTCGTCGACTACGCCGGCGCGCTGGTCGGGCGCGACCCGCAGGCCGTGCCGGTGGCCCGCGTGGTCGCGTTGGTGCTGCTCGCGGTCGTGCTCGTTGCCCTCTGGTGGCGTACCTGGCGAGTTTGGCGGCGAGCGGACGCCGGGTCGGGCGGGCTGTCGGACGGCTCGGCGCGGTGCCGCGTGGTGCTGCACGGCGCGGGCCTCGCCCTGGTCGCCACCGTCATCCTGTCCCCGGTCTTCCACCCCTGGTACGCGACCTGGCCGCTGGCCCTGCTCGCGCTCAGCGCCGCCCGGACCACGTGGTTCGTGCTGCCGGCCGCCGTGGCTGCCTTCCTGGCGCTGCCCGACGGCACCAACCTGGCCCGCTTCACGAAAGCCCCCGGCGCTCTCGCGATGACCGTCCTGCTCCTGTTCCTGCTCCTGGGGAGGTGGCGGCACGCACCGGAGCGCTCGCCGCATCCGTGACCATCGGTCGGATGCGAGAAGATCGCGCTCGAACATGGATGTAGTGGCTTCTGGCGCGTTCGAGGCCACTACATCCAGGATCGAGCACGATCTTGGTGCGGCGAGCGCGGCGGCCAGCTTTGTCGCCACCGAGGATGCGTGGTGTAGTTCGGTCGTGGGCGACATCGAGACAGCGGCAATGCGGAACATCCGTCGGTGGCTCAAGGGCGAGATCTTTGACCGGACTACCGGCATTCGCTTGGTAGGCGGTCCCCGTGACGGCCGCTGCCAGATCGTGCAGCTGGACATGGATGGCCAGCCCTCGTCGGGTTTACGGACAGGCAACGTGCGTGGCGACACCTGGTCCGTCTATCTCCTGTCAGAGACGGGCGGGGACGGTGTCGAGCATTCGTGGGTATATCGATTCGCCGGCACGGAGCCACGATCATGAGCTGCGGCGCGGAGCCATCTGGCTCCACGCTTTAGCCTCAGCCCCGACCCCGGGTCCGTGCCGGGCGGCCAACTTTCGGCCCCCCTGGAGAAGTTGAAAGGTTCTCACGCGACGATCAGGCGGAGCAGTGTCCGGCCTCAGGACGTGCAATGGGGCGCTGCCCCAGGACGTCGCGATGAAGGCGCTTCGCGGCGCGGGGGAGGCTCCAGCGACCGGGCATCTCTGAGATGTTAGGGCGGTGCACGAGTGGCTGGACGTACTCGACCGGAACCGGCTGCTCATCGACGGCGCGCTCAGCCAACACGAAACGGCGGCCACGCCGGCTTTGAGCCGGCATGACCGCCGTCCGTGAGGTTGACACCAACCTTCACGCAAGATCAGTGACGATCCTGTTGGTGCAGGTCAGAGCCTTGATCAGGCTCAGCAGTCGTAGTACATGGCGAACTCGTGCGGGGTCGGGCGCAGACGCACCGGGTCGACCTCGTTGGCGCGCTTCCAGTCGACCCAGGTGGAGATCAGGTCGGGGGTGAAGACGCCGCCCTCAAGCAGGTAGTCGTGGTCGGCCTCGAGCGAGTCGAGCACGGCCGGCAGCGAGCCCGGGACCTGCTTGACGTCGCCCCACTCCTCCGGCGGGAGGTCGTAGAGGTCCTTGTCGATCGGCGTCGGCGGCTCGATCTTGCTCTTGATGCCGTCCAGGCCGGCCATCATCATGGCCGAGAAGGCCAGGTAGACGTTTGCCGACGGGTCCGGCACGCGGAACTCGACGCGCTTGGCCTTCGGGTTGCTGCCGGTCACCGGGATGCGGGTGCAGGCGGAGCGGTTGCGCTGCGAGTAGACCAGGTTGACCGGGGCCTCGTAGCCCGGAACCAGCCGGCGGTACGAGTTGACCGTCGGGTTGGTGAACGCCAGCAGCGACGGCGCGTGGTGCAGCAGACCGCCGATGTACCAGCGGGCGGTGTCGGACAGGCCGGCGTAGCCGGTCTCGTCGTAGAACAGCGGCTCACCGTTGAGCCAGAGGCTCTGGTGGGTGTGCATGCCGGAGCCGTTGTCACCGAAGAGCGGCTTGGGCATGAACGTGGCGGTCTTGCCGTTGGCCCAGGCCTCGTTCTTCACGATGTACTTGAAGAGCTGGAGCTGGTCGCCGGCGTGCAGCAGCGTCGAGAACTTGTAGTTGATCTCGGACTGGCCGGCGGTGCCCACCTCGTGGTGCGAGCGCTCCACGGTGAAGCCGGTGTCGACCAGGCGGCGCACGATCGAGTCACGCAGGTCGGCGTAGTGGTCGACCGGCGGCACCGGGAAGTAGCCGCCCTTGTAGGCGGTCTTGTAGCCGAGGTTGCCGCCCGCCTCATCGCGGCCGGTGTTCCAGGCGCCCTCGATCGAGTCGATGTAGTAGAACGACTGGTGCGCCGAGGTCTCGTGGCGGATCGAGTCGAAGATGTAGAACTCCGCCTCGGCGCCGAAGTAGGCGGTGTCGGCGATGCCGCTGGCCGCCAGGTACGCCTCGGCCTTCTTCGCGACGTTGCGCGGGTCGCGGCTGTAGGCCTCGCGGGTGAACGGGTCGTGGATGAAGAAGTTCAGCGCGAGCGTCTTCTGCGCGCGGAACGGGTCGATGAACGCGGTGGCGACATCCGGGAGCAGGAGCATGTCCGACTCGTGGATCGCCTGGAAACCGCGGATCGACGAGCCGTCGAACGCGAGGCCGTCGGTGAAGAGGTCGTCGTTGACGGACTCGACCGGCAGGTTGAAGTGCTGCATCACACCGGGCAGGTCACAGAAACGAACGTCGACGAACTTCACGTCCTCGTTCTTGAGGTATCGCAGCAGTTCCTCGGGATTGGCGAACACACATCCTCCTGGCACGTCCACGGGTGGCTAGCGTCCTGGGGACGCTATGGCCGGGGGGTTGCCCGGCCATGTCTTCAGTGTTTCTGCCGTGTTACGTCCCTCGCGGAGCGTCAGGGACGCTCCTGTCCACGCACTCAGCCAGCGCGAACGTCGTACCGGCTGTGCCAGTGTAATGACACTTGAGGCCATTGGCCCGAATCGGCACGCAGTGGTAACCGCTCCTCGGCGGCTCCTCGAT
Organism: Micromonospora sp. NPDC051543; assembly: GCF_044454415.1. Classification (NCBI taxonomy): domain Bacteria; kingdom Bacillati; phylum Actinomycetota; class Actinomycetes; order Micromonosporales; family Micromonosporaceae; genus Micromonospora; species Micromonospora sp. NPDC051543. The sequence goes on from NZ_JBITDT010000002.1 coordinate 187,881, forward strand.
GGCCTCGATTCGGACGCGGATACCCTTGATCGCTGTGACCAATCCGCACGTCCCGGCAGCGCCGGCCACCGACCCGACCTTCACCCCGCCGAGCCTGGGCCGGCGCTTCGGCGCGCTGATCGTGGACTGGGTGCTCTGCCTGCTGGTGGCCAACATCTTCGCCGACCCGGTACGCGACGGTTGGGCGCCGGTGCTCGTGCTGATCCTGGAGTACGGCCTCTTCCTCGGCCTGTTCGCCCAGACGCCGGGCATGTACATCACCAAGGTCCGCTGCGTGAACTGGCACGACGGGGGTCGGATCGGCGTGCTCCGCGCGCTGGCCCGGGGTGTGCTGCTGGCGCTCGTCGTCCCCGCGCTGATCATGGACCAGCACCGCCGGGGCATACACGACCGGCTCGTCGACTCCGTCGTCGTCGACGCCCCCCGCGGCTGACGCCCGGGCACCGCCCAACTCCCGGGGCCGGCGCGGCTCGGCCGGGCCCCGCAGGATCCGCACAGCTTCGGGGATGTTGCTGCTTCCCGCGCGTCGGAGACAGCAACATCGGGGAAGAAGCGCAGATCTTGGGCGCTGGGCGCGGGGCGCGGGGCGCATGCGAGAAAGAGCCGGACCCGTGGGGGTCCGGCTCTCTTCGGGTACGAGGTCAGCGTCGCGGCTGGCGGGCGCCGCCCGGCGGGCGCATGTTCTTCGGGATCGCGCCCTTGGGCATCTGCGGACGGGCGGTGAGCGCCTTGAGGCGCCTGTCCAGCGCGTTGACGTCCTTGCCGCTGAGCGCGCGGGGCAGCCGCAGCAGGGTGTTGCGCAGCTTGCGGATCGGCAGCTCGCCCTCCTGCTGGCCGATCACGTAGTCGTGCAGCGGGGCGGAGCCGATGACCTTGGCCAGTCGACGCTTCTCCTGCCCGAGCAGGCCGCGTACGCGCTGGGGGTTGCCCTCCGCCAGCAGGATCACGCCCGGCCGGCCGATGACCAGGTGGACCATGTCCATCTGGGTGGTGGAGCTGACGGCCGGCGTGACCCGCCAGTCGCCGCGCATGTTCTCCATGATCTGCGCCGCCGCGCCGGGCTGCCCCTCGGCGGCGTTCATCATCGCCTTGTTGGACCGCAGGTTCAGCACGATCAGCACCGCGAGCAGGGCGAACAGGATGCCCAGCGGCAGCCAGATCCAGCCCCAGAGGATCACCGCGACCACGGTGAGCGCGAGCGGGATGAGCACCGCTGCGGCGACCAGCGGCGCGAACCACCGGTCCTGCTTGGCGGTGAACTGGAACACCATCCCGATCTGCTTCAGCCGCTGGCCGAACGAGACCTTCTCCTGGGGCTTTGCCATGCCGCAGAGTCTAGTGGTCCCCGTCGCCCGGGTTGATCCGCGTCCGGGTGCCGCCCGGCTGAGTACCTTACGTCCCCTCAGCGGCCCGGAACGGGCGGGTAAGGAGGGTGCCGCTGGGAGAGATGAGGCGGTGTGCCCATGCCGGGTCGGGGCCTTCACGCGAAGAGTTGTCGGCAGAGAACGACGACGCGACGAAGGAGCCCGACATGTTCGGCAACGACGTGGATTTCCTGCTCTCCCTGCACCGTACCCAGGCCGCCGAGCTGCGGGCCGAGGCCGCCGCGGAGCGGCTGGCCCGCTCGGTGACGCGCCGGGCCGGCCGGACCTGGACGGGCCGCCGCCAGCCGGTCCGCCGCACGGGCGACGACCGCCGGTGACCGCCGTGGCCCCGCCCGCCGCCGCCCCACGCGCTGCCGCGACCCCGCCGTTCGGCGGGGTCGCGGTGTCGTCCGGTCATGGCATGCTCGGTCCCGTGACCCTCCGTGCCGCGAGTTCCGTCCTTGTCGGCCGTCAACGCGAGATCGCGGCGCTGCACGACGCGCTGGGTCGGGCCGGGAAGGGCGAGCCGGCCACCGTGCTGGTGGGTGGTGAGGCGGGGGTGGGCAAGACCCGGCTGTTGGAGGACTTCGCGGTCGGGGCCACCGCCGCTGGCACCCGGGTGCTGGTCGGCCAGTGCCTGGAACTGGGTGAGGCGGGATTGCCGTTCGCCCCGTTCGCCGCCGCGCTGCGCGCGGTGCTGCGGGCCGACGGCCCGGAGGTCTTCGCCGGCTTCGAGGCGGAGTTCGCCCGTCTGCTGCCGGAGCTGGGCCGGACGTCGACGGCGTCGGCCGTGTCGCGAGCGGGACCGCTTACCGACGCCCCGCGTGGATACCTGTTCGACCTGGTCGCCGAGCTGTTCCAGCGGCTCGCCGACGTCCGGCCGCTGCTGCTGGTGATCGAGGACCTGCACTGGGCGGACCGGTCCACCCGGGATCTGATCGGTTTCCTGGTCCGGGCCGCGCGGCCGGGCCGGCTGCTGCTGGTCTGCACGTACCGCACCGACGAGTTGCAGCGGGGGCATCCGCTGCGCCCGTTCCTCGCCGAGCTGGACCGGGCCCGCGGTGTCGAACGGGTCGAGCTGGGCCGGCTGGACCGCGACGGCACCGGCGCGATCCTCGCCGACCTGCTCGGCGGCGAGCCGGCGCCGCGTGCCGTCGACGACGTCCACAAGCGTACGCAGGGCAATCCGTTCTTCATCGAGGAGCTGGCGGTGGCCGGCGACCCGATCGGCTGCGCGGCGATCCCCGAGACGTTGCGTGACCTGCTGCTGGCCCGTGTGGACCGGCTGCCCGAGCCGACCCAGCGGGTCCTGCGGATCGCCGCGGCCGGCGGCACGCGCTTCGCCCACGACCTGCTCGCCGAGGTCGCCGGCCTGCCCGAGGCCGAGTTGGAGGACGCGCTGCGCGCGGCCGTCGCGGCCCAACTGGTGGTGGCCGACCGGGACGGCGACTACGAGTTCCGGCACGCTCTGGTCCGTGAGGCCGTGCACGACGAGTTGCTGCCCGGCGAGCACGCCCGGCTGCACGCGCGGTTCGCCGCCGCGATCGAGGCGCAGCCGCACCTGGTCGTCGCCGGCCGCGCCCCGGCCGAGATCGCCCACCACTGGTACGCGGCGCACGACCATCCCCGTGCCCTCGTCGCCGCACGGGTCGCGGCCTGCGCCGCCGCCGACCGGTACGCCTACGCCGAGCAGCGTCGCCTGCTGGAGCGGGCGTTGGAGTTGTGGGAGTTGGTGCCGGACGCGGCCGACCTGCTGGGCATGGACCATCTGGCGTTGCTGGAGCAGACGTTGGACGCGGCGGTGACGGCCGGCGACTTCAGCCGGGCCATCACGTTGACCCGCGCCGGACTGGCCGAGGTGGACGCCGACGCCGCGCCGCTGCGCGCCGCCCGCCTGTTGGACCAGCGGGGCCGACTGATGGCCCTGCTGGGCAAGAGCGACGGCCGGCGGGAGTTGGATGAGGCGTACCGCCTGGCGGCCGGCGGTCCGCCCGGTGTCGAGCGGGTCCGGCTGCTCGCCGACGTCGCCACCCACCTGGTCAAGATCGACGTCGCGCAGGCCGCCCGGGTGGCGGCCGAGGCGGCCACGGACGCCAAGGCGCTGGGCGCGGAACCGGCCCTGCTCGCGACCCGGATCGCGCTGCTCTGCCAGGGCGAACGGGACGGCGAACGTGGGCTCGCGGAGCTGGACCGCGCCGAGGCGGCGGCCCGGGCGTCCGGTGACGTGCCGGCCCTGGTGCTCGCCAAGGTGTTCCAGTCGGACCTGCTCTGCGAGGTGGGCCGCTACGCCGAGTCCGCCGAGGCGGCCGAGGCCGGCATGGCCGAGGCGCGGCGGGTGGGGATCAGTCGCTCGACCGGGGCGTACCTGCTGTCCAACCGGGCCGAGGCGCTGATCGCGTTGGGTCGCTGGGACGAGGCGGAGACGGTGTGCGCCGAGGCGGCCCGGATCGACCTGTCCGGCGTGACCGGCCTGCACTGGCTTCAGGTGTGCGCCGGTCTGCGCCTGGCCCGGGCGCACCCGGGCGCCGACGAGCTGGTCGAGCGGGCGTTGGCCTTCCTGGGCCGGCCCTACCTGTGGCCGAACCATCGCCTGCCGCTGCACGAGCTGGGGATCGAGGCGGCGTTGGCCGCCGACGACGTGTCCGAGGCGGTACGCGCGGCTCGCGTGGCGGTGGCCGACGAGAGCCTGCCGCAGCTACCCCGCGAGGGCTGGCCGGTGCTGAGCGCTGCCGCGCGTACCGCCGCCCGGACGGGTGACGTCGAGCTGGCCGCCGCCGTGGCCGCGCTCGCGGCCGACCTGCCGGCGCGGCACCCGGCCGCGCGGGCGCACTCCGCCCAGGTCAACGCCCTGTTGGCGACCGATGACGAGGCGTTGCCGGCGTGGCGGACGGCGGTGCGGGCGTGGCGGGCCGACGGGCAGCCGTACCCGCTGGGCCGGGCGTTGCTGGCGCTGGCCGAGGCCGCCGCCGTGGCCGGCGAGCGCGACGAGGTGTCGACGGCGATCACCGAGGCGGCCGAGATCGCCCGGCGGCTCGGCGCGACGCCGCTGGCCGGGGCCGCCACCACCCTGGCGCGGCGGGTCGGTCTGCGCGCCGCGGGCGCCGGTGGGACCGGCCCGGATGTGCTGACGTCCCGGGAACGGGAGGTGCTGCGGCTGGTCGCCGAGGGGCACAGCAACAGCCGCATCGCCGAGCGGCTGTTCATCTCACCGAAGACGGCAAGCGTGCACGTGTCCCGCATCATCGCCAAGCTCGACGTGACCAACCGGGGCGAGGCCGCCGCGCTGGCCCACCGCCTCGGCCTGCTGGCCGAGCCCGCCGCCCGGGGTTGACGTCGCCGTCAGCCGCGCGGCAGGTAGATGCGCCAGCCGTCGAGGGTGACCAGGTCGAGGGCGTCCGGGCCCGCGCCGAGTCGCGCGTCGAGCCGGGCCGCCAGCGGCGACCCGGTCGGTGCCACCCAGGCGGGCGCCGCCGCGCGCTCCACCTCCCGGCGGTACGCGGGGTAGCGGTCGAAGCCGGGGCGCAGGTCGTCGTCGACGACCGCGCAGACCACCCGCTCCGCGCTGGCGAAGGTGAGACGGTTGCAGGTCCAGTAGCCGGCGCGCACCTGTCGTACACCGAGGTCACGCAGCGTGGCCACCAGCGCGGCGTGCCGGGCCTCGGCGGCCCGGGTCGCCGGGGCCGTCCGCGCCGCCTGCGCGGTGGCCCAGGCGGTGGTGAGCAGCGTGGCGGCCAGGACGGCGAGCGCGACCGGCCGGGCCGCCGTCGACCCCGACCGGGCCAGCGTCCAGACCGGCCAGAGCAGCGCCGGCACGGCGATGAGCAGGGTGGACAGGTACCGGGCGCTCTCCGCCGGGGTCAGGCCGGAGGAACTACTCACGGTGTACGCGACGAGCGTCGCCACCGCGGCCAGCACGAGCGCGAGTCGCACCGCTCCCGCGACGCGGGGCGAATCCGTGCCAGCCGAGGTGGGTGGTCGGCGCAGGCTGCGCCAGGCCGTGCCGGCCGCGACGACGAGTAACACCGGCAGCGCGTACGCCCACCACAGTTGCCAGGTGGCACAGGCGCCGGGGTCGCAGAAGCCCATCCCGAGCGGCGGTCCGACCAGCAACCCGCCGTGCAGCCGGGCGGCCCACCCGGCGGTGGCGTCGGCGCCACCCGCGGCGAGCACCGCGTGCACCGGGTTCCGGCCGGTCAGCAGGCTGTCCGCGAGCAGCGGGGCGGCTCCCAGCAGGACGGCCACCCCGACCAGCGCGCCGGCCCGACCGCGCAGCTCCCGGTGACGGAACCCGACGAGCACCGCGCCGGTCGCCACGACGTACGGCAGCACCAGCGGGTCGACCCAGAGCATCAGGCCAGCAAGGAATCCCCAGGTCGCCCAGCGCATCACGCGCCACCCGGGTCGGCCGGCGGCCAGGTCCACGGCGAGCAGGGCGAGCGCCACCCCGACGGCGTTCATCTCGGGGTAGCCGCCGCCGGCGATCAACTGGTTCTTGACGATCCGGTCGGCCCCGAGGGCGAGCAGGACGACCACCAGCAGACCGAACCAGCGGTCCCCGGTCAACCGCAGCGTCAGCCGCCAGGCCAGCAGCAGGAACAGCGCGTACAGCGCCAGCGTGGGCAGTCGCAGAGCGAACAGCGACGGACCGGCGACGGCGAACAGCGGCGCGGCCAGGTACGCCTCCAGCGTGCCCATGTACTGCTGGCCGTAGAACCAGACCGGGAAGTCCTCGCCCCGGGCGATGTGCAGCGCGGCCAACCCCATGGTGGCCTCGTCGCTGTTCGTCGGCGGTGTCGCGTGGCCCAGCAGCCAGAGCCGGTAGCCGATCCCGGCGAGCAGGGCCAGCCCGGTGAGCCACCCGAGGAGTCCGAGGCGCGCGCCGGGCCGTGGACGCGGTCGATCCGCGCCGCGCGGCTGGTCGCGTACCCCGGCGGTCATCGCACGATCATGACACCCGGGCGCCGCAGGGTCCGTGCGGCGCTGTCGGCGGGTCAGCCGGCGGTGGCGACGGTGCTGGCGGCGCGCGCGTCGAGCGCCTGCTGGTAGAGCCGGCCGGCGCGGTACGACGAGCGCACCAGCGGCCCGCTCATCACCCCGGCGAAGCCGATCTCCTCGGCCTCCTCGCGCAGCTCCACGAACTCCTCCGGCTTGACCCAGCGGGTCACCGGGTGGTGCCGGGGGGAGGGGCGCAGGTACTGCGTGATGGTGATCAGCTCGCAGCCGGCCTCGTGCAGGTCGCGCAGCGCCTGCGACACCTCGGCCCGCTCCTCGCCCATGCCCAGGATGAGGTTGCTCTTGGTGACCAGACCGTCGGCGCGGGCCTGCCGGATCACGTCGAGGGAGCGGTCGTAGCGGAACGCCGGGCGGATGCGCTTGAAGATGCGCGGCACGGTCTCCACGTTGTGCGCCAACACCTCGGGCCGGGAGCCGAACACCTCGGCCAACTGCTCGGGTACGGCGTTGAAGTCCGGGATCAGCAGCTCGACGCCGCAGCCCGGCTGGAGGGCGTGGATCTGCCGGACCGTCTCGGCGTAGAGCCACGCGCCGCCGTCGGGCAGGTCGTCCCGGGCGACGCCGGTGATGGTGGCGTAGCGCAGGCCCATCGACACGACCGACTCGGCAACGCGACGCGGCTCGTCGGCATCGAACTCGGCCGGCTTGCCGGTGTCGATCTGGCAGAAGTCGCAGCGCCGCGTGCACTGGTCGCCGCCGATGAGGAAGGTGGCCTCCCGGTCCTCCCAACACTCGTAGATGTTGGGGCAGCCGGCCTCCTGGCAGACGGTGTGCAGCCCTTCGCGCGAGACGAGCCCGCGCAACTGGGTGTACTCCGGGCCCATCTTGGCCTTGACCTTGATCCACGGGGGTTTGCGCTCGATCGGCGTCTCGGCGTTGCGCGCCTCGATCCGCAGCAGGCGACGCCCCTCGGGGGCGGCCGTTGCGGTGCGCGCTGCCTGGCCGGTCGTCGGCGCGGAGTGCTCGATCGTCACGAAAACGAGCCTACGCCGGATGGTGGCCGTCTATGTGCGTCAGGCGACCGGCGTCACGCCGCAGACGTTGTGACGCCGGACACCGGCAAGCCGAGAAACCGCGTCACACACCCGAGCTGCGGGAAGAACGGTAAGGAAGGGCACCTTCTTAACGCCTGCGGTAGAGGAAGGGCACCTTCCTAACGCCCAGCTAGTAGAGCCCGCCCGGCTGAGCTGGGGTTCGTCGCCGACCATCGGGACGTGATGCGCGTACTGCGCGACACAGTGGCTCAGATGGTGGGCGCGGTGCGTGGGCGCGCCGGCAACGCTCGGCGTCGACCTGCCGGCCGTGCCGGCTCAGATCCCGGCGGTGCATTTCACCGAGGCGTTGACGATCGCCGGCGCTCCCGCCGACGAGCCGGACCTCGCGCCGGCCCACGCACGGGCGTTGGGCGAGTGGGCCCGCCGTGAACAAGGATCGGACTTCCTCTTCGTCACCGGCTACCCGATGGCGAAACGCCCGTTCTACACCCCCCCCGGACCGGCACAGCCCGCGTACTCGAACGGTTTTGACCTGCTCTTTCGCGGTGTGGAACCGGTCACCGGTGGGCGGCGGCTACACCGGCACGCCGACTACCTGGCGGCGTTGGCGGCCCGGAGCGAGCGAGCCGGTCGAGCCCTATGCCGGCTACCTGGACGCGTTCCGGCACGGCATGCCGCCGCACGGCGGGTTCGCTATCGGTTTGGAGAGGTTCGTGGCCCGGCTGGTCGGCGCGGCCAACGTTCGGGAGGTCACCGCGTTCCCACGGGACCTGCACCGCCGGACCCGGTAGGAGCGGACGCCGGCTGTGCGCTCAGACTTCGATCAGGGTGGACAGCCGGCGCTCGACCACCGGCAGCACGTCGGCGACGGTGATCGGGCGGCCCAACTCGGCGGTGAGCGACGTGACGCCCGCGTCGCGGATGCCGCAGGGCACGATCCGGTCGAAGTACGTCAGGTCGCAGTCGCAGTTGATCGAGAAGCCGTGCAGGGTGACGCCCCGGGCCACCCGGATGCCGATGGCGGCCACCTTGCGGGCCGGCCCCCGGTCGTCCTCGGGCACCCAGACTCCGCTGCGCCCGTCGACCCGGCCCGCCGACAGGCCGAACTCGGCGCACACGTCGATGAGCAGGTCTTCCGTGCGACGGACGTAGGCCACGACGTCCACCGGGTCGGGCAGTCGCACGATCGGGTAGCCGACGAGCTGACCCGGCCCGTGCCAGGTGATCTTGCCGCCGCGGTCCACGTCGACGACCGGAGTGCCGTCCGTCGGCCGGTCCCACGGCTCGGTGCGCTTGCCGGCGGTGTAGACGCTCGGGTGCTCCAGCAGCAGCACGGTGTCGCCGCGCTCGCCGGCCACCACCGACTCGTGCAGGCGTCGCTGCTCGTCCCAGGCGGCCTGGTAGTCGAGCAGGCCGGCGCGGACGGCCGTCAGGCCGGGGGTCGTCGTCGTCACGGCATCAACCCTAGTCCCGTATCCGGCTCCGATCCCTGGTGAGCCGCCTCACCAGGGACACGCCGGACCACCCGGGAGGTCGTTGTCACGCCGGAGCCGGGCCACTCGCAGCGCGGCGACGACGCACGCGCCGCAGAACGAGGATGAGCGCCAACAGCGTCGGCGCGGCCAGTGTCAGGTAAACCCAGAGCGAGGCGGCGAACGGTGACGGCCGTGGCTCCGGTCCACCGAACGCGGCTCGGATCAGCAGGTCGCCCGGCACCATCAGGTCGGTCGACCCGACCGGCGTGGTCACCAGCACCTCGCGACGACCGTCGGGCGACAGTGCGGCGAGGATGGCACGCCGGTCGGTGTCCTGCTCCGTGTCGCTGACGTAGCGCACGACGGGGTCTGCACCACGCCAGCCGAGGATGCCGCTCGCCGAGGCGCCCGCCGGCAGGGCCGTTCCGACAGCTTGGCCGGTGGCCGCGTCCAGAAACTCGACTCGCCAGGTGCGGGCCGCGATCTGCTCGGACGTGCACCTGGGCCCGGCGCAGCCGTCGAAGGCGAGCAGCGCGAGCCGCCGGCCGTCGGGATGCCAGGCGGCCGGCCCGGCAAGTATTCGCCTGTCGCCCAGGTCGACCTGCCAACGAGGGGCGCCGCCGGTCGGGTCGACGACCACCAGTCGTTGGCGTTCGGCGAATCGGGCTGGCACGTCCGGCCAGCCGGTGGCCGCGATCAGATCGCCACCGGGTGACCAGGCCGCCGCGGTGTGCTGGGCGAAGGTGCCGATCTCGACCACCCGCTCGGTGCCCTGGAACGGGTCGACGACGAGCAGGTCGTCGGGCTTTTCCGGATCGTTGAGCTGCTGGTTCTCCGGCCCGTAGGTGATTACGCCGTCGTCGTTGCTGCGGGTGCCCAATACGCGCCGCCCGTCCGGCGACCAGGCCAGCGGGTCCACCCCGACGGTCATGGGGCGGCTCTGCCGGCCGGTGGTGAGGTCGAGCAACTCGCCGGACTGTGGCCGCAGATAGTGCCGTCCGTCCGGGGAGAGCAGCCCGTGCCCCTCGCCGATGCCGATCGGGATCAGCCGGTACGCACCGTCCCGGGCCACCACCACCCCGGTCGACTCGAAGTAGCGGGTGCGGTCGGTGAAGAACACGAGCCCGGCCGGACCGGCCGGGCGTTGCGCCACGGTCGCCTGCCACAGCCACGGCGTGTGCACCCGGGTCGGGACCAGCCCGGTCGCGCGGTCGGCGACAGCGCTCGTGGCGGCCGTGGCGATTGGCGCGCCGAGGGCCACCAGGGCCAGGGCGATAGTGGTTGTGGCCCAGCACCGAAGGTGGCGGCCCAGCGTCTCCATCGGTCCATTAGACGCGCTGAAAGCCCGTGGCGGTGTCCCGGTCGCTCGCGCCGCGGCTACCGGTCGGTCGGTGGGATCCGCCAGAGCCAGACGTCGTCGACCCGCTCCGGTTCGCCGAACAGCGCCGTGGCGGTACGCCGGACCGCCGCCTCGTCCACCTCGAACTTCGCGCCGTGCACCGCGTCGGCGAGGACCAGCGTCTCGATCCGCCAGTGCCGCAGGTCGGACTGGACCTCCGTCCGGGTGCCGTCGGTGATGATCGGCACCAGCCCGGTGCGGCCGGCCTGGTCCATGAGCGCGCTCAGGGTGCGTGGCACCGGGCCGATCCGGCCCCGACCGTCCGGTCCGCCCGGGCCGAGGAAGAAGCCGCCCGGAATCGCGAACTCGCCCTGGCGGTGCGACAGGGCGTACGCCTGCCAGCGCTGGCCGTCCGGATAGATGTCCACGGTCAGCGGCACCGGGGTCATCGTGTTGCCGTCGGAGACGTACTCCCGCCAGGCGCCCGAGGTGATGAACGCCGGGATCGGCTCCCGCTCGTCGGTCAGCAGCGGGGTGGGCAGCAGCGGCAGCAGGGCCACCGCGAAGCCGATCGCCCAGGCCAGCTCCGTCGAGCGGTGCCGGGGTGGGGAGGTGCGCAACTGCTCGACGGTGTACGCCAGCAGCACCCCGATCACCGGGGCCACCACCAGCGCCAGCCGGGCGGGCAGCGCGGCGTTCACCACCGGGAACTGGCCCAGGATGTCGAACGGCATCGGCAGGTCGGTACGCCGCCCGTCGATCTTCGCGACCGGCCCGAAGGACAGCACCGTGAAGATCACCGCGACGACGCCCAGCGCCCAGAGGACCGCCCGGCGGCCGGGGTCGGCGCGTCGCCACAGCGCGACGAAGCAGACCACGGCGAGGACGAGCAGAGGGACCCCGAAGAACGAGTTCTCCTCGGTGGGGTTCGGCGCCAGCGAGGTCCCCAGCCCGACCTCCCCGGCCAGCGACCGGCGCGGGAACGCGGCGAAGGCGGCGATGTCCTCGGAGTGGATCACCGGGTCGAAGCCGGTGCCGTGGAACCGCTGCGGCCCCGCGAAGTGCAACCACAGCGGGTACGCCAGCAGCGCGCCGGCCACCACGGCGGTCACACCGAGCCCGCGCAGGAACGTGGGTAGCGCGGCGCGGGCCTCGGCCCGGTGGGCCGGGTGCAGCGCCCATACGGCGACGAACACGCCGAGCGCGAGAGCGGCGAAGAACAGGCCCTCGGCGGCGATCGAGAAGGCCACCGCGACCAGCACGCCGAGGATCACCCCGTCGCGCAGCCAGTGCCCGGGGCGGCGCAGCGCGAACAGCCGCCAGATCAACAGCGGGACCAGCCAGCCGGCGGTCCAGTTCAGGTGCGCGTTGGCGTGCGAGACCATGCCGGGGGAGTAGGCGATGAAGAGGCCGCCCACGGCGGCGGCGAGCCGGCTGCGTACGAGGTGCCGCGAGAGTAGCCAGTACCAGGCCAGCGCGGTGGCGAACAGGTTCAGGGTGAGGATCACGAGGAACGTCACCGGTGGCCCGACAAGGTACGTGAGCGGGGCGAAGACCACCGCGTACACCGTGATCGAGGTGTTGACCGCGAGGTTCACGCCGTCCGGGACGTTGATCAGGTAGGTGAAGAAGGGGTTCTCCCCGTGGGTGACCGCGTGCCCGCCGAAGGCCAGCAGCCACTCGAAGAGCGCCTGGTCGCTGGAGTTGACGGTGATCGTGCGGACGTTCGGGTCCCGCCACAGCCCACTGGTCACCCAGACGGCGAGCGCGAGCGCCCCCAGCACGACGATCAGGTCGGCCCGGAGGTCCCGATGGGTACGCGACGGCGACGCTGGGGCGGGCCCGGTGGCCAGCGACGGGGAGGACGGCACGCAGCGGACGTTACCAATCGGACCTGGACGAGCCGGTCAGACCGGCGGTTGTTGTCAGCTCTGGTGCAGCCGTGGCGGGAGGAGTTCGGCGTACACAACGGCTGTCGTGAATGTGTGAACGCGCCCCATATCGGGCCAGGGACACACCGTCGTAACGTCTCGGCAACTTGACCGTGACCCAGTTCACAGTCTGCCCCGTCAGGAGGCCTCCGTGCGCCGCTCCTCGTCCCTCCTCACCCGGCTGACCGGTGCGGTCGCCGGGCTCGTCCTCGCCGTGGCGGGCGCGATCACCCTCGCCACGCCCGCCCAGGCCGCCAGCCTCACCCAGGTCACCGGGTTCGGATCCAACCCCGGCAACCTCGCTATGTACGCCTACCGGCCGGACAACCTGCCGGCCAACTCCCCGGCCGTGGTGCTGTTGCACGGGTGCGTCCAGAACGCCTCCGGTTACTTCGCCAACTCGGGCTGGCAGAAGTACGCCGACCAGTGGAAGTTCACGCTGATCGTCGCCCAGCAGCCCTCCGGCAACAACGCCAACTCCTGCTTCAACTTCTTCGAGACCGGCGACACGGCCCGAGGCCAGGGCGAGGCGCTGTCGATCAAGCAGATGGTCGACCACGCCAAGGCGAACTACGCGGTCGACGGCTCGCGGGTCTTCGTCAGCGGCCTCTCCGCGGGCGGGGCGATGAGCGCCGTCATGCTGGCCACCTACCCGGACGTCTTCGCCGCCGGATCGATCATCGCGGGCATCCCGTACCGCTGCGCCACCAGCATGGTCAACGCGTTCAGCTGCATGAACCCGGGTACGGACAAGACGCCGGCGGCCTGGGGCGACCTGGTCCGGGGCGCCTACTCCGGCTACACCGGCCCGCGCCCCCGGGTGGCCATCTGGCACGGCACGTCGGACACCACGGTGACCCCGCTGAACGGCACCGAGTCCCGCGACCAGTGGACCAACGTGCGGGGGATCTCGCAGACGCCGACCAGCACGTCGTCGCTGCCGGGCAACACCAGCCTCGAGGTGTACGGCAACGACGAGGTACGCCTCTACCGCGTCTCCGGCATGGGCCACGGAACGCCGGTCGACCCGGGCTCCGGGGCGGACCAGTGCGGCACCGCCGCCGCCTACTTCCTGGACACCATCTGCTCGACGTACCGTGACGCGCTCTTCTTCGGGCTGAACAACGGCGGCACCACCCCCACCCCAACCCCCACGGCCAGCGCAACCCCCACCGCGTCGCCCACCCCGACCGCGACGCCCACGGCGAGCCCGACCCCGACCACGCCGCCGACCTGCGTGACGGCGACCAACTACGCCCACGTGACCGCCGGCCGGGCGTACCAGTCCGGTGGCTACGCCTACGCCAACGGCTCGAACCAGCGCATGGGCCTCTACAACACCTTCTACACGAGCACCCTCAAGCAGACCGCCGCCAACTACTGGGTGATCGGCTGCTGACCCCCACCCAGACCGCGTTGATCATGAAGTTATTGCCACGACACGCCGACGTGGCGGGCAATAACTTCATGATCAACGCGGTCTGTCAGTCAGTCCTGGAGGGCTGCCTTCAGGGCCTCGGGGAGGGTGGGGTGGGCGTAGGGGTAGGCGGCTTCGGTCAGGACTCTGGGGTGGACTCTCGTGCTGGTGAGGGCTTCGTGGGCGAAGCCGCCCAGGGCCACCTTGAGCGCCAGGGCGGGGATCGGAATGATCGCCGGGCGGTGCAGCTGTCGGGCCAGCTCGCGGGTGAAATCGGCGTTCGTCACCGGGTTCGGGCCCACCACGTTGACCGGGCCGGCGATCTCGTCGTGCGTCAGCAGGAAGAGGGTCGCGTCCAGCCAGTCCCGCATGGAGATCCACGGCAGCCACTGCCGCCCACTGCCCAACCGCCCCGCGATGCCCAGCTTGAACGGGAGCAACTGCGGCTTGAGCAGACCGCCGTCGCGGTGCAGCGGCAGGCCGGTGCGGAGCCGGACCACACGTACCCCGGCGTCCTCGGCCGGCCGGGTCGCGGCCTCCCAAACCCGGCAGACGTCGGCCAGGAAACCCTCGCCAGCGGGGGCGTCCTCCTCGACCACCCGGTCGCCGGTGTTGCCGTACCAGCCGACGGCGGACGAGTTGAGCAGCGCCCGGGGTCGGTCGCCGTCGGGGAGGCCGGCGATCGTCGTCGCGAGCGTGGTGGTGCTGTCCACCCGGCTGGTGCGGATCAACCGCCGGTAGTCGTCGTTCCAGCGCTTGTCGCCGACGCCCGCGCCGGCGAGGTTGATGACCGCGTCCGACTCGGCGACCACGGCCGGGTCGAGCTGACCGGCCGCCGGGTCCCACTGCCGCTCGTGCGGGTCGCGCGGCGCTCGTCGCACGAGTCGGGTGACCTGGTGCCCGTCGGCGACGAGCCGGTCGCCCAGCCGGGTGCCGAGGAAGCCGGACGCGCCGGCCATGAGGATCCGCATGCCGTTATCTTCGTCGAAAACCCGCTCCCCGGACGCGCCGCGCCGCCACTCCTCGCCGATCTTGCACTTTGTGTCGCCGTTATGTCGGGCCAGGCCCGTTTCGTCGCCACCGAAAGTGCAAGATCGACGAGGTGGGGTCAGGGGCGTAGGTCGGACAGGAGGTTTTCCACCTCGGCGTACGCCTCGGGGGGGAGGGGGTTCAGCTTCAGGGTTTCCAGGTTCTCTTCGGCTTGGGCTACGGTGCGTAGGCCGGGGATCGGCACCGTCCGTGGGCTGCGGGCCAGCAGCCAGCCGAGCGCGCCCTGGGCGAGGGTCCGCCCGTCGGCGGTGAGCGCCGCACGGACCTGCTCGACCCGCGCCGCCCACTCCGGCGTCGGGCGGCCGTCGGTGTACCACCGCAACCACTCGGGCGCACGGCCGCGTACGTCGTCCGCGCCGGGCGTCCGGGTCGAGCCGGTGAGCAGCCCCATCGCCAGCGGCCCTCGGTTGAGGCTCGCCAGGTCGTGGCGGTCGCAGACGGCGAGTACCGCCGCGTTGTCGTTCAGCACCGACTCGTCGTGCTGGATGGCGGCACAGTGCGGTCCGCCGGCCGCGAACGCCTCCGCCGAGGCCGCGTTGTCGGTGCTCCAGCCGTACGCCCGGATCTTGCCCTGGTCGACGAGGCCCTCAAGGGTGTCGACCAGGTCGAGCGCGGCGGACGTCGGCAGTTCGCTGATGTGCAGCTGGTAGAGGTCGACGTGGTCGGTGCCGAGGCGGCGCAGCGAGTCCTCCAGGCTGCGGACGGCGAAGGTTCCGCTGGCGTCGGTGCCGAGCCACCGTCGGGTGTCCTCGTCGCTGACGTTGCCGAACTTGGTGGCGATCACCGCCTCGGACCGGCGGCCCGAGAGGGCCCGGCCGAGGACACGCTCGCTGTGCCCGGCGCCGTAGTTGCTGGCCGTGTCGAAGAGGGTGACGCCGAGGTCGAGGGCCCGGTGAATGGTACGGATCGACTCGTCGTCGTCGACCTCGCCCCAACCGAACGGCTGCCCCCCGTCGCCCCACAGTGGACCGCCGATCGCCCAGCATCCCATCCCGATCGCGCTCACCTCGATGCCGCTGCGTCCCAGCGTGCGTGTCGTCGTCATGCGACCAGCCTCCAATCTGGAGTGCGCTCCAGGTCAAGGGCTGGCTAGCATCCGGGCATGACCGGTTACGCCCCCGCCGAGGCCGCCCGGCGCAGCGGTTTCAGCCTGGACACACTGCGGTACTACGAGAAGATCGGCCTGCTGGCCGACGTGGGTCGTACGCCGGGTGGCCAGCGCGTCTTCACCGACGACGACCTGAGCTGGCTGCTGCTGTTCCGCTGCCTGCGGGACACCGGGATGCCGATCGCCCAGATGTGCCGGTACGCGTCGCTGGCCCGTGCGGGTGAGCACACCGTCGACGAGCGGCGTGAGCTGCTGCAACAGCACGCGGCGCAGGTGGAGGAGCAGATGCGCCTGCTGCGGCGTCAGTACGACCATCTGCGGGAGAAGATCCGCTTCTACGAGCGGCTGCCCGGCGCGCCCGCTGCCGACGAGGGTCGGTGATCGCGGGCGGACCAGGTCGCGTGCGCCGCCGACGTGCGGCTCAGCGCGGCGCAGAAGGTCAGGCAGTGGGCCCGTAGGTCCCGCGAGGGGGTGTCCAGGTCGGCCCGGAGGCGGGCCAGCTCGGTGCGGAGCCAGAGGTGGATCTCGATCATCTGGTTGCCGACGGCGGCGAGCCGATCGGTCGGTGAACCGGTTGGGTGCACGTTCGTCCTCATGCTGTCCCCCGCGCCTCCATGCCCTCGGCGGCCATCGTGCCGGGTACACCGCGACGCTGTCCGACACACTGGACCGCAACCGTCAGGGCGTGGTCGGCTCGTCGGGCTCCCGGACGTCGTGCCAACGGGCACGCCACCCCGCCTCGTGCGCCTCGTGCGTCGTCCGTTCCTCGAACACGGCGGCCCGCAGCGCCTGCCGGGATTCCGCCATCACCAGCACCTCGACGGCCACCAGCCCGACGCAGATCACGGTCGCCAGGGTGAGCGCGCCCAGCGCCGGCAGGTACAGGCCGATGGGCAGGGCCACCGTGAGCGCCACGATCACGCCCACGCGGGTCCAGGTGGCGGTGTGCAGGGTGCGCAGTTGGAACAGCATGTTGACGGCGAAGTAGGTGATCAACCCGCCGAAGAGCATCGGCACCGCCGGCCCCTCGATCTTCTCCGCGATACCGCCGGCCGGGTCGGTGATCTTGTGCAGGATCTCCTCGTTGCCGATCGAGAAGAGGATCACCCCGGCGATCATCGGCAGATAGAGGTACGCGTACGCGTCGCGGGCCATCGCCACCCGGGGAGCGCCCTCCGCCGCGTGCAGAGCGATCCGGGCGGCCGGCCCGACGAAGTCGAAGTGCGCCCACCAGAGCGCAGCGGTGATCACGATGCCGAGCGCGGCGGCGGCCACCGCCGGCCAGGTGACCGGCTTGCCGAGCAGGTTGCCGCCCACTCCGGTGGAGATGATCGACTCGCCGAGCGCGATGATCAGAATGAGGTCGTAGCGCTCGGTCCAGTGCTCCGCGCTGGTCACCCCCCAACCCCAGGTGCCGACGATGAAGCCGGTGGCGTACTGCACCACCACCACGGCGATCCACAGCCCGTCGCGGACCAGGGCGGCCCGGTCGGGGTCGGTGATCTGCGGCGGGATCAACGCGGCGGCGAGCAGCAGCAGGATGCTCACCGCCAGCTCCGGGGCGAAGCGTCGGAGCTGGCGTCGCTCCTGCGGGCTGTCCCGCACCACGTGCTGGTAGAGGAACATGTGCACGGCCCGGACCACGACGTAGCTGATGGCCACCAGCATCGGCCCGGCGGCGCTGCCCTTCGGGTCGCTGAACGCCTGCGGCAGCCCCAGCGCGAAGGCGAACAGCGCGACCATCGAGATCACCATGAGCGCCGGCACGTAGCCCTCGCCGAGCCGGACCCGGGTGGCGACCAGGCTGTGCACCACCCAGATCCACCAGAGCACGGCGAGCACCAGGGCGGCGTGCAGCAGTTGGCGGCCGGAGATGTTCGCGGCCGTCGCGCGGGTGATGATGAAGAACGAGAAGACGAAGACCAGGTCGAAGAAGACCTCGAACTTGTCGACCCGGGCCCCGGGGGCGATGGGGACGGCGGGTCCCAGTTGTCCGCGCCGCCGGTTACCGCCCACGGTCCCACTCTGGCAGCGTCCGGCCTGGTCGGAGGACCGAACGGGTCAGCCCGCGTCGCGGGAGCGCAGCCCGTCCATCAGTAGGTCGAGCAGCCGGTTGGCCTGGGCGCGCTCGCCGGCGGCCAGGGAGATGCCACTGAGGCCCGCCAGCACGTCACCGACGGCGACGTCGGCTCGGACGGTGCCCGCCGCGACTCCTGCGGCGAGCAACTGGCCGAGCACCGCCAGCAGTAGGTCGCGGCTCTGCGCGTACGGGTTGGCGCCGGACGCGATGACGAGGCGCAGCGCGTCGGCCATGCCCCGCTTGGTGGCGAGGTAGTCGGTGAAACGGGACATCCAGTCCCGCAGCGCCCGATCGGGCGGCATCTGGTCGAGTAGCTGCGGCGCGGCGTCGCAGAGCCGGGCCAGCTCGTTGCGGTACGCCGCCTCGACCAGCGCCTCGCGGGTGGGGAAGTGGCGGTACAGGGTGCCGATGCCCACCCCTGCCTCGCGGGCGATGGCGTCGAGCGTTACCTCCGGCCCGGGGCGGGAAAAAGCCTGGACCGCGACCCGAAGCAGGCGTTCGCGGTTGCGCAGCGCGTCCGCCCTCAGCGGGCGGGGGCTGGACTCCGGCACCGTCTCCTCCTCGCTGAGCGGGTGTAACGCACGGGACATGGCAAGCGGAGGGAACTCCGGTTAGCCTCGACCGCAGCGGAGGATCCTCCGCTTCCATCGTACCGGCGGGCCGACCGGCCCGCCCCAGCCTGGACAAGGATGGATCATGACGACGAGCAACCCGATAACCACGTCGTTCGCCCACGACTCCACCGCCATGGACGTGATCCGGGGTGTGGACCTGGTCGGCCGACGGGCGATCGTCACCGGCG
This sequence comes from Micromonospora sp. NPDC051543, assembly GCF_044454415.1. NCBI lineage: Bacteria > Bacillati > Actinomycetota > Actinomycetes > Micromonosporales > Micromonosporaceae > Micromonospora > Micromonospora sp. NPDC051543. The sequence continues at coordinate 206,455 of NZ_JBITDT010000002.1, forward strand.
GGTCGTCCGGCATCGGCGTGGAGACCGCACGCGCCCTGGCCAGCGCCGGCGCGGAGGTCACCCTGGCCGTCCGCAACCCCGACGCAGGCCAGAAGGCCGCCGACGACATCACCGGCACCACCGGCAACGACCGCGTCCTGGTCGCCCCGCTCGACCTCGCCGACCAGAATTCGGTCGCCGACTTCGTCGCCAACTGGGACGGCCCGCTGCACATCCTGGTCAACAACGCCGGCATCATGGCCGCGCCCCTGAGCCGCACCCCGCAGGGCTGGGAGATGCAGTTCGCCACCAACCACCTCGGGCACTTCGCGCTCGCCACCGGGCTGCGCCCGGCGCTCGCCGCCGCCGACGGGGCCCGCATCGTCTCGGTCAGCTCCGCCGCCCACCTGCGCTCGCCCGTCGTCTTCGAGGACATCCAGTACGACCGCCGCGAGTACGAGCCCTGGCAGGCGTACGGGCAGTCGAAGACGGCCAACGTGCTCTTCGCCGTCGAGGCGACCCGCCGCTGGGCCGACGACGGCATCTACACCAACTCGCTGATGCCCGGCGCGATCCGCACCAACCTCCAACGCTACGTCAGCGAGGAGGAGCTGAACCGCCTGCGCTCCGGCAACGCGGCGGCGTGGAAGACCGTCGAGCAGGGCGCCGCCACGTCGGTGCTGGTGGCCGCGTCCCCGTTGCTTGACGAGGTCGGCGGACGCTACTTCGAGGACTGCCAGCAGGCCCCGCCCGCCCGACCCGACACGCGGACGGGCGTCGCGGACTACGCGCTGGACCCGGAGGCGGCCGAGCGGCTCTGGAAGGTCTCGACCGACCTGCTCAAGGGCTGACCCGTCAATACGGAAGGGGCGCCCCGGCCGAGGTGACCGGGGCGCCCTTTCGCGTGACGAGGTGGATCAGGCCAGGCCCAGCTCCGACTCGAAGTTGCCGGCCTCCAGCCGCTCCTTGACCGCGCTCAGGAAGCGGGCCGCGTCGGCGCCGTCGATCAGTCGGTGGTCGTACGACATGGCCAGGTAGACCATCGACCGGACCGCGACGACCTCGCCCAGGTCCGGGTCGTTGACCACGACCGGCCGCTTGACCACGGCACCCGTGCCGAGCATCGCCGACTGCGGCTTCGGCACGATGGGGGTGTCGAAGAGCGCGCCCCGGCTGCCCGTGTTGGTGAGCGTGAAGGTCGCCCCGGCGATCTCGTCCGGGCTGATCTTGTTGGTCCGGGTCCGCTCGGCCAGGTCGGCGACCCGCTTCGCGATGCCACCGAGGTTGAGGTCACCGGCGTTGTGGATGACCGGCACCACGAGGCCCCGCTCGGTGTCCACGGCGATGCCGAGGTGCTCCGCGGCCGGGTAGGTGATCGTGCCGCCGTCCAGGTCCAACTGGGCGTTGACGATCGGGTAGGTCTGCAGCGCCTCGACGGCGGCGAGAGCGAAGAACGGCAGGAAGGACAGCTTGACGCCGTGCCGCTGCACGAACGAGTCCTTCGCCTGCGCCCGCAACTTCGCGACCCGGGTGACGTCCACCTCGACCACCGTGGTGAGCTGCGCCATCTCGTGCAGCGACTCCTGCATCCGGTTGGCGATCGCCTTGCGGATCCGGGGGAGCTTCTCGGTGGTGCCCCGCTTGCCGCTCGGCTGCGGCTTCGCGGCCGGCTTGGCCGGGGTCGCCGCGCTGGCGGCGGGCTGTGCCGCCGGAGCCGGCGTAGCCGCTGAGGCCTTGGCCTTCTCGGCCGCGTCGAGGACGTCCTGCTTGCGGATCCGGCCACCCACGCCGGTGCCGTTGAGCGCGGCCAGGTCCACGCCGTGCTCGTTGGCCAGCTTGCGTACCAGCGGCGTGACGTACCCGGCCGCCTCCTCGCCACCCTGGGCGGGAGCGGACGGGCGCTGCGGCGCGGCGGTCGGCGCGGACGGCTGGGCGGCCTGCTCGGCCTTCGCCGGCTGCGCCGACGTCTCCGCCTCGGCGGCCGGCTCGTTGTACGACATGCCCGGGGTGGGCTCCTCGACCTTCGGCTCCGGCTTCGCCTCGGCCTTGGGGGCCGGCGCGGCCTCCGCCTTCGGCTCGGGCTTCGGCTCGGTCTTCGCCTGGGCCGGGGCCGCACCGGCGACGCCAATGACCACCAGGTCGGCGCCGACCGCGGCGGTCTCGTCCTCGGCGACCTTGATCTCCAGCACGGTGCCGGCCACCGGCGACGGGATCTCCGTGTCGACCTTGTCGGTGGACACCTCCAGCAGCGGCTCGTCCACCTCGACGGTGTCGCCGACCTGCTTGAGCCAGCGGGTGACCGTGCCCTCGGTGACGCTCTCGCCCAGGGCCGGCATCTTGACCGCGGTGCCCTCGCCCGACGACGCGGCGGCCGGAGCCGGCGCCTCGTCCTGCGCCTCGTCCTGCGCCACCTGGTCGGCGGTGCCCTCGGCGGCGGCCGTCGGCTCGGCGGCGGGCTCGACCGACTCGGCCGGCGCCTGCTGCTGCTCCTGCGGGGCGGCCTCGCCACCGCCGGTCGACTCGCCCTCACCGGCGATGACGGCCAGCTCGCTGCCGACCTCGGCGGTCTCGTCCTCACCGACCACGATGCGGCTCAGCACACCCGCCGCGGGCGACGGGATCTCGGTGTCGACCTTGTCGGTCGAGACCTCGAGCAGGGGCTCGTCGACCTCGACCGTGTCGCCCTCCTGCTTGAGCCAGCGAGTGACGGTGCCCTCGGTGACGCTCTCGCCGAGCCGGGGCATGGTGACCGATACCGGCATTTTCTGAGACTCCTTCATTCCCCTGGTGGGATCTTCGCCCGTCGCCGGACGCCGCGGTTGATTGTCAGGCGTGCGCGTGCAGCGGCTTGCCGGCGAGGGCCAGGTGCGCCTCGCCCAGGGCCTCGTTCTGGGTCGGGTGGGCGTGCACGAGCTGGGCGACCTCGGCCGGGTAGGCCTCCCAGTTGTAGATGAGCTGCGCCTCGCCGATCAGCTCACCCACCCGGGCGCCGACCATGTGGACGCCGACCACCGGGCCGTCCTCCACCCGGACCAGCTTCACGAAGCCGGTGGTCTTGAGGATCTGGCTCTTGCCGTTGCCACCCAGGTTGTAGTTGTACGTCTTGACCTTGTCGGCGCCGTACTGCTCCTTGGCCTTCGCCTCGGTCAGACCCACCGACGCCAGCTCGGGGTCGCAGTAGGTGACGCGCGGGATGCCCACCTCGTCGATGACGGCCGGGGTCTGGCCGGCGATCTCCTCGGCGACGAAGATGCCCTGCTGGAAGCCGCGGTGCGCGAGCTGGAGGCCGGGCACGATGTCGCCGACCGCGTAGACGTTCGGCACGCTGGTGCGCAGCCGCTCGTCGGTCAGCACGTAGCCGCGGTCCATCTTGACGCCCTGCTCCTCGTACCCGAGGTTGGCGGTGCTCGGACCGCGACCGACGGCGACCAGCAGCAGCTCGGCCTCGACGGTCTCGCCGCCGGAGATGGTCAGCTTGACGCCGTTGTCGGTCTTCTCGACCTTCTCGAACGGCTTGCCGACCTTGAAGTTGATCTTCCGCTTGCGGAACGCCCGCTCCAACGCCTTCGACGACTCCTCGTCCTCGGCGGCGACCAGTCGGGGCAGCGCCTCGACGATCGTCACGTCCACGCCGAAGGACTTCCACACGCTGGCGAACTCGACGCCGATCACGCCACCACCGAGCACGATCGCCGACGAGGGGATCCGGTCCAGGGTCAGCGCGTGGTCGCTCGTGATGATCCGCTCGCCGTCGACGTCCAGGCCGGGCAGGCTCTTCGCGTACGAGCCGGAGGCCAGCACGATGTTGCGGCCGGTGTAGCGCTTGCCGTCGACCTCGACCACGTTCTTGCCGACGAGCTTGCCGTGGCCCTCGACGATGGTGATCGACTTGTTGCCCTTCAACATGCCCTGGAGGCCCTTGTACAGGCGGGCGATCACGCCGTCCTTGTACGAGTTGACCCCCGCCATGTCGATACCGACCAGCTCGGCCTTCACACCGAACTGCTCCGACTCGCGGGTCTGGTCGGCGATCTCGGCCGCGTGCAGCAGCGCCTTGGTCGGGATGCAGCCGTTGTGCAGGCAGGTCCCGCCGAGCTTGCCCTTCTCGACCAGCGCGACCTTCAGGCCCAGCTGGACGGCGCGCAGCGCGGTCGCGTAGCCGCCGCTGCCACCTCCGAGGATGACAATGTCGAAGGTCGCTTCGTTCGGCTCGCTCACGTCCAACTCCCAGGTCGCGTCACTGCATCGGGGGTCACGGAGGTGTAACACGGACACACCCCACCTCGGTCATCTTGTCACCACTGGGCACAGGGTGCGTAGTGAGGTGCCCAACGACACGTCATCGACACGTACCCTTGGCACCGTTGTCGATGACGTCAGGTGGGGGAGAAGTCCGGTGGGGTTGTTCCGGCGTCGCAAACAGGCGCGTGTGGCGAGCCACGACCGTGCGGCCGATCGTGGCGATCTGGCCCATCTGGAGAACTTCATCCGGAGCCGGCGAGGTGTCGAGGCGTTCATCGAGCCCCGGACGACGGTCACCGAGACCACCGTGATCCTGATCGCCGACGACGGGGAGTGGACCCGCCGGCGCATCGACGGTCCGGACGGCGCGCGTCGCTTCGCGTACCGGATGGGCATCCCGGTGTACGACGTCCGGCTGATGGGCTACCCGCAGCGGATGCGCGACTTCAACGAGCGCCGCAAGCGCCGCCCCGAGCTCTACTGAACTGAAAGCGGGGCTCCCGGCAGCCGGGAGCCCCTCTTCCAGCGCGTGCGGTCAGCCGTTGGCGGCGACGTCCTCGACGAGCTGCACCAGGGTGCGGACCGGCACGCCGGTGCCGCCCTTGGTCCAGTAACCGGTCGGCTCGCCCGAGTGGTAGCCCGGGCCGGCGATGTCGATGTGCGCCCACGCCACGTCGTCGGTCACGAACTCGCGCAGGAACACGCCGCCCTGCAGCATGTGCCCGGCCCGGTCCATCCCGGCGTTGACCTGCGAAATGTCCGCCACGTCGGAGTCCATGCCCTTGCGTACGTCGTCCGGCAGCGGCATCGGCCAGGCCGGCTCGCCGACCGAGTCGCCGACCGTGCGGACCCGCTCGCACAGCTCGGGAGTACCCATGACGCCGGCGACCCGCTTACCCAACGCGATCACCTGACCGCCGGTGAGGGTGGACGTCTCGACTAGGTAGTCCGTGCCGTCGGCGCAGGCGCGGGCGATGGCGTCGGCCAGCACCATCCGGCCCTCGGCGTCGGTGTTGAGCACCTCCACCTTCTTGCCGCTGAACATGCTGATCACGTCGCCCGGCCGGTAACTGGTGCCCGACGGCATGTTCTCGGCCATCGGCAGGTACCCGCTGACCGCCACGTTCGGCTTCAACGCGGCGATCGCCAGCATCGCCGCACCCACCGCGGCGGCGCCCGCCATGTCGGACTTCATCTCCCACATGCCCTGCGCCGGCTTGATCGAGATGCCGCCGGTGTCGAAGGTGATGCCCTTGCCGACCAGCGCGACCCGCTTGCCGTTGCCGGCATCCTGCGGCGTGTAGGTGAGCTTCACCAGCCGCGGCGGGGCCTCCGACCCCTGCCCGACCGCGATGATGCCGCCGTACCCGCCGGCGGCCAGCGCCGCCTCGTCCAGCACCTCGACGCCGAGGCCGGCGTCCCGGGCGGCGGCGGCCACGGCGTCGGCGAACGACGGGGGACGCAGCTCGTTCGGGGCGGTGTTCACCCAGTCCCGGCTGGTCCGGACCGCGCCGGCGACCGCCTGCGCGCGGGTGATCTCCGCCTGGGCGCCCGTGTCGGCGGCGTCCGGAACGGCGATGAGCACCTCGGCCACCGGCTCCCGCCGGTTCGGCTGCGGCCGGGTCTTGTAACCGGCGAAGCGATAGCCGCCGAGCAGGGCGCCCTCGGCGACCGCGCGTAGCGCCGCCAGCGCGTCCGCGTCGTCGGGCAACGGCAGGCTGAGCGCCACCTTCGGCGCGCCCGCCAGGGCCCGCACCGCGGCGCCCGCCGCGCGGCGCAGCGTCTCCGGCGCCGGGGCGGCGCCCGTCGGCTCCGGGCCGAGCCCGACCGCGACGACCAGTGGAGCCGTGACGGTACCCAGCGTGGCCAGCTTGATCACCTCGCCCGGGCCACCGGTCGCGCCGAGCAGCGCCAGCGTCTCGGTCAGCTTGCCGTCGAACGCGACGGCGATGCTCTCCGCGCCGCTGCCGAGCAGCAGGGTGCCGGCGAGGCCGCTGGTGGCGTCCTGCTCTCCGGTCTGGCTGTGCACGCCGATCACGATCGCGTCGACGGCGAGCTCCGCCGGGTCGGTGTCGACCAGGCTCAGGGTGGTCGTGCGGGGGGTTGTCACTGAAGCTACTCCGGGCGGGCCGGGCCGGTCGCGTCGTCGCGTACCAGCGGTGAAGGTCTCCGGCGGAACCTACCCGCCGGACATCGGGGCTGTCCCGTCGATCACGCAACGGGGTCCCGCCGATGCTAACCAGCGGCGTAACCCCCGGTAAGTTGCCACCCATGACCGACGTGACCTCCGCCGCCGCCGCGACCCGGCTGCGACGTTCCCCGCTGCACGAGCGGCACACCGCCGCCGGCGCCAAGTTCGCCCCCTTCGGGGGCTGGGAGATGCCGCTGGAGTACGCCGGCGGCGGGGTGCTCAGGGAGCACACGGCGGTGCGGACGGCGGTGGGGGTCTTCGACGTGTCGCACCTGGGCAAGGTCCGGGTGACCGGTCCCGGAGCGGCCGAGTTCGTCAACTCCTGCCTCAGCAACGACCTGGGCCGCATCGGGCCGGGCCGCGCGCAGTACACGCTGTGCTGCGACGACGCCACCGGCGGTGTGGTCGACGACATCATCGCCTACCTGTACGCCGACGACCACGTCTTCCTCATCCCGAACGCCGCGAACACCACCGAGGTCGTACGCCGGTTGCGCGCCGCCGCGCCGGAGCGGATCACCGTCACCGACGAGCACGAGGCGTACGCGGTGCTGGCCGTGCAGGGCCCCCGCTCCGCCGAGCTGCTCGCCGCCCTCGACCTGCCCACCGGGCACGGCTACATGAGCTTCGACGCCGCCAGCCTCGCCGCCGTGGAGTTGACCGTCTGCCGTACCGGCTACACCGGCGAGCTGGGCTACGAGCTGGTGGTGCCGGCCGAGCAGGCGGTGACCGTGTGGGACGCGCTCTTCGCCGCCGGCGAGGCGTTCGAGCTGCGCGCCTGCGGCCTCGCCGCCCGGGACACGTTGCGCACCGAGATGGGGTACCCGCTGCACGGGCAGGACCTCTCGTTGGACATCACCCCGGTGCAGGCCCGCTCCGGTTGGGCGGTCGGCTGGGACAAGCCGGCGTTCTGGGGCCGTGACGTGCTGCGCGCCGAGAAGGCCGCCGGCCCCCGTCGTACGCTGCGTGGCCTGGTGGCCGTCGACCGCGCCATCCCGCGCCCCGGCATGACCCTGCACCTGGGCGACCGGCAGGTCGGCGTGGTGACGAGCGGCACCTTCAGCCCCACGAGGAAGCAGGGCATCGCCCTGGCCCTGATCGACACGGACGCCAACCTCCCCGAAGGCGCCGAGGTCGAGATCGACATCCGAGGCCGCCGCGCCCCCCTGACGGTAACCAAACCCCCCTTCGTAACCCCCTCAACCCACTAACCCCAACCCCGGCCCCATCACCCCGTTGATCATGAAGTTATTGCTGCGACACGCCGACACCGGTGGCAATAACTTCATGATCAACGGGTAGGGGTCGGCGGGACGGGTCGGCGGGGTGGGGAGGGGTTAGGGGGTTGGGGTGGGGGGTTCGCCGGAGTCCAGGACGGCCTGGGTCCAGCCGCCCTCGATGACTCCCGTCGCGTCCAGGACCGCCCAGTCGACGACGTCGGCGGACTCCACGACCACCGGGGCGCCGATCCGGACGCTCTCGTCGGTGTTCGCGTCGCTGGCGCTGACGCCGACGATCCGCTCCGGGGTCTCCCACGAGGTGACGCCCGCCCAGACGTACTCCGGGCCGTCGTCGCCCGGCAGGCCGTACTTGACGACGAGCTGCGACTCGGTCGGCAGCCGGCCGGCGACGAAGCGGGCCCGCGCGTCGCCCAGCGCGGCGCGGGCGGTGGCGACCGCACGGCTCATGGCGTCACCGGAGCGGGCGTAGCGCACGTCCGGCTGGATGCCGGAGAACAGGGTCGCGCAGGCGGCGGCGAAGTAGCGACCGTCCGGGCCGGGGTGCCCGGCCGGTGGGCGCAGGCTCAGGAACGAGTCGGCCTCCGGGTCGGTCGCCGGGTCCAGCTCGAGGCGCAGCAGCACCGGGGCGGTCGCGCCGTGCTGCTCCGGGTTGCCGTACGCGACGGCGATGTCGTGCCCGGTGACCGTGGCGAGCACCGGTAGCTGCACGAAAGCGGGCACCTCCGCGCCGTTGAGGCCGTCGGTCCAGTCCCGCAGCAGCCGACGGGCCGCGCCGGTCATCACCGCGCCCCAGGCGCGGGTGAGGTGGTCGGGCACCCCCTGGGTCTGCAACTCCAGCAGCCCGAAGCGACGCAGCCCCTTCGTGGTGAACCACAACCCCTCGGCGTCCGACGAGTACGGCACCAGCACCCAGTCGACGAGCCGGATCCGGCCCTGCTCGTCGGGGAGGGAGCGCAGCGCGGTCGCCGGGTCGAGGAACTGGAGGCCGAAGACGTCCACCACGTCGCTGTCGACGGACTCGGCGACCGCCGCCGCCACCGCCCGTGCCGCCCACTCGTGCGCCGGCGGCCAACCGGGCCGGTACTCGGCCTGCACCACCACCAGGTGCGTCGCCGCCGCCAGCCGGGCCAACTGCTCCGGCGTGGCGCCGAACGCGGTGAGCAGATCCGGCGGAAGCGCGGGGAACTCGGCGATCGGCCGGGTGTCCACGCTCATCAGCGGGCTGTCCAGCATCTGGGTGGCGAGCCCGTGCACCGGTTCGGCGAGCCGCCCGGCCAGCGACGCCACCGCCGTCTTCGCGCTGACCTTCGGTAGCCCCGCCATCGGCACCAGGTAGGTCGCGCTGAGCGACTCCGGCACCGGTACGGGCAGGAAGTCGTCCGTGATGAGCATGTTCGTTCCCCCGGTGGCCGCGCCGGTGTTGTCGAGCCGAACGCTACCCGGCCGCGTACGACGGCTTCAGCCGGACAGCACCACACCCAGGTAGACCAGCGTGGTGACCACCTCGACGGTCGCGCCGAGCACGTCGCCGGTGATCCCGCCGAGCCGCCGTACCACGTGGGTCAGCAGCGCCACCGCGACGGCCAGCGCGGCGACGACGGCGAGTGGCCCCTGCCACGGGCGGCCCGGCACCGCAGGCGCCGCCAGCAGCACGACGGCGACCGCGCCCACGGTCAGGGCCGCCGGGCCGACCGTGCCGGCCACCAGCGCGCCCAGGCCGTCCGGCCGGGCGGCGGGCACGCCCCGCCGGCACGCCACCGTCACGCCCAGGCGGCCGGCCGCCGTCGCCGCGACCACCGCCGCGAGGCACGCCGGCCACGACCGCCCGGCCAGGTCGGCGAGGGCCGCGGCCTGCACCAGGAGTACGACCACCAGCGCCACGACACCGAACGGTCCGACGTCCGGCTTCTTCATGATCTCCAGCGCGGCGGCGCCCCGGCGGTACGAGCCGAGCGCGTCCACCGTGTCGGCCAGCCCGTCCAGGTGCAGCCCTCGGGTCAACAGGGCGGCGACCCCCACCGTCACGCCCGCCGCTACCAGCGGGGGCGCGAGCAGGCCGGCCAGGAGCAGGACACCACCCAGGAGTACGCCGAGCAGCGCGCCGACGGCCGGGGCGAGCGCCATCGCCGTACCCGCCACCGGGCGGTCGATCCGTCCGGCGCGTACCGGCAGCGTGCTGAAGGTGGTGACGGCGAGCCGGACGCCCGCGACGAACCGCGACTCAGCCGGCACGCCAGCCCGACGCCGGCTGCTCGTCGGCCCCGGTGCGGGTGGGGCCCGGCCCGGCCGGCTCCGGCTCGACGAACTCCGGGTCGGTGTAGTCGGGCCCGGTGTAGGCCGGCTCGTCGTCGGCGTAGTCGGGCTCCGGCTCGTCGGTGCCGTCCGGCTCGGCGTCGCCGCCGAGCGACGGATGGACCGGCAGGGCGGCGGCCAGCGCCAGCACCGAGCGCAGCATCGGCAGCGCGACCAGGGCGTTCGCGCCCTCGCCGAGGTCCAGGCGGAGATCGAGCAGGGGGGTGAGGCCGAGCACGTCGGCCGCCAGCCGCACCGCGGGGTGCTGGCCGTGGTCGGCCAGCAGGCACCAGTGCCGGGCCTGCCCGGCCAGGTCGCGGCTGATCATCCCCGCCGCCAGGCCGACCGGCCCGTCCAGCAGCACCGGCACCCGGCGGGCGGTCGCGCCCAGCAGCACGCCGGTGGCCACCGCCACGTCGCCGCCACCCAACTCGGCCAGCACGTCCTTGGCGGAGCGCGGCGAGCGGCGGGTGCGGTGCAGGGCGTCCCGCACGGCGGCGCAGCGGACCATCCAGGCCGCGTCGTCGATCTCACCGGAATCGGTGATCACCCGACCCAGCACCGACGGCGGTTCCGCGCCCGCGGTGGCCGCCAGCACGGCCGCCGCCGCCGCTTCGGTGCCGGCGCCACAGGCGCCCAGGACCAGCAGTTGTACGCCCGCGTCGGCCGCCTGCTCGGCCAGCCGCCAGCCGTAGCGCAGCGCCGACTCGACCTGCTCGCCGGCCAGCGCCGGCTGGGTCTCCATCGGGGCGGCGGCCGGCGTGTCCACGACCTGGAGGCTCGCGCCGGCCTCGGCGGCCAGCCGGGCCAGCGCGCCCCGGCCGGCGCGGGCCTGCGCGGCGCGGCGTGCCGACTCGCCGGCGACGGTGCCGGCGGACGCGCCGCCCGCGTGATCGCCGTTGAGCAGCAGCACCCGTACCGAACCCCAGGCGGACGGGGTCGACGTGCCCTGCGTGGCGGCGGCGAAGCCGACCACCCGGTCCAGGACGCCCAGCCCGGCGCCCGGCACGTCGAGGCTGGCCAGTCGGTCGACCGCCTGCGGGCCCGCGTACTCGTCGGGCATCGGCAGTTCCATGCCCGGCTGGATGACCAGCCCGGTGGCCACCATCGGCAGCGCCATGGTCGGCGCGGCCCAGGGGTTGCCGGGCTCCTGGTTCGGCGCGACCGGCGGGGTGTGGGTCAGGACCTCGGGGAGCTGCACCTCGGGCGTCGGCTCGGTGTCACCCAGGCGCGGGGCGACCGGGCCCGGGGTGCCCAGCTCGGTGGCGACGGAGTGCCTCCCGGTCGCGGCCACCGGCGTGGACGCAGCCGAGGTGGCGACCGCTGCCGGCTTCAACCAGGCGGGCTGGCCGGCGACCACCAGCACCACGGCGTCGCAGGCGTCCGCGACCGCGCGGTTGGCCGCACCGAGCGCGTCGGCGAACGCCCGCCCCAGCGGAGTCGTCGGCACCAGCGACAGTCCCACCTCGGGGCTGACCAGCACCACCCGCGCCGTGCACTCCCGGATCGCCTCGGCCAGCTCGGCGATCGTGGCCAGGTCGTCGGCGGGCTGGTGCTCCGGGTCGAGCAGCACGGTCACCCAGCCGCCCAGGTCGTCGACGAGCAGCGTCTCGTTCGGCTCGGCGGACGCGAGCACGTCCGCCAGCCGACGCGGCTCCCCGGCGGTCTCCTCGGTGGTCCAGCTACCCGGTCGCCGGGCGCGGTGGCTCGCCAGTCGGGTGGCCCACTCGGTGTCCTCCGGGTCGCCCTCGGGCGCGGTGGCGACGTAGCGGACCACCGGCGCGTCGGCGACCAGGGACTCGGCGAACTCGGACTTGCCGGACCGGATGCCGCCGAGCACCAGGACCGTGTTCCACCCGTCAACGGACATGCCCGTACCTTAAGGCCGCCCGGGGTCGCTCTGCCTGCCGGCCCGGCGCTCGCACGACGGGTGGGGGGCCGTCGCGCGTCGGGCCGACTACGCTGGCGGGGGTTCGTCCCACCGGGACTTCAGCGGCGAGGGGAGACGCGGCATGGCGTGGAGCTGGCGGTACGAGGGCACGGATGGTCAGACGGTCGAGGGACCGGCGGAGTCGTTCGGCAGCCAGGCCGACGCCGAATCCTGGATCGGTCAGACCTGGCGTGAACTCGCGGCGTCCGGCGTCACCTCGGTCGCGCTCGTCGAGGACGACCGGGTGGAGTACCGGATGAGCCTGCTGCCCACGGCCGAGTGATGGCGTACGACCGGCCGGGCGACAAGCTGGTGCTCGGCGTGCCCAGCGCGGCGTTCCGGCCCAGCCCGGTCTTCCTCGGCCTGGTCGCGCTCTTCGTGGCCAGCGGGGTGCTGGCCTGGAACGGGTACGGCAGCGTCCGCTTCGACGTGTTCCTGTTCGTGGTCTCCGGCTGGCTGGTCTCGCTCTGCCTGCACGAGTACGCCCACGCGGTCGTCGCCTACCGCGCCGGTGACCGGGACATCGCCCACCGTGGCTACCTCACGCTCAACCCGTTCAAGTACACCCACCCGTTGCTGTCGATCGTGCTGCCGGTGGTGGTGGTGCTGCTCGGCGGCATCGGCCTGCCCGGCGGCGCGGTGTGGGTGGACCGGCACGCCATTCCGGGGCGGCTGCGGCACACGCTGGTGAGCCTCGCCGGTCCGGCGACGAACGTGCTGTTCACGTTGCTGCTGGTGCTCGCGGTACGACTGGGCGCGACCTCGGGCGGTCCGGTCGAGTTCTGGGCCGGGGTGGCCCTGCTGGCGTTCCTGCAACTCACCGCGAGCGTGCTCAACCTGCTGCCGGTGCCGGGCCTGGACGGCGGCAACATGATCCAGCCGTGGCTGAATCCACAGTGGCGCAGGATGTACGACCTTTTCGCCCCGTACGGCTTCATCCTGCTCTTCGCGCTGCTGTGGAACCCGCGCATCGGCGGCTGGTTCTTCGACGCGGTCTTCGCGATCGGTGACCTGCTCGGCCTGCCGTCCTGGCTGTACGCCGCCGGGCTCGACCTGATCCGCTTCTGGCAGAGCTGAGCCGCCGGGCCGGCCTGACGGCCGGCTGAGCTGACCGGCCCGGTCCGCGCGAACCTGTCGCGCCGACCGGACCGGGCCCGGCTCAGGGACGCTCTGCGGGAGACTCGGTCTTCGCCGCGTCCCGCTCGACGACCGGATCGATGATGTCGTCGATGGCCTTGAGCAGCTCGGCGTCGAGCTTCACGCCGGCCGCCTTCACGTTGTCCTGCACCTGCTCGGGGCGGGACGCGCCGATGATCGCCGACGAGACGTTCGGGTTCTGCAGCACCCACGCCACGGCTAGCTGGGCCATGCTCAGGCCGGCCTGCTCGGCGAGCGGCTTGAGCTGCTGCACCCGGGTGAGCACGTCGTCGTTCAGGAACGGGGCGATGAAGTTCGCGCCCGACTTGTCGTCGGTGGCGCGGGAGCCGGCGGGCGGCGGCTGCCCCGGCAGGTACTTGCCGGAGAGCACGCCCTGCGCCATCGGCGACCAGACGATCTGACCGATGCCCAGCTCCTCGCTGGCCGGTACGACCTCGGCCTCGATGACCCGCCACAGCATCGAGTACTGCGGCTGGTTGGAGACCAGCGGGATGTGCAGCTCCCGGGCCAACGGGTGGGCGGCGCGCAGCTGCTCGGCGGTCCACTCGGAGACACCGATGTAGTGGGCCTTACCGGAGTGCACGACGTCGGCGAACGCCTCCATCGTCTCCTCCAGCGGCGTGCTGTAGTCGTACCGGTGGGCCTGGTAGAGGTCCACGTAGTCGGTACGCAGCCGGCGCAGCGAGCCGTTGATCGACTCCATGATGTGCTTGCGGGACAGGCCGCGGTCGTTACGACTCGGCCCGGTCGGCCAGTAGACCTTGGTGAAGATCTCCAGGCCCTCGCGACGCTCGCTCTCCAGCGCCTGGCCGAGCACGGCCTCGGCCCGGGTGCCGGCGTACGCGTCGGCGGTGTCGAAGGTGGTGATCCCCGCGTCGAGGGCGGCCCGCACACACGCGAACGCCGCGTCCTCCTCGACCTGAGAACCGTGGGTGATCCAGTTGCCGTACGAGATCTCGCTGACCATCAGGCCGGAACGGCCCAGGTGTCGGAATTCCATGTCCCGACCCTACGTCGACCGATCCCGGTCGCCGAGTGGCGACTCAGAGCACGGGATTGGCGTCGGTCAACAGTCGGTCGATCTCCTCGAGCACCGCCGCGCGATCGGGATGCACCAGATCGATCAGTGACGCGCCGCGACGGTCCAGCGCGCCCCACCGACCGCCCCCGCTGACGAGGAACGCCACCGGGTGGATGACCACCACCGGGTACGACGGTGGCACCAGCACCGTGCCGGTGCGATCCACCACACCGCGCCGGCCGGCCACGTCCACGACCACGAGACCCTCGTCGGTGAAGCCGTCGACCGGCCCCGCGTCGCTCAACTCGGTGACGAAGGCGTGGTAGCGGGTCGGCACCACGATCCGTCCGGTCCGGTCGACCGCCCCCCAGCCCTCGCGCTTCACCGGGGCCAGTCCACGGCGGAACGGTCGTACGTCGGCGAAGTTCGGCGGGACCTGCACCGTGCCCGTCGGGTCGATCGCCGCCCACCCGCCGTCGGTGACCACCCAGGCCAGACCGTCGCTGAACGGGCGCACCGCCCGGTACGACGGAGGGATCACCGTCGTACCCAACATGTTGATCAGCGACCACCGGTCGGTGTCCGGCCGCCGGACCCAGGCCAGCCCGTCGTGGAACGGCTGCGCCTCCGCGTACCGGGCGGGAACGGCCACCTCCCCGGCCTGGTCGGTGTAACCCCACAGCGGCCCGTCGCGGTCCGGCTGCGGGGGCCGGTCACGGTCGAGCACCTCGTCCCGACCCCGGGGGTACGGCCCGAAGCCGTCCGCCGCTCGCACGGTGACCGCGTCGAGGGCCACCCGTACCCGGTCCAGCAGCTCGGCGTCGGCCGCGCCGCGCAGGTCGAGCGCCCGCTCGAAGTGGTGGCAGGCCTCCATCAGCCGGCCCTGGTCGTAACAGCAGCGTCCGGCGTGCTCGTGCAGGGCGGCGCGCAACCGGTCGGGCAGCTCGACCGAGTTGGCCTCGGCGAAGAGCTGGTCGGCCTCGGCGAAGTCACCCCGCCAGCGCAGCACGTGCGCCAGCCGCGCCTGCGCGAGCGCGGTCCGACGCAGCTCACCGGTGGCCTCCGCGTACGTGAGGGCGAGGCGTCCGTCGGCCAACGCGTCGTCGAGGTCGCCGAGGATCCGCGAGGCCACCGCCCGGAGGCTGAGCAGCCGCGCGCGGGCCCGGTTGTCGATCGCCGTACCCAACTTCTCGGTCAGCCGCCGCCGGATGGCCCGCATGCCGTCCGGCTCGGTCAGCTCCTCGCGCAGGGTCACCGGGTCCAGCCGCCAGCGGTACGCGGCCAGGACCTGCTCCGGGTCGCCCTCGTCGGACAGCGAAGGGCGCACCGGCCCCGTCGCCGTGCCCGGCGGTGCCGACACGGGCGCGTCCGCCTCGGACGAGGGGTCACGTGGCCCGGGAATGACGACTGCCGGTACGGCGGACACGGTCTCCGCGGCGACGGTCTCTGCGGCGACGGTGTCTGCGGGGGCGGTGTCTGCGGCGACGGTCTCTGCGGGGTCGGGTGGCGCGGGAGGGGGCGGGGACGCCGCTGGGGGCCCGGAGACGGGCTCGCTTGCGGCGGGTGGCGGGGGAGTGGGCGCGGGGGCGGCCTGTGCCGTGGTGGGTTCGGGGGCGGCAGGTGGTCCGGAGACGGGCTTGACGGCGGCGGGCGGTGCGAAGGCTGGTTCGGGCGCGCGCGACGCGTAGGCGGGTTCCGGTGTGGCGGGTGCCGTGGTGGCGCTCTGCGCCCCGCCGTCCGACGCGGCATCGGGTTCCGGCAGGGCGGCGGGTGGTGCGGAGGTGGGGGCTGCGAAGGCGGTCGTGGGCGCGGCCGGCGGTGCCGACACAGGTGTGGCGGGCGGTGCCGACACGGGCGCGGTCGGTGTGCGTGCCGCGACGGAGTCCGCGTCGACGGACCACTTCGTTGCGGGCTCGGGTGTCGTGCGTTCCGCCTCGGTCCACGGCGCGGGCTCCCCGTCGGTGCCCGGCGCGGCGGTCGACGGGCCTGCGGCGTTCGGCCCGGGCGACGACGATGGCCGGTTCGACGATTCCGAGCTGGCGGCACGGTCGACGGGCGACGTGCTTCTCGGGGCTGCCACCTCGTCGAAGTCGTCCGCAGTGGACCCGCTCGGCCGCTCCGACGGCTCGCCGGAGACCGGGCGGCGATCCCTGGTGGCTGCGCCGTCGCTCGTCAGCCGCTCGCGGCTGGTGGTGTCGCCCCGGTCGTCCGACCAGGCGTGCGGCGCGAGCGGAGTGGATTCCGCCGGCGGACCGGACACGGGGTCCAATCCGGTCGGGGTCGGCTCGGCAGCGGGCGTCGCCTCGTCCAGCTCATCGGACCAGGACGGACGCCCAACGTCGACCGGCCCGATCGGCGGCGCGGAGACGGGCGACGCGGAGACCGGGGGCGCGGAGACCGGAGGTGCGGTGACCGGGGGCGGGGAGACCGGAGGTGCGGAGACCGGGGGCGCGGAGACCGGAGGTGCGGTGACCGGGGGTGCGGTGACCGGGGGTGCGGAGACCGGCGTCGCGACGGCCTCGCCAGCGTCGGGTCGCTGGTCGGGGGCCGGGCGGTCGACCAGCGGTTCGGTCGACGCGGTCGTGTCGTGCGTGTCCCCCGTCCCGGGCGGCGACCCTGCCGGTACGTCGACGAGGGCCCGGTCCTCGCTCGCCCCGGCAGCCGTGGCGGCGGCCGCCGACGGCGCCTCCTGACCGGACTCGACCGGCTCGGTGGCGGGGCTGAACCAGGCGTCGGGGCCCCGCCCCGGTGTCGTCGCCGGCTCCGGGGTGGTTGGCGCGGACGTCTCGGTGGGCGTCGGCGGCACGTAGCGGCGCGGCACCCCCGGGGCGACCGGGAGCGACGGCTCGGCGTCGGGCGTGGAGGACCTCGGCGTCGCCGGTGTGGCGGGCGGTTCCGGTCGCTGCCAGGTCGGTGGCGGCGCGACCGGCGGGCGGCTGTCCGGGCCGGGGTAACGCGGCACGGTGGTGGGCCGGGCGTCCGCAGTCGGCGCAGCTTCGGTCGGCCGCCGCTCGGGCCGGGGCGGCGACGCCGACGGCTCGTCCGACGACGGGGGATCCACCGGGGCGGGCAGGAACTCCACCCGGAGTCGCGCGGCCGGCGGACCGGAGATCGGAGCGTCCACAGCCGGCGAGACCGGCAGGCCCGACACCGGCCGGTCGTACTCCGGCCGGTCGTACTCCGGCCGGTCGGACGAGGTGGGCGATCGCCGCCCGTGGTCGGCGGGCGCGGGGGAGACGGGCGTCGCCGACGGCGGTGCCCCCCACCCGGCGGCGGGCGAGACAGGCCGGTCCCGTCCGGGAGCGGCGGGAGACACGGGTGCGTCCCGTCCGGGAGCGGCGGGGGACACGGGTGCGTCCCGTCCGGCGACGGCGGGGGACACGGGTGCGTCCCGTCCGGGAGCGGCGGGGGACACGGGCCGGTCCGGAGGCAGCCGGTCGCTGCCCGGCGCGGCCGGGGAGACGGGTGTGGGCGGGACCGGGGTGGTCCGACCGTAGGTGGGCGACGCGCTCGCGGCGGGGCGGACCGGCCGCTCGTCGTACCGGCCCGGCTCCGCCGGTGGCCGTGCGGGGGCAGTCGGCGGCCGGGATCCCACGCGCGGCTCGGTGTCGCGGTACGGCTCGGGCCGGTAGCCCGGCTCCCGGGTGCGGTCCGGATGCACCGGCCCGGGCGCCGGCCAGGGCAGGCCGCCACCCGACCGGGGCTCGCGGTACGCCTCGTCGCGGCGGGTCTCTTCCCGGTACGGCTCCGGGCGGACCGTCTCGCCTGGACGACGGTCCGGGTACGCCTCGGCGCGCGCTGCCGCCTCGCGGGGTTGCTGGCGGTGCGGTTCGACGTCGGGACGCCGGCGGTCGTCGTCGCGGCGGGGCTGCTGCGGCGCGTCCGTTTCGGGGCGGCGTCGCCGTCCGCTCTCGGATGTCTGGGGCGGCCCGTACATCTCGTCCGGGCGGCGCTGCCACTCGCTGGACCCGCCGGGGCCAGCCTCCACCCGGGACCGCTCGTCGGCAACGCCGCGCTCGGCACGGCGGGCCTCGTCGGGAAGGCCGCGCTCGGCACGGCGGGCCTCGTCGTCGGGCCGGCGATCCGAACGACGGGCGTCGTCGGGGCGACGGTCGGGCTGGCCGTCGGCCCGGTAGCGGCTGCGACTGTCGATGGGCGCCCACTGGCCGGCGCCCTCGGCGGCCCAGCCGTCAGTCGGGCGGCTCTCGGGGTTCCGGGTCGGGCGGATGCCGTACCCGTCGCCGGGCTGCCGGTCGTGGGCGGCGGCGGGTCGCTCCGACGTGCCGCGTCGACGCGGTGGCTCGTCGGGCTCGGACACCCAGCCCGAGTCACCCCGGGGCGCCGGGGAGTAGGGCCCGGGGGAGACCGGCGGTGACGTCGGGTACGCCCGGTCCCGGTCGGTCGGCTCGGGTCGGCGTCGGCGGCTGTCGTACCCATCGGAAGCGGGCTGCTCGCGGTGCCACGCGGCCTCCCGGCCGGGCGTCCGGTCGTCGCCGGGGCGTCGGTCGGACCAGGCGGTACGGCGGTCCGACTCGGGCGAGCGGCGCTCCTCGCGCCGAGGCGGCTCGGGGAGCGGCCGGCGGTACGGCTCGTGGTCGTAGTAGGCCGGTTCGGAGCGGCCGTGCCGGGACGCGTCGGATGTCCGCTCGTCGCCGCGCGGCCAGCCGTAGGACTGGCCCGGCTCGTCGTCCGCCCGCCACCGGCCCTCGGGTTCGGCCGGCGGTTCGTCGGCCCAGGAGCGGCCGAGGTAGGTGCCGTCCGGGCGGGTGGGCGCGAGCGGGGGGACCTCGGCACGACCCACCGCGCTCGCCCGTGGGCGCGGTGGCGGGGACTGGTGCGTGGCGCCGATGTCGCCAGGGTAGCGCTGGCCGGGGAACTGGGGTTGCCATTCGGTGGTCGGTTCGACCACCCAGGACGGTTCGTTCGGATCCCGCCACCGGTCGGTGTAGCGGCCGTTCATCCGTCGAGCCCGTCGCCACACCCGACCGCTCGGCCGATCCCCGTCGACGGTGAGGTGGCGCTCCTGTCCCGCTGGCCGTTGGGCGTCCGGTCGCCGCCTGCCACGCTCCGGTGGCCGGCTCGCGTCCGCTCGCTCACGGCGTTGTCACCTCGTTGCACATTGTCGCGCTGGGGCCTCGCGTGCCGGTCGGGTCGCCCGTTCCGGCAGGGCGTGGCTGCGGATGGAGGGTAACGGCGCGGGCTCGTTCACCGCCACTGTGGTGCCGTCCACGAACGCAAACGTTATCCGATGGTTCCGGACATTTAGGTCGATAACCGAATCTGACTTTCGACGATACCCCACCCGCCGCCCCGGACGGACCGGAGCACCCGGTCAGGGATGCTCCATGACGAGGACGGCGAACGTCCCGGGGACCAGCGCCTCGTACCGGTGTGGCAGGTCGCCGGGGAACGTCGCGTAGTCACCCGGACCGAGGTCGACCACGTCGCTCTCGGGGCCCACCCGCAGCCGTCCGGCGGCCACCACCACATGCTCCACACTGTGCGGCGTGTGCCCGTCCGCCTCCCGGACCGCGCCCGGCTCCAGCTCGATCAGGTAGATGTCCCGGCGTACCCGCGACGTTCCGGCGCTGAGCAGCGTCCCGGTGAAGTCGGCCCGCTCGGAGCGGACCCGGGGGCCCTCGCCGGCACGAATCACCCGGAGGTTGTCGGCCGCCGGCTCGACGAGCCGGCTGAACGGCACGCCCAGCGCCACGCCGATCGCCCACAGCGTCTCCACGCTCGGGTCACCGGTCCCCGACTCCAGCGCCGCGAGCGTGGACTCAGGCGTCCCCGCCCGGGCGGCCAGCTCGGTCAGCGAGACACCGGCCCGCTCGCGTTCGCGGCGCAGGGCGGCGGCGACGCTGGCCGATGGTTCTCCGGGCATGCGTGTTCGCTCCACTGGATCATCGTTCGCGGTCACGAACAACGGCGACCTGTTCACCGTGCGGGACTACGCGCACGGTACAACGAACGAGGAACCGCCCGACGTCCTTTGCCACCAACGCGGCCAGAGCGGGGTGTTCCCGGCGACGCGTCGCCGGGATCAGACCTTGTCGCCGAGCTTCACCGCGGGCGCCGGAGCGCGCATCCGCCGGAAGGTGATCGAGCGCATCACGGCGTAGAGGTAGAGCGAGCCCATCCGCTGGTCGGTCTTCGGGAAGCGCTCCCGGACCAACTTGCTGATCTTGCGGCAGATCAGCAGCGAGTCGACCACCACGCCGAGGGCCAGGGCGCCCCAGAGCACGTTGGAGATCAACCGGACCACCGCCGGCATCGCGGCGTTCGAGCCGATCAGCACGATCAGCGCGCCGCCGAAAAACCAGGTGCCGACGGTACGACGGGAGTCGACCACGTTGCGCGCCAGCAGCCGCTCCGGGCCCCGGTCGCGCGGGCCACCCTCGCGGCGGAAGTCGGCGGCGGCCTCGGAGCGCAGTTGACGACGCCGTTCCCGCTCCTCCTCCTTGGTGAGGGGGCGGCTCGGCCCGGCCGGACGCCGGCCGACCACCGGCCGCTTCGGCGTCTCCCGGCCCTTGGCCGGGGTGTAGCCCCGGGGACGGTCGGCGGTCTCCTCG
This sequence comes from Micromonospora sp. NPDC051543, assembly GCF_044454415.1. NCBI lineage: Bacteria > Bacillati > Actinomycetota > Actinomycetes > Micromonosporales > Micromonosporaceae > Micromonospora > Micromonospora sp. NPDC051543. The sequence goes on from NZ_JBITDT010000002.1 coordinate 227,081, forward strand.
GGGGTCACCGAGGTGACGGCCTCGTCGACGAGGTCGGTGGACTTGCGGCGAAAGAGCGACGGCACGCGGCAAGGGTAGCCAACGGTTCGCGCCCGGTGCACATCGCGGTGCGACGGCCGACGGCTCCAGGTCGCAGCGCGACCTGGAGCCGTCGGGTCCGAACGGTTGGTGAGAGGTTACGGGCGCTCGGCGTGCGCCCCCAGGTCGGCGAGCTTCGCCTCGAAGTCCTCGTAGCCCCGGTTGATCAGGTCGACGCCGTACACGCGGGAGGTGCCCTCGGCCGCGAGCGCCGCGATCAGGTGGCTGAACCCGGCCCGCAGGTCCGGGATGACCAGGTCGGCCGCGTGCAGCTTGCTCGGCCCGGCGATCACCGCCGAGTGCTTGAAGTTGCGCCGGCCGAAACGGCACGGGGTGCCGCCGAGGCAGTCCCGGTAGACCTGGATGTTGGCGCCCATCGAGTTCAGCGCCTCGGTGTAGCCGAGCCGCTGCTCGTAGACCGTCTCGTGGACGATCGACAGGCCACGGGCCTGGGTCAGCGCCACGACCAGCGGCTGCTGCCAGTCGGTCATGAAGCCCGGGTGCACGTCGGTCTCCAGCGCCACGGCGTTCAGCTCGCCGCCCGGGTGCCAGAAGCGGATGCCGCCCTCCTGGCCCGGGTCGCCCAGCTTCGGCGCGCGGGCGTCGGTGACCTCGTACTCGCCACCGACGGACCGGAAGATGTTCAGGAAGGTCATCATGTCGGCCTGCTGCGCGCCGAGCACCTCGACGTGACCACGGGTGGCCAACGCGGCGGCGGCCCAGCTCGCGGCCTCGATCCGGTCCGGGATCGGCCGGTGGGTGTAGCCGTGCAGCTTCGGCACGCCCTGGATCTCGATCACCCGGTCCGTGTGGACCTTGATGATCGCGCCCATCTTCTGCAGGATGCAGATCAGGTCGATGATCTCCGGCTCGACGGCGGCGTTGCGCAGCTCGGTGACGCCCTCGGCCATGACCGCGGTCAGCAGCACCTGCTCGGTGGCGCCGACGCTCGGGTACGGCAGGGCGAACTTGGTGCCGTGCAGCCCGTTCGGCGCGGACAGGTGCAGCCCCTCGGGCCGCTTGTCGACGGTCGCGCCGAACTCCCGCAGCGCCTGCAGGTGGAAGTCGATCGGACGCGGGCCGATGTGGCAGCCGCCCAGGTCCGGGATGAACGCGTGCCCGAGACGGTGCAGCAGCGGCCCGCAGAACAGGATCGGGATACGGCTCGAACCGGCGTGCACGTTGATCTGGTCGGTGCTGGCGCTCTCCACGTTCGCGGGGTCGAAGACGAGTTCACCGTCCTCAGCGCCGTCGGTCACCTTGACGCCGTGCAGACCGAGCAGACCCCGGACCACCTCGACGTCGCGGATCTTCGGCACGTCGAACAGCCGGCTCGGGCTGTCGCCCAGCAGTGCGGCGACCATCGCCTTCGAAACCAGGTTCTTCGCGCCGCGCACGCGGATCCGCCCTTCGAGCGGAGTGCCTCCATGCACGACCAGGACGTCGTCGGTCAACGCAACCTCCAGCGCTTCGGTGCTGCTGTGTTGATGATGGGGAGCGTGAACCTTGTCGCTACCCCGGATGCGGCCATATCGAAACGGCCCGCTCGCGTCGTCGCTCCGGCAGCATAGCCCTCGGTGACGAAAAAGGACTCGGTCAGACCGGCGTGTGTGGCATTAATCGGTGATCCGGCACTTTTGTGTACCAGGGACGTCACGCATTGTGATCATGCGCCGGGCAGGGCGAGCATCTGGTCCAGCGCCACCCGCGCGTGGTGGGCGGTGTCGGCGTCCACCGTGATCTGGTTGACCACCCGGCCCGCGACCAGCTCCTCCAGCGCCCACACCAGGTGCGGCAGATCGATCCGGTTCATCGTCGAGCAGTAGCAGACCGCCTTGTCGAGGAACATGATCTGCTTGTCCGGGTGGGCCAGGGCCAGCCGGCGGACCAGGTTCAGCTCGGTGCCCAGCGCCCACGCCGAGCCGGCCGGCGCCGCCTCGATGGTCTTGATGATGTACTCGGTCGAGCCGACGTGGTCGGCGGCCGTGACCACCTCGTGCCGGCACTCCGGGTGCACCAGCACGTTGACGCCCGGCACCCGCTCCCGTACGTCGTTGACGCTCTCCAGCGTGAACCGGCCGTGCACCGAGCAGTGCCCCCGCCAGAGGATCATCTTGGCGTCGCGCAGCTGCTCCGGCGTGAGCCCGCCACCGGGCTTGTGCGGGTCGTAGAGCACGCAGTCGTCGAGCGACAGGCCCATCTCCAGGACCGCCGTGTTGCGGCCCAGGTGCTGGTCCGGAAGGAAGAGCACCTTCTGCCCCTGCTCGAACGCCCAGTCCAGGGCGCGCTTGGCGTTGGACGAGGTGCAGACGACGCCACCGTTGCGCCCGACGAAGCCCTTGATGTCCGCCGAGGAGTTCATGTACGTCACCGGCACGGTGTCGCCCGCGATGCCCAGCTCGGTCAGCGTGTCCCAGGCGGCCTCGACCTGACCCAGCACGGCCATGTCCGCCATCGAGCAGCCGGCGGCCAGGTCGGGCAGGATCACCCGCTGGGTGCCGGTGGTGAGGATGTCGGCGCTCTCGGCCATGAAGTGCACGCCGCAGAAGACGATGTACTCCGCCTCCGGACGGGCCGCCGCCTCCCGGGCCAGCTTGAACGAGTCACCCGTCACGTCGGCGAACTGGATCACCTCGTCGCGCTGGTAGTGGTGCCCCAGTACGAAGACCTTGCTGCCCAGCTTCGCCTTCGCCGCCGTGGCGCGGGCCACCAGGTCGGGATCGCTGGGCGCCGGCAGGTCGCCCGGACACTCGACACCGCGCTCGGTGTCGGGGTCACTGCCCCGGCCGAGCAGCAGCAGAGCCGTCGCCGTGTTGGAGGGTTCCACCCAGGTCGAAGTCACGTACCCCATGGTCCCACAGCGCGAGCGCGCCGCAGCTCCGCTCGGTGTGTGCTGCCACACTGCTCGCCATGCGCGTGCTGCTCTGCCCGGACAAGTTCGCCGGCACCCTGTCCGCACCGGAGGTGGCCGCCGCGGTCGCCGCCGGTTGGCGCACCGTCACCGACGGCGATGACCTGCTGATCCGGCCCCTGGCCGACGGTGGGCCGGGCTTCGTCCAGGTGCTCGCCGACGCACTCGGCGGCCGGCGGCTGCCGGTCTCGACAGTCGATCCGCTGGGCCGTCCGGCGGCGGGTGAGATCCTGCTCACCGCCGATGGCGCGACCGCCTACCTGGAGAGTTCCCAGGCGTGCGGACTGCACCTGCTCGCCGTCGACGAGCGCGACCCGAAGGCCGCCACGTCGTACGGGCTGGGTCTGCTGGTGGCCGCCGCCGTGGAGAGCGGGGCCCGGACGGTGGTGATCGGGCTGGGCGGCTCCGCCACCAACGACGCGGGCGCCGGCATGCTCGCCGCGCTGGGGGCGACTCCGCTGGACGGGACCGGCGCGGCGCTGCCGTACGGCGGAGCCGCGCTGGCCGCGGTCGACGCGCTGGACGGCGTACCCCGGTTGCGGGACGCCCTGCTGGTCGCCGCCACCGACGTGGACAACCCGCTGCTCGGCCTGCACGGCGCGAGCAACGTCTTCGGTCCGCAGAAGGGCGCCGACCGGGCCGACGTGCTGCTGCTCGACGCCGCCCTGGAACGCTTCGCGGCGGTGCTGGAACGGGACCTGCCCGGCTGCCCGGCGGGCCTGGGCGCGCTGCCCGGCGGTGGGTCGGCCGGCGGCCTGGGCGCGGCCGTCCTCGCGCTCGGCGGAACCGTTGAGTCCGGTATCGGTCTGGTCACCCGCGCCAACCGGCTGGACGCCGCCCTGGACACCGCCGACCTGGTGATCACGGGGGAGGGGTCCTTCGACCACCAGTCGCTGCGCGGCAAGGTCGTCGCCGGGGTGGCCGGGGCCGCCCGGGACCGTGGGGTGCCCTGCGTGGTGGTCGCCGGCCAGGTCAGCACCGGCCGGCGGGAGGCCGCCTCGGCCGGAGTGACCGACGCCTACAGCCTGGTGGAGCACTTCGGTGGCGAGGAGACCGGCGGGCTCGCCGCCGCGCTGAGCCGCCCCGCCGACGGGCTGCGCGAACTGGGCGCCCGGCTGGCCCGGCAGTGGAGCCGCTGAGCGCGCGCCACCGTCCCACCTGGGCCGGGGGCCCGCCACGCGGGTACGTCCGGCTCGGGCGGCGTACCATCGGAACTGGACCACAACCGGGAATCACTGGACGGCGCGCGACGTTGGCCAGTGCGTCCGGACCCAAAACCGCGCAGGGAGACTTCCACGTGACCACGCCAGCGCAGACCGAGTCGACCGAGGCCCAGGCCCCTACTTCCGTCGTCCTCACCGACGTCGCGGCGCAGAAGGTCAAGGCCCTGATCGAGCAGGAGGGCCGCGACGACCTGCGGCTCCGGGTCGCGGTGCAGCCGGGCGGCTGCTCCGGCCTGCGGTACCAGCTCTTCTTCGACGAGCGCTCGCTCGACGGTGACGTCGTCACCGACTTCGGTGGCGTCGAGGTCGTCGTCGACCGGATGAGCGCCCCCTACCTGGCCGGCGCGACGATCGACTTCGCCGACCGGATCGACGCCCAGGGCTTCACCATCGACAACCCCAACGCGGGCAACTCCTGCGCCTGCGGCGACTCGTTCAACTGAGTCACGCACCACACCAGCGATGACGGGGCCGTCCTTCGGGGCGGTCCCTTCGTCGTGGCGCGCTTGTGACGAGCTGGTTGCCGTTGCACGACGGACCGGACACGCCCCGGTTACCGGGCCGGTAGGCTGACCGCGCCCCGCTCCCGACCCTGAGGTTGACATGAAGATCGCCGTGACCGGCTCGATCGCCACCGATCACCTGATGAGCTTCCCGGGTCGCTTCGCCGACCAGCTCATCGCCGATCAACTGCACAAGGTTTCGCTCTCCTTCCTGGTTGACGACCTGGTGCTGCGCCGCGGTGGGGTGGCGGCGAACATCTCCTTCGGCATGGGGCAGCTCGGGCTGCGCCCGGTGCTGCTCGGGGCGGTCGGCGCGGACTTCGCCGACTACCGCTCCTGGCTGGAGCGGCACGGCGTGGACTGCGACTCCGTGCACGTCAGTGAGGTGGCGCACACCTCCAGGTTCGTCTGCACCACCGACACCGACATGTGCCAGATCGCCTCGTTCTACGCGGGCGCCATGAGCGAGGCGCGCAACATCGAACTGGCCCCGGTCGCCGACCGGGTCGGCGGGCTGGACCTGGTGCTGGTCAGCGCCAACGACCCGGAGGCGATGCTGCGGCACTCCGCCGAGTGCCGCACCCGCGGGTACGCGTTCGCCGCCGACCCCTCCCAGCAGCTCGCCCGGATGCCCGGGGAGGACGTGGTGGCGCTGATCGAGGGCGCCGAGTACCTCATGACCAACGACTACGAGAAGTCGCTGCTGCAGAGCAAGGCGCAGCTGAGCGACGACCAGTTGCTGGACCTGGTGAAGGTGCGGGTCACCACGCTGGGCAAGGACGGCGTCGAGATCGCCGGTCGGGGCATCGACCCCATCCACGTACCCATCGCCCGGGAGATCCGGGCCGTCGACCCCACGGGTGTCGGCGACGGCTTCCGGGCCGGTTTCTTCACCGCGCTCTCCTGGGGTCTTGGGCTGGAGCGGGCCGCCCAGGTCGGCTCGCTGCTGGCCACGCTCGTCCTGGAGACGGTCGGCACCCAGGAGTACGACGTGCGCCGCGACCTGTTCGTCAAGCGCCTAGCCGAGTCCTACGGCGACGTAGCAGCAGAAGAAATCCGCCCCCACCTCCTCCCGTAACCCCCGCCCGGGTCCCCTCGCCGATCTTGCACTTTGTGTCGCCGTTTCGCGGCTTGTGTCCGCTCTTGTCGCCACAGAAAGTGCAAGATCGCGGGGGAGAGAGGCCGCGGGTTAGTGGGTGCGGCGGATGTCGTAGGCGGGGCCTTCTGGGCCTGTCAGGGCGCCCAGGAACTCCTGGCCCCGCATGCGGCACCAGGCTGGGAGGTCGACCGCTGCCGCCGGGTCGTCAGCCAGCACCCGGACGACCGTGCCGACCGGCACCTGCGGCATCCGCCGGGCCGCCGCGATCACCGGCAGCGGGCAGCGCTGACCCCGGCAGTCGATCACCTCGTCCGGCATCGTCACAGCCCGACCACCCCGGCGTCGGCGCGCAGGCCGGCGACGATCCCGGGCAGCTCGGTGAGGAACCGCTCGACGTCCGCCTCCGTCGTCTCCCGGTGCAGACTGACCCGCACGTTGCCGTGCGAGAGCACCCCCATCGCCTCCAGCACGTGCGACGGCCGCAGCGTGGACGACGTGCAGGACGAACCGGACGACACCGCGAACCCCCGCCGGTCCAGCGCGTGCAGCAGCGTCTCGCCGTCGACGTACAGGCAGGAGAACGTCACCAGGTGCGGCAGGCGCAGCACCGGGTCGCCGACCACCTCCACGTCGGGCACCTCCGCCGCGACCCGCGCCCGGATCCGGTCCACCAGCGGGGACAGCCGGGCCGCCTCGGCGGCCGCGTCGGCCGCCGCCGCGCGCAGGCTCGCCGCCGCCGCCACCACCGCGGGCAGGTTCACCACCCCGGGGGTACGACCACCCTCCCGCTCGTCGGCCGGCCACGGCGACTCCCAGCGGGTGCCCTTGCGCACCGCCAGCAACCCCACCCCGGGTGGCCCGCCCCACTTGTGCGCGCTGGCGCTGAGCACCGACCAGCCGGCCGGCAGCGGCACCCGTCCGACCGACTGCGCCGCGTCGACGTACAGCGGCACCCCGACCTCCGCGCACACGGCCGCCGCCTCGGCGACCGGCTGCACGGTGCCCACCTCGTGGCTGGCGCTGATCAGCGCCGCCAGCGCGACCCCGGGAGCACGGACGGCGTCCGACCAGCCGGTCAGGTCCAGCCGGCCCACCCGGTCGACCGGTACGGCGGAGGCGGCGCCGCCGGCCGCGACGTGCCGCTCGGCGGCGTGCAGGACGGCGGAGTGCTCGATCGCCGAGTGCACCAGGGTCGCCCCGACGCGACGCCGTCCCGCCAGCGCGCCGAGCACCGCGCCGTGGGCCGCCGTCGTACCACTGGGGGTGAAGGACAGCTCGTCGGCGCGGACGCCGAGCGTCTGCGCGGTGGCCTCGCGGGCGGCGTCGAGCAGTTGTCGCGCGCGGCGTGCCTGGCCGTAGAGCTTCCCCGGGTCGGCCCAGCCGTCCTCCAGGGCCGCCAGCAGCGCCTGCCGGGCGACCGGATGCAGCGGCGCGGCCGTCGCCGCGTCCAGGTAGACCGAAGAGGCGCTCACGCCGACATACGCTATCGCGACGTTATGCCCAGGATCCCCCCGATGGGGGCGGACAGTGACCCCACCACGGCCGAGTCCGTCATGGTCGAGTAATCTGCGACCGTCGGTGACGCCTTTGCCGCCGGTGCTGACGAACGACGCACCGCGGCGCGCTAGGGAGGCAGGACCAGGTGGTCGCAAGGAGTTCGGAGGTACGGCCGTCGGCCGTACGGCACGGTGCTGCCCCACGGGTCGGTGGACGCCGGGGACGTGGTGCCGGTCGGCTGGCCGGGCTCGGTCTCGGGGGCGTGGCGCTGCTCGTTCTGCTCACGGGCTGTGACGTCGGCAAGACGTTCGACGGTTTCGGTTGGCCGCAGGGCGGCATCACGCCCGAGTCGCACCGGATGTACGACCTGTGGATCGCCTCCTGCGTCGCCGCGCTCGCGGTCGGCGTATTCGTGTGGGGCCTGATCTTCTGGTGTGTCGTGCGGTACCGCAAGCGTGGCAACGCGCTGCCGGTGCAGACGCGCTACAACCTGCCGATGGAGTTCCTCTACACCATCGCGCCGATCCTGATCGTCTCCGTGCTCTTCTACTACACGGCGATCGTGCAGACCGACGTCGACAAGCTGTCGAAGAACCCGGACGTGACTGTCGAGGTCGTCGCGTTCAAGTGGAACTGGCAGTTCAACTACCGCGACGGTCAGGGCACGGAGGCCAAGACCACCGCGTCGACGCTGGGCACCAGTGAGGTCATCCCGGTGCTCGTGCTGCCGACCAACCGGTCCATCCGGTTCGAGGAGACGAGCCGCGACGTCATCCACTCCTTCTGGGTGCCGGAGCTGCTGTTCAAGCGGGACGTCATGCCGGGCAAGATCCGCAACGTCTTCGAGGTCTCCAGCCTGGACGCCGAGGGCGCGTACGTCGGCCGCTGCGCCGAGCTGTGCGGCAGCTACCACGCGTTCATGAACTTCGAGCTGCGGGTCGTCTCGCCGGAGAAGTACGACCAGTTCCTCGCGGCCAAGCAGGGCGGCAAGTCCACCCAGGAGGCGCTGGCCCAGATCGGCGAGGAGCCGTACGCGCAGACCACGAAGCCGTTCGACACCCGACGGACGCAGAGCAACTTCAACCCGGACAGCGCTCCGGCCGGCACGGGAAGCTGAGGCAGCCGCATGAAGACCGAGTGGCGTATCTTCCTGATCATCGCCGGGTTCCTCTTCGGCGCGACCATCCTCTACGGCGCCTGGACGCACGGTGAGTCCGGCAACATCGAGTGGGTGGGCACCGTCGCCCTGGCGCTGTCGTTCCTGCTCTGCTCGATGTGCGGTGGCTTCTTCTGGTTCGTCTCCCGCCGTATCGACCTGCGCCCGGAGGACCGGGCCGACGCCGAGATCGCCGACGGCGCCGGTGAGGTCGGCTTCTTCAGCCCGGGCAGCTACTGGCCGTTCGGTCTGGCGCTGGCCGCCGCGATCGCCGCGCTGGGCATGGTGTTCTGGCAGTTCTGGCTGATCGGTCTCGGCCTGGTGGCGGTCGTCTTCGCCGCCTGCGGCCTGCTGTTCGAGTACTACAGCGGCACCCGGCGCACCGCCGAGCACTGATCGACCGATCGCGTACCGCCACGAAGGCCCGCACCCCGACCGGGGGAGCGGGCCTTCGTCGTTCCGTGCTTGATCGACCCGGGTTCCTGGAAGCCGGGGTGTCCGGTTGTCCCGGACACCCCGCCTTCAGTGATGTCGCCGAGGCGGTGCGGTCCGGGGGCGGGCGCGGAGATTTGTCGGACCCGCGTGGGAAACTACAGGCGAGTAGTTCTCCGCTTCCGTTGTGCGTCGTTGTCACGTTCCGGGGGCGGGTCGCCGGTAGTGAGAGGAGACGCCCGATGTCGCACCGCGATCTCTACTGCGACGTCTGCGAGGGCGTGACGCCGTTCGAGGCGCCGCCCTGCGTCGACGGCCACGGCAGCGGCTGTCCCGAGCTGGTCTGCACCGGTTGCGGCGCGGCCGTGGTGATCACCACGTTCGTCGCGCCCGTCACCCGGCTGGCCGAGCGCCGACGCCGCCAGCCCACCCGCCGCCACGCCGCCTGACCCGCAGCACCCTTCCCGGCAATCCGGGGAGCAGGTCAGGCGGTGGTCGCGGCCTCGGCCGTGGTGGTCGCGGTCTCGATCCAGCGCTCCAGGACGCCCGCCGCCGCGCCCGAGTCGATCGACTCGGCGGCGCGGTCCAGGCCCGCGCGCAGCGCCTCGGTCAGGTCGCCGTCGAGGGGCCCCTGCGTCGCGAGCGCCGCCGCCGCGTTGACCAGCACCGCGTCGCGCACCGGGCCGGTCTCACCGGCCAGCAGGCGACGGGCCACACCGGCGTTGTACGCGGCGTCACCGCCCCGCAGGTCGGCGAGGGTGGCCCGGGGTATCCCCAGGTCGGTCGCGTCCAGCACGGCCTCACGTACGGCGCCGTTCTGCGCCGCCCAGACGCGGGTCGGCGCGGCGGTGGTGAACTCGTCGAGCCCGTCCTCGCCGCGCATCACGATGGCCGAGTCGCCGCGCGCGGCGAACACGCTTGCCATGACCGGCGCCATCCGGGAGTCGAAGCAGCCGACCGCGCCGGCCCGGGGGCGCGCCGGGTTGGTGAGCGGGCCGAGGAAGTTGAAGAAGGTGGGTACGCCCAGCTCCCGGCGGACGGGTCCGGCGTGACGCATCCCGGGGTGGAAGCGGGCCGCGAAGCAGAACCCGATGCCGGCCTCCTCGACGCAACGGGCGACCTGCTCGGGGCCGAGATCCAGCGGGATGCCGAGGAACTCCAGCAGGTCGGCGGTGCCGCACAGGGACGAGGCGGCCCGGTTGCCGTGCTTGACGACGCGTACGCCCGCGCCGGCGACCACCAGCGCCGTCATCGTGGAGATGTTGACCGTGTGGGCGAGGTCACCACCGGTGCCGACGACGTCGAGCGCGGTGCGTCGCAGCTCCTCCGGGAGGACGACCGGGACCGAGCGGCCCAGCATCGCCTGCACGAGACCCGCCAGCTCGGCCGGGGTCTCGCCCTTGGCCCGGAGCGCCACCGCGAACCCGGCGATCTGCACCGCGCTCGCCGAACCGGTCATGATCTCGTCCATGGCCCAGGCGGTGTCGGCGGTGGACAGCTCCTCGCCGCGCAGCAGCGAGTTGAGCAGGTGCGGCCAGGTCCGATCGCCCATGGCGGGCCTCCCGAGCGTACGAAGTGCGGGTGGGCTGGAACCGGCGCAGGCTCGGCCGGCGCCGTGGCGGTGCCGGGTGGCGCTGGGACGTCAGGCGGGTGCGTGCGTCCGCAGCAACTCGGCCACCGTGCTGCCGGTGGTCACCGGGTCGAGCGGGTGCACCAGCGTCGCGTCGACCTCGGCGTACGCGGCGAGCCATCGGTCCGCGGCGCGGGCGATCACGAGGCAGGTGGGAGGCGCGTCGTCCCGGTCGTCCTTGATCTGGCGGGCGATGCCGATGCCGCCGCCGGGGCTTGCCTCGCCGTCGAGCAGCAGCAGGTCGATCTCGTAGTCGTCGACCAGCCGGATGGTCTCGGCGTAGGTCGACGCGTCGACGAACTCGATCCGCAGGCCGGGCGCGGGCCGGGTGCCCACGGCGAGCCGCATCCGGTCACGGACCTGCGGGTCGTCGCTGTAGAGCAGGACGGTGCACAGACGCTCACTCATGCCGACACTCCGCTTCCAACCTCGTAGCTGCCCGCCGATCGTACCGGCCGACGTGACGTACCTGACACGCCGCCCGCTTCCCACGCGCCGGGCGTGCCGTCTGCGCAGCTCAGGCCGTTGTGGCTTCGGCCGCGCGGTCGCGCGCCTCCTGGCGGTCCAGCTCGCGGTCGACGCGGCGGGCCTCCCGCTCGGACTGCTTGACCCACTGCACCACCAGCACCGCGAGCATGGTGACGCTGACGAACTCGCCGCCGGCCCAGAGGATGCCGCCGGCGACCACCTGGTCGGCCTTCGGGTCGGACCAGCTCAGATTGAGCGACGGGTACCAGTCGCCGCCGAAGAGCGTGGTGCTCTGCATGATGGTGAGCCCGAGCACGGTGTGGAACGGCACGGAGAGCAGCATCAGCAGCGCCCGCGCCGGATACGGCCAGCGGCCCGGCAGCGGGTCGAGGCCGAGCAGCGGCCAGAAGAACACGCAGCCGGTCATGATGAAGTGCGCGTGCACCAGCTCGTGCGCCCAGGTGTGCTCCAGCGTGAAGCGGTACAGGTCGCTGAAGTACAGCGCGAACGGGTTGACCACGAAGATGGCGAACGCCACCAGCGGGAAGCTGTAGACCCGGGCGATCCGGCTGTGCACGATCGCCAGGAGGCGTTTGCGTGGCCCGACCGGCAGGGTCCGCAGGGCCAGCGTCATCGGCGCGCCCAGCGCCAGGAAGATCGGCGACACCATGGAGAGCACCATGTGCTGGACCATGTGCACCGACAGCAGCGCGGTGTCGTAGGCGTGCAGCCCACTGACCGTGACGAGCGCGATGCCGCCGAGGCCGGGGCCGAGGAAGAAGACGGTACGGGCGACCGGCCAGCGGTCGCCCCGGATGCGCAGCCGGTGCACCCCGTACAGGTAGAGGCCGGCGGCGAGCACCAGGCCGAGGGCCAGCCAGCTGTCCAACCGGGTCTCGGTCAGCACCGCGCCGATGGTGAACGGTGGCGGGGTCGCCTCGGCCCCGGCGGCCAGCGTCGACGGGCCCGCCGAGGTGGCCGCGAGCACATCGGCCGGGACGGCCGAGGTGGCGGCGAGGATGGGATCGACGTGCAGCACGCTTTTCAGGCTAGGCCAGGCGAACCGGACCCTGACGCCCGGGCCACGGAAGGCGCAGGTTTGCCACCCCGCTGATCGCCGGCCCCGGTCAGGGGCAATAATGACGGCGTGACTGCGGCCCCAGCCATTGACAAGAGCCGGATCCACTCTCTGACGCGACCCAACATGGTCAGCGTGGGGACGATCGTGTGGCTCTCCAGCGAACTCATGTTCTTCGCGGCGCTCTTCGCGATGTACTTCTCGATCCGCGCGGCTGCGCCGGAGCAGTGGGAGAAGCACACCGAGTCGCTGAACATCCCGTACGCGACCACCTTCACGGTGATCCTGGTGCTGTCCTCGGTGACCTGCCAGCTCGGCGTCTTCGCGGCGGAGAAGGGTGACGTGCACGCGCTGCGCCGCTGGTTCACCGTCACCTTCGTGATGGGCCTGATCTTCGTGCTCGGCCAGGTGAACGAGTACCGCCACCTGGTGGAGGACGGCGTCAGGATCAACGCCGACGGCTACGGCTCGATGTTCTACCTGACGACCGGTTTCCACGGCCTGCACGTGACCGGCGGTCTCATCGCCTTCATCATCTTCATGGTCCGCACGACCATGGGCCGGTTCACCCCGGCGCAGGCGACCTCGGCGATCGTCGTGTCGTACTACTGGCACTTCGTCGACGTCGTGTGGATCGGCCTGTACGCCATGATCTACTGGCTTCAGTGATCTTGGCGCGTCACGAACCGCGCCGCTGCTCCGTCCCCTGAGACAAGGTCCAACCGGTTAAGGACACAGCTCATGACTTCTGACAACGACCGCCGACGCGGCCTGCTCGCGCGGTTGCGCGGGCGGCCCGCCGCGCGCAGCAGGGGCCGCCGCCGGCTGGGCGCCGCGGTCCGGCTGATCGCGGCGCTGATGATCGCCGGCGGCGCCTACACCGTCTTCGCGCCCGGTGCGCAGGCGCAGGACAATCCGCCGCTCACCGGCGCCGCAGCCGAGGGCAAGGCGCTGTTCGACGTTAGCTGTGTGACCTGCCACGGGCGCAACGCCCAGGGCGTCGAGGGCCGCGGGCCGAGCCTGATCGGCGTCGGCGCGGCCTCGGTCGAGTTCCAGGTCAGCTCGGGCCGGATGCCGCTGGCCCGCCAGGAGGCCCAGGCGCACCGCAAGCCCCCGGTCTTCACCGACGAGCAGACCCGGCAGCTCGCCCAGTACATCCAGGAACTCGGCGGCGGCCCGGTGGTTCCGGGCACCGAAGAGGACCTGCACGAGAACGGCAACGTCGCGGCCGGCGGCGAGCTGTTCCGGATCAACTGCTCGCAGTGCCACGCCTTCGGCGGTGGCGGCGGTGCGCTCTCCTCGGGCAAGTTCGCCCCGAGCCTGCACCCCGCGACGGACCGGCAGATCTACGCGGCGATGCTGAGCGGCCCGCAGAACATGCCGGTGTTCGGCGACAACCAGATCACTCCGGAGCAGAAGGCCGACATCATCGCCTACATCCAGGGGACGCTGAAGAACGACCAGGACCCGGGCGGGTTCAACCTCGGTCGGTACGGGCCGTCCACCGAGGGCCTGGCGATCTTCCTGGTTGGCATCGTGGCGCTCGTGTTCGCTAGCCTGTGGATTGCGGGTAAGTCGTGACCGAGCGGATCTTCAGTTCCACCGCCGTGGTGCCGCTCGGCGCCACCCGTAGCGAGGTGACGGCATGAGCACGCACACCGAGCACCAGGCCTCGCAGGGCCCGGAGCCGCTCGACGTGAACGACCCCAGGCTGAGCCGGTTCGACATCGTCCGCGAGGGCGCGCGTCGGGACGACATCGAGATCGTCCACTACGAGCCGCAGGTGCTGCCGGGCACCAAGGCGGAGCGTCGGCTGACCCGCGTGGTGGCCGGGTTCTTCCTGATCACCGGTCTGGCGGCGACCGCCTTCCTGGCCATCTACATCTGGTGGCCGTGGCAGTACGAGCCGGGTCGTGGTGGCGACAAGTTCTACACGCCGCTGCTGGGCGCCACCCTCGGCGTGGCCCTTCTCGCCGTCGGCTTCGGCATCCTGACCTGGGGCAAGAAGTTGCTGCCCAAGGAGGTCTCGATCCAGGACCGGCACGAGGGCCAGGTCGACTCCGAGGGTCGCACCATCACCGGCCAGACCATGCTCTACCTGGCCGACGAGATGGGCATCAAGCGTCGTCCGCTGCTCGGCATCTCGCTGCTGGCCGGTCTCGCGCCGGTCGCCGCGGTCGCGGCGGCGCCGCTGGTCGGTGGCCTGATCTCTCAGCCGCACAAGAACAACCAGATGTTCACCACCGGGTTCGCCCCGACGGAGAACGGGCAGAAGATCCGTCTGGTCCGCGAGGACGGCCGCCCGGTGCGCCCGGCGGACATCAGCGCCGGTGGTCAGCTGACCGTCTTCCCGGGCATCGAGCACGGCGTGAGCAACCGGCACGCCGACTCGCCGACGTTGCTGATCCACCTGCGCGACGCGGACGCCCAGAAGTCCCGCGAGGCCAACTCGCGGCCCGGCGTGAAGCACCACAAGGACTACATGTGGGGCAACTACGCGGCGTTCTCCAAGATCTGCACGCACGCCGGCTGCCCCGCGAGCCTCTACGAGCAGCAGACCAACCGGCTGCTCTGCCCGTGCCACCAGTCCCAGTTCCTGATCACCGACAACGCCCGGCCCGTATTCGGCCCGGCCAGCCGGTCGCTGCCGCAGCTGCCGATCGAGTTGGACTCCGAGGGTTTCTTCGTGGCGAAGTCCGACTACACCGAGACCGTCGGGCCTGACTTCTGGGAGCGGCCATGAAGCGTCGAAAGTTCGACCTGGCGGCCACGCCGGGCAAGGCCGCGGCGGGGGTGGACGACCGCTTCGCGGTGGCCACGCCGCTGCGCAAGCTGCTGAACAAGGTCTTCCCGGACCACTGGTCGTTCCTGCTGGGCGAGATCGCGCTGTTCTCGTTCATCGTGCTGCTGCTGACCGGTGTGTTCCTGACCTTCTTCTACGAGCCGGCGATGACCGAGGTGGTCTACGACGGCAGCTACGCGCCGTTGCAGGGCACCCCGATGTCCGCCGCGTACGCCTCCAGCCTGGACCTGTCGTTCGACGTCCGGGGCGGCCTGGTGATGCGGCAGATGCACCACTGGGCGGCGCTGCTGTTCATGGCCGCGATCGTCGTGCACATGCTGCGGGTGTTCTTCACCGGCGCCTTCCGCAAGCCGCGCGAGACCAACTGGATCATCGGCTCGCTGCTGTTCTGGGTCGGCTTCCTGGCCGGCTTCACCGGCTACTCGCTGCCGGACGACGGCCTGTCCGGCACCGGTCTGCGGATCGCCTCCGCGATCATGCTGTCCATCCCGGTGGTGGGCTCGTGGGTGACGTCGTCGGTCTTCGGTGGCGAGTTCCCCGGCACGATCATCATCAGCCGGTTCTTCATCGCCCACGTCCTGCTGATCCCGGGCCTGCTGCTCGCGCTGATCAGCGCCCACCTGGGTCTGGTCTTCAAGCAGAAGCACACCCAGTGGCCCGGCCCCGGCCGGACCAACAACAACGTGGTCGGCGAGCGGATGTTCCCCCGCTACGCGCTGAAGCAGGGCGGCTTCTTCATGGTCGTCTTCGGCGTCATCGCGCTGCTGGGCGGTCTGTTCCAGATCAACCCGATCTGGCTGTTCGGGCCGTACGAGGCGTGGGTGGTCTCGGCCGCCAGCCAGCCCGACTGGTACGTCATGTTCCTCGACGGCTCCACGCGACTCATGCCGGCGTGGGAGATCAACATCCCGATCGGCGACGGGTACGTCATCCCGCCGCTGTTCTGGCCCACTGTCGTGCTGCCCGGCATCCTGGTCGGCCTGTCGACGATGTACCCGTTCCTGGAGGCCCGGCACCTCAAGGACCGCAAGAGCCACAACCTGCTCCAGCGGCCCCGCGACGTTCCGGCCCGTACGGCCGTGGGCGCCATGGCCGTCGCCTTCTACATCGTGCTGACGCTCTCGGGCGCCAACGACGTGATCGCCGACAAGTTCCAGATCAGCCTGAACGCGATGACCTGGGCGGGCCGGGTCGGTCTGCTCGTGGTTCCGCCGCTGGCGTACTACGTCACCTACCGGCTCTGCCTGGGTCTGCAGCAGCACGACCGGGAGGTGCTCGCGCACGGCGTCGAGACCGGCATCATCCGGCGTCTGCCGGACGGTCGGTTCATCGAGGTCCACCAACCGCTCAGCGCGTCGAACGGGCACGCGGACGGTCACGGTGAGCTGGAGTACGTCGGCTGGGTGGTACCGAAGAAGATGAACCGGCTCGGGGCCCTCGGCCCGGCGGTCCGGGGCTTCTTCTACCCGATCGAGAAGCCGGTCGAGGCGCCGGTCTCGCCGGGTCACCCGCCGGTCGAGCCCCGGGGAGATCGTGCGGAGATCGGCAGCGGCGAGAGCCGCCGCTGACCTCCCGACAGCACCGTCACGTGACGCCCGCCGGACTTCCGGCGGGCGTCACGCCGTTTCCGGTGTCCGGTCGCCCAACCGAGCAGGAGTCGGACGGGCACGGCGGGACCGGTCGACCCCGCGCGCCGGGCGATCGCAGGAATAACCCCCGTGAGCCGGGTATCCGTGCGGTCCAACGTCTCTAGGGGGGGAAGCATGTTGGGTCTCAAACGCCTCGGCCTGTTGGCCGCGCTGGTGCTGGTGGGTGTCGCGCCGGCAGCAGCCGCCCAGGCAGCGGCACAGCCGTCGACGCAGGACACCCAGTACCTGCAGGCGGTGCACCAGGTGAACCTTTTCGAGATCACCGCCGGTGACCTGGCTCAGCAGAAGGGCCAGAACCAGGGGGTCAAGGACCTGGGCGCGATGTTCAAGACCGACCACACCCAGCTGGACCAGACGGTGCAGCAGACCGCGTCGCAGCTCAATGTCCAGCTGCCGAACGAGCCCACGACCGATCAGCAGGCGGTCATCGACAAGCTGAACAACGTCAGTGGCGCGGAGTTCGACCGGCTCTGGGTGACCAGTGAGCTGGCCGGTCACGTCCAGGCCATCCAGGCCACCCAGACGGAGATCTCGCAGGGCTCCGAGCAGTCGGTGGTCCAGTTGGCCCAGACCGCCCTGCCGACGCTGCAGGCGCACTACGACGAGCTGGTCCAACTGGCCAACCAGTTGGGCATCCCGGTCCCGCAGACCAGCGCCAGCGGCACGCCCAGCCCGGGCACCTCGTCGCCGGCTCCGGGTGGCGTCACCGAGTCGCCGGCTCCGAGTGGTGGGATCACCGAGTCGCCGGAACCGGGCCTCGGCACCACCGAGCGGCCCGCTCCCAGCGAGAGCTGATCTCGCGGTAGCGCGACGGCCGGTCCACCCGTGCGGGGTGGGCCGGCCGCGGCGCGTTCCGCCCTGGCCGCGCACGCGGCCCGCGCGTCAGTCGGCGTCGGCGAGGCCGATCGCGAACGTCTCCTCGAGGTCGAGCTTCGAGTACGCCCGGAACGCGATGTGCGACTCCGTGTTCAGCACGCCCGGCACCTTGGAGATGCTGCCCGCGATGACCTGCGCGATCTGGTCGAACTCGCGGACCCGGACGATGGCGATGAGGTCGACGTGCCCCGCCACCGAGTAGACCTCGCTGACGCCGGGGACGTTGGCCAGGGCATCGGCCACCTCGGGGATCGCGTCGGTGGCGCAGTCGATCAGCACGATCGCGGTGATCACGGGGCATTTCTCCGTTCGTCGGCGTCGTCGCCCATGCTAGACCTGCACCGTCCCGCCGTCGCCGAAGCGGATCACGTTCCGCAGACGCTCGTCCTCTCGTACGGTCGCGCCCGGCCAGATCACGCTGCGCCGCACGTCGCCGTCCACCCGGGCGTGGGCGCCGACCACCGATTCGACGCAGTTCCCGGGCACCGTGGCGGACTCGTCGACGAGCACGCCGCCGGCCGCCGCGTGCAGGTTGGCCGCCAGGTAGTCGGCCGGCGTCCCGGTGTCGTAGAAGGTGCCCGCGTAGGGCACCACGTCGAGCGCCCCGGCCGCCTCCGCCGGCCGCCACACCGCGCGTACCAGGTCGGACATGACCACCGGCAGGTCGCGGACCAGTCGCCACGGCAGCAGCGAGAAGCCGGTGAAGCAGTGCCCGGCGAAGGTGCCCGGCGCGTGCGGGTCGGCGGCGGGCTGCCCGAGCAGGCGTACGGAGTGCCGGTCCCAACCGTCGAGCAGCGCGGCCACGTCGGGGCCCGGCGCGGTGGCCGGATCGGCCAGGTACGCGTCGGCGTTGCCGACCAGGACTCCTCGGCCGTCGATCCAGTCCCGCAGGTTCGCCACCCCGCCCGCCGTGCCGAGCGGGTCGCCGGGCTCCACCGACAGGTGGGCGCGGTCGCCGACGTGCGCGACCACCTGGTCGGCGAGGTAACAGGCGTTCACCGCGACCCGTGCGGGGCCGGTCAGGCCCAGACCGGCCAACCGATCCAGGGCCCGGTCCAGGAGCGGCACGTTACCGACCGGGCAGAGCGCCTTGGGCACCCGTTCGGTGAGCGGGCGCAGCCGGGTGCCCTCGCCCGCGGCGAGCACGACCGCGCAGACGTCCCCCGGCCAGCTCGCCCCGGTCATGGCGCGGTGTCGGGCACCGGCGGCGGGAACTGCCCGGCCAGCGGCCCGATGTCGTAGTAGGCGAGCAGCCGCGCGGTCGGCCAGGTGAGCTTGGGCAGGTCGTCCAACCGATGCCAGGCGGCCTCGAAGACCTCCCCACCGTCCACCACCAGTTCGGTGCTGGACGCCGGCACCTCCGCCTCGAAGACCATGTCCACCCAGCCCTTGGCGTGCACGATCGCGTTCGGCACGGCGGGGCGCAGCCGGGACGGCGGCAGCCGTACGCCGGACTCCTCGAACAGTTCGCGGGCCGCGCCCACGACCGGGGGCTCACCCCGGTTCAGCAGGCCGGCGGGGAGCGACCAGCCCTTGCCGGGAGGCTGGCGCAGCATCAGCAACCGACCCGCGCCCGTCGCCTCGGTGTCGCGGACCAACGTGACCGCGCCGACGATGTACTTCGGTACGGCGAGCCGGACCAGACGCCGGCGCACCGGCAGCGGCAGCCGGTAGAAGGCCTGGTAGAAGACGGCCCGACCGGTGGCACGGGAACGGGGGATCATGCCTTGAGGCTAGTGGTCACGAATGTCCCTCGGACGCGCTGGGGCACCCGGAGTCACTGTCGATGGTCGACCAGTTCGATGAGCTGGCGTACCACGGCGTCCGGTTCGATCACCCGGTCGAAGACCGCGACGAGCAGCGTCTCCAGGTCGGGGTAGCCCAACTCCTCGGAGAGCCGCAACAGCGGCAGGTCGCTGGCGAGGCCCCGGTTGTGCTGGCGCAGGGCGAGACCGATGGTGGCCCGACCGAGGCGTACCTTGTCGCTGATCGTGATGCCCGGCTCGGTGTGCTCGGCGAACCACCTGTTGATCTGCATCTGCGCGTGCGGCGACTTGACGAAGTCCAGCCACTCCTTGCGCGGGCCGCGCGGGGCGGCGGCGGCCTCGAAGCCGTTGTCGGCGTCGTTCTCGGTGAAGATCTCCACCACGTCGCCCTCGTCCAGTTCCGAGCTCAGCGGCGCGAGCCGGCCGTTGATGCGGGCCGCGAGGCAGTGGTCACCGCGATGATTGCCCAGCTCGTACGCCAGGTCGACGGGTGTGGCGCCGGCCGGCAGCACCACCTGACGGCCGTCGGCGAAGACCTGGATCTGGCCCTCGGCGAGGTCGCAGCGCAGCGACTCGTAGAACTGCGCCGGGTCGGCGGCCTCCGGCTCCCAGTCGAGCACGCGGCGCAGCCAGTCCAGCTGCTCGGCCCGGGCCGCCGCGCTGCCGCTGCCCGAGCGCGGGAAGCGGAAGTCGGCGGCGATGCCGTACTCGGCCGCGCGGTGCATCTCCTGGGTGCGGATCAGCACCTCCACCGTACGGTCCTGCGGGCCGCAGACGCTGGTGTGCAGCGAGCGGTAGAGGTTGTTCTTCGGCGAGGCGATGAAGTCCTTGAAACGGCCCGGTACCGGCCGCCACGTCCCGTGGATCGCGCCCAGCGCCGCGTAACAGTCGGTGGCCGGGCCGTCGACCACCACCGAGATGCGGGGCAGGTCGTACGGCGCGGTGTGGCCGCCCGCGACGGTGTCCTTCCAGATCGAGTAGAGATGCCGGGGACGGGGGCTCACCTCGGCGTCGACCCGGCTGCGCTTGAGCGCGGCCCGGGCGCGGTTGACCACGGCGTCGAGGTAGGCCTCCCAGCCGGGCCGGTCGTGCACGTGCCGGGCCAGCCGGGCGTGCTCGTCGGGCTCCAGGTGCAGCAGCACCACGTCGTCCAGTTCACGCTTGAGGGTCTGGATGCCCAACCGGTCGCAGAGCGGGACCAGGACCTCCTGCGTCTTGCGGGCGATCCGCTCCCGCGACGCCGCGGAGCGCACCCCGAGCGTACGCATGTTGTGCAGCCGGTCGGCCAGCTTGATGATCAGCACCCGGACGTCCTTGGCCGCCGCGACGATCATCTTGCGGACCGTCTCCGCCTCGGCGGCCTTGCCGTAGAACGCCTTGTCGAACTTGGTCACCCCGTCGACCAGGTGGGCCACCTCGTGGCCGAAGTCCTCCGAGAGCGCCTGGAGCGTGTAGCGGGTGTCCTCGACCGTGTCGTGCAGCAGCGCCGCGACCAGGGTGGTGGTGTCCATGCCCAGCTCGGCGCAGATCTGCGCCACCGCGAGGGGGTGGGTGATGTACGGCTCGCCGCTCTTGCGGAACTGCCCGCGGTGCATGTTCTCCGCGATCGTGTACGCCCGGCGCAGCACCGCCGGGTCGGTGCCGGCGTGGATGCCCCGATGGGTGCGGACCAGGTGGGTGACCGGGTCGGAGTCGGTGGTCGGCCAGCTGAGCAACGACCGTAGTCGGCGGGTCAGGGGCAGCTCGCCCGACTGGGTTGGCAGTGCGCCCCCCAGGGCGGCGCCGTGTCCGGCGTCGACGTCCACGAGGGACACCTCCTCACCCCGGCTCCGCGGTCACCGGACCCGGTGAGCGGAGCAGGCCCACGAAACGGGCAGGACTGCACTTCCTTAACAGCCTAAGCGAGTCGACGTAGTCCGATCGGTCAGTTGGTCATGAGCGTTCGGTCGAGAGTTGGTGCGACGCGCCGCTCTCGGCCTTCGCCAGCAGGTCACGGAAGCGGCCCGCGCCGCCCGCCGGGGAGGACCAACCGGACGACATCTCGACCAACCGGGTCTCCGGCCGCTCCAACCAGGACAGGATGCGCTCGGACTCCTCGGCGGTGGCCGACGGCACCGGACCGTGCCCACCCGGCACCGTCTCGGCCGTGGCCCGGATGGCGTTCAGCGTGGGTCTCGGGTGGACGCCCGGCGGGGACACCCCGGCGCCGGCCAGCCGACCGTGGCGTACCAGGGCCAGCTCCCAGCCGCCCCGGGCGGCCGGTCGGGCCGCCGCCAGCTCGGCGATCCCGGTCAGCGCCGCCAACCGCTGCATCCGCACCGTGGCGCGCAGCACCGCGGCCAGCCGGTACCGCACCACGGCGGCCTCCTCGTAGCGCTGGTCGGCCGCGAGCACGTCGATCCGGGCCAGCAGCGCGTCCACCACCGGCTGAGGGTCGCTCGTGGTGGCCGTCCGGAACGGCTCGACGGCTCTGTCGTCGTACTCCTCGGGGGTGATCCGGTGCTCGCAGGGCGCCGGGCAGCGACCCAGCTCGGCCAGCGCGCAGGCCGGCGTGACGGTGCGCAGCGAGAGCCGGTGCGTGCACTGGCGCAGCGGGACCGCGTCGTGGAAGGCGGCGGCGGCCAGCTCCGCGGCCCGCCGGGAGGTGAACGGCCCGAGGTAGGCGGTGTCGGTGGGGGAGATGTCGCGCACGATCGACAACCGGGGGTACGGCCCGTCGGTCAGCTTGAGCCAGACCATCCGCTCCGGGTACTTCGACCGCCTGTTGTACGGAGGGGCGTGCGCGGCGATCAGCCGCAGCTCGCGGACCTCCGCCTCCAACGAGTGCGCGCACTCCACGGCCTCGACCCGCTCGGCGGCGGCCAGCATCTCGGAGATCCGGGCGCGCTTCTCGCCGGCGGTGAAGTAGCTGCGCACCCGGGTGGCGATGTCGCCCGACGTGCCGACGTAGAGCGGCCGGTCGTCGGCGGCCCGGAAGATGTAGACCCCCGGGACCCGGGGCAGCCCCTCGGCCAGGTGCCGCTTGCGGCGCTGCGTCGGGGTGACCGCGCGGGCGAACTCGATGGCGTCGCCGACGGTGTCCACGCGGTGCCCGCCGAGGCGACCGATGAGACCGTGCAGCACGTCGACGGTGGCCTTGGCGTCGTCCAACGCCCGGTGGGTGGGCTGGGTGGCGGTGCGGAAGTACGCCGCGAGGGTGCCGAGCTTGCGGTTGGGCACCTCGTCGCGGGTCAGCACCCGCCGGGCCAGCGCCGCCGTGTCCAGCACCCGGGGGTTGGGCCAGCGGTAGCCGTGCCGGGCGCAGGCGGCCTTGAGGAAACCCACGTCGTACGGAGCGTTGTGGGCCACCAGCACGGCGTCGGCGATGAACTCCAGGAAGCTGGGCAGCACCTCCTCGATCGGCGGGGCCGGCAACAGCATGGCCTGCGTGATCCCGGTCAGCACGGTGATGAACGGCGGGATCGGCTGTCCCGGGTTGACCAGGGTGGCCAGCGCCCCCAGCTCCTCGCCGCCGCGCACCTTGACCGCGCCGATCTCGGTGATCCCGCCACCGTCCGGCGCGCCGCCGGTGGTCTCCAGGTCGACCACCACGAAGGTGGTCGCGTACAGCGGCAGGGCCGGGTCCACCCCGCCCACCGCCGGGTCGAGACCGGCCAGTGACTCCTGGACGTACTCCGCCTGTGCCATCGGCGGCACGCTAGCGCCCCGGTCCGACACTCCCGTCGCAGAGGTCCCAGCAGTCACCATGGGGCTAGGATGAGAGATCGGCTCACTCACCAGGCGGTGGGCCCGCCAGCGGTGGGAGACTTGCCACATGCCCCTCGCCGAGCCGCACGACGACCACCTCCCGCAGGAGGATCCGGTCGCCCGCGACGGCGCGGTGAGCGATCCGGACGCCAGTGACACTCCCGCCGATTCGGGCGGTGATCCCACGATCGAGCCGGAGCCGACGCTGCCCGAGCCGGTCCGGCAACGGATCGTGGCGCTGACCGCCGCCGTGCTCCCCAGCCTCCCCTCCGACGAGGTGCCGGTGCCGCTGCGCCGGGTGGCCAAGTTCGCCCCCAACCGGCGCGCCCGTCTCGGCGCTCCGGCCATCGCCGCTCAGCTCACCGCCGACCCGCTGTTCCGGCAGCGGGTCACCGCCCGGGTGCTGGCCGACGCCGGTGACCTCGGGGCGGCCGTGGTCGAGGGCACCGCGCCGGCCGCCGCCGACCCGGTCGAGGTGGCCGCGCTGGCGTACCTGGTCCGGCCTCGCGGCTGGCGGGAGCTGATCGACGCCAGCGGCGCCGCGGTCCGCGCCGAGGCGGACAGCGCCGTCGTCGCCGAGCTGGTCCGCGAGGCCGAGCAGCGGGCCACCCGTGCCGAACACGACCGTGCGGTGGCCCGGGTCGAGGCCGACAAGCTCCGCGACGAGCTGGCCCGGGTCCGCGAGGAGCTGGGCCAGCTCCGGGAGGAGTCCCGTCAGCTGACCCGTACCCTTCGCGAGACGCAGGCCCGCGAGCGCAAGGCCAGCGAACTTCTCGCCACCGAACGCGGCCGGGCCGCGCGCGCCAGCGCGGACGTCGACGCCGAGCTGCGCCGCGCCCGCGCCCGGCTCGCCGAGGCGGAGGCCGCCGCCGGCGTGGCCCGGGCCAGCGCCAAGGAGGCCCGCTCGGTCGACGACGCCCGCCTCTGGCTGCTGCTGGAGACCATCGGTCAGGCCGCCGTCGGGCTGCGCCGGGAGCTGGCACTCGACCCGGTCGACAAGCTCCCCGCCGACTTCGTCGCCGACGCGTTCGCCGAGCAGCCCGGTACCGCCCCGGCGGGCCCGGCCGCGCGCGCCCGCGACACCGACGACCCGGCCCGGCTCGACCAGCTGCTCGCCCTGCCCCGGGCGCACCTCGTGGTGGACGGCTACAACGTCACCAAGCGCGGCTTCGGCGAGATGTCGCTGGAGCAGCAGCGCAAGCGCCTCATCACCGGGCTGGGTGGTATCGCCGCGCAGACCGGCGACGAGGTCACCGTCGTGTTCGACGGCGCCGAGCGGATGCACGGTCTGCCGCCCGCCCCACGCGGCGTACGGGTGCTCTTCTCCCGCAAGGGCGAGACCGCCGACGAGCTGATCCGACGTCTGGTCCGCGCCGAGCCGGCGGGCCGTCCGGTCGTCGTGGTCTCGTCCGACCGCGAGGTCGCCGACGGCGTACGCCGGCACGGCGCGTACCCCCTGGGGGCCGACTCGCTGCTGCGCCGCCTCGCCCGCTCCTGACCGCACGTCGGAGGTCGCGGCGGGCGCGCTATCCCGAGAAGCGGTCACCGATGCGGACGCGGTCGTAGCGGCCCTTCTGCACGCACGACTTCCTGCTTCGGCCGCTGTCGGTCACGTAGGTGATGCGGTAGCAGGTTCGCAGGCGGCACAACTGGCCCTTACGGTTGCAGGCCGTCGTGGAGACCTGGTCCTTGGCCGCCACGGTTCCGTCGGTGTCGCCGTGCGGCCACCTCGCGACCAGCCCGATCGCCATGGCGAGGGCACAGACGACCACCGCCACCACCGTGACGCGTCGCTTCGCCGATCTGGTCCTCCGCCGTGGCGTCGCTCGGCGACGCGGATGCTTCGACGGAGAGCGGTCGTCCTCGTCAGTCACCTGACAGCCCTCGGCCGTCCTGCCCGCCCCCGCTGATCACGGCCCCACCGTAGAGGGACGTCGCAAGGCACGGTCGGCGCGCGGCGGCCGGATCGTCGGGGGCGGGCAAGAATTTGGCGAGGTTCCGGCAGGTCCGGTCGGCGACGGTGTCCGCATCCGCCCGGCACCGCCGGGCACCGGACAGAGGCAGGCGAACGACATGGGAAAGAGACTGCTGGGCACCATCCTCGGCACGGTCGTCACACTGGCGGCGCTCCTGGTCGCCCCGGCAGCGGCCCAGGCGGCCTCGGGGGGCGGCTGCACCGGGGCCTACCCGATCAGCTCGTGCATCTCGTACCAGGGCTCCAACCAGACCGTGGTGGGTGACTTCTACATGAACGCCACCCCGGACGGGTCCCGGTGCACGGCGTACCTCCAGCTGCGGACCACCAACAACGGCAACACCTCGTGGATCTACTACGACCTCAACCGGACCGGCCGGTTCGGGCCGATCAGCCGCAACGTCAACGTGATGAACAACTTCAAGGGCTCCGCCGTGGCGGTGGTCGAGGTCTACACGTGCAGCGGAGCGTTCCACGGCACCTACACCAGCCCGCGGGTCTACTACCCGTGACGTACGGATCCGGCCGCCGGCGCGTCAGCGTCGGCGGCCGGATCGCGTGTCAGACGGTCAGTAGGAGCAGTACGGGGAGTCCATGATGTCGATGGCGACCGCGTAGCCGTACGGCTCGAGGTAGGCCAGCTCGTCCGGCGCGATGCAGACCCAGTCGCCATTGGAGTAGATGATCTTCGCGCCGTCGTCGTTGCGGCTGTTGTAGACCCAGTCCGCGCCCCTGCTGCGGGACCCGAGGGTCTGGTAGTAGGTGTCCTGGAACGACGCGGTCGGCGGATTGCCGTTGTACGGGTTCCCGGTCACCCAGAAGCAGACGCGGGGGTAGTTGCAGCCCAGGGCCGAGGTGGCCTGCGCCGGTGTGGCGACGAGCCCGCCCGCGGCCGTCGTGACGCCCGCGAGGAGCGCGACGGCGGTGAGCCGGGAGCGTGTGGTCGAAGATGGTCCGCGCATGTCGACGCCTCCGTTGAGTCGGGGTGGTGCGACCCGCTTCGTTGACCCGGACCGGTGGCCAGGGCTGGGGTCTCGCCCGGCGTGGCCCGGACGTAGCACCACGATCGCAGTGACCTGGATCGACGAAACAGGCGCTTGACCGGCAGTTGACCGGCGATTCGCTCGGTGCGCCCGCGCGAGGTCGGCGATGTCGGGCTCTCCGACCGTTCGGGATACCCCGATTTCGCTGATCTGGAGTCGATCTAGCCCTCAACGGGCGGTTCTGTCGTACCCGGTGGATAGCGTCGATGTGACCGACGGTGCTCGGGTGGCGACGACAGGGTGTCGGCCGCGCATCTCGAGCGATCAGGAGGCGTGATGCTCATCGACTGCGACGGGTGCGCGAAGCGGGCCGACGGCTGCTCCGGCTGCCCGCTGACCGCCCTGTTCGACGACACGTCCCCGGCGGCCGGGCTGGTCGCCGCCGAGGTCGAGGCGATCGAGGTGTTCGCCCGGGCCGGCTTCGACGTCGAGGTGCTGGCCGCTCCCGCCCAGCCCGACGCTCCCGCACGGCCCGGTGCTCCCGTGCGGCCCGGCGCTCCCGCCCGGCCCGGCGCCGGCGCGCGCCGGGTCCGCCGGGTGGCCTGAGCCCTCGCCCCGGGGCCAATCGAAGGCCGGGTCGGCGAAGTGCGTCACCGCACCCGAAGCGGGCTTTTCGCGGGCCATAGGATGGGCGGTCACGGCGGGAGGAGCGGCGGGATGAGCGGGGTACGACGCGAGCACGACCGGCCCGTCGGCGCCCCGCGCGCCGGCGCCGCGTGGCGTTGGCGCGGCCACGCGCGGCGGCACGACGCCAGCGGGTGCCGGCGTGATCGTGCCCGGGCGCTGAGCGTGGTGGCCACGGCGGTGCCCCGGTGAGTCCGCGCGGCTGGGCGTTGTTGACGTTGGCCGGGTTGACGGTGGCCCTGCTGGTGACCGTCGCCGTGTTCGTCCCCTGGCACCGGCCCCCGGCCCCCCGTGCCGACCAGCTCGCCGCTCTGCGGGATCTCCCGGCCGACCAGGTGGCCCGGGGGCGTGAGTTCCGCGCCGCGCTGCGCCCCGGCAGCTACGCCGCGCTCGCCGTGGGGCTGCTGATCGCCGTCGCGCTGGGGCTCACCCCGCTGGGCAGTCGCCTGGTCGAGCTGGTGGGCCGGCCCTTCGGTGGGCACTGGATCGCCCAGGCGGTGCTCGGCGGCCTTGCCGTGGTGCTCGTCGCCGACCTGCTCACCCTCCCGTTCTCCGCCTGGCGGCAGACCGTCCTGACCCGCTACGGGCTCAGCACCAACTCCTGGGGTGGCTGGGCCGTCGACCTGCTCAAGTCGTACGCGGTGAGCGCCGTGATCGGTGCGGTGGCGCTGTTCGGCTTCTACCTGGTCATCCGGCTCGCGCCGCGCTGGTGGTGGGCGCTCGGCGCGGCGGGCGCGGCCCTGCTGGTGGTGCTGCTGTCGTTCGTGCTGCCGGTGCTCGTGGAGCCGGTGTTCAACAAGTTCACCCCGATGGAGCAGGGTGCGCTGCGCACCGAGCTGATGAGCATGGCCGCCCGCGACGGGGTGCCGGTGCGCGACGTGCTCGTCGCCGACGCCTCCCGGCGGACCACGGCGGTCAACGCGTACGTCTCCGGCCTCGGCCCGACGCGCCGGGTGGTCGTCTACGACACGCTGCTGCGCGAGGCCGAGCCCGCCGAGGTGACCGCCGTGGTGGCGCACGAGCTGGGCCATGCGAAGGACTCCGACGTGGCGGTGGGCACGCTGACCGGGGCGCTGGGTGTCGCCGCCGCGGTGGTGGCCCTCTACCTGCTCGGCTCGTGGGGGCTGCTCCTGCGGTTGGCCGGCGTCGACTCGATCGCCCATCCACGCGCGTTTCCGCTGGTGATTGCCCTGGTCACGGTGGCCGGTCTGGTCGCCACCCCGGTGCAGGCGCTGGTGTCGCGGCGGGTGGAGGCGCGGGCCGACGCCCACGCGCTCGCGCTCACCGGCGACCCGGCGGCCTTCGAGTCGATGCAGCGCCGTCTCGGCACGGTCAACCTGGGCGACCCCGACCCGCCGCGATGGGAATACCTCTACTCGGCTTCGCATCCGTCCACCGTGGAGCGGATCGCCGCCGCCCGCGCGTACGCCCGGGAGGCACGCCGATGAGCCGCACGTTGCTGATCACGAACGACTTTCCGCCCCGCCCGGGTGGCATCCAGTCCTTCGTGCACAACCTCGCCGTGCGTCAGCCGGCGGGGTCGGTGGTCGTCTACGCGTCGAGCTGGCGCGGTGCGGAGAAGTTCGACGCCGACCAGCCGTTCGAGGTGATCCGGGAACGCACCCGGGTGCTCCTGCCCACCCCGCTGATCGCCCGGCGCGCGGCCCGGCTCGCCCGCACGTACGACTGCGACACGGTGTGGTTCGGTGCGGCGGCGCCGCTGGGGTTGCTCGCCGCCGGTCTGCGCCGGCGTGCGGGCGTACACCGGGTGGTGGCGCAGACCCACGGCCACGAGGTCGGCTGGGCGGCGCTGCCGGCCGCGCGGCCGGCGCTGCGGCGCATCGGGCGTGGCGTCGACGTGACCACCTACCTCGGCGAGTACACACGCGCCCGGCTCGCCCGGGTGCTGGCCGGGGTGACCGACCTGCGGCGGCTCGCGCCGGGCGTGGACGTGGACGCCTACCACCCGTCGGTGGACGGCGAGCCGGTCCGGGCCCGGTTGGGGCTGACCGACCGGCCGGTGGTGGTCTGCGTGTCGCGTCTCGTGCCGCGCAAGGGCCAGGACATGCTGATCCGGGCACTGCCGGAGATCCGCCGCCGGGTGCCCGACGCGGCGCTGCTGATCGTCGGCGGCGGGCCGTACCGGGCCACCCTGGAGAAGCTGGCCCGCCAGACCGGCGTCGAGCGGGACGTCGTCTTCACCGGCTCGGTGCCGGCGGCCGACCTGCCCGCGCACTACGCGGCCGGCGACGTCTACGCCATGCCCTGCCGCACCCGCAACCGCGGTCTGGACGTGGAGGGGCTGGGCATCGTCTACCTGGAGGCGTCCGCGACCGGCCTGCCGGTGGTGGCCGGCGACTCCGGTGGCGCGCCCGACGCGGTCCGGGAGGGCGAGACCGGGTACGTGGTCCGTGGCCGGGACGTCGCGCAGCTCGCCGACCGGGTCGCCCGGCTGCTCGGCGACCGGGACCTGGCCCGCCAACTCGGGGCGGCCGGCCGGGCGTGGGTGGAGCGGGAGTGGCGCTGGGAGGCGCAGGCGCAGCGGATGGCGGCCCTGCTGGCCGGCTGACCGTCGCCGCCGCTCGTCAGGGTTGGGCCTGCCGGGGCGGGGCGTAGCTGGGCACGTACTCCTGGTCGGTGAGCCCTTGGATCGCGGCCATCACCTCGTCGGTGATGGCCCGGATGTCGCGCGGCCCGGTGATGCGGCCGGCGACCGGGATCGCCGGGCCGAAGCGCAGGGCGACCGGGTGTCGACGGGGGATTCGCGCGTCGACCGGCAACACCTCGGCGGTGCCGAGTACGCCGACCGGGATGATCGGCACCTCGGCGTCGCGGGCCAACCGGGTCATTCCGGTGCGTCCGCGGTAGAGCCGTCCGTCGGGGGACCGGGTGCCCTCCGGGAAGATGGCGACGAGGCCGCCGGCGCGCAACACCGGCACGGCCGCGTCGAAGGCCGTGAGGGCGGCCCGGCCGCCGGCCCGCTCGACGCGGATGGCGCCCATGCCGGCCACGACGTGCCGGCTGAGCCAGCTGCCGGTGAAGTACTCGGCCTTGGCCCAGAACGTCACGTGTCGGGGTGTGAGGCAGGCGAGGACCACCTGGTCGGCGACGGACAGGTGGTTGCTGGCGAGGATCGCCCCGCCTCGGCGGGGCAGGTGCTCCAGGCCTTGGACGCGGGGTCGCCAGCCCAGTCGCAGGGCTGAGCCGACGGTCAGTTTGCTGAGGTCGTACAGCAGGGGCACGTCTTCTCCCGTTCAGTTCCGCGCGGGGCCGAGGTGCGCGTCGAGCGCGGCCCGCAGCACGGTGTCGTCGTCGCGGTCGCCGGTGGCCAGCGGCAGGCTGCCCCAGGCCCAGAGCTCGGCGATGCCGTGCAGGTTGGCCCAGAGCGCGCCGGCCACCACCGGTGCGGGCGGGGCGGTCGGCCGACGTGTCTGGGCAACCAGGTCGGTCAGGAGGGTGAACAGCGGCAGGCTCGTCTCGCGCAGCCGTAGACGACTGCTGGCCAGCAGGTCGTGGCGGAACATCAGCTCGAACATGCCGCGGTGCCCGGCGGCGAAGTCCAGGTACGTCCGGGCCAGCGCGACCAGTCGGGTACGCGGCTCCGCGCCGGCGGCGTGCATCGTCCGCTCCACCCGGGCGGTGAGGTCGGCGAAGCCCTCCCGGGCGATGGCCGAGAGCAGGTCGACGTGGGTGGGGAAGTAGCGGCGCGGGGCGCCGTGCGACACGCCCGCCCGTCGGGCGATCTCCCGCAGGGACACGGCGGACTGGCCCTCACGCAGCACGAGGTCGACTCCGGCTGCCACCAGCCGGTCCCGGACGCCGGCCTCCTCCACGGTCATAGACACTGTCTACCAGTTCGCCGTAGACATTGTCTACGGCCGTGGGCGACGGTGCGGTCGCCCGTGCAGGCTCAGCGGATGCGGGCCAGGATGCGGTCGGCAGGGGCCGGGCGGCCGAAGTGCCAGCCCTGGGCGGCGTCGCAGCCGATCGCCCGCAGCCGCTCGGCCTGCCCGGCGGTCTCCACCCCCTCGGCGGTCACCGTGAGGTCGAGCGCGTGCGCCAGCGACACCAGCGAGGCGAGGATCCGCTCGTCGGTGCGCCCCACCACCGGCGACCGCAGGCCGGCCACGAACTCGCCAGCCACCTTCAGCTCGGTGACGGGCAGATCCCGCAGGTACGCCAGGTTGCTGTAGCCGGTGCCGAAGTCGTCGATGGCGATGCGTACGCCCAGGTCGGCCAGCAGCCGTAGCGCCCGGACGGGCTCCTTGGCGCTGCTCATCATCGTGCTCTCGGTGATCTCCAACTGGAGCCGTTCGGGCGGCAGGCCGGTCTGGCTCAGCAGCGTACGGACCTCCGCCACCAGACCGGGCCGGTGCACCTGCCGGACGGCCAGGTTGACGCTCACGAAGGGCGCCGGCGCGCCGTCCGTCGACCACGCCTCCGCCTCCCGGCACGCCTCGGCGAGCACCCACCCGCCCAGTTGCACGATCGAACCGGTCTCCTCGGCCAGCGCGATGAAGCTGTCCGGCCGCAGGACGCCCAGCTCCGGGTGTCGCCAGCGGACCAGCGCCTCCACACCGAGCAGTCGGCCGTCGCGCAGCGAGGTCAGGGGCTGGTAGTCGAGATAGAACTCGCCCCGCTCCAGCGCGGCCGGGATGGCCGCCGACAGGGCGTACCGGGCCAGTTCGCGGCGGTTGCGTTCGGCGTCGTAGAGCGCCCAGCGCGCCCCACCGGCCGACTTCGCCCAGTGCAGGGTGCTGTCGGCCGCCCGCATCAGGTCACTCGGGTTGGAACCGGCCACCTGCCGCTCGACGATGCCGATGCTCGCCGTGACCTGGAGCTCGTGCCCGTCGACCACCGCCGGTGTCCGGACGGCGGCCAGGGCGATCTCGGCGACCTCCACGACCGCGTCGGTGCCGCCCGCGCCCTCCACCAGGATGACGAACTCGTCCCCACCGAGGCGGGCCACCAGATGCTCGCCGAGGGACTGGCGCAGCCGGTCGGCCACCGTGGTCAGCAACCGGTCGCCGACCTGGTGTCCCAGCGTGTCGTTGACCACCTTGAAGCGGTCCAGGTCGAGGAAGCACACCCCGACGCGCTGGGCGCCCCGGCCCGGCTCGTTGAGCGCGGCGGTGAGCCGCTCGGTGAACAGCGTCCGGTTGGGCAGGCCCGTGAGCGGGTCGTGGGTTGCCTGGTGGCGGAACCGCGCCTCGCTGGCCCGCAGCGCCCGTTCGGCCTGCGTGCGCGCCATCATGGCGGCCCGGCGGATGGACTCCTGCTCGTCGAGCGTGCGGTCCCGCAGCGCGCGGGCGTAACCGGTCGCCACGGCGGCCAGGAGTCGGGCCATCCGGTCCTCGACGTCCTCGGCCACCAGTCCCAGGTCCCGCACGAGCCGAAGCTGGATCACCTCGACGGTACGGCCCAGTCCCTCGGCGGACGCGATGTGCGCGGCGACCAACTCCGCACCGACCCGATGCCCGGCCCGCAGGTCGAACGGCTCGGCGAGCAGCGCCTGGGCCAACTGACCGGCAAGCCTCTGCAACAGGGCCTCGAGCTGGGCCTGTGTCATCGGCAGGTAGCTCGTACCGGAGACCGCCTTGGCCCAGGCGCGGGCGAAGGTGCCGGGGCGGGTGACCGCCGAGGGCGCCTCAGTCACCGAGTCGCCCGACGCCGCCCATGAACACCGCCCGCTCGGCGTCCTCCGCGCTCTCGGGGCTGTCCGGTCGCCACTGTGGCACCCAGACGACGCCCGGGTCGACCAGCTCGAACCCGTCGAAGAGGGCGGTCAGCTCGGCCCGGCTGCGAATCGTGAGTGGGCTGTCGGTGCGCCGGTAGACCCGTTCGGCCTCGGCGCGCTCCTCCCCGGCGCGGCCGTCGTCGCTGGCCTGCGACAGCACCAGGTAGCTGCCGGGCGCCAACGCGTCCCGAAGCGTCGCCAGCAACTCCGCCGGCCGGTCGTCGTCGGGGACGAAGTGCAGGACGGCCACGATCATCACCGCCACCGGCTGGCTGAGGTCGAGCAGCCTGCGCGTGTCGGGGTGCGCCAGGATCTCCTCCGGATGCCGCAGGTCCTCCTGGACGATCGTCGCCCGGTCGTTGCCGGCCAGGATCTCCCGGCTGTGCGCCACCGCGACCGGGTCGACGTCCACGTAGACCACCCGCGACGCTGGGTCGATCCGTTGGGCGATCTCGTGCACGTTGCCGACTGTGGGGATGCCCGAGCCGATGTCCAGGAACTGGCGCACTCCGGCCTCGGCGAGGTGGTGGACCGCCCGGCGCAGGAACGCCCGGTTGGCCTGCGCGGCCAGTGGCGCCTCCGGCACGGCCGCCACCATCGCCTGCGCGGCGGCCCGGTCGGCGGCGAAGTTGTGCGATCCGCCGAGGTAGTAGTCGTACATCCGGGCGACGCTCGGGCGCTCGATGTCGATGGTGTCGGGCGCCCAGTCCGGCCGCTGCATGCGCTCACCCCTTGAGTCCACGACGCGGGCGTCATCGCCCGCGCGCGTATTCTGCCCCCGCGGTACCCGCCAGACCATAGCGTGCCCGTCCACTCGTCGCGGACGTCGGTCGATACGCGAAGGTCCGCGCCGGCGGCGAGCCGGCGCGGACCTTCGGTTACGGAATTCCGCTGGACGAACGGGCGCGCGTTCAGAACTTCGGCGCGTCCGGCGCTTCGAGCAGGCCGAGTCGCAGCGCGGTCATCAGGGCCTGTGCCCGGTTGGCGGCGCCGAGCTTCTCGTAGAGCTTGGAGATGTGCGTCTTCGCCGTGGACTCGCTGACGAACAGCTGCTTGGCGATGCCCGCCACGCTCATCCCGTCGGCGAGCAGTCGCAGCACCTGACCCTCGCGGGGGGAGAGCTGCGGGCCGGAGGGGGCGAGCCGACGCTTCATCGCCTCGGCCAGGTCGGCGGCGGTGAACGCGCTCGGCGACGAGGCGGCGTGCCGCGCGGCGGCCACGACCTCGTCGGCCGGGGCGGTCTTGGGCACGAAGGCGCTCGCACCGGCCTCCAGTGCGCCGAAGAGCTGGTCGTCGCCGGCGTACATGGTCAGCACCACGATGCCCATCGACGCGCTGGACTTGCGCAGCGCGCGGGTGGCCTCCAGGCCGCTGCCGTCGGGCAGCCGCAGATCCATGATCACCACGTCCGGCTGGAGGGCGCCGGCCTGGCGTACCCCCTCTGCCGCGGTCGCGGCCTCGCCGACGACCTCGAACTGGCGGTCGCGCTCGAAGGCGTGCCGCAGGCCCTTACGAATCAGGTCATGATCGTCGACAAGGAGAACCTTGGTGCGGGTGGCCGGTGTCGGACTTGTGGTCATCCTCGGGTTACTCCCCTTCTGGTGCTGCGCTGTCACGCACGTTATCGCGCCGGGCCGAGGTGCCGAGAACCACCGCCACGGTCGTGCCGCTGGGTTGCCGCGGCCTGATCTCCAACCGGCCCCGGATACGTTCCGCCCTCTCGGCCATGATCGCAAGACCGTACCGTCCGTCGGGGCGCTGGTCAGCCATCCCCTGACCGTCATCCGACACTTCTATTTGCGCGTACGGGGGGTCGACCTCACACGTGACCCACAAATTGGACGCTCCGGCGTGCTTGCGGGCGTTGGTCACGGCCTCCTGCGCGATGCGCAGCAACTCGGCCTCGGTGGCGGCCGGCAGGCGGGCCGTGGACTCGTCCAGCGACAGGTGCACCCGCAACCCGCCCGACGCGCCGACGGTGCGGGCGTACTCGGCGATCGCCGCGGCCAGCCCGCCCTGCCGGTCCACCTCGCTACGCAGCTCGAAGAGGCTCAGCCGCAGCTCCTGGATCACCCGGGTCACCTCGGCGCGCAGCGTCCGCAGGGCCTCGGCCGTCTCGTCCGCGTCGTCGAAGACGGTGGCCATGGCGTTGTCGATGCCGTAGCCGACCATCACCAGCTCCTGCGCCACCCCGTCGTGGATCTCCCGGGCCAGCCGCTGGCGCTCCTCGTTGGTGGCCAGCGACCGGACCTCGTCGAACAGCAGCGCCGCCTCCAGCCGCAGCGCGGCCGGGCGGGTCAGCGCGGTCACCCGGGACACCACCGGCGGCGGGTACGCCTGCGCGACATCGGCCTCCAGCACCACCAGCCCCACCGTGCGTACCCCCGCGACCAGCGGGACGATCAGCGCGGACACGTCCGGACCCCGATGCGAGCGGGACTGCGAGCGGGCGGCGGTGGTGGCCTGCTGACTGGCCCAGGCGTCGGCGATGGCCGAGTCCGCGTCCAGCGTCGTCTCCCAGTCCACCCGGTCCGCCCCGGCCTGGGCGAGGACCACGAGCCGGCCGCCGCCGCTGGCGGACAGCACCGCGCCCCGGTCCGCCCGGGCCACCGTGCGCAGCTCGTCGATCAGGTGCTCGGAGATGCCTCCCGGGTCCAGGGTCGCCCCGGGCAGTTGCCGGGCCACCGTCCGGAGCTGGGTCAACAGCCGGGTGGCCTCGGCGTACGGCTGGGGCTTGCCGTCGGCGCGTACGGCCATCACCCGGTGCAGGGTGCCGGCGGCGTAGAGCCCGAGCGCGGCCAGGATCAACCACTGCGCGCAGACCGCGAGGTAGCCCACCTGGCCGAGTTGACGTTCCCCGTCGACCTCGGTCAGCGCGCCGCTGATCAGCAGCGTGCCGGCGGTCACCGCGAGCAGCGCCGCGCCCTCGCGGAAACGCCGGCGCAGCGCGGTGACGGTCACCGGCACCGCCAGGTAGGGCAGCACGGCGGAGGCGCCGAGCCCGTCGACCGTGCCCCCGATCGACGCGACCGCGGCGACCTGGCTCGCGGCCAGCCCCAGCACCACCACCTCGGCGACCCGACTCAGCGGCCCGACCAGCCGGTGCTGCGGAGCGAGCAGGGAGGGCAGCCCGGCGACCGCCAGCAGCGCGATCCACCACAGCTGGGTGACGTCGCGGGTGGCGAACAGGGTCAGGATCGCGACCAGCGCCAGCATCACCAGGCGGGCGGCCGCGGCGAGAGGATGCGGGTGTGGGGCGGCGGTTGTGGATGCGGGCACGTGACGGATCGTAGTCAGCCGCGGTAGATGTCGGCGATCTCCGCCGCGTACGTCTTGTGGACGACCTGGCGTTTGACCTTGAGCGAGGGGGTCAGCTCGCCGGTGGCCTCGGTGAAGTCGCGGGGCAGGATCCGGAAGACCTTGATCGCCTCGGCCTTCGACACGGCCTGGTTCGCGGCGTCGACGGCGGACTGCACCTCGGCGCGCAGGCCCTCGTGCTCGCGCAGCGTCTCGATCGGGGTCTCCGGGGGGAGTCCGGCGTTCGCCAGGAAGGTCGGCAGCGCCTCCTCGTCGATGGTGACCAGCGCCGCGATGAACGGCTTCGCGTCTCCGACGACGACGCACTGACTGATCAACGGGTGCGCCCGGACCTGGTCCTCCAGCACCGCCGGGGCGACGTTCTTGCCGCCGGCGGTCACGATCAGCTCCTTCTTGCGGCCGGTGATGCTCAGGTAGCCGTCGGAGTCGAGCTGGCCCAGGTCACCGGTGCGGAACCAGCCGTCGGAGCTGAGCGCCTCGGCGGTCGCCGCGTCGTTGTGCCAGTAACCCGCAAAGACCAGCTCGCCGGAGATCAGGATCTCGCCGTCGTCCTCGATCCGGACGGTCACGCCGGGCAGCGGCCGGCCGACGGTCCCGATCCGGGTGCCGGTGGGCAGGTTCGCGGCGGCGGCGGGGGACGTCTCGGTCAACCCGTACCCCTCCAGGACCGTCACACCGACGCCACGGAAGAAGTGGCCGAGCCGCGCGCCCAGGGGCGCGCCGCCGGAGATGGCGTCGCGGCACCGCCCGCCGAGCGCGGCGCGCAGCTTGCGGTAGACGAGCCGGTCGAAGACCGCGTGCTGCGCGCGCAGCGCCAGGCCCGGCCCGCGCGAGGTCTCCAGCGCTTCGCTGTACGAGATGGCGACCTGCTCGGCGCGGGCGAAGACGCCGCCCTTGCCGTCGGCCTCGGCCTTCTGCTTGGCCGCGTTGTAGACCTTCTCGAACACCCGGGGTACGGACAGCACGAAGGTCGGGCGGAACTCCTGCAACTCGCCGACCAGGTTCTTGGTGTCCGCGCAGTGGGCGAGGGTGGCCCGTGCCTGCACCACGCCGATCTGGATGAGCCGGGCGAACGCGTGCGCCAGCGGCAGGAAGAGCAGGGTGCTCGCGCCGGCGTTGAACAGGTTCGGCAGCACGGGCACCGCGTTGGCGATGTCGGCGTACATGTTGCGGTGGGTCAGCACGCAGCCCTTGGGGCGGCCGGTGGTGCCGCTGGTGTAGATGATGGTGGCCAGGTCGTCGGCGCGGACCGCCTTGCGGCGCTGCTCCACCTGGGCCAGCTCGACCGCCGCGCCGGCGGCGACCAGCTCGTCGACCGCGCCCTGGTCGATCTGCCAAACGTTCGTCAGCTCGGGGAGGCGGTCGCGGACACCGGCGACCAGGTCGGCGTGGGCGTCCGTTTCGACAAGCGCGGCGACCGCGCCGGAGTCGGCGATGATCCAGGCGGCCTGCTCGGGACTGGAGGTCTCGTAGATCGGTACGGTGACCCCGCCGGCCGCCCAGATGGCGTAGTCGAGCAGGGTCCACTCGTAGCGCGTCCGGCTCATCAGGGCGACCCGCGCGCCCGGCTGGACGCCGACGGCGATCAGGCCCCGGGCCACGGCCGCCACCTCGTCGCGGAACTGCAGGCAGGTCACTTCGGCCCAGGTGGTGGTGTCGCCGCCGTCGGCGGAGCGGGTGGCGCGGGCGAACTGCACGGTGTCCGGCGCGATCTCGGCGTTGTCCCAGACCGGATCGGTGAGGTTGGCCGCCTCGCCAACGGTGACGATCGGCGGAACGGAGAACTCGCGCACTTGCACTCCTTCGTGCTCGCACTGGCCTGGGCCGGCCTCTGCCCGAGAGCGTCGGCTCTGTCGAAACCTACCCGGCGGGGGGTTCGGGTGGGGTAGGCAGGGCGCGGCGGGGGCGGCGCGGGGTGTGCGCGGCGTCAGCCGGGTAGCCTCCCCCCATGGCGGACTCCTCCACCCAGTCGATCATCATCGGCGCGTCACCCGACCGGGTGGCGACGGTCATCTGCGACTTCCCGAGTTACCCGGAGTGGACCGAGGCGGTCCGCCGTGCCGAGGTGATCGAGGAGTACGAGGACGGCTACGCCAGCCAGGTGCGGTTCACCATCGACGCCGGGGTGATGGCTGACGAGTACGTGCTCGCCTACGAGTACGCCGAGGACCTGTCCCGCGTCGAGTGGCACCTGGTCGCCCCCTCGAAGATGCAGAAGAGCCAGCGTGGTTCGTACGACCTGGTGGGCAACCCGGACGGGACCACCACGGTGACGTACACGCTGGAGGTCGAGCTGTCCGTGGGGATGCTGGGCATGTTTCGGCGCAAGGCCGAGAAAATGATCATGGATACGGCGTTGAAGCAGCTCAAGCGCCGGGTAGAAGCACCCGGCGTGGCGCAGTGACGCGTCCGGCGGTGGGGTAGAGGAGCCGAGGGTGGGCGGAACGGAGCCGGGTTCGGCCCGGGAAGAGGCGGAGCGTCTGGTGGCGGCCCTGCTCGCGGGGGCGCGGCTGGCGTCCAGCGGCTCGACGGGCGGCGCGTTCGGCCCGTTGGGCGGGATGTTGGCCGGTGTCCTCGGTCACAGTGCCGCTCCGGGCGGCGGCGATCGCGCCCGTGGTGGTTTCGCCACCGGTTCGGCCGAATGCTGCGTCTGCCCGGTCTGTCGTGGCATCGCCGCGTTGCGTGACCCGAGTCCGGAATTCGCCGAACGCCTCGCCACCGGCGCGGGCGACCTCGCCGCCGGCGTGGCCAGCCTGCTCCGCGCGTTCGCGCCGCCGGAGCCGTCCCCGACGACCGTGCCGGAGTCGGCCGCGTCGTCGCAGGCGGCGGCCGGTGCGGGCGGCGACGGCGAGCCGGTGCGGCCCGCCTCGACCGCGCGGTCGGCCGAGGCCGTCGACGAGCACGTGTGGCGCGATGCCACCCGCACCGGGCATGATTCCCAACCGGCGCCGGAGCGGGATGTCTGGTCGGTCGCCACCCGGTCGGCGGACACCTCCGCCCCGGCCACCGCGGCACCCGTCGACGACGCCGGGGCGGTGGCCGCGCCGGTGCCGACCAGCCGACCCGTGGTGCCCGCTTCGCGGGCGTCCGACGACACCGGCGCGGACGCGCCGGGCGGCGGCGCCTGAGCGCGGGACATCGCGATCCGGACCGGCGTGCCCCGTGGCGCGCGCGATCCGGACAGCACAGCAGAGGGGAGCGGCGGCGGTGACGCTGACCATCGGAGTCGACGTGGGTGGCACGAAGGTGGCCGGCGGTGTCGTGGACGACACCGGCGCGGTCCTCGTGCAGAGCCGACGGGACACCCCCGCCGACGACGTCGCGAAGACCCGCGACGTCATCATCGAGCTGGTCGACGAGCTGGCCGCCGGTCGGACGATCGAGGCGGTCGGCATCGGCGCGGCCGGCTGGATCGACGCCTCTCGCTCGACCGTGCTCTTCGCCCCCAACCTGGCCTGGCGTGACGAGCCGCTGCGCGAGTACGTGAGCGCCGCCGTCGGCCTGCCGGTGATCGTCGAGAACGACGCCAACGTGGCCGCGTGGGCCGAGTTCCGCTACGGCGCGGCCCGCGCCGCCGACGACTCGATGATCATGTTCACCATCGGCACCGGCGTCGGCGGTGGCATCGTCCTCGGCGGCGAGCTGATGCGCGGCGCGCACGGCATCGCCGCGGAGCTGGGCCACATGCTGGCCGTGCCGGACGGACACCAGTGCGGCTGCGGGCGGCTCGGCTGCATCGAGCAGTACGCCAGCGGCAGCGCCCTGGTCCGCTTCGCCCGTGCCGGCGCCCGACAGGAGCCGCAGCGGGCCACCGCCCTGCTGGAGCTGGCCGGCGGCGAGCCCGAGGCGATCACCGGTCACATGGTGACCGCCGCCGCGCAGGGCGGCGATCCGGTCTCCGCCGAGGCCTTCGCGCAGATCGGCCGGTGGCTGGGCACCAGCCTCGCCGACATGGCGCAGATCCTCGACCCGCAGGCCCTGGTCGTCGGCGGCGGCGTGATCGACGCCGGTGACCTGCTGCTCGGCCCGACGCGTCGCTCGTACCTCGACGCGCTGGCCCAGCGGGGACGCCTGCCGGTGGCCGAGGTCCTCCCCGCCGAGCTGGGCAACAGCGCCGGGGTGATCGGCGCGGCCGACCTGGCCCGACGGATCTGAGGGCGGCCAGGACATGGGCGTACCGCTGCGCGTGGTGTCGTACAACATCCACAGCCAGCGCGACGACACCGCCGCGCTGGCGGCGGTCGTCCGGGCCGCGAAGCCGGACGTCGTGATCGTGCAGGAAGGTCCGCGCCGGTTCCGGTGGCGGCAGAAGTCGGCCACGCTGGCCGAGTCGTTCGGCCTGGTGGTGGCCGCCGGAGGCCTGCCCGCCCTGGGCAACCTGCTGTTGACCAGCCTGCGGGTGCAGGTGCGCAGCGCCCGGTGCCAGCGGTTCCCGCTCACCCCGGGCCGGCACCTGCGCGGCGCGGCGTACGCCGACTGCCGGGTCGGCGACGCCCGCTTCACCCTCGCCGGCTCGCACCTGTCCACCGACCCGGCGGAACGGCCCGCGCAGGCCGCCGAGTTCCGACGCGGCCTGGACGCCGCCAACGCTCCAGTGGTGGCGGGCGCCGACCTGAACGAGGGCCCGGACGGGCCGGCCTGGGCGACGGTGGCGCGCGGCCTGACCGACGCGGCGGTCGCGGCCGACCGCGCGGAACGGCTCACCTACTCGTGCGCCGACCCGCGCCGGCGCATCGACGCCCTCTTCGTCGACCCCCGCATCACCGTGGTCGACTACGACGTGGTGGACACTCCGCAGACCCGCCGGGCCAGTGACCACTTCCCGGTGCTCGTCGACCTGCTGCTGCCCACCACGGCCTGACCCCCACCGGTCCGGACCCGCCGATCGGTCCGCGCCGGGGCTGGACATCCGGCTCCGATGTGGAGAGGATTTCGCGGCGAACCGGCACCCGTGCCGCACAAAAGGAGATGTCCCGGTGTCCACCTCCACCGACCAGGGCCGGCCCGACCCGGATGCGATCCCGTCCGCGCAGAGCCGCGACGGCCGCTCGCTCTCCGACCGGGGCGACACGGTCTGCGTCATCGGCGCCGGGGCCAGCGGCCTGACAGCCATCAAGAACCTGCGCGAGCACGGGTTCGGGGTGGACTGCTACGAACGCGAGACCGGCGTCGGCGGGGCCTGGAACTGGCGGCACGACCGCAGCCCGGTGTACGCCAGCACCCACCTGATCTCGTCGAAGCCGTTCACCCAGTTCCCCGACTTTCCGATGCCGGACTCCTGGCCGGACTACCCCCACCACGGCCAGCTCCTGTCGTACTTCGAGCGGTACGCCGACCACTTCGACCTGCGGTCGCACATCTGGTTCGGCACCGAGGTCGTCCGGGTCGAGCCCGCGCCGGGGGAGCGGTGGGACGTGACGACCCGATCCACCGGCGGGTACGGCCCGGAGCGCACCTCCCGCTATGCCGCCGTGGTGATCGCCAACGGGCACAACTGGTCGCCGAAGCTGCCCCGCTACGAGGGCCTGGAGGAGTTCCGCGGCGAGATCATGCACGCGTCGTCCTACAAGGACCCGGCGCAGTTGCGCGGCAAGCGGGTGCTCGTGGTCGGTGCCGGCAACACCGGTTGTGACATCGCCGTCGAGGCCGCCCAGCAGGCGTCGCGCTGCTGGCACTCCACCCGGCGTGGCTACTGGTACGCCCCGAAGTACGTGCTGGGCCGTCCGGCCGACCAGATCAACGACGCGTTGCTGTCACTGCGGGTGCCGCTGCGGGTCCGCCAGTGGCTCTACCACTGGACGATGCGGTTGACCGTCGGCAACCTCACCCGCTTCGGGCTGCCCAAGCCCGACCACCGGGTGTACGAGACGCACCCGATCGCCAACAGCCAGCTCGTCTACTACGTGGGCCACGGCGGGATCGGCCCGGTGCCCGACATCGCCCGGTTCCAGCCGTACGCCGTGGAGCTGGCCGACGGCCGCGAGATCGACCCCGAGCTGGTCATCTTCGCCACCGGCTACCTGCCGCGCTTCGAGTTCCTCGACGCGTCGGTGTTCGGCGACAGCGCCGGCACCGGCCGTCCCACGCTCTGGCTCAACGCCTTCACGCCGGGGCACCCCACGCTGGCCGTCGCCGGTCTGGTGCAGCCGGACTCCGGCCTGTTCACCCTGTCCCACTGGCAGACGGTGCTCTTCGCGCGGCTGCTGCGGGCCCGGCGGGACCGACCCGAGCGGGCCGCCGCGTTCGCGCAGCGGGTCCGGGACCGGGCCGGGGAGCGCTACGCCGGTCAGGTCAAGGACAGCAGCCGGCACTGGTTCGAGGTCGGGCACGCCGACTACCTGCGCGCCGTCCAGCGCGCCCTGCACGACCTGGAGGGCAAATGACCGAGCTGCGGATCATGCGGGGCCGGGAGTGGGCTCGTCCGGTCCGGCCGGCGCGCCGTGAGGTGCTCAGCGCCGTACCCGAGTTGGAACAGGGGCGTCCGCCGCTGCTGTTCGTACCCGGGTTCGGGCACGGCGCGTGGGCGTTCGCCGAGCACTGGCTGGGCCATGCCGCGTCGCGGGGCTTCCCGGCCTACGCCCTGAGCCTGCGGGGGCACGGCGGCAGCGAGCCGTCGCCGGAGGCGACGCTGCGCGCGTACACCCATGATGTGACCCAGGTGGCCGCGAGCCTGCCGCGCCAGGCGGTCCTGGTGGGGCACGGCGCCGGGGCGCTCGTGGTGGCCCACGCGATGGCGCGCTACCCGGCGCGCGGCGCGGTGCTGGTTTCGCCGGTCTTCGGCGGCTGGGGCATCTTCGGTACGGCGGTGCGCCGCAACCCGGCCGGGACGCTGCCGGCGGTGTTCGGCGGACCGCTGCGGCTCAGCCGGTCGCAGCTGTTCAGCCGGGAGTTGCCCGACGAGGACGCCCGGCGGTACGTGGCGCGACTGGGCCGGGCCGGTCGGCGCGCCCAGTGGGCGCTGCTGGGCGAGCCGCCGGCCGAGGCGGCCGTGGGCGAGCCCCCGGTCCTGGTGCTGGGCAGCCCGGACGACCGGGTGGTGCCGGCGTCGACGTTGACGCGGGTCGCCCGCCGGTACGGGTCGGCGCCGCTGCTGTTCCCCGGCATGGGGCACGACCTGATGCTCGACGCGCGCTGGGCCGAGCCGATCGACGCGATCCTGGACTGGTTGGAGAAGGAGCCCGCCGGCCGGTGACCATGCGCCCCGGTCAGCCGCCGGCGGGCTGGGTCGCCCGGGTCGCCGGCTGTGGCACCCGGGCGGCGCCGTCGGTGCTGGTGAGGCGGCCGACCAGCGCGCCCGTCTCGTCGAGGGCGCTCAGGTAGGAGCGGGCCCAGGCCCGGATGTCGTGCTCGTGCAGGTGGGCGCGCATCGCCCGCATGCGGTCGGTGACGTCGGCGGGGTCGGCCCGCAGCGCCGTGCGCAGCGCCTGCTTGAGCCCCTCCAGGTCGTGCGGGTTCACCTGGTACGCCTGGGACAGCTCGGCGGCGGTGCCGGCGAACTCGCTGAGCAGCAACGCTCCGGTGTCGTCCACCCGGGCGGCGACGTACTCCTTCGCGACCAGGTTCATGCCGTCGCGCAGCGGGGTCACCGCCATCACGTCGGCGACCCGGTAGAGCGCCGCCAGCTCGGCCCGGTCGAAGGGCTGGGTGAGGTAGTGGATGGCCGGCTCGCCGACCCGCCCGAACTCGCCGTTGATCCGGCCCACCTCGCGCTCGATGCGTTCGCGCAGGATCTGGTACTGACCGACGCGTTCGCGGCTCGGCATGGCGACCTGGACGAGCACCGTGTCGCGGACCTTGACGTCGCCGCTGGCCAGCAGCTCGCTGTACGCCTTGAGCCGCTGTTCGATGCCCTTGGTGTAGTCCATCCGGTCCACGCTGAGGATGACGTGCCGGGGGTCGCCGAGATCCTGCCGCAGGCGGCGGGCCCGGGCGGCCACCTCGGGGCGGGCGGCGAGAGCGGCCATCTCGGCCGTGTCGATCGAGACGGGGAACGCGCCGATGCGGACCACCCGGTCGTCGATCCCGATCCGACGGTCGGTGGCCGGCAGCTCCAGCACCCGGGTCACCAGCTGGGCGAAGTTGTGTGCCGCCTGGGCGCGCTGGAAGCCCACCAGGTCGGCCCCGAGCATGCCGCGCAGCAGCTCGGCGCGGCGCGGCAACTGCATGAACAACTCCGGCGGCGGGAACGGCACGTGCAGGAAGAAGCCGATACGCAGGTCGGGGCGGAGCGCGCGCAGCAGCCCGGGTACGAGTTGCAGGTGGTAGTCCTGTATCCAGACCACGCCACCCGGCTCGGCCACCTCGGCGGTCGCCTCCGCGAACCGCTGGTTGACCCGCTGGTACGCCTCCCACCAGCGTCGGTGGTGCTCGGGTTGCTCGACGGCGTCGTGGTAGAGCGGCCAGAGGGTCGCGTTGGCGAAGCCTTCGTAGTGGTCGCGCAGGTCTTCGTTACTGAGAGCGACGGTGTGCATGTGGACGCCGTCGACGTCCGGCAGGGCGGGCGCCGGGCCGGTGCCACCGGCCCAGCCGACCCAGATCGCCGGGGTGTGTCGCAGCAGCGGGTGCAGCGCGCTGACCAGCCCTCCGGGGCTGCGTCGCCACTCGCAGGCGCCGTCCGGGGCCTGGCTGTCGTCGATGGGGAGGCGGTTGGCCACCACCACGAGGGAACTCTGTCGCATCTCGGGCATTCCGAT
The DNA here is from genome assembly GCF_044454415.1 of Micromonospora sp. NPDC051543. NCBI lineage: Bacteria > Bacillati > Actinomycetota > Actinomycetes > Micromonosporales > Micromonosporaceae > Micromonospora > Micromonospora sp. NPDC051543. The sequence continues at coordinate 271,387 of NZ_JBITDT010000002.1, forward strand.
CAGCAGAGGACTGACCGCCACGAGAAAGGGAAAACCGGTCAGTCAGCGGGGGAAGTGACGTACAGCGGTATTCCTACTGACAGTAAGTTACACCACTGTTACGCCCCGAGTGAGGGCGGTCGCGTCCCGCGATGCGGGCCCCGGGTGCCCTAGACGACGGCGCCGTTGTCCGGGTCGTCGTCCTCCTCGTCACCGGGGCGCAGCCGCCAGATCAGCGTGACGAAACCGGCCAGGATGCCCGTGAACCCGAACAGGGTTACCGCCGAGCGGTCGATCGGGAGCAGCGACGGGAAGAGGAAGAGCACGAACCCGACGACCACGGCGAGTGCGCCCACCACCGCGTACTTGGATACGCGGGGCAGCGGCGGCGGCGGCGGCGGGTGGTAGGTGTCCTCGTCGTCGTCCGGCAGGTCGGCGCCGAAGGTGTCCAGACCGTCCAGCAGCGAGGGCTCGTCGTCCCGGCTGTTCCGGCCGACCGAGATCCCGGAGAAGTCGGTCGCCGACGGCAGCCGACGGACGTCGGTCGCGGTCGGTCCGGCCTCGTCGACACCGGAGCGGGCGAGCGGACCGGCCGTCGGCTCGTCCCGGGTGTCCCGGTCGTCACGTTCGTCCACGTCCTCCGCGGCCGGCCAGGGCCGCTCGTCGGTGGTCGAGGGAGTGCTGTGGAAGCCGGCCACGATCCGGGCCCACTCCGCGTCGATGTCCGGCTCGTCGCGGGCCGGGGGCTGCTCCGGGGCGCTCTCGTCGGCGAGTTGCGTCAGGTAGTCACGGGCGGTCCGCAGGTGCGAACGGTCGACGTAGAGCCGGTCGACCGGGCGGGCCGGGACGGTGGTGGTACGGGTGACCGGATTGAGGTCGGCCGACGGTTGCAGGTAGGCGGCGATCCCGCCGGCGGCCAGCACGTCGAGCAGGTGCTCGCCGACGCGCGGATCGACATCGCCCACGACGGCGTACTCGCTCGCGTCGAGCCCGTTGTCCCGCCGTCCCCGGCGGGCCCCACCCGCTGACACCCGGACATCCTCCTCAACGCGCCCTGCGGCGCGGCCACCCCTGCCCCCTCGACGCCCGTGCGCACGCCGTGCTCTGAATCGTGACACGTCAGGGGCCGGTTCCGGGAGTGCGTTGTGTCGCGTCTTGGAAAGTCGAGGCTGCCGTCGCAGGTCGCGGCGGGGGTCCTTTGTCCGTTCTTGCGCGAGACGTGCGATCTCGGTGATCGTCCGGGGCGGGCGGCGCGCTGGTGAGCTGCGGCGATTGCGCCAAGGCGGCAGTGACCGCGCGGTCGCCTGCCAAGAGCCGAGCAGTTTCCCTGTTGTTGCTGCCACCGGCGGGTGGGAAGCGGCAAGAACCCTGATATTGCGCACGCCGGCCCGCCAGGTGGTCCCTGGGTGCCGTGGCGACCGCGTCCGCCGCGTCGTGGCGGTGAGCGTCCGTCCGTTGTGGTGGACGCGCTCGCTTCGTAGGCTCCACGGGGATGACGGCCGGCGCTGTCGCGGCCCCCTCGGAAAGGACGCCGGTGCTCTACTGGCTGTTGAAGCACGTGATCCTCGGTCCGCTGCTCAAGCTGATCTTCCGCCCGCGGGTGGAGGGGCTGCGCCACGTGCCGGCGACCGGCCCGGTGATCCTGGCCAGCAATCACCTCTCCTTCTTCGACTCGATCTTCATCCCGTTGATCGTCTCGCGGAGGGTCACCTTCGTGGCCAAGGCCGAGTACTTCACCGGCAAGGGAATCAAGGGCTGGTTGACGAAGATGTTCTTCGTCGGCACCGGCACCATCCCGGTGGACCGCTCCGGCGGCCAGGCCGCCCGCGCCGCGCTGGACACCCAGTTGCGGGTGCTGCGCGCCCAAGGTGTGGCCGGCATCTACCCCGAGGGCACCCGCTCCCCGGACGGGCGGCTCTACCGGGGCAAGACCGGGGTGGCCCGGCTGGCCCTGGAGAGCGGCGCGGTGGTGGTCCCGGTGGCGATGCTCAACGCCGACGAGCTCCAGCCGCCCGGCCGGCTGATTCCCCGTTTCGGCCAGGTGCGGGTCCGCTTCGGCGCCCCGCTGGACTTCTCCCGCTACGCGGGCCTGGCCGGCGACCGGTTCGTCGAGCGTGCGGTCACCGACGAGATCATGTACGAGGTGATGGAACTCTCCGGCCGCGAGTACGTCGACATCTACGCGCAGAAGCTCAAGACGGCAGTCGCCGCCTGAGTCTCAACAGGCGACCGCCGGTCCGGTCGGGCTGATCGGCCGCCCGGTCAGCGCCAGCAGACCCGGCGCGTCGTTGCGCAGCGCGAACGTGCGCACCTCGGCGCGGGGCACCCGGGCACCCGCCGGGTCACCCGCCCGGGTCAGCTCCGAGGCCGCCAGCGCCAGCGCCAACACCCGGTCGCTCGCGTCCGGAATCCGCCCGTACGTCTCGGCGGCGGCCAGGTGCAGCTCGGCCGCGCGCCGGTGGTCGCCGTCGGCCGCCGCCACCGCCGCGGTCACCGTCCGCAACGCCGCCTCCGACCACGGCGTCCGATGTCCGACCCGGTCCAGCATCGCCCGGACCCGCACCGCGGCGTCCCGGCCGGCCAGGGCGCCGGCGTACGCGGCCGCGGCGATCCACTCCCCGCTGGCCAGCGCCGGCACCGCCGACCAGGACCGTTCCAGCTCGTCGATCAGCTCCGCCGCCTCGGCGTGGCGCTCCTGCAACGCCCGGCACAGCGCCGCCATGCCCAGCATCGTCCAGCGCAGCCGGTGGAAGCCGCTGCGCCGGGCGGTGGCCAGCGCGTGCGCCAGGTCGGCCGGGTCCTCGTCGTCGCGCAGCACGAGCAGGCAGCACCGCAGCCCCCGCACCTGCATGTCCCAGCTACCGGTCGGCGTGTCCACGAACGCCTCCGCCGCGGCGAGCAGCCGGCCGAAGTCACCCTCGAACCAGGCCCGCATCGCCTCGGCCGAATAGCTGGTGGTCAGCGTCTGCCCGCTGGCCGTCCGCGCCGGAGCAGCCGAGAGCAGGGCGTCCGAGCGCAGCCAGTCGCCCTCCTCGCGGATGGCCCAGGCCAGGTTCTGCGTGGCCCGGGGCAGCGCGAGCAGCTGACCGGCCCGGCTGAACTCGACGATGGCGTGCAACTCGTCCAGGCCGATCCGGTCGCCGGCCTGGTAGCGCGCCGTGGCCGCGGTGATCCGCGCGTTGGTCCGCGTCTCGGTCAGGCCCAGCCGCTCCGCGATCTCCGCCGCGGTGTCCGCCGCCGACACCGCCGGGTCGCGCTCGTAGTTGAGCATGTGCAGGCGGCCCAGCTCGGCGTACGCGTCGGCCTTCTGCGGGCTGTCCGGTAGCTGGTCGAACAGTTGGACCGCGCGATCCAGGCAGGCCAGCGCCTCACCCCGGTCGGCGCGCAGCCACGCCGCCTGGCCGAGCAGCGTCCACGCCCGCGCGGCGCACGCGTCGTCGCCGTGCGCCGCCAGCCGGTCGGCCAGCGCGTGCACCTGCTCCGGCCCGCCGCCGGAGAGGAACTCGTTGCCGTCCCGGTAGAACGAGATCTCCGTGCTCAGCAGCTCCAGTTGCAGCCGGCCCACCGGGTCGCTGTCGTCGGCCAGGCCGAGCGCCCGGCCGGCGTGGCTCGCCGCCGCGTCCAGCCCGTGCAGGGCGTACGCCCGGCGGGCCGCCCGGTGCAGCGCCTGTCGTGCCGGTCCCGCGTACCGCTGCATCTGCATGCCGAGAGACCGCGCGATCTCGTGGGCCGCCCAGCGGTGGTGGGCGAGGACCTCGGCCAGGTCGGTGTCGCGGCTCTGCGACAGCGCGTCGAGCCAGTCCGCGGCCCGCTCGTGCCGTGCCACCCGCTCGGTGCGGGGCAGCCGCTGGTAGCAGACGTCGCGTACCAGCACGTGCCGGAACCGGAACTCGGCCTGCCCGGCCATCGTCGAGGCGGCCTGCTCGTGCACGAAGTCGCGCTGTTCGAGGCGGCGCAACGCGCGCTCGACCGACTCGACCGGCTGCCCCAGCGCGGCGGCCACCGCGCCCGGCCAGAACTGCACCCCGACCACCGAGGCGGCGAGCAGCACCGCTCGGTCCTTGGCGTCCAGCAGGTCCACCCGGTTGGCGATGACCGAGTGCACGCTCTCCGGCATGGTCAGTTCGAGCTGCTTGTCCAACGACCAGCCCCGCCCGGACTGGCGCAGCGCGCCCTGCTCGATCAGCATCCGGACGTACTCGTGCGCGTAGAGGGGGTTGCCGCCGGCCACCTCGATGAGCGGCGTCAGCATCTCGGCGGAGAACGCCGCCTGACCGAACAGGTGCGCGTACAGGGCGGCGATGCCGGTGTCGCGCAGCGGCGGCAGGGTGATGGTCACCGAACCCGTGATCGTCCCGGCCCAGCTCGGGTCCCGGTCGACCAGCTCCGGACGAGCGGTGCACAGCAGCAGGAGGGGCACCTCGCGAGCCGCCGCCCCGAGCAGCTCCACGAAGCGCAGCATCGCGTCGTCGGCCCAGTGCAGGTCCTCGAAGACCAGCACGGTGGGGCGGCGGGCCGCCAACGCCAGCAGGAACCGCCGCCACGCCGACTCCGCCTCCTCCGCCGGCAGCGGCGTGCCGGGCAGTCCGACCAGCGGACGCAGCGCGTCGACCACCCGGTCGCGCTCACCCGGCCCGATCAGCTCCCCGACGGCGGTGCCCAGCCGCTGGGCCGCGCTGGCGGCCGGGTCGGTGTCCAGGATGCCGGCCTCGGACTTGACGATGTCGGCGAGCGCGGCGAACGTGACGTTCTCGCCGAACGGCGGGCAGCGTCCCGTCCGCCACGTCAGCGGCTCGTCCACCAGCCGGCCGGTGTGCCGGTACAGCTCGCGTAGCAGCCGGCTCTTGCCGATCCCGGCCCGGCCGAAGATCGTCACCACCTGGGGCAGCCGGTCGCGCAGCGACCGGTGCAGGGCGTTGACCAGCATCCCCAGCTCGTGCTCGCGGTCCACCAGGGGCGTGGTGTCCGGCTCCCGGTCGGTGGGCTGACGGCGCAGCGGGGACAGGGCGAGCCACACCTCGGTGGGGGAGGAGCGCCCGCGCAGGGTGACCGGGGGCTGCTCCTCGTAGCGGATCGCGTCCTTGGTCAGGGCGTGCGTGGTGCCACAGACCAGCACCCCGCCGGGCGGCGCGACCGATTGCATCCGCGAGGCGGTGTTCACCACGTCACCGGCCACGATGGCCTGCCCACCGTCGCGGGCGGCGGCCACGTCGACCAGGGCCTCACCGGTGGCCACCCCCACCCGGAAGCGCATCTCGGTGCTGCCCGTCGGCGCGAACCGGGTGAGCACCCGTTGCAGCTCCAGCCCCGCCCGTACGCAGCGCAGCGCGTCGGTCTCGGTGGCGATCGGCGCGCCGAAGAGCGCCATCACGGCGTCACCGATGTACTTCTCCACCACCCCGCCGTACTGGCCGACCACCCGGCGGGCTGCCGAGAAGAAGCCCGTCTGCATGCCGCGGACCTGCTCCGGATCGGCGCGCTCGACGTACGGGGTGAAGTCGATGAGGTCGACGAAGAGCACGCTCACCCGCCGGCGGTCCTCCTGGGGCGCGACCGCGGCGGTCCGGTCCGTGCCCGGCCGGGGCGACCCGCACGAGGTGCAGAACGCGACGTCCGAGGCGAGCGGACGCAGGCAGTGCGGGCAGACAGCACCCAGCTCGGCGCCGCAGCCACCGCAGAAGCGGTCCCCGTCGGCGGCCGTGCGTCCACAGCGCCCACACTGCGCGGCGATGACACACCCTCCACTGGCGATACCGGCCACGCCCCCAGCGCCGCCGCCCGCAAGGAGTATCGCCGCCGGAAGGGCTGTCGGGTACCGGCCTGTTGGTTTGTGGACAGTCCACCAACGGCTTGAGCGACTACATTCAGTCCGCCACATCTTCGATCAGCGACCAGAGGGGGACAGGTCAATGGTGTACGTCAAGCTGGAGAGTGACTGGACCGACGGCAAGGGCGTCAGTCACTCGGCGGGCGAGTCCGTGGACGTCGACGCGGCCACGCTCGCCACGCTGCAGGCCGAGGGGATCGTCAGCGAGCAGTCCACCGGCTCGGGCGGCGACAGCAAGGGCCCGAACAAGTGGGCCGGCCCGGGCAGCCCCGGAGTCTGAACCGCACTTCGGTGACACAGCGCATCGGCCGGGCCGCCCACGGGCGGCCCGGCCGTTGTGGATGTAGGAACCCGCGTCGGGGACGGCGGGGCAGCTCAGCGGTCGTTCATGCCCGCCCGGCGGCGCAGCGCGGCGACGTCGGTGACGACGATCCGGCGCCCCTCGGTCCGCAGCCAGCCGCGGCTGGCAAAGGAACCGATGGCCTGGTTGACGCTCTGCCGGGAACCGCCCGCCATCTCGGCCAACTGGCTCTGGTTCAACTCGATCGTGATCATCGGCGCCTGGCTCTCGCCGGCCAGCCGGACCAGCGTCTTGGCGACCCGGCCCGGCAGGTCGAGGAAGACGTGGTCGGCGTTCTGCTCGGTGAGCCGGCGGATCAACCCGCCCAGCGACCGCATCACCGCGTCCAGGATGCGTGGGTTGGAGTGCACCAGCTCCATGAACGCGCCCCGGGAGAGCGCGAGCGCCGCGCAGTCCTCGATGGCCTCGGCCGACGCGGAGCGCGTGGAGGCGTCCAGCAGGGAGACCTCGCCCAGCACGTCCGGCGGACGGATCACCGACAGAACCGCCCGCTCGCCGGTCGGCGCGGTGCGGAACACGGCGACCGCGCCCCGACGCAGCACGATGAGCGACTCGCCCGGGTCGTTCTCGACGAACAGCAGCTGACCCTTGCGGTAGGTGCGCGGAACGGCGGCCGCGATGACACGCTGCCGCACCTCGGGCTCCAGGCCAGCGAACATCTCGACACCCGTGAGCGCGTCACCCGGCTCCGGCAGGCGCATCTCCACGGCCCAACCCCTCCCCGGTCATGGACCACACAATCGCTCACCGGGTGAACCTGATGGCCCTGACGAGGTGAACTGACACCGGTTCGGCATCCGGTAGCGGTACACATCAGATCATGACGGTCCGGTCGCTTGCTGTACACCCCTCGAAGCACTTCCGTGACCGTCGCGAGCTGCGGCGTACCCCCGGGGGCGTCGCCAGAGCGGCGTCGGCGGCCCGGGTCGCCGCCGGCCCACGGCGGACCGGCCGGGCTCGCACCCGGCCCCGCCGCGCGCCGACGGACGGCGGTGGGTGAGGATGTCCGGAATGGTCTACCGCTACTTCTACGACTGCGAGTTCATCGAGGACGGCCGGATCGTCGACCTCGTCTCGATCGGTGTCGTCGACGAGAACGGCCGCGAGTTCTACGCGGTCTCCACCGAGTTCGACGACTCCCGAGCCGTGCCCTGGGTCCGCCGTAACGTCCTGGACCGGCTGCCGTCGCCGGCCGACCGGGCCTGGCGCTCGCGGGAGCGCATCCGCGACGATCTGTACGACTTCCTCATGGAGCCCGTCCGGGACCGGCCGGCCGAGCAGTTGGAGCTGTGGGCCTGGTACGCGGCGTACGACCATGTGGTCCTCGCCCAGCTCTGGGGGGCGATGCCGGCGCTGCCCCGGGAGATTCCCCGGTTCACGAAGGATCTGCGGCAGCTCTGGGACGACCGGGGCCGGCCGGCCCTGCCGGACGCGGACGCGGCCCGGCACGACGCCCTGGTCGACGCCCGGCACAACCTGGCCCGCTGGCGGGCGATGACGGCGCGCTGAGCGATGGTCATACGTCTGTAGGTTTGACCGGTTCTGTCCCGGGCAACGGTTCGTCAGCCGAGCCGAGGGAGATTGCCATGAGCAACGATCCGACCAGCGTCACCGACGCCCGGGCGCGGGTCACCGAACTGATCCGCGCCGCGCGGATCTGCATGCTCACCACCATCGCGCTGGACGGGCGGCAGGTGAGCCGGCCGATGGGGCTGCAGGAGGCCGAGTTCGACGGGGACCTCTGGTTCTTCGCCTACACCGACTCGGCCAAACTGCGCCAGATCCGGGTGAATCCGGAGGTCAACGTCGCCTTCTCCGACCAGAGGCACAACTCCTGGGTCTCGGTGTCGGGGACCGCCAGTGAGAGTTCCGACACCGAGCGCGCGAAGCGGCTCTGGAAACCACTGCTCAAGACCTGGTTCCCGGACGGGCTGGACACTCCCGGCCTGACCCTGATCAAGGTGCACGCCAGCTCCGCCGAGTACTGGGACTCGCCGAGCAGCACCGTGGTCAACCTCCTCGGCTTCGCCAAGGCCGCCGTCACCGGCCGTCCGCCGTCACCCGGCGAGAACCGTGAGGTGACCTACTGAGCCGCCGCCCCCGGGGCGCGCTGTCGTCGCGCGCGCAGGCCGACTACAGTGCGCAGTGACGGCCCGCCCCGGGCCGGCAACGGCGCCGATGGTCTGACCTGACACATACCCTGGGGCATATCGGGCTTTACCTGATGCTCCAGGAGGATGAGCGGATCATGCGTATCGGCGTGCTCACCGGCGGCGGCGACTGCCCCGGTCTCAACGCGGTCATCCGGGCGGTGGTCCGCAAGGGCGTCGCCACTTACGGTCACGAGTTCGTGGGCTTCCGGGACGGCTGGAAGGGCCCGCTGGAGGGTCTGTCCCGCCCGCTGGGCATCGCCGACGTGCGCGGCATCCTGCCCCGGGGCGGCACCATCCTCGGCTCGTCCCGCACCAACCCGTTCAAGATCGAGAACGGCGTCGAGCGGATCAAGGACAACCTCGCCGAGCAGGGCGTGGACGCGCTGATCGCGATCGGCGGCGAGGACACCCTCGGCGTGGCCACCAAGCTGCACGAGCTGGGCGTGAACGTCATCGGTGTGCCGAAGACGATCGACAACGACCTCGGCGCCACCGACTACACCTTCGGCTTCGACACCGCGGTCAACATCGCGATGGAGGCCATCGACCGCCTGCACACGACCGCGGAGAGCCACCACCGCACCCTGGTCGTCGAGGTCATGGGCCGGCACGCCGGCTGGATCGCCCTGCACGCCGGCCTGGCCGGTGGCGCGAACGTGATCCTGCTGCCCGAGCGGCAGTTCGACGTCGAGCAGGTCGCCGGCTACGTCGAGAAGCGCTTCCAGCACCAGTACGCCCCGATCGTCGTGGTCGCCGAGGGCGCCCAGCCGCTCGACGGCCAGATGGTGCTGCACAACCAGGAGCTGGACGCGTTCGGCCACGTCCGCCTCGGCGGCATCGGCCAGTGGCTCGCCGAGCAGCTGGAGGCCAAGACCGGCAAGGAGGCCCGCACCGTGGTGCTGGGTCACATCCAGCGCGGTGGCACCCCGACCGCCTTCGACCGGGTCCTCGCCACCCGCCTCGGCCTGCAGGCCATCGACGCCGCCAACGACGGCGACTGGGGCAAGATGGTCGCGATGCAGAGCACCGACATCGTCCGGGTGCCCCTCGCCGAGGCCACCCGCGAGCTGAAGACCGTGCCGCTGGAGCGGTACCAAGAGGCCGAGGTCTTCTTCGGCAGCTGATCGACAGGTCGACGGCACGGCGGGCCTTTCGGGTCCGCCGTGCCGCGATCCGACGCGAGGGGGTACGGGCCGACATGTCCACCGACGTGCACACGGTCGCGGTGATCGGCGCGGGCAAGATCGGTGAGCTGATGCTCTCCGGGCTGCTGCGCTCCGGATGGCCGGTGGAGCGGCTGCTCGCCACCGCCCGCCGACCGGCCCGCGCCGAGGAGCTGACCGCCCGCTACGGCGTCCGGGTGGTCGACAACCTGACCGCCGTCGACGAGGCGGCCGTGCTCGCCGTCTCGGTCAAGCCCCAGGACGCCGCCGCGCTGCTGGACGAGATCGGCCCGAAGGTACCCGCCGACAAGCTGGTCATCTCGCTCTGCGCCGGGCTGCCCACCAGCTTCTTCAACCGCCGGCTGCCCGACGGCACCCCCGTGGTCCGGGTCATGACCAACACTCCGGCGCTGGTCGACGAGGCGATGACGGCCATCTCCGCCGGCGAGTACGCCACCGGTGCGCATCTGAGCCTCGCCGAGGAGATGTTCAAGCCCCTCGGTCAGACCATCCGGGTGCCCGAGTCGCAGCAGGACGCGGTCACCGCGCTCTCCGGCTCCGGCCCGGCCTACTTCTACCTGCTGGTGGAAGCCATGATCGACGCCGGGATCCTGCTCGGTCTGCCGCGCCAGGTGGCGCACGAGCTGATCGTGCAGACCGCCATCGGGTCCGCCGTGATGCTGCGCGACTCCGGCGAGCACCCGGTCAAGCTGCGTGAGGCGGTCACCTCGCCCGCGGGCACGACCATCTCCGCGATCCGTGAGCTGGAGAAGCACGGCGTCCGCGCGGCGCTGCTCGCCGCGCTGGAGGCGGCCCGGGACCGCGCCCGCGAGCTCGCCGCCCAGGCCGACTGACCACGCCGAGCGGGGTCACTGCGGCGCGGTAGGTGGCGCATACTGGCGGCGTGTTCACTCTCGCCCAGGCCCGGCACCTGGTGGCCACCCTGCAGCCGCGTGTCGACGAGCTGATCCGTGTCCGCGCTGACCTGGCCGAGCTGCGCGTCGACCTGGCCGACCACGGCGTCAGCGCGCTCGGCGGGCTGGCCGAGGTCAAGGGGCTGGAGGCCCGACTGCACGCCGTCGTCGACGAGCTGCACCAGCACGAGATCCAGGTCAAGGGCATCGCGCCGGTGCTGCTCGACTTCCCGGGCGAGCGCGAGGGCCGCGCCGTGCTCTGGTGCTGGCTGGAGGGCGACTCGGACGTGCGGTGGTACCACCGCGCCGAGTGCGGCTTCGCCGGCCGTCGCCCGCTCTGACCGGGCCGCGCCGCCGCGCCGCCGGGGTGTTGATCCATTCGGGTTCATGGAAACCGCGGTGTCCGCTTGCGTCGGATGCCACGATTTCCTGGAACCCGAGTCGATCAAACCCTCAACCCGCCGTGGACGTCGGCAGGACCGGCCCGGGGGCGTCGAGGACCGCGAACACCACCACGTTGTCCCGGTAGTGCCCGCGCCGCCGGTCGAAGTCGCCCCCGCAGGTGACGAGGCGCAGCTCCGGCCCGGGTGTCGGGCCGTAGACCGTGGCCGTCGGGAACTCGTCCTTGCGGGTGCGCAGCGACCCGGTCACCCGGAACGACAGCCACCGCCCGTCGCGCCACACCTGGACGCGGTCGCCGGAGCGCAGCTCGTCGAGCCGGGCGAAGACCGCCGGGCCGCGGCGCGAGTCCAGGTGCCCGGCGAGCACGGCCGGACCGGTGTCGCCGGGGGCGGGGCCGCCCCCGTACCAGCCGGCCGTGTCGAAGTCGGCCGGCGGAACGAGCGCGCCCGCGCGGTCCAGGCCCAGCACCGTGAGCGCCGAGTCGACGCCGATGCGCGGCACCCGTACCCGCGTGGGTGGACCCTGTGGTCGCGGCGACGCGGCCACCGACGCGCAGCCGTCGGCGCAGCCGGGGTGCCAGGTCGCGACCGCAGGCGGCCCGGTCGTCGCGAGCCCGACGCCGCTGCCGGCGGCCAGGCAGACCGCCGCGCCGGCCGCGACCAGCGCGGCCAGCGGCGCCCGACGGTCGCGGTGCCGTCGGATGGCGGGCCCGATGCTCACCAGGTGATGCGCCGCCGCCGACGCCAGAGCAGGAGGCTCGCCACCACGGCCCCCGCGGCCACCGCGCCGGCCACCAGGGGGTACGCCCCGAGCCCACGCCCGGCCGTGCCACCCGCGCCGGTCTCCACCCCACCCGCCGGTACGACGGTGCCGCCCTCGGCGTCCTGGCGCAGCTCGGCGCTGAGCCCACCCTGCTTGTCGTCGAGGACCAGCAGCGAGTAGACGGCGCCGCCGGTGAGCCGCACCTCGGCGTCGGTGCTCGGACCGCCCGCGCCGGTCAGCCGCAGCTTCCAGGTGCCCGGCTCCACCTGTTGGTAGTCGGTGGTGGTGGCGAACTGCACGCCGTCGGCGATCCTCGGGCCGTCCGGGGCGGCCACGTCGAGGACGGGGGTACGCACCGACGCCTGCACGACGCGCACCTTGGCCCGGCCCTGCGTGGGAGCGCTCAGGTCGTCGGTGAGCACCCGCAGCCCCAGGTCGGCGTGCCGCCCGACACCGGCCACCGTGTACGCGTCGCCACTTCGCACCGCGACCTCGGTGGTGAGCACCGGCGGATCGCTGGCAGGCGTGCCCGCCTCGCGCATCGCCACCGCGTACCGGCCCGGAGGCAACTGGAGATAGTCGGAGACGACGCCGTAGCCGACGCCGGGAAAGACCCTCGGCTTCGCGGCGTCGGGGGCGGCGAGGTAGACGTCCACCGCCGGTGTGTCGGGGGAGAGGTGGGCCAGTCGGACGTACCCGACGCTGGCCGCGCCGGCCGACGCCGGGATCGCGGCAGCGAGGGAGGTGCCGAGCAGGAGCGCGCCGGCACCGGCCAGCAGCCGGCGGGACGCGGTACGGAGCGTGTGCATGTCGCCTCCGAGGCACGTTCGGTGAGCGGGCGGCAACCCACCGACAGAGTCCCGTGCGTGAGACTCTCGCGCAAGTTGTACACGCGATGTTTCTCCTCGCCGGAACCCGCCGATCGCCGCCGTGCCAGGGGATTGACAAGCAAGATCCGCGCAAGTTCGGGGAAACTGCTGCCTCAGGCCGGGCCGAGACGGCAACTACAGGGAAGTTGCGCGGATCTTGACCGCAGGCGGGGCCGTCGCTCGCCTCGTTCGCCTATTCTCGGGCGATGCGGGATCGACGCGTGGCGCTGGTCTGGGCGGTCTTCGTCGTCGTCGCGACGGTGTCCTGTGTGCTCGTGTCGACCCGCGACGATCGCCTCTCCGACCTGCACATCTACTACGGCGCACTGTCCGAACTGCACGCCGGCCGGCCGCTGTACGAGTACCGCGCCGCGAACGGCGGCCCGTTCACCTACCCGCCGTTCGCCGCTCTCGTGCTGGGACCGATCACCCTCGTGGGTGAGGGCGTACTCCAGGGGATCTGGCTGGTCGCGACGTGCGCGGCGGTCGTCGCCGTCGCCGGGATGGTCGGTGTCGCGCTGAGCGCCGATCGGTCCCGCCGCCCGTTGGTCGTCGCGGTGGCCGCCACGGTCCTGATGCTCTCGGCGCCGGTGCAGAGCAACCTGCGGTTCGGGCAGGTCAGCATCTTCGTCGTGCTGCTGGCGCTGCTGGACGGCATGGGCGTAGTCCCGCCACGGCTGCGGGGAGTGCTCGTCGGAGTGGCGGCGGCGATCAAGCTGACCCCGCTGCTGTTCGTCGTCTACTTCCTCGCCACCGGGCGCTACCGCGACGCCGGGCGTGCCGTGGCGACCTTCGTGGCCTGCGCCGGGCTGGCGGCGCTCGTGCTGCCCGGCGAGAGTTGGATCTACTGGACCGAGGCCGTCCGGCAGACCTCACGGATCGGCAACCTGGCCTCGCTGGGCAACCAGTCGGTGCACGGGATGCTGTTGCGCGTCGGGGTCGACGAGGCGACCCTGCCCGTGCTCTGGGCCGCTCTGGTCGCGGTGATCTGCGGGGTGGCGCTCCTTCGCGCCCGCCAGTTGGCCGCGCGGGCCCGCCCCGGTCACGCCGCCGTGCTCGTGGGCTGCGCCACGGTGGCCGCGTCCCCGGTGTCCTGGACCCACCACCAGGTGTGGCCGGTGCTCGCCGCGATGCTGCTGGTCGGCGCGTCCGGCGTCACCCAGCGGGTGGCCGGCGCGGCGCTGCTCGCCGCCATGGTCGTCTCGCTCGGGGCGGTCCTCGGGCCGGTGTCGGCGCGTCCGGGCGTGCAGTTCCTGTTCGAGAACGCCCGCACCGTCGGCACGTGCCTGCTGTGCCTGGTCGGCTTCGGCGGTGTCGCGGTCGCCGCCGCGCGGGGCAGCCGTCGCCCCGCCGCTCGGCGGGCCTGGCTGCGGGTGGGTGTCACGTCCGCGGTGGCTCTCGCCTTCTTCGCCGTACAACCGCTGCCCGCCGGGGCGGACCCGACGTTCAAGGCGTACGCCCTCGACGACGTGGCCAACCCGCGATACTTCTTCGTCTGCCGGGGTCCGGCCGAGTGCGCGGCCTACGCCACCGACGCGCCGGTCACGTTCGGTACCCGGGCGGAGAAGACCAAGGTACGGGTCAACGGTGTGGTCTCGGATCGGGTGGCCCGACTGGAGTACTACTCCGCCCCGGGCGGCGCACCCCGCAGCATCCCCCTGCTGGCGGCCTATCCCGGCACGCGGACGTTCTCGTTCCGGTCGGCCAGCATGGCGCAGGGTCGGCTGGTGGCGTACGACGTCGACGGTCAGCCGATCGCCAGTTACGACGACGAACTGGCCGCCGCCCTCCGGAGGGCCACCCGGTAGGCGGTCACCGGAGGGCGGCGCGTGCTCAGCGGGTGGCGGCGGCCAGGGCCGTGCGCAGCTTCTCGGCGTCGCCCGGCGCCGGGTGCGCCCAGTCGGTCGGGGTGGCGGAGTAGAGCGTGCCGTACGCCGGGGTGTCCGGCTGGTAGCGCCAGCCCTCCGCGAGCGGGCCGACGTCGACCGCGTCGTACCCGATCCGGTCGAGGAAGGCCGTGACCTCGGCCTTCGCGGCAGCGTCGTCGCCGGCGATCGCGAGAGCGCTGCGGTCGGCGGCGCCGGACGGCCGGGCGAGCGCGGCCAGGCCCGCGAAGTAGATGTTGTTGAAGACCTTGACCACCCGCGACTCCGGCAGGTGCCGCTGCAGGAGTTCGCTGCTGGTGGTCTCGCCCGAGTCCAGCTCGGGGAAGTTCCCGTCACGCTCCGGGTAATAGTTGTTGGTGTCGATGACGACCTTGCCGGCCAGTGGCTCAACGGGCACCGCCCGGTACGCCCTGAGCGGCACGGTGACCACCACCAGGTCGCCGACCTGCGCCGCGTCCTGCGACGTGCCGGCGCTGGCCCGCTCGCCCAGTTCGTCGACCAGGTCGGTGAGCGTCTCCGGCCCGCGCGAGTTGCTCAGCACCACGTCGTAGCCGGCGGCCACGGCCAGCCGGGCGACGGTGCCGCCGATATTGCCACTGCCGATCAGTCCCACAGTTGTCATGTTTCTTCCCAACTCCGTCCACCCACGACGCATTCCGGCCGATGCGCGGAGTTGTCCCGGTTACGGCACAACGTACTGCGGACGGTCGTCGCCCGACCGGCTCCCACCCACGTACCACCCTCCGGTGACCCTGCCCCGCTGACCGCCCTGCCCCGGTGACCGCCCTGCCCCGGTGACCGCCCTGCCCCGGTGACCGCCCTGCCCCGGTGATCAAGAGGTTCGCGTCACCGATCGGCCGATTCCTGACGCGAACCTCTTGATCACCGGACCGAGGGCGGTGGCCGGGGGCGGGGTGGCCGGGGCGGGGTGGGCCGGACCGGAGGCTGTCAGGCGGGGAGGATCTTTTCGATGGGGGTGCGGAGGTCGTCGGGCTCGACCGTCGGGGCGAAGCGGCCGGCGACCGTGCCATCCGGCGCCACCAGGAACTTCTCGAAGTTCCAGCGGACGTCCCCGGTGTGCCCGTCGGCGTCCGGGGTGTCCACCAGCGCCGCGTAGAGCGGGTGCCGGTCGGGCCCGTTGACGTCGACCTTCTCGGTCAGCGGAAACGTCACGCCGTAGTTGACCTGGCAGAAGTCGCTGATCTCGGCAGCGTTGCCCGGCTCCTGCCCGGCGAACTGGTTGCACGGCACGCCGAGCACGACGAGGCCGCGCTCGGCGTACGTGTCGGCGAGGTGCTGGAGGCCGGCGTACTGCGGGGTGAGGCCGCAGCGGGAGGCGACGTTGACGACCAGCAGCGCCTTTTCGCGGTAGCGGGCGAGGTCCGCGGGGCCGCCGTTGAGGGCGCCGATCGGGATGTCGAAGACGGTCATGGCCCGAGGCTACGCGCCAGGTGTGGGGTCGCCCGGGCAGGGCGTGGCGGGCCCGTTCCGCGCACCAGCGGAAATCGAAACATGGACATCTTGACGGAGTGATGACGGTGTGAGTACCGTCTCACCATCTCTTTTGGAAAGTTTCCTAACAGTTCGGGAGACGCCTCATGAAAAGATCGCTCCGCCGGGCCCTCTGGGCCGGCGCCGTGGTCGCCGTGACCGTCGCGGCGGTGCCGATGACGACCGCGTTCGGCGCCGGCACGGTCACCACCACGTTCGCCAAGGCGCAGGACTGGGGGACCGGTCACGAGGCGAAGGTGACCGTGACCAACGGCACCAGCGCCACGGTCGCCACCTGGCGCATCGAGTTCGACCTGCCGTCGGGCACCACCATCAGCAGCGCGTGGGACGCCGACGTCACCAGCAGCGGCAACCACTACGTCGCGGTCAAGAAGAGCTGGGCCGGTGGGCTCGCGCCCGGTGCCTCGTTCAGCTGGGGCTACAACGGCACCGGCGCGTACAAGGCGCCACTGAACTGCACCGTCAACGGCGCTGCATGCGGCGGCGGCACCCCGACGACCCCGCCGACCACGACGGCGCCGCCGACCACGGCACCCCCGACCACCGCGCCGCCCACGACGGCGCCGCCGACCACCGCGCCCCCGACCACCACCCCGCCGCCCAACACGGGCGGTAAGAAGGTCGTCGGCTACTTCGCCGAGTGGGGCGTCTACGGGCGCAACTACCACGTCAAGAACATCCAGACCAGCGGCTCGGCCGCCAAGCTGACCCACATCCTGTACGCCTTCGGCAACACCACGGGTGGTCGCTGCACCATCGGTGACCCGTACGCCGACTACGACAAGGCGTACACGGCGGCGGAGAGCGTGGACGGTGTCGCCGACACCTGGGACCAGCCGCTGCGCGGCAGCTTCAACCAGCTGCGCAAGCTCAAGGCGCTCAACCCGCACCTCAAGGTCATCTGGTCGTTCGGTGGCTGGACGTGGTCCGGCGGCTTCACCCAGGCCGCGCAGAACCCGGCCGCGTTCGCCGAGAGCTGCTACAACCTCGTCGAGGACCCCCGCTGGGCGGACGTGTTCGACGGCATCGACGTCGACTGGGAGTACCCCAACGCCTGCGGTCTGAGCTGTGACACCAGCGGCCCGAACGCGTTCAAGAACGTGATCGGCGCGCTGCGGTCGAAGTTTGGCTCCAGCGCTCTGGTGACCGCGGCGATCACCGCGGACGGCAGCAACGGCGGCAAGATCGACGCCACCGACTACGCCGGCGCGATCGGCAACCTCAACTGGCTCATGCCGATGACGTACGACTACTTCGGCGCGTTCAACGCGCAGGGGCCCACCGCCCCGCACTCGCCGCTGACGTCGTACACCGGGATCCCGCAGCAGGGCTTCAACTCCGACGCGGCCATCCAGAAGCTCAAGAGCAAGGGCATCCCGTCCAGCAAGCTGCTGCTCGGCATCGGCTTCTACGGCCGGGGCTGGACGGGCGTCACCCAGGCCGCGCCGGGCGGCAGCGCCACCGGGGCGGCGCCGGGCACCTACGAGGCGGGCATCGAGGACTACAAGGTCCTCAAGAACACCTGCCCGGCCACCGGCACGATCGCCGGCACCGCGTACGCCAAGTGCGGCAGCAACTGGTGGAGCTACGACACCCCGTCGACCATCAACGGCAAGATGACGTACGCGAACAACCAGGGCCTCGGTGGCGCGTTCTTCTGGGAGCTCTCCGGCGACACCAGCAACGGCGAGCTCATCGGCGCCATCAAGGGCGGTCTCGGCTGAGCCGAGGGCCGATGCACCACCCACACGGCGGGAAGGGGCCCGCACCGCCCCTTCCCGCCCGTGCCGTAGCGGCCCGGTCGACGCCACGCGTCGGCCGGGCCGCCGGCCTTGGGCGGGTCGGGTCCGATATGGCAGACTCGCGGCTCGGCAGGTCTCGATTTCCCGTTCGACGGAGGTGGTCATGCGCGCGACCCACCGTGGGCTGGCGATGACCGCCGCCGCGTTCGTGCTGCTCCCGGCCGCCCTCGCCGGCTGCGCGAGCGGCGGCGACGACGCCGACGAGCAGACCGTCACGCCCCAGCGGGCGCCCGCCGACGAGGCCGCCACCCGGTCCCGTGAGCGCGTGCAGGCGTACCTCGACGCGATGACCGCCAAGGACGTCGCCGCCGGCCGCA
The DNA here is from genome assembly GCF_044454415.1 of Micromonospora sp. NPDC051543. Lineage (NCBI taxonomy): Bacteria > Bacillati > Actinomycetota > Actinomycetes > Micromonosporales > Micromonosporaceae > Micromonospora > Micromonospora sp. NPDC051543. The sequence continues at coordinate 289,334 of NZ_JBITDT010000002.1, forward strand.
GTCAGCTCTGCGCGGTGTTGCACGCCGGGTTCGACGCCGCGGCCACGGGTCCCAACGGCGACTTCGCCGACCACTTCAAGGTGCCCCAGGCGACCATTACCGACGTCCGGTCCGGTCAGCGCGGCCAGGAGGTCAGCGTCTCGGTCTCGGTCACCGCCGGCAAGAGCAAGGTCACCCGCCCGCTGGTGTTCACCGTCACGCGGGACGGCGGCGACTGGTGCATCGCGAGTGAGGCGCCGGGCGGCAACCCGGCCACCAGCCCTTCACCCGCGTCCCCCTCACCCGCGTCCTGACCGAGGTGGGTGGGATCGACCTCCCACTTGCCGGAACCGTCACCCTCGCCGCCCGGTCACACGCGCGGTCGCCGTACGCTTTCTCTCATGCGCCATGAGTGGCATCAGCTGAGCCATCCCGCGGTGGGTAGCCCGGGCCTGCAGACCAGCCGTCCGACCGTCGACTCCGCCGAGGACGCCGCCCTCGGCCTGGACCGCTGGCGGGAGCTGCCCCGCGAGCAGGTCCCACCGTGGTCCGACCCGGCCGCCGTCGCCGAGGTCTGCAAGGTGCTCGACACCGTGCCGTCGGTCGTCGCGCCCTACGAGGTGGACCAGCTCCGGCAGAAGCTGGCGCTGGTCTGCGAGGGCAAGGCGTTCCTGCTCCAGGGCGGTGACTGCGCCGAGACCTTCGCCGACAACACCGAGAGCCACCTGCTGGCCAACGCCCGCACCCTGTTGCAGATGGCGATCGTGCTCACCTACGGCGCGTCGCTGCCGGTGGTCAAGGTCGCCCGGGTCGCCGGCCAGTACACCAAGCCGCGCTCACTGCCGACCGACGCGCGGGGCCTGCCCGCGTACCGCGGCGACATGATCAACTCGCTGGAGGCCGATCCCGCCGCCCGCGTCGCCGACCCGCAGCGCATGATCCGGGCGTACGCCAACTCGGCCGCCGCGATGAACATGCTGCGGGCGTACCTCGCCGGTGGGCTCGCCGACCTGCACGCCGTGCACGACTGGAACAAGGGCTTCGTGCGGACCTCTCCGGCGGGGGAGCGCTACGAGGCGATCGCCCGGGAGATCGACCGCGCGTTGGCCTTCATCCGGGCCTGCGGGATGACCGACGACGAGGCGCTGCGGACCGTCACCCTCTACTGCTCCCACGAGGCCCTGGCCCTGGAGTACGACCGGGCGCTCACCCGGGTCTCCGACCGCCGGGCGTACGGGCTGTCCGGGCACTTCCTCTGGGTCGGCGAACGCACCCGGCAGATCACCGGCGCGCACATCGACTTCATCTCCCGGATCGCCAACCCGATCGGCGTCAAGCTCGGCCCGACGACCTCACCGGACGAGGCGATCGAGCTGTGCGAGAAGCTCAACCCGGACAATGTCCCCGGCCGGCTCACGCTGATCAGCCGGATGGGCAACCACCGGGTCCGCGACGCCCTGCCACCGATCGTGTCCAAGGTCACCGCCGCCGGCGCCAAGGTGGTCTGGCAGTGCGACCCGATGCACGGCAACACCCACGAGTCGTCCAACGGCTACAAGACGCGGCACTTCGACCGGATCGTCGACGAGGTGCTCGGTTACTTCGAGGTGCACCGGGGCCTGGACACCCACCCCGGTGGCATCCACGTCGAGTTGACCGGTGAGGACGTCACCGAGTGCCTCGGCGGCGCCCAGGGCATCGAGGACCTCGACCTGCCCGACCGGTACGAGACCGCCTGCGACCCGCGGCTGAACACCCAGCAGTCGCTGGAGCTGGCCTTCCTCGTGGCGGAGATGCTCCGTGGCTGACGCGAGGAGTGAGCTTGCGAGCCCCGCAGTCGGCAGCCGAAAGGACGACAGTGGCTGACGCGAGGAGTGAGCTTGCGAGCCCCGCAGTCGGCAGCCGAAAGGATGACAGTGGCTGACGCGTTTGTCGACCTGCGTTCCGACACGGTGACCCGGCCGACCGCCGGGATGCGCGAGGCGATGGCCGCCGCCGAGGTCGGTGACGACGTCTACGGCGAGGACCCCACCGTCAACGCGCTGGAGGCGGAGGTCGCCGCGCTGTTCGGCCACGAGGCGGCGCTGTTCGCCCCGAGCGGGACGATGGCCAACCAGATCGCCCTGCAACTGCTCGTGCCGCCCGGCGAGGAGCTGCTGTGCGACGCGGACGCGCACGTCGTCACGTACGAGATCGGGGCCGCCGCCGCGTACGGCGGAATCTCCTCGCGGACCTGGCCGACCGTCGGCGCGGACATCGACCCGGAGGTGGTCGCCCGGATGATCCGTCCGGACGGCTTCTTCGCCGTGCCCACCCGTGCCATCGCCGTCGAGCAGACCCACAACCGGGGTGGTGGCGGCGTGATCCCGCTGGACACCCTGCGAGAGCTGCGCGGCGTCGCCGACGACGCGGGGGTGGCGCTGCACTGCGACGGCGCCCGGATCTGGCACGCGCACGTCGCCGACGGGGTGTCGCTGACCGAGTACGGCGGGCTGTTCGACACGCTGTCCGTCTGCCTCTCCAAGGGGCTCGGCGCACCGGTCGGCTCGCTGGTGGTGGGCAGCGCGGAGAAGATCGCTCGGGCCCGGATGATCCGCAAGCGGATGGGTGGCGGCATGCGCCAGGCCGGCATCCTCGCCGCGGCCGGCCGGTACGCGCTCGCGCACCACGTCGACCGGCTCGTCGAGGATCACGCGAGGGCGGCCCGGCTCGCCGAGGCGGTCGCGCCGTTCGGGGTGCTCGCCACCACGGTCCGCACCAACCTCGTTCCGCTGGACCTGACCAAGCACGCGCTGGACGCCCGCGCCCTGGCCGCCGCCGCGCGCCAGGAGGGCGTACTGATCTCGGTGCTCGGCCCCCGGACCGCTCGCCTGGTCACCCACCTGGGCCTGGACGACGAGGGCCTGGACCGCGCGCTGCGGGCCCTACCCCGCATCCTGGCAGCAGCCTGAGGCCGTGATCGAGAGGCCCGGAGTCGCACCGGCCGGCCAGCGTAACGGATAACTAATCCGCTTATGCTACCTTGGAACGGATGACCCATCCATTTCAGGGGGCTCCATGCGCGACAGCATCACGGTGAACGGCACCCTGCGGACGTACGAGATCATCGGGTCCGCGGACGGCAACCCCGGACGCAGTCTCGTGCTCGTCTTCCACGGATCGAAACAGACCGGGGCCAAGCACCGGAAGTTCGTCGGCCGGGCCTACGACGCGCTCGCCGAGAGCGGCGCGGCGGTGGTGGTCTACCTCGACGGCCACAAGGGCAACTGGAACGACGCCCGGCGGGAGAGCTCCTTCCCGGCCCGCACCGACAACAGCGACGACGTCGGTTTTGTTCGGGCCCTGATCGAGAAGGTCGCCCTCAGTCACGACATCGACCCCGCGCGGGTGTACGCGGTCGGCTACTCCAACGGCGGCCAGATGGTGATCCGCCTGGCCCACGAAACTCCGGTGCTGATCGCCGGTGCGGCGGTGATCGCCGCAACGATGCCGGCACCCGAGAGCTTCCTGCTCGGCGACGCGGCACCCGCGCCCATGCCGGTCCTGTTGATCAACGGCACGAAGGACCGGATCGTCACGTACGCCGGTGGTGCGTACAGCTGGTGGGCGCGCCTGGTCTTCAAGGTCGGCGGCCGCAACCTGTCCGCACCCGAGTCCGCGGCCTATTTCGCCGCCGGTAACGGCATCACCGTACAACCCACAGTCACGAAACTGCCGGCCGTGAACGCCGCGACCTCGATCGAACGCACCGAGTACCGGCAGCCCGGGCACCCGTCGGTGGCGCTCTACACCGTGCACGGTGGCGGGCACACCATCCCAGGGCCGGCCAAGGCGCCTGCCGTGCTGGGCAGGACCAACCAGGACGTGCGGACGGCCCGGCTCATCGACGAGTTCTTCGCCATCTCCACACCGGCGCACCGCTGAGGGCGACCGGTCGTACCCGTGGATTGATCTCAGGAAGGGTGGCGGGCCAGGCGGCTGAGGATGGCGATGTCGGCGGCGTGGCCCAGCTGCTTCTCGCTCGGGGTCTCCACCACCACGGGGACCCCAACGGTGGCCGGATGGGCCATCAGCTCGGCGAACGCCGGCTCGCCGATGGTGCCCTTGCCGATGTTCTCGTGCCGGTCCCGGGTGGAACCGCACAGATCCTTGGAATCGTTGGCGTGCACCAGCCGCAACCGGTCGGCTCCCACCGTGGCCACCAGCGTGTCGAGGGTCGCGGTCATGCCGCCCTCGGCGGCCAGATCATGCCCCGCCGCCCAGGCGTGGCAGGTGTCGAAGCAGACGCCGAGCATCGGATGCCGGTCCACCGCGTCGAGGTAGGGCCCGAGGTGCTCGACCCGCGAGGCGAGGGAACGGCCGCCGCCGGCGCTCGGCTCGACCAGCAGCATCGGTCCGCCGGCCTCGGCCGTCCAGTCGAGCAGGGGCAGCAGCTCCCGACGGACCTGCCGCATCGCCTCCTCGGCGTACCCCTCGTCGACCGCGCTGCCGGCGTGGAACACCACCGCCCGCGCGCCGATGGCCACGCCCCGGCGCAGCGCGTGCGCCAGTGTCAGCGCCGACTTCTCGACGGTCGCCGGGGTGGGTGAGCCGAGGTTGACCAGCAGGGAGGCGTGGATGAACGCCGGGATGCCCCGCTCGGCGCAGCCGTCGCGGAACAGCGCGTCCTGCGCCGGGTCGCCCGGTGGCAGCGCCCAGCCCCGCGAGTTCGAGACGTACACCTGCACGGCTGCGGCGCCGGTCCCGTCCAGGTACGGCAGGGCCGCCCTGGCCAGCCCGCCGGAGGTCGGGGTGTGCGCGCCCACTGGCCGCGTCGAGATCGACGTCATCAGAAGCACGTGATGACGACCGGGGTGCCCGGAGGCACCTGCGAATTCTCTCCGGGGGCCTGGATGCGGGCCACGGCGTTCGGGTTGACGGCGACCGTCACCGGGAAGCCCTGGCTCTCCAGCACCTGCTTGGCCTGCTGGCAGGGCAGGTCGATCACTCGGGGCACCACGACCAGCGGCGGACCCTTGCTGATCTCCAGCTTGACCTCGGTGCCCTTCTCCACGCCCCCACCGTCGGCCGGGCTCTGGCCGAGGATCTCGTCCTTGGGCTTGTCGGAGTCCTTGAAACTCTCCACCGGGACCAGGCCGAGCTGGCCCAGTTTGGTGCGCGCCTCGGTCAGGCTCTTGCCCACCAGGTTCGGCACCGTCACCGGCGCCCGGCCACGGCTCAGGATCAGCGTGATCTTCGTGCCCGGCTTGACCTCGGCGCCCACCTTCGGGTTGCTGTCCAGGACGACGCCGGCCGGCAGGGTGTCGTCATAGCGGGCGGTGCCCTTGGCGACCACCAGTTGGGCGTTGACCAGATCCGCCTCGGCCAGCTCGTACTCCTTGCCGATCACGTCCGGCACGGGGAAGCGCTCCGGGCCCAGCGAGAGGGTCAGGGTGATCGTGCCGCCCTTGACGATCTTGCTCGACGACGCCGGGCTCTGCCCCAGCACGCTGTCCTTCGGGGCCTTCTCGTCGAAGCGCGGCTCCCCGTACGCCAGGGTCAGGCCGGCGCGCTCGGCCTGGGCCTGCGCCTCGGCCTTGTTCAGGCTGACCAGTTGCGGGGCGGACGTGTAGCGGCCGACGCCGAACCACCAGCCACCGAGCGCGGCCACCAGGCCCAGCGCCACGACCACGGCCGCGAAGGCCAGGCGACCCTGGGACGTGCCCAGGATCCTGGTGCGCAGCTCGGCGAACCGCGCGGCCAGACCCTCGGCGGGCTCCGGGGCGGCCCGCCGACGACCCGGGCCCTGCGCGCCACCCTCGGGCAACCGCGCCCAGGTCGGCCGTTGCGCCGGGCGGATCGCGGCGACCATCATCGTCGGCTGGGAGGCCGGCGGCTCGTCGGTGATCCGCCGCAGGACGGCGGTGCTGGTGCTGTTGACGTTGCCCAACTGGTCCCGGGCCACCTGGACCTCGGCCAGCAGCGCGCCGGCGTCGGCGGGCCGGGCGGACGGGTCACGCCGGGTGGCGCGCTGCACCAGGGCGTCGAGGGCCGGCGGCAGGCCGGGCACCAGCGTCGAGGGCGCCGGCACGTCCCGGTCGACGTGCTGCCAGGCGACGTCCACGGGACGGCCCCCGTCGTACGGCACCCGACCGGTGAGCATCTCGAACAGCACGATGCCGGCGGAGTAGACGTCGGTACGCGGATCGGCCCGACCCTCGGTGACCAGCTCCGGGGCGACGTACGCCACGGTGGCCATCAGTTGGTTGCCCTGCTCGTCGTCGGCGCTGGCCTCGACCGCGCGGGCGAGCCCGAAGTCGGCCACCTTGACGACGCTGTCCACCAGGTTGGCGACACCGCCGGTGGGCGCTTCGGCCACCAGGACGTTCTCGGGCTTGACGTCGCGGTGCACGAGGCCGGCCCGGTGCGCGGCGGCGATCGCGGCGAGCATCTGCTCGGCGATGGCCAGCGCCTCGTCCGGGTTGAGTCGGCGTCGTTCGGCCAGCACGTCGCGCAGCGTGCGGCCACGGACGTACTCCATCACCAGGTACGGCAGGCCGGCGTGGGTGCCCTGGTCGTAGACCGCGACCACGTTCGGGTGGGTCAGCCGGGCGATGGTCTTGGCCTCGTCGGTGAACCGGGCCACGAAGTTGGCGACCCGGGCCCGCGCCTCGGGCGCCTGGGTCGGGTGAATGATCTTGACTGCGACGGTGCGCTCGAGGCGTTCGTCGGTTGCGGTGTACACGGTCGCCATGCCGCCACGGGCCACGCGACCGCGAATGCGGTAGCGCCCGTCGATCAGCGAGCCCAGCAACGTGTCGGCGACCTGTGTGTCCATCGGCAGGGAGTCTATGTGTCCAGGGGGTGGGAGTTGAACAGGATGCTACAGCCCGAGGACGTAGCGGTCCGTCCCGTCGTGGGCCGGTGCCCCGGCGCCAGCCCTGATCCGCTGCTCACCGACGGTACGTGTGGGGTGCCGATGTCTCCCGCCGCCGACGGCGTGGCAGGGTGATCGGGTGACCGAACCCGTACCCGACCCCGAGCTCGCCGGCCCCACCGACCCGTCCGGCTGGCTCACCCTGCCCGACGTCGCCGAGCGGCTCGACGTGTCGATCAGCAAGGTCCACCAGATGATCCGCGACCGGGAGCTGTTGGCGGTCCGCCGCGACGGCGTACGCCGGATACCCGCGGACCTGGTGGCCAACGCGACAGTCCTCAAGCACCTGCCCGGGGTGCTCAACCTGCTGGCCGACAACGGCTACGACGACGAGGCGGCCATGCGCTGGCTCTACGAGCGGGACGACACGCTCCCCGGCGACACTCCCGCCGCTGCTCTCTCCGGCGACCAGGCCCGCGAGGTCAAACGCCGCGCCCAAGCCCTGGGCTTCTAGCCGACCCCTGCCCTTCTTCGTCGATCATGAAGTTATTGCCCGCCGGCGCGGCGTGTCGCGGCAATAACTTCATGATCAACGCGGCGGAGGGGCGGGCGCGGGGCGGGTGGGGTTAGTCGGAGCGTCGGGTGGCGGCTATGGCCAGGTCTACCAGGGCCTGGCGGGCTTCGGTGTCCAGGTCGACGGCGGCCAGGGCGGCCAGGGCCGTGTCGGTGAGCGTCACGATGCGCTGCTCGGTGCGGGTCAGGGCCCCGCTCGCCTGGATCAGCTCGCGCAGACGGGCCACACCCTGCTCGTCCAGGTCCGGGTTGCCGAGCTGACCGAGCAACAGCTCCCGGCCCGCGTCGTCGGTGGTCTCCACGGCCGCCGCCACCAGATAGGTGCGCTTGCCCTCGCGCAGGTCGTCCCCGGCCGGTTTGCCGGTCTGCGCCGGGTCGCCGAAGACCCCCAGCACGTCGTCGCGGAGCTGGAACGCCTCACCCAACGGCAACCCGTACGCCGAGTAGGTCGTCCGGATCTCCTCGCCCGCGTCGGCCAGCGCGGCGCCGAGCAGCAGCGGACGCTCGACGGTGTACTTCGCCGACTTGTACCGGGCCACCTTGCCGGCCCGCTCCAGCGAGGTGTCCCCGGTGGCCTGGGTCAGCACGTCGAGGTACTGCCCGACGGTGACCTCGGTGCGCATCTCGTCGAAGACCGGCCGGGCCCGGGCCAGCGCCCGCAGGTCCAGACCGGCGGAGTGCAGCAGCTCGTCGGACCACACCAGGCACAGGTCACCGAGCAGGATCGCGGCGGCGTCGCCGAACCCGTCCGCGTCGCCACCCCAGCCGGCCGCCCGGTGCCGACTGGCGAACCGCCGGTGCACCGCCGGCTCGCCCCGCCGGGTGTCGGAACGGTCCATCAGGTCGTCGTGGATGAGGGCGCTGGCCTGCACGAACTCCAATGCCGCGAGCGCGGTGAGAACCTCGTCGCCGTCCACCCCGCCGGCGCCGCGGAATCCCCAGTACGCGAACGCCGGGCGTAGGCGCTTGCCGCCACCGAGCACGAACGCCTCGATCGCCTCCGCCACCGGAACGAGGGCCTGGTCAACCAGGGTCAACCGGGTCCGCTGGCCGGCCAGGAACTCGGTGAGCGCCTCGTCGACCCGCTGCCGCAGGCCGGCGCGGTCGACGGGGGACACGGGAGCAGCATGGGTCACGCCACGACGCTAGCGGTTCCCCACGGCCCGCGCCCCACCGCCACGCGTAGTCCCGCCGGCACGGCCCAGCCCGGTCCGCCTGCCCGGTCGCGCACCCGCCGCGCCGTGTCGGCCCGACCCGGCCGTCGTGGGCGGTCCGGTCCGCCGGGTGCGCGCGGCCGCCTCGGCGAGCACCACCGGCGGTACGTCCAGCACGACGGCGAGCCAGCCGAGCCAGAACCCACCGGGTACGCGTCGCTGCCGCTCCCACCGGGACACCTCGTGCCGGCTCAACGTGGCGACGCCCGCCGCGGCGCACAACTCGGCGGCGGCCCGCCGCTGACTCCACCCCCGGGCCAGCCGATGCCGGACCAGCAGTGGCCCGAGCTGCGTGCGGTACGGCGGTGCGGGCGAGATCACGGGTCCTCCCGGCGGGTCGACGCGGTGCGACCTCGCCCGCGAACGGGCCGGGCGCACCTCGGCTGCGTGACCCCCCACGCCGGAACCGGACCACCCCCGCCGCCCGTCCCGCGCCCTCCATTCCTACCTCGGAGGTACGACGAGTTTTCCGCCGGAACCCAGCGAGGACGCCGACGTGTTCCTGGTCGGCAGTCTCCGGTTTGCCCGAGAAGAAAGCCCTCCACCTAATCGGCAGGAGGGCTTTCTGCGTATGGTGTTATTAGTTGCGAGCACCCTTTGACGGGTCTCGAGCGCGGTCAGCTCAGGGCATTGGCCTTCACGACTGCAACGAAGGCTTGCCACTGGTGAGGGCCGAACACCAGCGCTGGCCCGTGCTGGTCCTTACTGTCCCGGATGGCAACAATGCCCGGAAGGTTGTCAGCGACCTCGATGCACGCCCCGCCGTTGTTGCCGCTCTTCGTGCTCTTGTGCCAATGTGCGCTGGTCAGGTCCATGATGCTGCCGCTTCCCTGATGAGGTTGAGAGACTGCGCTCGGGGGAGCGCTTCGCCAACTATGCGCGACCACCGTCCCTCCAGGGTAGCGACTTCCTCCCTATCCTCGATGATCTGTGCTCTGACCTGCGCATCGATGTGAGCTGCCCGGGTTCCGTCGGGCAGTTCGGCCATGATGAACGGCCCGCCCAGCCCGGGATGCATCGGCGTATCCAACGGGACGACATGAACCCGTACGCAGGGCAGCTCTGCGCAGGCAAGGATGTGTTCACACTGGACACGCATCAGGGTGCCGTCGTCCTTGGCGCTGGCCGGACGGCGAAGGACTGTTTCATCCATGACTGCCACCAGCAGTGGAGGTCGTGAGCGGCGGAGGATCGACTGTCGCTCAATGCGAGCTGAGGCGAATGCATCCACCTCCTCCGAGGTCAGGGATTCCATCTCTAGGGTTGCCCTGGCGTACGCCTCGGTCTGCAACAGTCCCGGAACCCATGCCAGCTCGAACCACCGAAGCCCCAGTGCCTCACGTTCAACATCGACCCACTGGCGGAACCACGATGGCTCGCGTCTCTTGAGTACGTCCGGCCAAAGGTCCTTTACGTCCTTGCCGAGGATGGCCGCTACTCGGGAGCGTGCCACTGGGCGGGGGATGCGTCCACGGCTCACCCATCGCTGTGCCGTCTTGGGGTCTACGCCGGTCTGGGCTGCAAGGCTTTCGGCTGTCTCGCCGGCTTCGGTCATGGCTGCGATGAGTCCGTGGTTCACAGCGCTCTCCTCATTGGACGTCCGTGACCCTCAATGAACATACATCAACGCAGTGTAGGGGTCCCATCACCATCCGGCATCGTGCGGGAAACGACGATGCGGAGGACGGATGCGCCGTTGGAAGTGGTTCCAGAGACCAGGCAGCCCGATGGACGTCGTCGAGCGGACGAGCTTTCCCGGGCAGGCGGGTGAGTGCCGCACCATCGAGGCGCCCGGGCAGAGTGAGACGAAGCGGCAGGCTGTGAATTTTCGCAACCAGCAGGCCGGCGATCATGATGCTTGAGGAGCCTCGACCCGAACCCCCTTTCCTCGTGATCATGGCCAGTTACGTGATCGACTTTCACCACCGGAACGTCTGCTCGAAGTGCACGCCAGACGGCTCGTGCCCTCGACTGGTGGAGGCCAGTGGACATCTCAGGAGTTGGCGGGAGAGGAAAGAAAGTCGATGAGGCTCAACCCCGGTGACGTTCTGCTTCTCACCAAGAAGGCGAGTATCCAGTTCACAAAGCCAATGACGCTCAGGGTGATCGGAGTAGTGACGGACTGGATCACCTATGACGGCTGGGTCTGGGTCGATGGCTATCAGCTGGACAAGAAAGGTGATGCCGTAGAGAGGCGGCGCGTCTTTGTCCAGTCGGCAGGCTTGCGGGTCCTTACGGCAGCGGTAGGCGACGGAAGGGTCAAGCGTCCTCAACGACGATGACGCCGGCCTCGATCCGCTGGCGCAGCTCGTCAGCAACCTGCCGGTAGGGGCGTGGCTACGGTTTAGGCACGTCCGTCACCGTACTTCCGATTTTTTCGATCGCTCGCTCGTCGCCTGCTCCCCATGACACGCGGCTGGCTCGGATCGTGGGCGGCGGTGGGAAGCGTCTGGGTCACGATGGCGTCGCCCGCTAGAGTCGGGTCGTGGCGCTCGGTCTTCCCTCGGTACTCCCCAATCCGCAGCCGGCGATCGGGGCGCTCATCCGTGACCGTCAGCCGACGTTCTCGTTCGAGTTCTTCCCGCCCAAGACCGAGGCGGGGGAGCGGCTGCTCTGGCAGGCCATCCGCGAGCTGGAGTCGCTGCGCCCGTCGTTCGTGTCGATCACCTACGGCGCGGGCGGTTCGACTCGGGACACCACGGTGGCGGTGACCGAGCGGATCGCCACCGACACCACCCTGCTGCCGATGGCCCACCTGACCGCCGTCAACCACTCCGTGGCCGAGCTGCGGCACGTCATCGGGCGGCTCGCCGGGGTCGGGGTGCGCAACGTGCTGGCCGTACGCGGTGATCCGCCCGGCAACCCCGGCGGCGAGTGGGTCCGGCACCCCGAGGGCGTCGACTACGCCGAGGACCTGGTCCGGCTGGTCCGTGACTCCGGCGACTTCAGCGTCGGTGTGGCGGCCTTCCCGTACAAGCACCCCCGTTCCCCCGACGTGGCCAGCGACACCGCGCAGTTCGTCCGCAAGTGCCGCGCCGGCGCCGAGTTCGCGATCACCCAGATGTTCTTCGAGGCCGACGACTACCTGCGCCTGCGCGACCGGGTGGCCGCCGCCGGCTGCGCCACCCCGATCCTGGCCGGGGTGATGCCGGTGACCCAGATCGGCACCATCGAGCGGTCCGTGCAGCTCTCCGGGGCGCCCTTCCCGCCCGCGCTGGCGGCGCGTTTCGAGCGGGTGGCCGACGATCCGGAGGCGGTGCGACAGCTCGGCATCGAGCAGGCCAGCGAGATGTGCCGCCGGCTGCTGGACGAGGGCGTCCCCGGAATCCACTTCATCACCCTCAACCGGTCCACCGCCACGCGGGAGGTCTGGCAGAACCTCAAGGCCGGCGCGCGGGTGTGAACGCGGAGTCGGCGACACCTGATGCCCGGCACGACGGTTGATCCCCAGGTGGGCACACAGCTGAACTGGGACCAGTACGCCACGGCGTGGGCGCGGCTGCACGGCGGGTTCGACCCACGGGTCGCCGCGCCGGTGGTACGCGCCTGGCTGCGGTTCGCCTACCACGTCGGGTACGTGCTGGGCCGGCTGCGGGTCGGCCCCACCCCGGTCACCGTCGTCGGGGTGCTGCTCTGCTTCTGCGTACCGTTGCTGGCGACCCGGCCGGGCGACGGCCCGTTCCTGGGCGCGTTGTTCGTGCTGCTCGCCGCCGTGGCCGACAGTGTGGACGGCGCCGTGGCCGTCGCCACCGACCGCACCACCCGGCTCGGCTACGTCTACGACTCGCTGGCCGACCGGCTCGGCGAGGTGGCCTGGCTGCTGGCGTTCTGGCTGGTCGGCGCGCCGGGCGGGCTGGTCGTCGCGGCCGGTGCGCTGTCCTGGCTGCACGAGTACGTCCGGGCCCGCGCGGCCCTGGCCGGGATGCGCGAGATCGGCGCGGTGACCGTCGGCGAGCGACCCACCCGGGTCTCGGTCGCGCTGGCGGGTCTGGTGGTCGCCGGGCTGGCCGGTCTGATCGAGCCGGACCTGGCCGCCGGCACCATCACCATGGCGACCGCGGTCTGGGTGCTGCTCGCCGGCTTCGGGCTGGGGCAGTTGCTGTCCACCGTCCGCCGCGCGCTCCTCGACGCCGGCTGAGCTACCAGCGGCCGCCGGACTACCAGGCGGGGCCGATCTCCTCGGCGACGATCTGCGCGGAGAGGGTCACCATCGGCAGCCCGCCGCCGGGGTGGCTGGAGCCGCCCACCAGCCACAGTCCGTGCGCCGGCCCCCGGTTGGCCGGGCGGAGCAGACCGCCGGCGGTGCCGTAGATCGCGCCGCCCGGCGCCCCGGTCGCGGTGTCCAGGTCGGCCGGGGTGCGCACCTCGCGGAACAGCAGCCGGTCCCGCACGTCCACGCCGCGCTCGGCCAGGACGTCCAGGATCCGGTCGGCGTACGCGTCGGCGAGCCCCGGGCGTCGCCAGTCGACCGCCCCGCCGGCGGTGCCCTGCCGGGCGGCGTTGACCAGCACGAACCACGCCTCGTGCCCGGCCGGTCGGGCCATCGGGTCGTCGGCCACGGTGACGAACACCGTCGGGTCGGCCGCCGGCCGGGCCCGTACGCCCCGACCCGGGTCGCCGAAGACCGCGTCGAACTCGGCGTCGTAGTCGCGTGGGAAGAAGACGTTGTGGTGGGCCAGCCCGGTGTCGCCGGAGACGCCGAGCAGCAGGACGAAACCGGCCAGGCTGCGGTCGGCCAGCCCGGTCAGGCGACGCGCGTGCGGCAACAGGTCACGGTAGACGGTGAGGGCGTCCACGTTGGCCACCACCACGTCGGCGGGCACCGGTGCGGCGACACCGGCGAGGCGTACCCCGTGCACCCGGCCGCCGGTCGCGTCGATCCGGGTGACCCGGGTGTCGGTCTGCACGACCACGCCGAGGTCCAGGCAGCGGGTCAGCAGCGCGTCGGCGAGTGTGCCCAGCCCGCCGCGCAGGTACCAACCGCCGAAGGCCAGCTCGGCGTAGGGGACCGCGACCAGCGCCGCTGGCGCCCGGCGTGGGTCGGCGCCGGTGTAGGTGGCGTACCGGTCCAGCAGCATCCGCAGTCGCGGGTCGGACAGGTGCCGGCGGCCCAGGCCGCGCAGGCTGCGGCCCGGCGCGATGGCGGCCAGGTCGCCCAGCCGCCAGGCCAGCGAGGCCAGGTCGCGGGGGGAGTCGACGGTACGGCGCAGGATGTCCCGCGAGGACGCCTCCCACACCCGCGCGGCGCGCCGCCACAACCGCTGCCAGTCGGCCGCCGCCCGGTCACCGAGGGCGGCTCCGATCCGCGCGGCGAACTCCGTCGGGTCGGCGCACGAGTCCAGGGTCGGACCGCCGCCGGGAAAGACGTGCCGGACGATCGGGTCCAGCGGGACCAGGTCCAGGTACTCGTCGAGCTTCGCCCCGGTCGCCTCGAACAGGTCGTGGAAGACCTCGGGCAGCGTGAGCAGGCTCGGTCCGGTGTCGAATCCGAACGTCCCGGCCGGGGTGTCGTGCGCGTACCGGCCGAGCTTCCCGCCGACCGTGTCGGCGGCCTCGAAGACGGTCACCTGGTGTCCGGTGGCGGCCAGCCGGGCGGCGGTGGCGAGGCCACCCACCCCGGCGCCGACGACCACGATCCGCGCCATGCCGTGCCCTCCCTAGCTGACCGGACGGCCCCGCCAGGTGAGGCGGCGTCGCTTCCGCAGATGGTACGACCGCAGGGTCAACCAGCCGAGGACCACGACCGACACGGGGTGTGCGAGCGCGTCGGGCCACCACCGACCCCCGGTCGCGCGGGCGGTGATCGCCCGCCCGGCCACCCCCAGCAGGTATGCGATGAGCGCAACCATCGACACCCGGGGAGCTGTCCAGGCGGACCCCAGCGCGACCAGCGGCGGGGCGGTGTAGAGCAGCAGCAGCGCCGCCACCACGGCCGCCGCCGCGCCCGGGTGCCCGAACGACGCCCACAGCGACTTCGAGTACCCGTCGCGCAGTTGCGGCCAGTCGTCGTACATCCGGCAGGTGGCCAGCCGCGAGCCGTCGGCCAGGGCGATCCGCCCGCCGGCCCGCTTGACCGCGCGGGCCAGCTCGACGTCCTCCAGGATCTTGTCGGCGACCGCGGCGTGCCCGCCGGCGGCGGTGTAGCCGGTCCGGTCCACCACCAGGAACTGGCCGCCCGCCGCGGCCAGCGACGGCCGCGGCGAGCGTTCCATCGCCCGCAGCGGCAGGAAGGTCAGCCAGAGCCACTGCAACAACGGCTGGACCAGCCGGTCGGCCGCCGTCGTCACCACGATCCGGGGGTACGGCGACAGCAACGTCGCGCCGGCGGCGCGCAACTCGGTGACGGCGGCCGCCACGGCGTGCGGGGCGAGCACCACGTCGGCGTCGACGAAGACCAGCGCGGTGGCCTCCGGGGCGGCCCGGGTGGCGAGCTGCCAGCAGGCGTGCGGTTTGCCCAGCCAGCCCGGTGGCGGGGCGACCCCGGTGAGCACGGTGACCCGGGGATCGTCGCCGGCCACCGCGCGGACCACGTCGGCGGTGCCGTCGGTGGACCCGTCGTCGAGGACCACGACACGCAGCCCGGGCACCCCCCGCTGGGCGAGCAGGGCGCGCAGGCAGGGCGTGACGCGGGTGGCCTCGTCGCGCAACGGCAGCAGCACGGCCACCGGCTCGTCGACCTCGTCCGGTGCGTCGGTGGGCCGGCGCAGCCAGCGGGTGGCGTTGACCCAGGTGTGCGCGGTCAACGCGGCGACGGCGACCAGCAGGACGGACAGGGCGGTCATCGGGTCGCGTCGACGCCGGTGCGGTCCGGCCGGTGATCCTCCTGGCGGGGCTGGCCGTACCGGCGGGCACGCAGCAGCGTCACCGTCAGCGGCACGGCGGTGACCCCCATGCCGGCGGCACCCCAGAGCGCCGAGGCGGGCAGGTCCAGAAAGACGGCGTGGGCCAGGATGCTGGAGAAGTACGTCCACAGGTAGAGCGCGACCATCGGGTGGTCCCGTCGGTCGGTGCGTTCGGCGGTCGGACCGGCCAGCGGGCGCAGCGCGCTCATCAGCAGCACGGCGAAGAGCAGCCAGCCCAGGTAGTTGCTGACCGGGATGCCGGTCAGGCCGGGCAACGCGGGAGTGGCGTCGCGCCAGATCCAGTAGCCTTCGGCGACCATCTGCGGGTCGAGGAAGAGGTCCCACGCCGCCAGGCCCACGGCGGCCAACGCGATCCTGCCCACCCACCGTCCGACGGTCGAACCCCTGCCGTCGCCGGTCGGGGTGCTGCCGTCGCCGGTCAGGCGGACCGCGGCCAGCCAGGCCGGCCAGGCCATCCAGGTCCACGCCAACGGAATGATCAACGGCACCCCGGCCAGCTTGGGACCCAGCTCGCCCGAGTAGTCGTAGCTGCCGAACGGCACACCGGTGGCCACCCCGATCGCCTCGATCGCGAACCCACCGCCGGTGGCCACCGCGACCAGCGCCGCCGCCACCCGGGGGCCCCGACTGAGCAGCGCGTGGCCGACCGAGAGCAGCCAGCCGAGCACGACGGTGGCCACGGTCAGCCCGGCCCGGGTCGCGCCGGTGGTCAGCGGATAGCAGATCTGGGCGAACACCAGGACGCCGAGCAGCGTCCAGGAGATCCGCCGGGTCATGACGCCGGGGGATCGAGTGGCAGGTCCCGACCGAGTACGCCGAACGGCCGCTCGTCACCCGGAAAGTGGAAGTCGCGCAGCACGTCGACGAAGCCGAAGCGCCGGTACAGCCGCCAGGCCCGCGAGGTCTGCTCCTCCGCCTCCGGGGTGGACAGCAGCGTGGTCTCGCCCTCGGCCATCGTGAGCAGCGCCCGCAACTGGCCGGCGCCCAGGCCGTGCCCCTGCGCGGGCGGGCGGACGTGCAGCTCGACCACCTCGAAGCAGTGGGTGAGCCAGCGCTTGCGGGTCGGGCCGTCCAGCGCCCGGTGCACCTGGTCGTGCCACCACTGGCCGGCGCCGCCCAGATAGCCGTACCCGAAGCCGGCGAGGTGACCCTCGCTGGTCAGGCTGGCCACGGCCCGGAACCCCGGCCGGCGGACGTGGGTGGCGATGTAGCCGCGCCGGGCCTCCAACAGGTCGGTGCGGTACCCCATCGCCTCGCCGTAGACGGCCACCACGTCGTCCAGTCGTCGGACGAGGTCGTCCGGCGTCCAGCGCACCAACCTCATGCCCGTCCACCCTTCCCTGTCGCCTGGTCGCCGTCGGCGACCCAACCGAGGACCGTCCGGTCGCCGACCACGTCGCGTACCTCGAACCGGGCGAACAGCTCCTCGGCGTACCAACCCGCGGTGGGGGTTCGCATGATCGCCGCCCGATGCTCCGGGTGACGGTACGCGAACGCCACCAGGTCCGTCGGGTCACGCCACACGCTGACCGTGCCCTGCCAGCCCAACGGGGCCTCACCCACGCCGAACCGGGCGAGCAACCCCGGCGCGTCGCGCAGGGCCGCCGCCACCGGCGGGATCGCCCGCCAGAAGGTGGCCGCCCGACGTGCCCGCAGCCGGGCCCGCGTCAACGCCAACACCGGCCCGGCCACCCGACCGCCCGGTGGTTCGCCGAACGGCCGCTCGCCCGACCACTCGCCACGGCTGCTCAGCGGACGCAGGTCGACCCGGACCTGCGCCTGGGCGATGCGCGCCCAGGCCCGCCCGACCGGCGAGTCGTCGAAGCCGGCCGCCGCGGCGGGGGAGTCCCAGACGGTCAGCGCCGCCCACCTGGTGAGGTCGGCGTCACCCGGGCCGAAGCCGGTGCCCGTCCCGGTGCCCAGCAGCTTGCCGAACCGGACGCCCGGCAGGGCGCGCAGCCGACGCGGATCCACCGCCATCCTCATCAGCGCCCGGGGCAGCGCGCTCCGGGCGGTCCGCCACACGTGCAGGGTGACCAGCTCCGGTACGGCGTTCACGCCACCTCGGCCGGGGTGCCGGCGGTGACGCGCAGCAGTTCGGCGTAGGTGGTCGGGAAGACCGCCTGCGGTACGCCGCCCGCCGCCCAGATCTGCGGGTACGTCGCCAGCGCCGTGTCCACCAGGGTGCGCAGCGCCCGAGGGTGCCCGAGCGGGGCGACCCCGCCGATCGGCTGGCCGGTGTGCTCGCGGACGAACTCCGGGGTGGCCCGGCGCAGCCGGGTGACGCCGATGGACGCAGCCAGACCGGCGGTGTCCACCCGGTGCGCGCCGGAGGTGAGCACGAGCAGCGGCGCGTCGTCCGCGTCGAAGATCAGCGAGTTGGCGATCTGGCCCACCTCGACGCCGAGCGCCTCGGCGGCGGCTGCCGCGGTGTGCACCGCGTCGGGCAGGAGTCGGACCGTGCTGGGCTGACCGGCGTCGTCGAGCGCGCCGGCGCCGTCCAGCGCGTCCTGCACCGCCCGTACGTTCGGGTGTGGCTGCATCCCGTCATTCTTCCCGGTCCGTGTGCGCCGGTTCATCCCGGCACACGTCACGGCGAGTCCTGGCGCGTCACACGTTGCATTTTCGTCGGAGGGGAGGTGTACTGTCAGCAGCAGTTAGAACGAGTGTTCGATTGCCTCGAACGTTCGTTCCAACCAGCCGGAGCGCGGCGTTTCGCGGCGCCAGTTCCGGCCGGTGCGGCTCCGCGGGCCGCACCTGGGTTTCCGGGCAGTCGCGAGCCCGGTCCCATCAGGCAGGAGCGTCGCCCGCCGCCCACGACCCCCGGGCGGCGGGCGACGAACCCGCCGGTACGCCGGCCGGGTGTGGTGTGGGGAAGCATCCACACCCGGCCGGCCACCCCCGGTGCGTCTTCCTCCGCACCCACCCGACCTCGGCGTCTCGTCGGCGGCACCATCGCCCCGACCGACGCCCCGGCCACGTGGAGGAGACAGTCCATGCCGACCAACCCGGCTCAGGCACCGACGGTGCCGGCGCACGTGCTGCCGCACCGCACCCCTGCCCAGCTCCTCACCCTGGCCCGCCGTGGGCTGGTCGAGGCCGGCCAGACCCGACCCGACGGCCTGCGCTACGCGGCCGCCCACCTGGCGGCGCTGCGCGCGGCGGCCGCCCTGCTCGCCGCCCGGGCCCGTCCCGCCCCGAGCCGGCGCAACCGGATCACCAGCGTCTGGGTCCTGCTCTGCGCCGTCGCCCCCGAGCTCGACGAGTGGGCCCGGTTCTTCGCCGCCGGGGCCAGCAAGCGAGCCGCCGCCGAGGCCGGCATTCCCCGGGTGGTCAGCGCCCGGGAGGCCGATGACCTGCTCCGCGCCGCCGAAGAGTTCGTCACGGTGGTGGAGACCGCGCTCGGCGTGGCACACCAACCAGCCCTGGACGGCCTCGCGGCGTGAGACCGCCGTGACGCCGGCCGCCTGGAAGGGAAGCCGGGCGGCCGGCGTCACGGTGCGGCCTGATCTGTTCCACAGCAACGACGGGGGGTTGGTCCGATGGCGGGCCGCATGGTGGTGGGTTCCGCCGCGCTGGCCGATCTGGTACGCCCGGCGAGCGCGCCCGATCCGGTGGGCGGCCACCGCGTGCTTCCGGTGACGCCGGAGCTGACCGGCCTGTTGCCCAACCGGGGTCTACGCCGGGGCAGCACGATCGCTGTCGCCGCCGGTCAGCCCCGCCGCAGTGGGGGCACCTCGCTGGTGCTCGCACTGCTGGCCGAGGCGTCCCGGGCCGGCTCGTGGTGTGCCGTGGTCGGGGTGCCGACGTTCGGCGCGGGTGCGGCGGCGGAGCTGGGCATCTCCCTGGACCGGCTCGCCCTGGTACCGAATCCGGGTCCCGAGTGGGCCACCGTGGTCGCCGCGTTGATCGACGGGGTGGACGTCGTGGTCACCGCCGTACCGGCCGCGGTCTCCGCCTCGGTCGCCACCCGGCTGGCCGCCCGGGCCCGGCAGCGCGGCAGCGTGCTCGTCCCGTACGGCCGGTGGGACGGCGCGGACGTGACGCTGCAGGTGGTCCGTGGGGTCTGGGAAGGGCTCGGTCAGGGGCGGGGCCGGCTGCGCCGCCGGGAGGTCACCGTGTCGGCGCGCGGGCGGGGAGCAGCCGCCCGCCCCAAGGAGATCAAGGTCTGGCTCCCCGACGCCGAGCTCACCCGCGTCATACCCCGGACGGTGCGGTCGACCGTGGGCCGACCGTCCGGGCCGCTCGCCCTGGTCGGGTCGGGGTGACCGGCTCGCCGACCCGGACCCTGCTGCTGTGGTGCCCGGACTGGCCGGTGCTCGCCGCCGAGATCGTCGACGGGATACCAGCCACCGGCCCGGTCGCCGTACTGCACGCCAACCGGGTGGTCGCCTGCTCCGAGCGGGCCCGCGCCGAAGGCGTACGCCGAGGGCTGCGCAAGCGGGAGGCGCAGGGTCGTTGTCCGCAGCTCACCGTCGTGGACTACGACCCTGGCCGGGACGCCCGGGCGTTCGAGCCGGTGGTCGCCGCGCTGGAGGAACTGGTGGCCGGTGTCGAGGTGGTCCGGCCGGGCGCCTGTGCGGTTGCCGCCCGGGGCCCGAGTCGCTACCTCGGCGGTGAGGAGGCGGCCGCCGAACGGCTCATCGAGCACGTCGCCCAGTCGTGTCTGGTGGAGAGCCAGGTGGGCATCGCCGACGGGGTGTTCGCCGCGGCGCTGGCCGCCCGCACCGGCCGGGTGGTGGCGCCGGGTGGGACGCCGGCGTTCCTGGCCGGGATGCCGGTCGAGGCGCTCGGTCGGTCCGCGCTGGCTGACCTGCTGCGCCGGCTGGGGGTGCGGACCCTCGGTGACTTCGCCGCGCTACCGGCCGGCGACGTGCTGGCCCGCTTCGGGTTCGACGGTGCGCTGGCCCACCGGCTGGCCGCCGGCCGGGACCACCGCCCACTCGCCGTCCGGCAGCCGCCGGCCGACCTGACGGTGACCGCCGGGTACGACGATCCGATCGACCGGGTCGACGCGGCGGCGTTCGCCGCCCGTGCTCTGGCGGAGCAGTTGCACGACCGGCTCGCCGGGCACGGGCTGGCCTGCACCCGACTCGGCATCGAGGCGGTTACCGAGCACGGGCAGGAGCTGCACCGGGTGTGGCGGCACGACGGTCTGCTCACCGCCGCCGCCATCGCCGATCGGGTGCGTTGGCAGCTCGACGGCTGGCTCTCGGGCAGCAACGGTCGCGCCGGCGCCCGTCCGGCCCGTCCGACAGCCGGCATCATCCGACTGCGGCTGATCCCGGACGGGGTGGTCGCCCAGGCCGGCCTGCAGACCGGCCTCTGGGGGGAGACCGGCGAGGAGCGGGAGCGGGCGCACCGGGCATTGAGCCGCGTACAGGGCATCCTCGGCCCGGAAGCGGTGGTCACGGCGGTGCTCGGTGGCGGGCGTTCCCCGGCTGACCAGGTGCGCCTCGTGCCGTGGGGCGACGAGCGGCTACCGGCCCGACCCGGCCCACCGGCCGTCACCGGCGCGGGCATGGGTGCGGGCGCGGGTAGGGGTGCGGGCGCGGGCATGGGTGCGGGCGCGGGCATGGGCGCAGGTGCTGGCGCGGGCATGGGCGCGGGCGCGGGTAGGGGTGTCGGTGCTAGTGCTGGTGGTGGCGGCGGTGCTGGTCCCGCGGCCGGCCGGGGTGGGGGTATTCCGCCGTGGCCGGGTCGGCTGCCGCCGCCCGCGCCCGCCGTGGTGCTGCCCAGCCCCCTCGCCGCGACCGTGCACGACGCCGCTGGCGAGCCGGTGGTGATCAGCGCGCGGTTGGCGGTGAGCGCCCCACCGGCCCGACTGGTGGTCGGCACCGGTCAGCCGGCGGAGATCGTGGGTTGGGCCGGGCCGTGGCCGGTGGACGAGCGCTGGTGGGCGCCGGCCGAGGCCCGCCGCCGGGCCCGGTTCCAGGTGAGCCTGGCCGACGGTGCCGCTCTGCTGCTCGCCGTGGAGTCGGGGCAGTGGCTGGTGGAGGCGATCTATGACTGAGCGTTCAGCCGGCCATGATCGACTCGACTTCCCGGAAGTCGGGGTGTCCCACCTCTTCGGACAGCCCGATTTCCGTGATGTCGAGTGGATCAATCCGGTTGTGGTCGGTCTGGGGGTGGCCGGATGAGTTTTCACAACCCGAAGATGCCCTGGTCGGAGCTGGAGAGCGTGCTCTCCGGCCGGGCCGGCGGCGGGCGGCCGCGCGCCGAGCGGCACCTGCACGTGGTGGATCCGCTCGCCGTGGACGCCGACGGCGGTGACTCGCCGGCCTGGAGTCGCCACCGCGAGCGGTACGAGCCGCCGGAGCTGGCCCGTCCCGACGGGGTGGTGCCCTACGCGGAGCTGCACGCGCACACCAACTTCAGTTTCCTCGACGGCGCGAGCCACCCCGAGGAGTTGGCCGAGGAGGCGGCCCGGCTGGGGCTCACCGCGTTGGCCGTCACCGACCACGACGGCTTCTACGGGGTGGTCCGGTTCGCCGAGGCGGCCCGGATGCTGGGCCTGCCGACCATCTTCGGCGCGGAGCTGTCCCTCGGGCTGCCCGGCCCGCAGAACGGCGAACCCGACCCGCACGGCGCGCATCTGCTGGTGCTGGCGCACGGCCACGAGGGGTACGCCCGGCTGGCCACCACGATCGCCCGCGCCCAGTTACGTGGTGGGGAGAAGGGCCGCCCGGTCTACGGGGAGCTGGAGGAGGTCGCCGCCGAGCTGAAGGATCACGTGCTGGTGTTGACCGGCTGTCGCAAGGGGCACGTGCCGGGGGCGCTGCTCACCGAGGGGGTGGACGCGGCGGCCCGTGAGCTGGACCGGTTGACCGCGCTCTTCGGCGCGGAGACGGTGGCGGTGGAGTTGACCGACCACGGTCATCCGGTCGACGCCGACCGCAACGACGCGCTCGCCGAGCTGGCCGCCGCGGCCGGGCTGCCGACGGTGGCCAGCAACAACGTGCACTACGCCAGCCCTGGCCGGAGG
Organism: Micromonospora sp. NPDC051543; assembly: GCF_044454415.1. NCBI lineage: Bacteria > Bacillati > Actinomycetota > Actinomycetes > Micromonosporales > Micromonosporaceae > Micromonospora > Micromonospora sp. NPDC051543. Next base: position 311,804 of record NZ_JBITDT010000002.1, read on the forward strand.
CGGCTGGCCACCACGGTCGCCGCGGTGCGGGCCCGGCGCAGCCTGGACGAGATCGACGGTTGGTTGCCCGCGGCGGCCACCGCCCACCTGCGCAGCGGCGCGGAGATGGCGGCGCGGTTCGCCGCGTACCCGGGCGCGGTGGCGCGGGCCGCCGAGTTCGGCGCCGAGCTGGCCTTCGACCTCCAACTCGTCGCGCCGCAGCTGCCGGCGTACCCGGTGCCGCCGGGGCACACCGAGATGAGTTGGCTGCGCAAGCTGACCGCCGACGGGGCACACGAGCGTTACGGGCCGCCGCAGGCGCACCCGGCGGCGTACGCGCAGCTCGACCACGAGCTGAACATGATCGAAGAGTTGGGCTTCCCCGGTTACTTCCTGGTGGTCTACGACATCGTCTCGTTCTGCCGCGAGCAGGACATCTACTGCCAGGGCCGGGGATCGGCGGCCAACTCGGCGGTCTGCTACGCGCTGCGGATCACCAACGTGGACGCCGTCCGGCACCGGCTGCTCTTCGAGCGCTTCCTCGCCCCGGAGCGGGACGGTCCGCCGGACATCGACGTAGACATCGAGTCCGACCGTCGGGAGGAGGTGATCCAGCACGTCTACACCCGCTACGGCCGGGAACACGCCGCGCAGGTCGCCAACGTCATCTCGTACCGCCCCCGGTCCGCGGTGCGGGACGTGGCCAAGGCGTTCGGCTTCTCACCCGGTCAGCAGGATGCCTGGAGCAAGCAGATCGACAGGTGGGGCTCGGTCGCCACGGTCGACGTCGAGGGCATCCCGGAGCAGGTGGTGGAGTACGCCAACGAGCTCCAGACGTTCCCCCGGCACCTGGGCATCCACTCGGGCGGGATGGTGATCTGCGACCGGCCGGTGATCGAGGTCTGCCCGGTGGAGTGGGGGCGGATGCCCGGGCGCAGCGTCCTGCAGTGGGACAAGGACGACTGCGCCGCCGTGGGTCTGGTGAAGTTCGACCTGCTCGGCCTGGGCATGCTCTCCGCCCTGCACTACGGCTACGACATGATCGGGTCCCGGCTGGATCTCGGCGACATGACGCTCGACGATCCCGAGGTCTACGACATGCTCTGCCGGGCCGACTCGGTCGGGGTGTTCCAGGTGGAGAGCCGCGCCCAGATGGCCACCCTGCCGCGGCTCAAGCCCCGCGAGTTCTACGACCTGGTGGTCGAGGTGGCGTTGATCCGTCCCGGCCCGATCCAGGGCGGTTCGGTGCACCCGTTCATCCGGCGTAAGAACGGTCAGGAGCCGGTGACGTACGCGCACCCGTTGATGCGTAACGCGCTGGAGAAGACCCTGGGGGTGCCGCTGTTCCAGGAGCAGTTGATGCAGCTCGCCATCGACCTGGCCGGTTTCGACGCGGCCGAGGCCGACCAGTTGCGCCGGGCGATGGGCGCGAAACGCTCGGTCGAGCGGATGACCCGCATCGCCGACCGGCTCTACGCCGGGATGGCCGAGCGGGGCATCACCGGCGAGCTGGCCGACGACGTCTACCGCAAGCTCACCGCGTTCGCCAGCTACGGCTTCCCGGAGAGCCACGCGATGAGCTTCGCCTACCTGGTGTACGCCAGCTCGTGGCTCAAGCGCTACCACCCGGCCCCGTTCCTGGCGGCGCTGCTCAACGCCCAGCCGATGGGCTTCTACTCGCCGCAGACCCTGGTCGACGACGCCCGCCGGCACGGGGTGGAGGTCCGCCGTCCGGACATCAACGCCAGCGGGGCTCTGGCGGTGCTCGAGTCCACCCCGGACACCCGGTGGGGCAGCGAGCCGGGGGAGCCGCCGCACGCCTGGGGGCTGGGCGGTCCGGCCGTCCGACTGGGGCTGTCCAGCGTACGTACCCTCGGGTCGGACGTGGCCGAGCGGATCGAGGCCGAGCGGACGGTCGGTGGGGCGTACCGTGACATGCCGGATCTGGCCCGGCGGGTCGGTCTCACCGCGACCCAGCTGGAGGCCCTGGCCACCGCGGACGCCTTCGCCTGTTTCGGGCTGACCCGGCGGGAGGCGCTGTGGGCCGCCGGCGCGGCGGCCCAGGACCGACCGGGCCGGCTGCCCGGCACGGTGACCGGCGCGGCGGCGCCCACGCTGCCCGGCATGGAGGCCGTGGATCGGCTGGTAGCCGACGTGTGGGCCACCGGGTTGTCGCCGGAGAGCCACCCGGCCCGGTTCATCCGGGGGCAGCTCGACGTGCTGGGCGCGGTGCCGATCGCCCGGCTCGGTCGGGTGGAGCCGGGCCAGCGGATCCGGGTCGGCGGCATCGTCACCCATCGACAGCGCCCGGCGACCGCTGGTGGGGTGACCTTCCTCAACCTGGAGGACGAGACCGGGATGTTGAACGTCACCTGTTCACCGGGTCTGTGGCAGCGTTATCGGCGGGTGGCCCGCACCAGCGCCGCGCTGGTGGTCCGGGGGCGACTGCAACGCCACGAGGGAGTGACCAACCTGGTCGCCGACCGGCTGGACGCCATTGAGCCGCCGGTCAGTCCCGCGTCCCGCGACTTCCGCTGATCCAGTGATTCACATTACGGTTTCTGTCGCCGCGGAGCGGGAGACTCGTCCTGAGCGGGCAGAGCGGCCCGTGATCCGTGAGGGGGACTGACAAGTGATGGGAAACCACGCGTACACCGGTGGCGGAATCGCCAACGTCCGGCGGACCCGGCTGGGTGCCGGCTGGATGCCGTCGCACCTCACCGACCCCCGCGAGTACGAGGTGACGAACGGTCCGGTCGCCAACGAGCGTCGATCCCGGGCTGAGGACGCGGTCGAGGGCGCCCAGTCCTGACCACTAGGCTCGACCGGGTGGAGCAGACCCGAGGCCGGTTCGCCGCGCCGCCGCTGACCCCCCGTACCGCCGTGATCTGGTCGGTGCTGCGCGCTGAGCTGGATCGGCGCGGCGACGCCGAGCTGACCGTGCTGGACATCGGCGGGGGCACCGGCGGTTTCGCCGTCCCGCTGGCCCGGGCCGGGCACCGCGTCACCGTCGTCGACGCCAGCCCCGACGCGCTCGCCGCGCTCACCCGCCGGGCCGCCGAGGCCGGGGTCGCCGATCGGGTCGTCGCCGTGCAGGGCGACGGCGACGCCCTCGCCGGGCTGGTCGAGCCGGCCGGGGTCGACCTGGTGCTCTGCCATGCCGTCCTGGAGGTCGTCGACGACCCGGCGCCGGTGGTCGCCGCGCTGGCCACCGCGCTGCGCCCCGGCGGCGCGGCGAGCGTGCTGGTGGCCGGCCGGGCGGCAGCCGTGCTGGGTCGCGCCATGAACGGGCACCTGGACGTCGCGGCGGCGTTGGCCGCCGACCCGGCCGGCAGCGCCGGGCCGCGCGACACTCTGCGCCGCCGCTACGACGCCCCCGAGGCCGTCGCACTGCTCACCGCCGCCGGGCTGGAGGTCGAGGACATCCACGGGGTACGCGTGCTCGCCGACCTGCTGCCGGCCGCCGTCTCCGACGGGCAGCCCGCGGCCCTGGTCGAGCTGGAACTGGCCCTGGCCGCCCAACCCCCCTACCGGGATCTGGCCGCCCAACTGCACCTGTTCGCCCGCCGGCCGGCATGACCCGTCCGGTCCGGCCCGCCGACGGGGGTAGGTCGGCCGGCTCGTCCGGCCCCGAGGTGACGGCCGACGGGCGTACGCCGGCTGCCGGCGGTCCGGTGATCGGCCTCGACCCGCCACTGGCGGTCCTCGCACCCGATCGGGCCGGCGGACGTCTCGCCGACGTGCTGCCCAGCGCGCTCGCCGTACTGGGCGTGCCCGGCTCGCCCGACCCGCTCGGCCTGACGCCCGCGCTGGCCGGGGTACGCCGCATCGCCGTCCTGCTCGTCGACGGGCTCGGCTGGTACCAGGTGCCGACCGCCGCGCCGTACGCGCCAACGCTCGCCGGGCTGGCCGCGACGGTGGGTCGGCCCCTCGTCGCCGGCTTCCCGTCCACCACCCCGACCAGCCTCGTGACGCTGGGCACCGGCGTCACGCCCGGCGCGCACGGGGTGCTCGGCTTCACGGTGCGGGTGCCCGGCACCGACCGGGTGCTCACCCACACCGACTGGGCCGCCGACCCGTCGCCGCTGCGCTGGCAGCCGGTGCCCACCCAGCTCCAACGGGCCCGCGCCGCCGGTGTGACGACGACGGTGGTGAGCCGCCCGGAGTTCGGCGGCAGCGGGTTGACCCTGGCCGCCAACCGGGGCGGCGACTTCCGGGGCGCCGCCGGCGCGGATCAGGTGGCCACCGCCATGCTGGCCGCGCTGGCCGCCGCCGATGGGCCGACCCTGGTCTCCGGCTACCACCCCGACCTCGACCGGCACGGGCACCTCAGCGGGGTCGACTCGGCGCCGTGGCGTAGCGCCGCCACCGAGGTGGACCTGCTGCTCGCCCGGCTGGTCGACGGGCTGCCGCCCGACGCGGCGCTGCTGGTCACCGCCGACCACGGGCAACTCGACATTCCCGTCGCGCACCGCTTCGACCTGGACACCGACCCACGGCTGCGCGACGGCCTGCGGGTGGTGGCCGGCGAGGCCCGGGTGCGCTACCTGCACACCGAGCCGGGAGCGGTGCACGACGTGGTGGCCGCCTGGTCGGCGGTGCTCGGCGACGCCGCCCGGGTGCGTACCCGGGAGGAGATGATCGCCACCGGCTGGTTCGGGCCGGTGCCCGAGGAGCACCTGGGCCGGATCGGTGACGTCGTGGTGACCTGCAACGACACGTACGCCGTCCTGGCCAGCCGCACCGAGCCGCCGCAGGCGTCGAAGCTGGTCGCGTACCACGGGGCGGACACCGCCGCCGAGCTGACCGTGCCGCTGCTGGTCGTGCGGGGCTGACCGGGGCGCGGTCCGGCCAGCCGGCCGGCGCTGGTGTCGTACCTCGGGGATAACCTGCACGGATGGGCCGCAGTCAGTCGTTGCCCCGGGGCGGTGATCCGCGCTTCGGGCCGGACGCCGACGACTCCGCCAGCGGCATCCTGCACGTCGACATGGACGCGTTCTTCGCCTCCGTGGAGGTGCGCGCCCGCCCCGAGCTGCGCGGCCGCGCGGTCGTGGTGGGTGGTGTGGGTTCGCGTGGCGTGGTCAGCTCGGCCAGCTACGAGGCTCGCCGCTACGGCGTGCGCAGCGCGATGCCGACCTCCCGGGCCCGGGCCCTCTGCCCGCACGCCGTCTACCTGCCGCCGAACTTCGCCGCGTACTCGGCCGCCTCGCGGGCGGTCATGCAGATCTTCCGGGACGTCACCCCGCTGGTCGAGCCGCTCTCCCTCGACGAGGCGTTCCTCGACGTCACGGGCGCCCGCAAACTGTTCGGCCCGCCGGCCACCATCGCCCGGATGATCCGCCAGCGGGTCGTCGACGAGCAGGGGCTGACATGTTCGGTCGGGGTGGCGCCGAGCAAGTTCGTGGCCAAGCTCGGCTCCACCCGGGCCAAGCCCGACGGCCTGCTGGTCGTACCCGCCGGGCAGGTCCTCGACTTCCTGCACCCGCTCCCGGTGGACGCGCTGTGGGGGGTGGGGGAGCGGGCCGCCGAGACGCTGCGCCGGCTCGGTCTGGCCACCGTGGGGGACCTCGCCGAGGCCCCGGTCGGCATGCTGCGCAAAGCGGTGGGCGCGGCGTCCGCGGCACACCTGCACGAGTTGGCGTGGGGGCGTGACCCGCGCCGGGTCAGCCCCGAACACGTCGACAAGTCGATCGGCGCCGAGGTGACCTTCGATGCTGATGTGGCAGACCCGATGGAGATCCGCCGTGCCCTGCTCGCGCTCAGCGCGAAGGTCGGCGTCCGGCTGCGGAGCGCCGGCCACGTCGGGCGCACGGTCACCCTGAAGGTACGACTGGCCGACTTTCGCACCGTCAACCGCTCCCGCACCCTCGACGTACCCACCGACACGGCCCGGGAGATGTTCGACACGGTCTGGGCGCTCTACACCGTGCTGGACCCGGCTGAGCGGATCCGCCTCGTCGGTGTCCGGGTGGAGGGGCTCACCTCGGCGCAGGGTGCGCCCCGGCAGCTCACCCTCGGCGCGCCCGAGCGTGGTTGGCGGGAGGCGGAAGCTGCCGCCGACGCCGCTGCTGCCCGATTCGGGCGGTCCGTCATAGGTCCGGCCAGTCTGTTAGCCGACCGTGACGCTCATCGAAAGGAAAATCCACCCCACCCGTAGGTCGTCCCGCTTTCCGACGCGCGACCCCCCTCGTAGACTTGCGGGTAAGCAGCCGGTTGGCTGCCACGGTCTGTCGGCCCGAGTGGGCCGACCAACGTGACCGGGGAGGAGTGCCGTGCCGCTCTCGGAGCACGAGCAGCGGCTGTTCGAGCAGATCGAGCGGTCGCTTGCCGAGGACCCCAAATTCGCCTCGGCCGTGCGCGCCAGCGATCCGCGCTTCCACGCGCGGCGTCGCCTGCTCGTCGCAGCCGGCGTGATCATCGCTGGCTTGGCCCTACTGGTCTATGGCGCGGTGATCAAGACTCCACCGCTGGCGGTGGCGGGCTTCGTCGTCATGCTGGCGTCGGCCGCGTTCGCGGTGCAGTCGCACCGGCGGGCGCAGTCACCCGACCTGCACGTGGTGGGTGGCACGACGAGTCGTCGTCGTCCCCGCGGTGGCCGGTCCGGTCGCCGACGGTCGATCCTGGACCGGATGGAAGACCGATGGCGGCAGCGCCCGGAGGGGCACCGCTGAGCGCGTCCCGCCGCTGAGGCGGGCCGACCACCGCGACGAGCGGGCCATCGGGACAACCCCGGTGGCCGCCGTCGCTTCGCCATGCCCCGACCACAGTGCTCGCGCGGCGCCGCACCGCCGTGCTCGTGCCGCACCGCCGTGCTCGTGCCGCGCGTCCCTCCGAGATCCCGCCGATCTTGCAGTTTCTGTCGTCTGTATGAGTGGGATATCCCTTATGTCGCGACAGAAAGTGCAAGATCGCTGAGGGCTGAGGGCTGAGGGCTGAGGGCTGAGGGCTGAGGGCTGAGGGCTGAGGGCTGGGGGCTGGGGGCTGAGGGCGGCACCTGGTCCTGGGGCGGTGCCCCGGCGTTGGGCCGGGGCGCCGCCGCAGGGCGCTTGCGGGTGTCGGTCAGCGGGCGGCTCGATCGGCCAGCAATCGGCGCGGGTTCCAGCGCAGCAGCCGGTAGCGCATGCGGGTGGTCAGCGCCACCAGGCGGCCGGAGGAGTCCGCCAGTGCGATCCGCCAGCGCAGCAGCACCGAGGGCGGCAACACGGCGGCGAGCACCCGGGTCCGTCGATCCGCCCGGGACGAGAGCGCCCCACGGACCGCGCGGAGCGCGGACGGCAACGGTTCACCGGTCAGCGGAGCCCGCGCGTACCGGGCCCGCTCCTCGGCACGGCCGAGCAGCCGCGCCGCCCCGATGGCCTCGGCGTCGTCGGGGAGAGCGTCCCGGACCAGCCGGTCCGCAGTCGCGCGGGGCGTCTCGGTCAGGTCCACCCGCACCTTGTAGTCGACGAGCGTGTCGAGCAACTCGGCCCAGGCGGCGTGGGCGTCGGCGCGAGCGCGACCCGGGTCCGCCTCGACCACCATCACGCGCGCGTCGTCGGTCGACGGTCCGTCGCCCACAGCCGCGGCAGCCGCGACGTCCGCCCGGCCGGCCCGCCGTCGACGCAGCGCCCGCCGACGAAGTGCCGGCACCGCCAACAGCGCCACCAGCGCGAGTACGGCCGCCACCCACCACGGCCACACCGGGGCCTGCTCAGTCGGCTGCGAATCCCCCAGGGAGAGCCCGGAGTCGGTGTCCCGGTCGGCGTTGTCCGGGCCGGTCGGCCCGGCCGACGAGTCGGCGCCGCTCGGGCTGTCCGTGGCGCCGGCCTCCGGAGTGGACGGCTCGGGGGCGTCCGTGTCCGGCGCCCAGGCCGATCGGGTGGACCCGGGAACTCCGGAAGCCGGGGTGGCGTCGAACGGCACCCAGCCGATGCCGTCGAAGAAGACCTCGGTCCAGGCGTGCAGGTTGAGGTTGGTCAGCGTGTACGTGTCGCCGTCGCGCCTGCTGCCGTTGGTGAACCCGAACGCGACCCGCGCCGGGATGCCGGCCGACCGGACCAGCCAGGCCATCGCGGCGGCGTACTGCTGGCAGTAACCGACCTTGTTGGTCAGGAAGTTCACGATGTCCTGGCCGCTGCTGCCGCTCGCGGTGCTCAACCGGTACGTGAACCCGTTGTCCGCGGAGAAGTGCTGGTAGATGGCGAGCACCCGGTCGTAGTCGGTCCGCTTGCCCTGGATCAGCCCTCGGACCAGCTCCTCCACCTCGGGCACCGGCCCGGGGGTGGCGGTCTGCTGCCGGCGGAGCGGGTGTTCGGCCGGCAGCGTCTTCGCGGCCCGCAGGGTCGCCGGGGTGTACGTCGAGCGGATGTAGTCGAACGAGTACTTACGGCCCCGGGAGCTCTCCCGGTTGGAGAACACGATCTGCTGGTTGGTGTCGTACAGCCAGTTGCTGTTCAGGTCCTGGGTGCGCACCGGCTCGGCGTACACCGGCATCAGGGACATGCTGAGGCTCTTGGTCACCTCGACGGTCGCCCGGTACTCGGCCTGCTGCACTCCCGGGGCGACCCGCTCGCCCGGATCGGGCAGATCGCGGTTCACCGGCCGGCCACTCGCGGCGCGGGCCTGGAAACCGTTCGGGCGCAGCTCGTCGGCGACCGCGTAGCGCAGGTAGAACGGGCTCTGCTCCGACGTGGTCACCTTGACCAGGTCCACCACCTCGGACTGGTTGAGCTGGCCGGCGAGCGACGCGAACAGGTCGATCCGGCCGGACGAGCCACCCACCCCCCGACCGTTGCCGGTGCCGTTACCCGTGCCCTCGGTGATCCGGTCGAGCAGCCCACCGCTCAGGCCGGGCACCGCCAGCGGCAGCACCACGGCCAGCACCACACCGACCACGGCGAGCCGACGTCCGGCGGACGCCAGCGGCGACGCCTCCCACACGTCCACGTCCCGGCCGTCGCCGGTGAACCGCCGCCCGAACCGACGCACCCGGTCGATGTTGTCGGTCACCAGCAGCCACAGGTAACCGGCGGCGCCCACCACGAACGGCAGTGGGGGGACGCTGTCCACGTAGACGGCGACCGGCACCGAGTAGATCGCGAGCATCGGCAGCCCGGCCAGCGCCGGCCGGCGCAGTCCCACGGCCAGCACGTCCACCAGCACGGCCACCCCGCCGAGGCCGAGCACGGTGATGAAGAGCAGCGGATCGGTGTCCGGGACTTCGACGCCGTACGAGCGCATGTCCTGCGCCGAACCGGCGAGCAGATCGGCGAAGTGCCCGATCGTGCTCGGCGTGGGCAGGAGGGCCACCAGCTCGCTGCCACTCGGGAACAGCCAGGTCAGCGCGAGCAGCAGGGCGGCCAGCATGCCGAGCACCTGGCCCCAGAGCGGCGCGCGGACGAGCCGGGTCAGCGCGGCGACCCCGGCCACCACGGCGACCGCTATCGCGCACTGGATCAGCCACGTCCAGGTCTGGAAGATGGCCGACAGCGGCGCGGCGGCGAGCAGCGTCGCGGCGGCCGCGACCAGACCGGTGTTCCGGCTGGCGATCATGAGGGGGACCTTCCGTTCATCGCACGCGGCCAGCGACCGTCTCGGCCAGCGCGGCCCGCAGGGCGAAGCCCTGGGAACCGCGGCCCGCCTGCGGCCACAGCGCCGGCAGCCGGCTGCCGTGGTCGACGCCGATCGCGCGCCAGCCGCTGCGGACCATGGTGAGCACGGCGGCGCCGTGCGCGTGCTCCGCCTCGGCGCGCGCCTTCTCGGGGAGGCTCAGCCAGGTGGAGCTGTCCAACAGGAAACCGACACACGTCGCGCCGTTGCCGCGCAGCCCGGCCAGCAGCTCGGCCTCGGCAATGCTCACCGCGCCGAACAGCCCGATGATCAGCCCGCCGTCGGCGCGCTGCCGCACCCGCTGCACCAGCCCGGTGACGTCGGCCCGCTGGTCCAACCGCACCTCGGCCAGATGGTCGAGCAGCACGCCGTCGCCACCGCCCTCCGAGGCGTCGACGTCGACCCCCGAGCCGGTGACCAGGCGCAGCTTGTAGCCGGCCTGGCGCAGGTGTACGGCGATGCTCGCGGCGGCCGAGACCGCCCACTCGAAACTCGCCGTCGGCCCGTCACCCCGGTGGCCGTACGCCCGGGTGTCCAGCACGACGGTGGCGCGGCTCTCCCAGGGCTGCTCCTCCCGGCGCACCATCAGCTCGCCGGTGCGCGCCGTGGACTTCCAGTGCACCCGGCGCAGGTCGTCGCCCCGGCGGTACTCCCGGGTCGCCGCGTCGTCCTCGCCGTGGACCGCCACCGAACGCGCCCGGCTGTCGCCGCTGCCCGCGTACTCCCCGGGGAGCCGGACCGACGGCAGGGGGGTGACCTGCGGGATGACCGTGAGGTGATCGGTGCTGGGGAAGGAGCGGGTGAGTTCGCAGAGACCGAACGGGTCGGTCATCCGAACCACCAGCGGACCCACGTCGTAGCGACCGCGCACGTCCGCGCGGACCGTGTACGCCACGGAGCTGGCCTGGTGCGCGCCGAGCCGTTCCAGCACGACGCGGGGTCGGCTGCCCAGCGCGTAGGGCAGCCGGTCCTCCAGCAGCAGGGTGCCGGTGGGCAGCCGGGAGAGGTTCTGCAGGCGCAGCACGATCCTCGAGTTGGCCCCGACCGGAACCCGGTGCGGGTCCAGCGAGCGGTTGCAGGCCAGCTTGTAGCGGCTGCGGCCCACGTAGGCGGCGGCCAGCAGGGGCAGGATGGCCAACAGCAGGGCGACCCGGAGCAGGTCCTTCTCGCCCAGGATGACGGCCGAGACCGCCGCGGCGACCGCGGCGGCCAGGAACGAGCGCCCGCGGGTGGTCAGCCCGCGCAGCCCGGCACGCACGTCACGGCCTCCGCGGCTCGTAGGGCGCGCGGCCGTTGCCGGTGGCGGGCCGGGTGTCGTACGGGTTGCGCTGACGGTCGTGCGGCAGGGGCAGCCGGTGCACCAGCTCGGAGACGATCGCGTCGGTGGTGCGCCGGGCGAGCTGCGCGTCGGCCGTCGGGATGATCCGGTGCGCCAGCACCGGCACCGCCAGGGCCTGCAGGTCGTCGGGGAGGACGTAGTCGCGGCCCTCCAGCGCGGCGACCGCCCGGGCCGTGCGCAGTAGTTGCAGCGTCGCCCGGGGGGACGCGCCGAGGCGCAGGTCGTGGGCCTCACGGGTGGCGGTGACCAGGTCGACCGCGTACTGCTTGACCGCGTCCGCGACGTGCACCTGCCGGACGGTGGCGATGAGCTGCCGGACCATGTCGGCGTCGGAGACCGGACGCAGCTCGTGCAGCGGATCGGTGGCGCCGTGCCCGTCGAGCATCGCCAGCTCCGCGCCGGCGTCCGGGTAACCCATCGCGATCCGGGCGGTGAACCGGTCGCGCTGCGCCTCGGGCAGCGGGTACGTCCCCTCCATCTCGATCGGGTTCTGGGTGGCGATGACCATGAAGGGGGTCTGGAGCTGGTAGGTCACGCCGTCGACGGTGACCTGCCGTTCCTCCATGCACTCCAGCAACGCCGACTGGGTCTTCGGCGAGGCCCGGTTGATCTCGTCGCCGACCACCAGGTTGGCGAAGACCGCGCCGGGGCGGAACTCGAAGTCGTGGGTCTCCTGGTTGTAGACGCTGACGCCGGTGACATCGCTGGGCAGGAGGTCGGGGGTGAACTGGATCCGGCGGACCGTGCAGTCGATGGACCGCGCGAGGGCCTTGGCCAGCTTGGTCTTGCCGACGCCGGGAACGTCTTCGATGAGGAGGTGGCCCTCGGCGAGCAGTACGGCCAGAGCCAGCCGCACGGTGGCGGTCTTGCCCTCGATGACCTGCTCGATGTTGGCCACGATGGCCTCGCTGGCGGCGCGGAACTCGTCGTGCGGCAACAGGCCGCCCACCTCGTCCCAGGTCTGTTGTGTCACGGGCCTCCTCCTCGTCGCCGTCACGGCCGCTCTGTAGAGAGCACCTGGACCCGCCGTTGGGTTCGCGACGTCGAGCCTCGATTGCCGCAGGAATCTCACTGGCCTCTCAGGCTAACCATGTTTGTCGTTATCGCCGACCCCCGCAGGTAGTCCGCCGGTTACGCCCCGATATTCGCCAGCTAGGGGGAACGGGTCGAACACGCCCGGTGGTCGGCGGGCCGAACCGGGCGCGCGGTACACTGCGGGCATGGCCGGAGTCTTCCTGCTTCTTACCGGGCCGTGCTGATGCGCTGAAGGCGCGACAGCACGGCAGCCCCTCCTGCGCGAGGGGCTTTTTTGTGCCCGCCGCCGGTCCGGCCCGGCGGTGCCGAGACGAAGCGAAGCGAAGCGAGGAGAGACGATGAGCGAGGCAGCCGCACCGGCGGGCGACATCCCCCCGTTCCGGTACACCGCGGCCATGGCCGACGAGATCGAGACGCGTTGGCAGGACACCTGGGCACGCGAGGGCACCTTCCACGCCCCGAACCCGACCGGCCCGCTGGCCGACCCGAGCCACCCCCGGGCCGGCGCGGAGAAGCTGTACGTGCTGGACATGTTCCCGTACCCCTCGGGCGCCGGCCTGCACGTCGGCCACCCGCTGGGCTACATCGGCACCGACTGCTACGCCCGCTACCAGCGGATGGCTGGGCACAACGTGCTGCACGCCATGGGGTTCGACGCGTTCGGGCTGCCCGCCGAGCAGTACGCCGTGCAGACCGGCACCCACCCCAGGACCACCACCGAGCAGAACATCGAGCGGTACAAGGCGCAGCTGCGCCGCCTGGGACTGGCGCACGACGAGCGGCGCTCGGTGGCGACCATCGACACCGACTTCTACCGCTGGACGCAGTGGATCTTCCTGCAGATCTTCAACTCCTGGTACGACCGCGACGCCGGCCGGGCCCGCCCGATCGCGGAGCTGATCGCCGAGTTCGAGGGCGGCAACCGGGCCACCCCGGACGGCCGGGCCTGGGCCGAGCTGAGCGTCGCCGAGCGTCGCGGAGTCGTCGACGACCACCGCCTGGCGTACGTCTCGCAGGCCCCGGTCAACTGGTGCCCGGGCCTGGGCACCGTGCTGGCCAACGAGGAGGTCACCGCCGACGGCCGCTCCGACCGGGGCAACTTCCCGGTCTTCAAGCGCAACCTGAAGCAGTGGATGATGCGGATCACCGCGTACGGTGACCGGCTGCTGGACGACCTGGACAGCCTGGACTGGCCCGAGCCGATCAAGCTGATGCAGCGCAACTGGATCGGCCGTTCGCAGGGCGCCCACATCGACTTCGCCACCGCGGGGACGCCGATCCGGGTGTTCACGACCCGCCCGGACACCATCTTCGGTGCCACGTACATGGTGCTGGCGCCGGAGCACGAGCTGGTCGACGCGCTGGCGCCGGCCGGTTGGCCGGACGGCACGCGGGACGCCTGGACCGGCGGGCACGCCAGCCCCCGCGAGGCCGTCGAGGCGTACCGCAAGGCCGCCGCCGCGAAGACCGACGTCGAGCGGCAGTCCGACTCCAAGGAGAAGACCGGCGTCTTCATCGGCGCGTACGCCACGAACCCGGTCACCGGCGCGCAGATCCCGATCTTCATCGCGGACTACGTGCTGGCCGGCTACGGCACCGGCGCGATCATGGCGGTGCCGGCGCAGGACGAGCGGGACTGGGCGTTCGCCGAGGTCTTCGAGCTGCCCATCGTACGGACCGTGCAGCCGGCGGAGGGCTTCGACGGCAAGGCGTACACCGGCGACGGCCCCGCCATCAACAGCGCCGCGCCCGAGCGCGGCCTGGACCTGAACGGCCTGGGGGTCGCCGACGCCAAGGCGGCGATCATCGCGTGGCTGGAGACGAACGGGCACGGGACCGGCGCGGTGACCTACCGGCTGCGGGACTGGCTGTTCTCCCGGCAGCGCTACTGGGGCGAGCCCTTCCCGATCGTCTACGACGAGACCGGCGCGGCCATCGCCCTGCCCGAGGAGATGCTGCCGGTCGAGCTGCCCGAGGTGGACGACTTCTCCCCGAAGACGTTCGACCCGGACGACGCCGACTCCAACCCGGAGACGCCGCTGTCGCGTCGTCGCGACTGGGTCGAGGTCGAGCTGGACCTGGGTGACGGGCCGAAGCGCTACACCCGCGAGACCAACGTGATGCCGCAGTGGGCCGGCTCCTGCTGGTACGAGCTGCGCTACCTGGACCCGACCAACACCGAGCGATTCGTCAGCGCCGAGAACGAGCGGTACTGGATGGGTCCGCGCGGTGAGGGTGACTGCGGCGGCACCGACCTGTACGTCGGTGGCGCCGAGCACGCCGTGCTGCACCTGCTGTACGCGCGGTTCTGGCACAAGGTGCTGTTCGACCTGGGTCACGTGTCGTCGTTCGAGCCGTTCCGCAAGCTGTTCAACCAGGGCATGATCCAGGCGTACGCGTACACCGACTCGCGGGGCAGCTACGTGCAGGCCGAGGACGTCATCGAGCGCGACGGCGCGTACTACCTGGAAGACCTGGTGGTCAACCGCGAGTACGGCAAGATGGGCAAGTCGCTGAAGAACGTGGTGACCCCCGACGACATGTGCGCGGCGTACGGCGCGGACACCTTCCGGGTGTACGAGATGTCGATGGGCCCGCTGGAGGTGTCCCGCCCGTGGGAGACCCGGGCGGTCATCGGCTCGTACCGGTTCCTGCAGCGGGTCTGGCGGGCGGTCGTCGACGAGCAGACCGGCGAGCTGCGCGTCACCGACGACCCGGCCGACGAGGCGACCCGACGGCTGCTGCACACGGTGATCGACGGGGTCCGTGGCGACATGGACGGCATCCGGTTCAACACCGCGATCGCCAAGCTGATCCAGCTGACCAACGGGCTGACCGGGTTGTCGGCGACGCCCCGCGAGGTGGCCGAGCCGCTGGTGCTGATGGTGGCGCCGTTCGCCCCGCATGTGGCCGAGGAGTTGTGGCGCAAGCTGGGTCACGACACCTCGCTGACGTACGCGGACTTCCCGGTGGCCGATCCGGCGCTGCTGGTGGCCGACACGGTGACCTACCCGGTGCAGGTCAACGGCAAGGTCCGGGGACGCGTCGAGGTGCCCGCCGACGCCACCGACGAGACCGTCCGCGCGGCGGCCCTGGAGGCGGTGGCCGCGTCCCTGGCCGGCAAGGAACCCCGCAAGGTCATAGTGGTGAAGGGCCGAATGGTCTCCGTGGTCGCCTAACCCCGCTAACCCTCTGCCCCACCCGCTCTGCCTCGTCGATCTTGCAGTTTCGGTTGACGTTCTGTCCCCTGTGTCAGGGTTTGTCGGGACAGAAAGTGCAAGATCGGCGGGGCGGGCGGGGGTGGGGCGGGGGCGCGGGGGTGGGGTGGGGGTTAGGTTGGGGTTTGGCGGCGGTGGCGGTTGGCGCGCCACCACTGGTGGACGAGCACGATGCTGGCGATCAGGCCGAGGCTGGCGGGGGCGGCGGCGTACCAGTTGACGTGGCCCGGTGAGCTGACCGCCGCGCCGATCGCCGCGTAGCCGAACGCGGTCGGCGCGGAGGCGATCACGCTGCCGGCCAGGAACGGCAACACCCGCGCGCCGGTCGTGCCGTAGCCGTAGCTGACCAGGCCGAAGCCCGCGATCGGCAGCAGCCGGACGGTGACCACCCCGAACACGCTCTGCCGGGCGAACCAGCCGTCGAGGCGGGCCAACCGACCGCGTACCCGTTCGGCGACGAACTCCCGGCCGAGCAGCCGGCCGACGGTGAACCCGATCGCCGCGGCCACCAACGCGGCGCCCAGGGCGTACGCGGCGCCCTCCAGGGGGCCGAAGATCGCGCCCGCGGCGAGCGTCACGAAGGTGCGGGGGACCAGCGCGACCAGGAGCAGCGCGCCGCCGAGGATCGCCGCCACCGGGGCGAGGTCGCCAAGCTGGTCGGCGAGCGCCGGCAGCCGCGCCGGGTCCGGGCGGGGTACCAGGAGCAGCAGCAGCCCGCAGCCGCCGATGAGCGCGACCAGCAGGGCGAACCGAGCGGCCGACGGCTGCCGGAGCAGCCGCCGGACAGCGCGGATCATGCCCGGGCGGCGGCCACCGCAGAACGGCGCTCGTTACGGAGCCGGTCGGGCCAGGTGTCGTCCAGCGGCGGGAGCTGGTGTGCCCCGGTGGCCCAGCGCAGCAGCAGGTCGGCCAGGGCCGGGTTGCGCGCCAGCGCGGGACCGTGCGAGTAGGTGCCGAGCAGCTTGCCGCGCCAGGCGCCCTCGGTGGCGCCGTCGTTGCCGATCCCGGCGGTGACCCGGGCCAGGGGGGCGACCTCCGGGCCGAGGTGGGTACGGCCACCGTGGTTCTCGAAACCGGTCAGTGGTGGCAGGCCGAGCCGAGGGTCGATCTCGCCGGCCAACTCGCCGACGGCCCGGCTCTCGCCCCGGTCGGACCGCAGGTCCAGCAGTTCCAGGCCGCGGCACTGCACGCCCTTGGCGAAGAAGGACGTCCCGAGCAGCTGGTAACCGGCGCAGACACCGAAGACCACCGAGCCCTGGGCGACCGCCCGGTGCAGACCGCCGTCCGCGATGAGCCGCTGCGCGCCCAGCGCCTGCGGACCGTCCTCGCCGCCGCCGACGAGGTAGATGTCGGCCGTCGACGGCAGTTGCTGGTCGGAGCGGACCTCCAGCACCTCGACCGGCATGCCACGCTGGCGGGCCCGTCGGGCCAGGATCAGCGCGTTGCCCCGGTCACCGTAGGTGGACAGCAGGTCGGGGTAGATCCAGACGATACGCAGGCTCTCAGTTGACACGGTCCAACTCCGCTCGGATGTCCTGGAACGCGGTGTAGTTCGCGATGACCTCGAGCCGGCCGGGCGGGACCGACCGGACGGCGTCGTCGAACGTGCGGACGTGCTGGAAGGGCACGTCGTTGACGTCCAGCCGAACCGCCAGGTCGTATGCCCGGTCACCGGTGATCAACACCTGCCGGCCGCGGAGCGGGGCGAAGTCGACGTCGAACAGCCAGGAGGTGTCCAAGCCGTCGGGGTCACGCGCGTTGATGGAGAGCAGGGTGGGCGCCTCGTCTGCCATGTCGAACGCCTCCAGCCAGCTGGCCGGGTTCTTGGCCAGCAGCAGCCGGATGTTGCGCCCGTCCCGGTCGACCTGCGCGTACCGGCCAGCGACCGAGGTCACGATGCCGAGACGGCTCACCGCGTCGACGGGGCGTACGCCGAACTCGGCCGCCACCGCCAGCGCGGTCGCCGCGTTGCCCAGGTTGACCTTGCCGGGTAGCTGGAGGGAGACCTTGTGCCAGGCCCCGGTGGGGTCGAGCACTCCCTCGTCCTCGACGACCCAGTTCGGCTCGGGGCGGCGCAGCGCGCAGCCGGTGCACCACCACTGCTCGCCGGAGCGGGCGATGGTCGAGCCGCACTCCGGGCAGACCCAGGAGTCGTCGTGCCAGCGCTGACCGGCGCTGAACCAGGTCACGTGCGGCGGATTGATGCCGCGGGCCGGGTCGGCCGGTGGGGTGGCCGCCCAGACCACCATCGGGTCGTCGGCGTTGGCCACCACCCGTACGTCGGTGTGCCGGACCAGGGCCGCGCGCCAGAGCTGCGCCATCATGGCGACCTCCTTGGCGCGGTCGAGCTGGTCGCGGGAGAGGTTGAGCAGCGCGACCACGTGCGGCTCGGTCGACTCGAGCACCTGGGCGAGGTAGTGCTCGTCGACCTCCAGCACCGCGTACGGGGTGCTGCCGGCCTTGGCCAGCGCCGAGGTGTGCCCGCTGGGCATGTTGGCGCCGAACGAGTTGGTCGCGACCCGCCCGAGCACGCCGACCGCGGCGGCGGTCAACCGGGTGGTGGTCGTCTTGCCGTTGGTGCCGGAGACCAGCGCGATGGCGCGGCCGGCCGACAGGTGCGCCAGCAGGTCCGGGTCGATCTTCAACCCGATCCACCCGCCGATCACCGAACCGTCGCCACGGCCGGCGGCCCGGGAGAGCGCCGCGGCGGTCCGTGACACGGAGCTGGCCACCTTGGCCCGTAGGGGCATTTTCGCGTCCGTCACGCGAGCGAGGTTACCGGACCGCCGACCTCGCCAGATCGCCGCCGACGGTGAACCGTTCGGCCGTGGCATCCCGGCGACAGGTCGGCGCGCGCTCGGCCGGACGGAGTCGATCAATGTCGGAAAGCGGACCACGCCGGGCGGCCGTGCCGGCCCTCCACTCCGCTCCACCCCCTGTGACGTGCGGATTCATGCGCGGACCGGACGCGCCACGCGGGCGAATCTGGTTGCAGGTGGAGGGAAGTGGAGTAGAGTGGGGCCCAATGGTGAGGCCGGGAGGGCTCACCGGCCCGGGGGGTCAGCGGCGCCGCGAACGCCGCTCAAGGGCGAGGGGGTTGGGCCGATGTTTCTCGGCACCCATACCCCGCGCCTGGACGAGAAGGGCCGGTTGATCCTTCCGGCCAAGTTCCGGGATGAGCTGGCGGGGGGTGTCGTGGTCACCAAAGGGCAGGATCGCTGCCTCTATGTCTTTCCGACACCCGAGTTCCAACGAATCGCGGAGCAGTTGCGCGCGCAGCCGATGACGCACAAGGCGGCCCGGGCCTACAGCCGGGTCTTCTTCGCCAGCGCGCACGACGAGGTGCCGGACAAGCAGGGCCGCGTGACGATCCCCGCGCATCTTCGTGAGTACGCGGCGCTCGACCGGGACCTGGTGGTCATCGGCGCGAGCACACGGGTCGAGATCTGGGACAAGGTCGCCTGGGAGACCTACCTCGCCGAGAGCGAAGACGACTTCGCCGACATCGAGGAGGGGGTGCTGCCCGGCGGTCTGTAGGGCGGAACGGCGCCCGACGTACTGCGAGATCTCCAGCCGCTTTCGAGTTCCTGGCATCACTTCCCCGGTGCCAGGCGCACGATCCAGGAATCCGGCGGAAGTCGGTGTCCGGCGGGAGCGGATGGGGATCTGGCGGTACGACGGGAGCGCCGTCTCCACGGCAGGCGCGCGAGAAGAACGGACGTTTCAACCAGTGGGGGTCATCATGGGGGAGTTGCGCGGCACGCACGTGCCGGTGCTGCTCGAGCGGTGTCTCGAGCTGCTGGCCCCCGCGCTGGGTCGAGGCGGCCGGACGGTGCACGTCGACGCGACGCTCGGCCTGGCCGGGCACGCGGAGGCGGTACTCGAAGCGCATCCGGAGACCGTCCTGATCGGGCTCGACCGGGACACCGAGGCGCTCGCTCACGCACGGGTGCGGTTGGCGCGGTTCGCCGACCGGGTGCACCTGGAGCACGCCGTCTACGACGAGCTGCCCGACGTGCTCCAGCGGCTGGGCTATCCGGGCATCGACGGGATCCTGTTCGACCTGGGTGTCTCGTCGCTGCAACTGGACGCGCCCGACCGCGGGTTCGCCTACGCGCAGGACGCGCCGCTGGACATGCGGATGGACCAGACGCGGGGGACGACCGCCGAAGAGGTGGTCAACACGTACGCCCATCCGGATCTGGCCCGGGTGCTGCGGGTGTACGGCGAGGAGAAGTTCGCCGGGCGGATCGCCTCGGCGATCATCCGGGAGCGCGAACGGACCCGGATCACCTCGTCGGCGCGCCTGGCCGAGCTGGTCCGGGAGTCGATTCCGGCACCAGCCCGACGAACGGGCGGGCATCCGGCAAAGAGAACGTTTCAGGCTTTACGGATCGAGGTAAACAGAGAGCTGGCAGCGCTGGAGACAGCGCTGCCGTCCGCGCTCGACGCACTGACCGTGGGCGGTCGCATGGTGGTCCTGTCCTACCACTCGCTGGAGGACCGGCTCACCAAGGCGGCGCTCGCGGACCGGGTCCGCAGTAAGGGCCCGGTCGACCTCCCGGTCGAGCTACCCGGGTCCGGTCCGACGTTCCGGCTGCTCAGCCGGGGCGCCGAACTGCCCGGGGAGGCGGAGGTCGCCGCGAACCCGCGCGCCGCCTCGGTGCGGCTGCGGGCCGCGGAGCGACTCGACCCGAACGCGACAGAGCAGGGGCGGACCGACCGCGAACGGTCTCGCCGACGGGTGAGGGGAATGCACCAACCGGGCACGGGGTCCGCCTGATCCGTGGGGGGTCAGGGGCGCCGCGACCGGCGAGGGACGGACGTTGAGGGGGAGGGACATGAGCATTGACAAGCGCGACCGCCGGGACGTCACCGGCGGCGGGCAGCGCGCACCGCGGTCGGGGGGCCGGACCGCGGCGGAGCGAGCTCCGCGCGTGGAAAACGGTACGCCACGCATCGATCGAGTGAGTCGGCAGGGGGAGGCTCGCGCCCGGGGGGCGCGCGAGTTCCCGACCCAGGGCAGTGCCGCGCTGCGTCCGGCCGAGAAGGCAGCCGCCACGGCGGCAGCCCGCTCGCCGCGGCTGCGGGTGGCGCCTCCGCCGCCGGTGTCGGTTCCGCGCGCGCCGTTCGCGGCGCTGATCGTGGTGCTGGTGGTCGGCGGGGTGTTCGGCATCCTGGCGGTCAACACCAAGATCAATGAGAACGCGTTCCGGTTGGAGAAGCTGCAGCAGCAGCAGGCCCGACTGGACCTGGAGAAGCAGCAGCTCGACAAGGAGATCGCCGACGCCAAGGCGCCGGGGAACCTGACCGCCGAGGCACGTCGGCTGGGTCTGGTGGACGCCGGTGAGCCGGCGTACATCCGGATGCCGGACGGCAAGCCGATCGGCGTGCCCAAGCCGGCGACCGGCGAGCCGTCGGTCACCAGCCAGGGCGCGGGAGGCTGACCGGTGCCACCGAGGTCGGACGAGCCGCGGGGGGGCCCCCCGGGGGGGCGGCGGGGGGGTCGCCCTGTCCCCCCCCCCACCCCGTAGCGCCCGGGGGGGT
>NZ_JBITDT010000002.1:332519-485687 GCF_044454415.1 Micromonospora sp. NPDC051543
CGCCGGCCCCGGGGGCCCGGGGGCCCCCCCCCCGGGGGGGGGGCGGCGCCCGGCTCCCCCCCGGGGCGCCCGCCCCCCCCCGGGACCCCACGGGGTCCCGGCGCGGTTCTCGCCGTGACGCCGCCGACTCCGAGTCGCGCACGGGTGAGTCGGGGATCGGTGGCATCTCCGGCGCTCGGGCGTACACCCCGAGGGGGCGGACGGTCCGCGAGGAGCGCGGCACGCCCGCGCGCGGCGGGAACGCCGAGCAGCGGCGTACCCCTCGGGGCAGCACCCGGTCCGGCGACCCGTTCCGGCCGGCGTTGCAGGTGCTCGACGGCGGCCGGGCCGCCGCCCGCGCCGGCCGGCGGGACGCTCCGGCGGCTGGCCGCAGCGGCGTCGTGCGCACCGTCGCGCCCCGGACCCCGCGCGGCGCCCCCGGCGACGTCCCGCCGCCGCGTCGCCGCACCACGCCGCGCGCGCCCGGTCGCGGCGACCGTCCGACGGCCCGCCGGCCGTCCCGCAAGCCGCCCCGGCCGCCGAAGCTCGCCGACCCGCGGCTGCGGCTGCGCCTGGGCACCGTGCTCACCCTGGCGCTCTTCGTCGCCATCGGGGTGCGGTTGATCTTCCTGCAGGCGGTCGACACCCCCGCCTACGCCGGTGGTGGCGTCGCCGACCGGACGCGCACGGTCGAGCTGCCCGCGCCGCGCGGCGCGATCTACGACTTCCGGGGCGAGCCGCTGGCGCACAGCGTCGAGGCGCGGTACGTGTTCGCCGACCCGACGCTGATCGAAGACCGGTCCAGCCCCGGGTGGGTCGGCGCGGACGCCACCGCCAAGGCGCTCTCTCCGCTGCTCGGCATTCCCGCGTCGAAGCTGACCGAGCTGATGAAGCCCCGCAAGCTGGAGAACGGCAACGCGTCGCGTTTCGAGTACCTGGCCCGGGGGGTGGAGATCCCGACGGCCAAGCAGGTGCTGGCGCTGGACCTGCCCGGCATCGGCGTGCACCGCGACGAGCGCCGGGAGGTGCCCGGCGGCGACCTGGCGGCCAACCTCATCGGCTTCACCAGCCAGGACATGGACGGCCTGGAGGGACTGGAAGCCCGCTACGACGACCTGCTCTCCGGGCAGGATGGCCGGCGGGTGTACGAGGCCGGCCTCGGTGACCTGGCCGCGCCGATCCCCGGCGGGTACAGCAAGACGACTCCGGCCAAGCCGGGCAGCTCGATCGCGCTCACCATCGACCGGGACCTCCAGTTCCGTTGCCAGCAGATCCTCAGCGCGGGGATGGCGGGGCAGAAGGGCGCGACCGCCGCAGCCGTGATCATCGACGTCGCCACCGGCGAGGTGCGGGCGCAGGCCAGTGACCCCACCTACAACGCCGCCAAGCCGAACCCGAGCGACCCGGTCGCCCGGGAGGACGCCGCGACCAGCTTCGTGGTCGAGCCGGGCTCGGTGCACAAGGCCATCACCTACGCCGCCGCGCTCCAGGAGGGGGTGATCACCCCGGACACCACGCTGCCGATCGCGAACAGCATCAAGATGGGTGACACCTGGTTCTCGGACACCCACCCCGCCAACGGCAAGAAGATGAGCATTCCGGGGATGCTCGCCTTCTCGTCGAACGTCGGCGCCATCACCGTCGCCGACAAGCTCGGCAAGGACCGGCTGATCGACTACCAGAAGCGGTTCGGGCTGGGGCAGCCCACCCGCGAGGGCCTGCCCGGCGAGGCCAGCGGCCGGCTGCTGCCGGCCGACGAGTGGAGCGACTCGTCGTACGGCTCGGTGCCGATCGGGCACAGCGTCGACGCCACGCCGTTGCAGATGGCCGCCGCGTACGCCGCGATCGCCAACGACGGCACGTACGTGCAGCCGCACCTGGTCAAGGAGACGATCGGCCCGGACGGCAAGCGGACCCCCGCGCCCGCGCCGGTCACCCGCTCCGTGCTCAGTCCGCAGAACGCGGCGGCGCTGCGCACCATGCTGGAGGCGGTCACCACCGTCGAGGGCGCCACCGGCACCACGGCCGCGGTCTCCGGCTACCGGGTCGCCGGCAAGACCGGCACCGGGTGGCGTCGGGTCGACGGCAAGAGGCAGCCGGGCGAGGTGTCCTCGTTCATCGGCATGGCCCCCGCCGAGAAGCCCCGGTACGTGATCGCGGTGTTCGTGTACGCCCCCGGTGGTGGTGGCGCGGCGATCGCCAACCCGGCGTTCCGGGAGATGATGCAGTTCACGCTGCGTCACTACCGGGTGCCGCCGTCCCCGAGTGGTTCCGCACCGAAGTTCGTGGTCTATCCGCGCTGAGCGGCGTGGGCGCGACATCATCGGTGAGTGCCGACGAACCACCGGGGCGGCTGTGCGGCCGGAACCGGACGACCGGGTAGGGTCTGACGCCGTGCCCGGCAATCCACGTCCACGTACCGTGACCGGCGTCCGGCTCGGTGATCTCGCCGCCCGGCTCGCCGTCGACCTTCCGGCGGACGCCGCCGACGTGGTCGTCACGGGTGCCACCCACGCGAGCCAGGAGGTCCGCCCCGGCGACCTGTACGCGGCCCTGCCCGGTGCCCGCCGCCACGGCGCGGAGTTCGCCGTCGGCGCGGCCGAGGCCGGCGCGGTGGCCCTGCTGACCGACCCGGCCGGCGCGGAGCTGGCGGCGGCGAGCGGCCTGCCCGCCCTGGTGGTCCCCGACCCGCGCGCGGTACTCGGCGAACTCGCGTCGGCCGTGTACGGCGACCCGACCGCCGACCTGACCGTCATCGGCATCACCGGCACGGCCGGAAAGACGTCCACGGCCTATCTGGTGGAGTCGGGGCTGCGCGCCGCCGGACACACCACCGGACTGATCGGCACCGTGGAGACCCGCCTCGGCGATCTCGTGATCGACAGCGTGCGGACCACCCCGGAGGCGACCGACCTGCACGCGATGCTGGCCACCGCCCGCGAGCGTGGGGTCACCGCCGTCGTCATGGAGGTCTCCAGCCACGCGCTGGCCATGGGCCGGGTCGGTGGGGTGCGCTTCACCGTGGGTGGCTACACGAACTTCGGCTCCGACCACCTGGACTTCCACGCCGACAGCGCCGACTACTTCGCCGCCAAGGCGCAGCTCTTCGACGGCCGGTGCGCGGTCGAGGTGCTCAACCGCGACGATCCGGCCCTCGCGCCGCTCTACAAGCCGGCGACGGTCAGCTACTCGGCGGCCGGCGACCCCACCGCGACGTGGTGGGCCGACGGCGTCGACGGCGAGGGGTACGCGCAGCGGTTCACCGCCCACGGCCCGGACGGCGTGGTCGTGTCCGCCGGGGTGGCGCTGCCCGGCCGGCACAACGTGGCCAACGCGTTGCTGGCCATCGCCGCGCTGGTGGGCGCCGGGGTGGACCCGCGCACCGCCGCCGACGGGGTGGCCGCCTGCGGTGGCGTGCCCGGTCGCCTGCAACTCGTCGACGTCGCCGGGCCGGTGCGTGGGGTCGTCGACTACGCGCACAAGGCGGACGCGATCGTGGCGGCGCTGGCCGCGCTGCGGGAGCTGAGTGTCGGACGCCTGATCTGCGTGATCGGCGCCGGTGGGGACCGTGACCGGGGCAAGCGGCCGGTGATGGGCGCCGCGGCCGCCGAGGGGGCCGACGTGGTGCTGGTGACCGACGACAACCCGCGCACCGAGGACCCGGCCGAGATCCGCGCCGAGGTGCTCGCCGGGGCGTACCGGGCCGACACCGCCGCCCGGATCATCGAGGTGGCCGGTCGACGGGACGCGATCGACGAGGCGGTCCGACTGGCCGAGCCGGGCGACGTCATCGCTCTGCTCGGCAAGGGCCACGAGCGGGGCCAGGAGGTGGCGGGCGAGGTGTTCCCGTTCGACGACAGCACCGAGCTGGCCGACGCGCTGCGGGCCCGCTTCGCGGACCGGGCGGGTCAGCGGTGATCGCCCTGACCCTGGCCGAGGTGGCCACGGCCGTCGACGGGCGGCTCGTCGCCGCCGACCCGGCCGCCACCGTCACCGGCTCGGTCGAGTTCGACTCGCGCAAGGTCGGGCCCGGTTCGCTCTTCGTGGCGTTCCCGGGGGAGAAGGTCGACGGGCACGACTATGCGACGACGGCCATCGAGGCCGGCGCGGTGGCCGTGCTCGGCACCCGTGCGGTGCCCGGGGTGCCGATGGTGCTGGTCGACGACGCCCTGACCGCGATGGGTCGGCTGGCCCGCGCGGCGGTGGACCGGCTGCCCGAGCTGACCGTGGTCGGGGTGACCGGCTCGTCCGGCAAGACCACCACGAAGGACCTGATCGGTCAGCTCACCGCCCGGCTCGGCGCCACGGTCGCGCCGCCCGGCTCGTTCAACAACGAGCTGGGTCACCCGTACACGGCTCTGCTGGCCGGGCCGGACACCCGCTACCTGGTCATGGAGAAGGGTGCGCGGGGCATCGGGCACGTGCGCTACCTGTGTGAGCTGGTGCCGCCGCGGATCTCGGTGGTGCTCAACGTCGGCACGTCGCACATCGGTGAGTTCGGCTCACAGGAGGCGATCGCCCAGGCCAAGGGTGAGCTGGTCGAGGCGCTGCCGGCCGACGGTCTGGCCGTGCTGAACGCCGACGACCCCCGCGTGGACGCCATGGCGAGCCGTACGCGGGCCCGGGTTGTCCGCTACGGCGAGGCGCCGGACGCCGACCTGCGCGCCGAGGACGTCACGCTCGATGAGCGGGGGCACCCGTCGTACACCCTGGTCACGCCGGAGGGGCGCGCGGCCGTGCGGCTCGCGCTGACCGGCCGGCACCAGGTCGGCAACACGCTCGCCGCCGCCGCGGTCGCCCGGGAGCTGGGCATGCCGCTGGCCGAGCTGGCCACGGCGCTCGGCGAGCTGGGGCTGAAGTCCACCCGACGGATGGACGTCTTCGACCGGCCCGACGGGGTGACGGTCATCGACGACTCGTACAACGCCAACCCGGCCTCGATGGCGGTCGCGCTCCGGGCGCTTGGCAGCCTCGGACGTGAGAGGCGTACCGTCGCGGTGCTCGGTTACATGGCCGAGTTGGGCCCGTTCGAGCGCGACGGCCACGCCGAGGTCGGCCGGCTCGCGGCCGAGCTGGGTGTCGACCGGCTGCTCGTGGTGGGCGAGCCGGCCGCGCCGATCCACGAAGGCGCGACAACGGTAGCGAACTGGGGAGGAGAGTCGGTGCTGCTCACCGATCAGGCGGCGGCCGTCGAGGTGCTGCGGGGCGAGCTACGGCCGGGCGACGTCGTCCTGGTCAAGGGCTCCCGGTACCGGACCTGGGAGGTGGCCGACGCCCTGCGCGCCGACGCCGCCGAGGAGGCCAGTCGATGAGGGCCATCATCGTCGCCATCGGGGTGGCATTCGTCGTCTCGCTGTTCTGCACCCCGATCGCGATCAAGGTGTTCACCCGGCTCAAGGCCGGCCAGCCGATCCGGTCCGACGGCCCGGCCATGCACCAGGGCAAGAAGGGCACGCCGACGATGGGCGGCGTGGTCTTCATCCTGGCCACGGTGATCGCGTACGTGGCCGGCCACCTGGCCCTGACCACGCTGCCGGACGCGCAGATCGCGCAGGTGGAGCCGACCATCACGGCGCTGGTGTTGCTGGGGCTGATGGTGTTCTCCGGCGCGGTGGGCTTCCTCGACGACTTCCTCAAGGTGCGCAAGCGCAACAGCGCCGGCCTCAACAAGCGCGGCAAGCTGCTCGGTCAGATCCTGGTCGGCGCGGTCTTCGGCGTGATCGCGCTGTGGTTCCCGAGCACGATGACCGACGCGACGGGCAGGGCCACCAACACCCAGACCGTGGGCAGCACCACGCTGAGCTTCATCCGGGACATCGACTTCCTGGAGGTCAGCAAGGTCGGCGCGGTGATCATCTTCATCTTCGTGGTGATGGCCGCGACGAACGGCGTCAACCTCACGGACGGCCTGGACGGTCTGGCGACCGGCGCCTCGGTGATGGTGCTCGCCGCGTACGCGCTGATCGCGTTCTGGCAGTACCGCCACTGGTGTGCCGACCCGAGCTACACCCAGCCGTACTGCTACGAGGTCCGGGACCCGTTGGAGATCGCGCTGATAGCCGGGGCCGCCGCCGGGGCGTGTGTGGGCTTCCTGTGGTGGAACACGTCCCCGGCGCGGATCTTCATGGGTGACACCGGGGCGCTGGGGCTGGGCGGCCTGATCGCCGGTATGGCGATGTCCACCCGGACGATCCTGCTGCTGCCGATCATCGGCGGGCTCTTCGTGATCATCACGATGTCCGTGGTGATCCAGATCATCTCCTTCCGGACCACCGGTAAACGTGTGTTCCGGATGTCACCGCTGCAGCACCACTTCGAGTTGGCCGGCTGGAGCGAGGTCAACATCGTGGTCCGGTTCTGGATCATCGCCGGTATCGGCGTGGCCATCGCCCTGGGCCTGTTCTACAGCGAGTTCCTCGCCAACATGACCTGACGCCCCCGCCCCAGCCCCAGCCCAAGCTCCGCCCCGACCTCGCCCTGGCCCGCCCAGGCGCAGGCCGGGGCGGGCGCGTTGCTGGGCAGGGGTTGGGACAGGGGCTGGGTGGCCGAGTGGTCGGAACGTCCTTTGCTCTGCTTCAACGGAGGCGACACTCCGGCGACCGAACTGTTGCCTGGGTTGAAGCAGAGCAAAGGACGCGGTGGAGATGGCCGCCCCCCCGGGGCCCCCGGCTCCCGCACTGCCCGACACGCCCGGTGCGGCGTTGTGGGCCTGTCGGGCGCGCCGAGCGGTGATGATGTCCGAGTGGGGGAGGAACGAGAAACCGAGGACAGGACAGTCGGCCGGCCGCGCCGCCCGTCGAACGTGGGAGCGGGACGCGGCACGGAGGTAGGCAAGCAGCCGGACGAGACCCGCGGCGCGGAGCCGGGTGCGGTACGGCGGGACGTGGCAGCGGAGACGCCGGCGCCGCTGCGCGGGCTGGACGCGGCCGGTGGACTGGCCGCGCTGCGGGGCCTGCTGGACCGGCCGCTGGCCTCCTACTACCTACTACTGTCCAGCGCCGGACTGCTGCTGCTCATCGGGTTGACCATGGTCTTCTCGGCGACCAGCGTGAAGGACTACGCCGAGGACGGCAACGCGTCGGCCTCGTTGACCAAGCAGGCCATCTTCGCGGTGATCGGCATCGGGGCGTTCTGGGCGTGCCAGCGGCTGCCCGCCAGCACCTACCGCTCCCTCGGCCGGCCGCTGCTGTTCACCGCGGTGGCACTGCTGCTGGTGCTCAATGTGCTGGTCGCGTACGGCCGGCTCGCCAACCTGAAGTCGGTCACGTTCGGGCCGATCGAGGCGCGGCTGAACTGGCTGTTCGTCGGCGGGATCCAGCTCCAGCCATCCGAGTTGGCCAAGTTCGCGCTGGTCCTCTGGGGCGCGCACGTGATCGCCCGCAAAGGGGCCGCCCTGGGCTGGTTGCGGGAGCTGGCCACCCCGCTCTTCCCGGTGATGGGCCTGCTCTTCGTGCTGGTCGGCTACAACGACACCGGCACGATGCTCTGCCTGCTGGCCCTGGTGGTCGGCCTGCTCTGGGCCGCCGGCGTGCGGATGCGGATCTTCGGCGCGCTGACCGTGGCCGGTCTGCTCGGCGTCGGCCTGCTCATCGCGGTCGCCTCGCTGGGCGCCGGTTCCGGCGAGCGCGGCGCGGACAACTACCGGCTGGCGCGGCTGACGTCGTTCATCAACCCGCCCGACCCGCAGGAGTGCAAGCTCGACGGCTGCCTCCAGCTCTACCAGGGCCGGCTGGCCATCGAGCACGGTGGCTGGTTCGGAGTCGGGCTGGGCAAGGGCAGCGTCAAGTGGGACTGGCTGCCCGAGGCCCACAACGACTTCATCTTCGCGATCATCGCCGAGGAGTTGGGCGTGATCGGCTGTGCCGTGCTGCTCGCCCTGTTCGCCGTGCTCGCGTACACCGGTCTGCGGATCGCCCGGCGGGTCGACGACCCGTTCCGGAGGCTCGCCGCCGCCGCCGTCACGACCTGGCTGGTGAGCCAGGCGGTGATCAACATTGGCGGCGTGGTCGGGCTGCTGCCGATCACCGGTCTGCCGCTGCCGTTCATCTCCGACGGCGGAAGTGCCCTGGTCGTGACGTTGGCGGCGATCGGGATGCTGGCGTCCTTCGCCCGCGCCGAACCCGATGCGGCCAGAGCACTGCATGCCCGTCCGCCGGCCCGGTGGGTCCGACTACTCTGGGCCCCGTTGCCGCCGCTTCCCGGCCGGCGTCGCCGGCCGGCGACGCCACCGGCGGCCCGAGGGCCAGTGCCCCGGGCGCGGGAGCGGCGGAAGGACGATCAGGCCGCACCGCGCGGTGTCCGGCAGGGCCGGAGCCGCCAGGGTACGGCGAGCGAGAGGAGACGCTGATGGGTCCGCTGCGTTCGGTGGTGCTCGCGGGAGGTGGCACCGGGGGGCACATCTACCCGCTGCTCGCCTTCGCCGACTGCCTGCGCCGACACGACCCGGGCGTCCGGATCACCTGTCTCGGCACACCCAAGGGCATGGAGAACGAGCTGATCCCGCCGCAGGGCTACGACCTGCGGCAGATCCCGGCGTACCAGCTGCCCCGGTCGGTCAACATGAACCTGGTCCGTACCCCGGGCCGGATGTGGACCGCCGCCCGCGCGGCGGGCAAGGTGATCGACGAGGTGCGCGCCGACGCCGTGGTCGGCTTCGGCGGGTACGTCTCGGTGCCGGCCTACCTGGCCGCGTGGCGGCGCGAGCTGCCGATGGTGATCCACGAGGTGAACGTGCCGCCGGGCGTCGCCAACCGCCTCGGCATGAAGTTCACCAAGAACGTGGCGGTCGGTTTCCCGCACCAGCCGAGTCAGGCCGAGTCGCTGCGGGACGCCACCGTGGTCGGTGTGCCGCTGCGCCGCAGCATCGCCTCGCTGGACCGGTACGCGATGCGCAACGCCGCCCGCGCCCGGTTCGGCCTCCGCCCGGATCTGCCGGTGCTCTTCGTGGCCGGCGGTTCGTCCGGCGCCCGCTCGGTCAACCTGGCGGTCTCCGGCGCGGCCAAGGAGCTGGCCCGCAACGGCGTGCAGGTGCTGCACGTGATGGGCGCCCGCAACGAGCCGGTGCCGATCCCCACCGACCTGCCGGTACCGTACGTGACGCTGCCGTACCTGTCCGAGATGGAGCTGGGCTACGCCGCCGCCGACCTGATGCTGGCCCGGGGCGGGGCGATGACGGTCGCCGAGGTGGCCGCGATCGGCCTGCCCACGATCTTCGTGCCGTACCCGCACAGCAACCAGGAGCAGAGGCGCAACGCCCTGCCCGTGGTCGAGGCCGGCGGCGGTCTGCTCGTCGACGACGCGGAGCTGACCCCGGACTGGCTGGAGCGGGCGGTCATCCCGCTGATCCGTGACCCGCAGCGGCTGTACGCGATGGGCGCGGCGGCGTCCGCGTACGGGCGGCGCGACGGTGACGAGGCGCTGCGCTCGTTCGTCCTCGAGGCGGTGGCCCGATGACCGCGCAGTTCACCCCGGCCGGCACGCTGACCGCCGAGGACCTGGGCGCCGTGCACCTGATCGGCGTGGGCGGGGTGGGCATGCTCGGTGTGGCCCGGCTGCTGCTCACCCGGGGCATCCAGGTCTCCGGTAGCGACCTGCGCGAGTGGCCGTCGCTCGCGGGCCTGCGGGCGCTCGGCGGCACCATCTACCTCAGCCACGAGGCGTCCAACCTGGACGGGGTGGACACGGTCGTCTACTCCTCGGCCATTCCGAAGGACCACCTGGAACTGGTCGAGGCCCGTCGCCGTGGCCTGCGGGTGCTGCACCGCTCGGAGGCCCTCGCGGCGGCGATGACCGGCCGCCGGGCGATCGCGGTCGCCGGTACGCACGGCAAGACGAGCACCACGTCGATGGTGACGATGGTGCTCCAGCAGGCCGGTGTGGACCCGTCCTTCGTGATCGGTGGGGAGATCTCCGAGGTCGGCTCGGGCGCCCACCACGGCACCGGCGAGCACTTCGTGGTCGAGGCCGACGAGAGCGACCGCTCGTTCCTCATCTACCGCCCGTACGTCTCGATCGTCACCAACGTCGAGCCGGACCACCTGAACACCTACGGCGACCTCGCGACGCTGGAGGCGGCGTTCGCGGAGTTCGCGCGGCTCACCGACCCGAGCGGGTTCATCATCACCTGCGCCGACGACCCGGGCGGTCGGCGGCTGGCCGAGACCCTGCGCGCCGAGGGGCGGCGGGTGTTCACCTACGGCGCGGCCGAGGACGCCGACCTGCGGATGACCGACATCGCCTCGTCCGCGCGCGGTGTGCGCTACCTGGCCGCGATCGACGGACGGTCGCTGGGCGAGTTCCGGCTGCCGGTGCCGGGGCGGCACATGGGGCTCAACAGCGCCGCGGCGGTGCTGACGGCGTACCTGCTCGAACTGCCCCTGGAGGCGGCGGAGGCCGCGCTCGCGGTCTTCCCCGGCGTGCGGCGGCGCTTCGAGCGCAAGGGCGTCGCGGACGGTGTGCTGGTCTACGACGAGTACGCCTACCACCCGACCTCCATCATGCTGGCGTTGCAGACGCTGCGCGAGGTGGCCGGGGACGGACGGTTGATCGTCGTCTTCCAGCCGTACCGGCTGTACCGCACCCGCGACAACCAGGCGGAGATCGCCGAGGCGCTGGCCATCGCCGACGAGGTGGTGCTGCTGGAGGTCTTCGGGCCGGGCGAGCTGCGCCAACCCGGCGAGGGCTCCGCGGCGCTGATCGCGGCGGTGGACCTGCCGGCCGACCGTAAGGTGTTCGTCGACTCGTGGGAGGCCGTGCCGGGCGAGGTGGCCCGGCGGGCCCGTACGGGCGACGTCGTGGTCACCATGGGCGCTCCACCGATCTCGCTGATGGGTGACGAGCTGCTGGCGGCGTTGGGGGCGCGTACCGCCGGCTCCTCGGCGACCGCGGCCGTCGATCCGCTGGCGACGACCCCGGCGATCGGCCAGCCGGTGCCGGGCGGATCCACGGCGGGTGGCGACGGGGCGGCCCTCGGCGCCGCCGCACCGGACGGCTCGACGCCCGCGGCCGGATGAGCCCCGGCCCCGCCCGCGGGCGGACCAGCCCTCCCGACGGCGGCTCTGCGCGGCGCGGTCCGGTGCGGCGTTGGCAGCTGGTCCGGGCCAGCAGCGACGCGGTGCCGGCGTCGACCCGCCGGTTCATGGCCCGCGCCCGACAGCGCCGGATGCGGGCGGCGATGCCGTGGGCGGTGGCCGCCGGCGTGCTGGCGCTGCTCGGGCTGATCGCCTGGACGGTGCTCGGCACCGGACTGTTCGGTGTCCGGTCGGTCACCGTCAAGGGCGCCGAGCTGGTCACGGACGTGCAGGTACGCGACGCGGTGGGGGTTGCCGACGGGGTGCCGCTGGCGCGGGTGGACCTCGCGGCCGCCGCGCGTCGGGTCGGTGGGTTGGCGCCGGTGGAGCGGGCCACGGTGTCGCGGGACTGGCCGGGCACGCTGGTGGTGAAGGTGACCGAGCGGACGCCGGTGGCGGTGGTGCCGCAGGCGGACGCGTTCGCTGTGATCGACCGCAGCGGTGTGGCGTTCCAGACGGTGGTCCGCCGCCCGGCTGGGCTGCCGCTGGTGCGGGTGGTCCGACCCGCCGCCGCCGACCCGGACACCCGGGCCGCGCTGGAGGTGCTCGGCGCGCTCACCCCGCAGCTGCGTGCCGAGCTGGTGGACGTGAGCGTGGAGGGTCTGGCCCGGATCAGCCTGAAGTTGCGGGGGAACCGCACGGTGGTCTGGGGAGACGCCACGCGGAGCGCGGACAAGGCCCGGGTGGCCACCGCGCTGCTCGGGGAGGACAGCGAGCGGATCGACGTGAGCGCGCCGGACGTGGTGACCTTCCGCTGACCGACTGAGCGGGCCGTTGGACGTGACGAGTCGCGCTCCGGCCGGCGACACGCCGACCGGGTCCTTGGCTCATGGCGCGGCGGCGCTTACGTTGCCCCGAAGAGGATCAGTGGTTGACATAACTGTAAGCCTCTAGTAGAGGGTGAGGGTTCACCTCTGATCCTCGCTGGTGGCGCTGTCGTCGGCCGCTGGGCTGGCCACGCCGTACCCGGTCGGCCGAAGCCAATCTCGAAGGGAAAGGACCGGAGATGACACCTCCGCACAACTACCTGGCGGTCATCAAGGTCGTCGGCATCGGGGGTGGCGGCGTCAACGCCGTCAACCGGATGATCGAGGTTGGGCTCAAGGGCGTCGAGTTCATCGCGATCAACACCGATGCCCAGGCGCTGCTGATGAGTGACGCCGACGTCAAGCTCGACGTCGGCCGCGAGCTGACCCGCGGGCTGGGCGCGGGCGCCAACCCGGACGTCGGCAAGAACGCCGCCGAGGACCACCGCGACGAGATCGAGGAGGTGCTCAAGGGCGCCGACATGGTCTTCGTGACCTGCGGCGAGGGCGGCGGCACCGGCACCGGCGGCGCGCCCGTGGTGGCCAACATCGCCCGCAAGCTCGGCGCGCTGACCATCGGCGTGGTGACCCGGCCGTTCTCGTTCGAGGGCAAGCGCCGGCAGGTGCAGGCCGAGTCCGGAATAGACGAACTGCGTAACCAGTGCGACACCCTGATCGTCATCCCGAACGACCGGCTGCTGGCGCTCGGCGACCGCAACATCAGCATGATGGACGCGTTCCGCACCGCCGACCAGGTGCTGCTCTCCGGTGTGCAGGGCATCACCGACCTGATCACGACCCCGGGTCTGATCAACCTGGACTTCGCCGACGTCAAGAGCGTCATGAGCGGCGCGGGCAGCGCGTTGATGGGTATCGGCAGCGCCCGCGGGGAGAACCGCGCGGTCGAGGCGGCCGAGGCGGCCATCTCGAGCCCGCTGCTGGAGCAGAGCATGGACGGCGCGCGCGGCGTGCTGCTCTCCATCGCCGGCGGCTCCGACCTGGGCCTCTTCGAGATCAACGACGCGGCGCAGCTGGTCACCGACGCGGCCCACCCGGACGCCAACATCATCTTCGGCGCGGTCATCGACGACGCGCTCGGTGACGAGGTACGGGTGACGGTCATCGCGGCGGGCTTCGACGGCGGCACGCCGGCCTACAAGGCGGCCGAGCCGACCCGCAAGACCAACACCAACCAGCCGGCGCCGCAGACCACCCCGGTGCCGCCGCCGGCCACCCTGCCGGCCCCGACGCAGTCGCCCCGCCGGGTGCTCTTCGACGACGTGGACGTGCCCGACTTTCTCAAGAACGGTTCCTGAGCGCCGCCGATGACCGACAGCTCAGCCACGCTACGACCGGACCGCCGCGCCGAACTCGCGGCCGGTCTGGCGACGGTACGGGCCCGGATCGCCGATGCCTGCGCCCAGGCGGCCCGGGACCCCGCCGACATCACCATGATCGCCGTGACCAAGACGTACCCGGCCGGGGACGTGGTGGCGTTGGCCGGGCTCGGGGTGACCGACATGGGGGAGAACCGCGACCAGGAGGCCGCCGGCAAGGCAGCCGAGGTGGCCGCCGCCGGGGTACGTCCACGCTGGCACTTCATCGGGCAGTTGCAGCGCAACAAGGCCCGTTCGGTGGTCCGTTACGCCGACGTCGTGCACTCGGTGAACAGCGTACGGCTGGCGCGGGCTCTGGACGGCGCGGCGGCGCAGCGGGAACGGCCGCTGGACGCCCTGGTGCAGGTGAGCATCGACGGCGACCCGGCGCGGGGCGGCGCTCTGCCCGGGTCGGCCGACCCGGAGTCCGGCCTGGACAGGGTCGCCGCGGCGGTCGCCGAGTCGTCGGCGCTGCGCCTGGCCGGCCTCATGGCGGTCGCGCCGTTGGGCTGGCCGCCGGACCGCGCGTTCGCCCGGTTGGCCGAGATCGCCGAGGCGTTCCGATCGGTCCATCCGGGAGCGACAGCGTTGTCGGCCGGGATGAGCGGCGACCTGGAAATCGCGATCCGTTACGGCGCGACACATGTCCGCGTCGGTAGCGCGTTGCTCGGAATGCGTCCCACGCTGCGGTAGCCTGACCGCGAGACAGGCAAATTACATCAGTGTTGTTTCAGGGACGGCCGATCCTGTGGGGGTCGTGACACGCGACGCGAATCGCATGTCACGGGATTGCCGTCCTGGTCCGATGGGCATGGTTGTCCACTCGCGACGGGCGACATGGCACGGGGGCGAGTGCCGCACGGCGGACGGAAGGGCGCGGGATGGGTGCACTGCGCAAGGCGGGGGTCTGGCTCGGTCTCGTCGAGGAAGACGACGAGCGGGCCTACGACGACGGTGACTACGACAAGGGTGGTTACCGTGACTCGCGCTACCGGCAGAGCCGGTACGCCGAGGAGTTCGCCGACGAGGACGACGACGACACCGAGGAGCCGCCGGCTCCTCGGGCGCGCGTGGGTGAGCGGGGCCGGCTCTCCGAGCGGTCGGCCGGGCGGCTCGCCGACTCCGACCGCGGCGACTCCGACCGGGCTGAGCGGGCCGAGCGGGCTGAGCGCTCCGAGCGGGCCGAGCGGGCCGAGCGCTCCAGCGTACGGTCGATCACGCGGTCCTCGGCGAGCGAGACGTCGGGCGCGCTGACCTACCACACCCGCGACAATCTGGCCCTCGCGCCGCAGGCCGTGACGCGGGAGCGCGTGGTCGTGCCCGAGGAGGAGCAGCGCTACCAGATCACCACCCTGCACCCGACCACCTACCGGGAGGCGCGCACCATCGGTGAGCACTTCCGCGACGGCGTACCGGTGATCATCAACCTCACCGAGATGGACGAGGCCGACGCCCGCCGTCTGGTTGACTTCGCGGCCGGCCTGGCGTTCGGGCTGCGCGGTACGATCGAGCGCGTGACCAATCGGGTGTTCCTGCTCTCACCGGCCAATGTCCAGGTCACCGCTGAGGACAAGGCCAAGATCGCTGAGGGCGGTTTTTTCAGCCTGAGTTGACCCCGCCCGACCCGAGGGACGTCGCTGACCGTGTTGTCGATCTTGCTGCAAGTGTTGTACCTGGTCCTTTATGTCTTCCTGCTTCTTCTTCTGTCCCGGTTCGTGTTGAGCGCCGTCCTGCAGTACGGCCGCCGGTGGCAGCCGGGGCGTGGAGCGGCGGCAGGACTGGAATCCGTGTGGAGCGTCACTGATCCCCCTCTCAACGCGTTGAGGCGTGTGATCCCTCCGCTGCGAATTGGTACCGTGAGCATCGACCTGGCCTCCCTTGTGCTCCTGGTTATCCTGTTCGTGCTGATGGAGTTCGTGTTAGGGCCGTCGATCAGGGCATCTGCCTGATGACCGACGCGCTTTCGCGGCCGCAACTGACCCGAGGAGTTTCGATGCCGCTGACCCCGGCCGACGTACACAACGTCGCCTTCAAAAAGCCGCCGATCGGCAAGCGGGGGTATGACGAGGAGGAGGTCGACGCCTTCCTGGACGAGGTCGAGCGCGAGCTCGCCCGTCTCATCGAGGAGAACAACGAGCTGCGCGCCCAGGTGGAGCGCGGCGGCCGTGGCGGTGCCCCCGCCGGCCCCGGCGGCGACGCCCGACTGGCGGCGGAGCTCAACGACGTCAAGGCCCAGCTCGACCGGGTCCAGCGCGACAAGTCCGCCGCCGAGCAGGCCGCCCGCGCCATGCAGGCCGAGCTGGAGCAGGTCCGCGCGACCGGCGGCCCGGCCGGCGTCACCGGTGACGGTGAGCAGCAGGCGCTGCGGGTGCTGATGATGGCCCAGCGCACCGCCGACGACCACGTGTCCGACGCGCGCCGCGAGGCCGACTCGCTGCTGTCCGAGGCGCGGAGCAAGGCCGAGGAGGTGACCCGCGAGGCTCGCGCGAAGGCCGACGCCCTGGAGCGGGACGCCCGCCAGCGGCACCAGGAGGCCATGGGCGGCCTGGACGCCAAGCGCACGGCCCTGCAGAAGCACATCGAGGAGCTCAAGCAGTTCGAGCGCGAGTACCGCACCCGGCTCAAGGCGTACCTGGAGAGCCAGCTGCGGGACCTCGACGGTCGCGGCCAGGGCCTCGAAGCCGAGATGACCCGCTCCGAGGCAGGCCGGGTCGCCGGCGGCAACGGGCTGGCCGCGGCGGGCCTCGCCGGTTCGTACGGCGGCGGGCGCTCCGGCGCCCTCGAAGCCGGACGCTGAGCACCGGCCGGCGATCGTTCTCCGCAGATGGTGACGGTCGCCGGCCCCGCCTGGACGGTACGACGCGGCAGGGGTGAGCCGTGATAGTCGCGAGTCTCCTGCTCATTCTCGTCGCCGTGGTGCTGCTGGTGTTCGGCCTGGCCGGTGGCTCCAGCACTCTGTTGACCATCTCCATCGCGGCCAGCCTGCTGGCCGCCGTGGCGTTGGTGGTGGGCGCCCGCCAGGCAGCCGCCAACCGCGCCTCGGCGGACCCCGGCCGGGTCGGCCCGCGAGACCGCGGGGCATTCCGCACGGCCAGCCGGGCCGAGCCGGGTGCCGCGTACGGGCCACCGCTGGCCGAGCCGGATGTGCCGGTCCAGCACGTACCTTCGACGGTCGGCGACGGCGGCACCGGGTGGCGGCAACCACCCGAGCCGCCGTCCGACCCCGAGCCGGCGTACGACGTGGCCTCGCCGTACGAGCCCGCCCCGGCGGCCGACGGCGGTGCACGCACCTCGCCCGTCAGTCCGGCGTCACCGTTCGTGGCCCGTGTCGACGAGGCGTACCGGGCCGACACCGGGGCTGCCGACCCGCTGGCCGACGACCCGTTGGCCGATGAGCCCGCGGAGCAACCGGTCACCCCCGCCGAGGCGGCCCGGATCTCCCGGCTGCCCGACTCCGTCGAGGTGGTGGACGGACGGCCCCGCTACCACCTGGCCGCGTGCCCGCACCTGATCGGCCGGACCCCCGAGACGCTCCCCGTCGCCGAGGCCGTCGAGCTCGGCTTCACGCCGTGCGCGGCGTGCGCGCCGGCCACCGCCCTGCTCATCGACGCCCGGCCGTTCTGAAAGCGGTGCCGGTGCCCCCGCAGGACGCGCTCACCGTGGCGGTACGCGTGAAGCCGGGCGCCTCCCGCGACGCCGTCGGCGGTCGCTTCGACGGCCCGCACGGCCCCTCCCTGGTGATCGCCGTCCACGCCCCGGCGGTGGACGGTCGGGCGACCGAGGCGGCCCGCCGCGCCCTCGCCGCCGCGCTGGGCGTCCGGCCGGCGGCGGTGTCGCTGCGGACCGGCGCGACCAGCCGGGACAAGCTCTTCCTCGTCGACCGGCCCACCCCCGAGCTGCCCGACGTGCTGCGCCGACTGCGCGACGGAGCCGCGGGGTGAGGACCGCCCGGGCCCGGCGACCGTGACGCCCGGGCTGGACATCGCGCTGTTGCTGGGCGCGGCCGTGCTGCTGGTGGCGGTTGGCGCGGTCCGGCTCTCGACCCGCCTCGGGGTGCCCAGCCTGTTGGTCTACCTGGCGCTCGGCGTGGCCATCGGCGAGGCCGGGCTCGGTATCCGCTTCGACGACGTCGACCTGACCCGGACCCTCGGCTTCTGCGCGCTGATCGTGATCATCGCCGAGGGCGGCCTCACCGCGCGGTGGAGCACGCTGCGTCCGGTGCTCGCGTTGGCGTCGGCGCTCTCCACGGTCGGCGTGGTCGTGAGCATCGTGGTGGTCGGCGTCGCCGTACACCTGCTGTTGGGTCTGGACTGGCGGTTGGCGCTGCTCTACGGCGCGGTGCTCTCCTCCACCGACGCGGCGGCGGTGTTCGCCACCCTGCGGCGGCTGCGGTTGCCACCGCGGCTGGTGGCCACCCTGGAGGCCGAGTCGGGCATGAACGATGCCCCGGTGGTGCTGCTGGTGGTGCTGCTGTCGCACCGGGGCCTGTCGCATCCGTGGTGGTACGAGGTCGCGTTGCTCTGTTACGAGCTGGGCGTCGGCGCGGCGGTGGGCGTGGGTGTGGGCCTCGGCGGCACCTGGGCGCTGCGCCGGGCGGCGCTGCCCTCGGCCGGCCTGTACCCGATCGCGGCGGTGGGGATCACCGTCCTGGCGTACGCCGCCGGCGCCGTGCTGCACGCCTCGGGCTTCCTCGCCGTCTACGTGGCGGGGGTGCTGCTGGGCAACGCCCGCCTGCCGCACCGACAGGCGATCCTCGGCTTCGCCGACGGGCTGGCCTGGCTCGCGCAGATCGGCCTGTTCGTGCTGCTCGGCCTGCTGGCCGCGCCCGGCCGGTTGGACGCCGCGGTGCTGCCGGCGGTGGTCGCCGGTCTGGCGCTGGTGCTGCTGGCCCGGCCGCTGTCGGTGGCGGTCTCGGCGTTGCCGTTCCGGGTGGGCCTGCGGGAGCAGGCGTTCCTGTCCTGGGCCGGGCTGCGCGGGGCGGTGCCGATCGTGCTGGCCACCATCCCGCTCTCGCAACACGTGCCGGGCGCGGAACGCCTCTTCGACGCGGTCTTCGTGCTGGTGGTGATCTTCACGCTGGTGCAGACGAGCACGCTCGGTCCGTTCGCCCGTCGGCTGGGGACCACCGCGCCGGCGGAGGCCGCCGAGATCCACGTGGAGACGGCGCCGCTCGAGCGGATGCGCGCCGACCTGTTGCAACTGGAGGTGCCGCCGGGCTCCCGGCTGGCCGGCGTGCACGTCGACGAGCTGCGGCTGCCGCTGGGCGCCTCGGTGACCCTGGTGCTGCGCGACGGGGTGGGTTTCGTGCCCGGCCCGGACACCCGGCTGAAGACCGGCGACAGCCTGTTGATCGTTGCCACCGGTGGGGTACGCGACGCCGCCGAACGGCGGCTGCGGGCCGTCAGCCGACGGGGTCGGCTGGCCCGATGGTTTGGCGAGTACGGAGATGAAGCGGTCGGTTGATCTGCTAGCGTTCCCTTTGCCCCAGTTAGGCAGGGCTCGGGGCGGTTGAGCGGTGCGACGGTGCGCCACGTTGTCGGACGCCTGTACGTTCCGTATTCTTGCCAACCTCGGGAGTGCGCGGCCATTGTCGCCGTGCGCCCCTTTTCGTACTCAGGGGACGCCTTCGTCGGCGCCCCCTGACCAGGTGCCGCGACCGCGCGGCTCCCCGGCCGAGGGAGCGACCCATGGCGAAGCCAGCCGACACCAGGACCGCCGGCCGCAAGCCGGTGGCCAAGGCCACCCGCAGCGCGGCGGAGACCGAGAAGATCCGGGCGGCGCTGGCGGCGCGGCGGGACGAGCTTCGCGCCGAGTACGATCAGACGCTGAGCGAGATCACCGAGCTGCAGCGCGAGCGGTTGACGGACTCGGCCGGGGACGACCAGGCCGACACCGGCACCAAGACCTTCGAGCGGGAGCAGGAGATCTCTCTCGCCAACAGCATTCTGGAACGGATCACGCAGGTCGAGCGCGCCCTGGAGCGCCTCGACGAGGGTGGTTACGGCTGGTGCGAGCGGTGCGGCAACCCGATCCCGGTGGAGCGCCTCGCCGCCTTCCCGTCGGCCACCCTGTGTGTGACGTGCAAGCAGTTGGAGGAGCGGCGCTGAAGGCCCGGTCCCCGTCTGCGACGAGACGGTGAGCGATCACCGCCGAGACACCTCGATGGGGAGCGCATGACCGCAGCACCGCCCGCCGAACCCGGCCGCACCGACCCGGGCGGCGGCAAAGCCCGCCCCCGGGCTGTCGCGATCCTCGCCGGAGTGGCCCTGGTGGCCCTGCTGGCCGACCTGGTGACCAAGCACCTCGCACTGGCGGGCCTCACCGACCGCGAGCCGGTCCGGATCCTGGGCGGGCTGGTCTACCTGAGCCTGACCCGCAACAGCGGCGCCGCGTGGAGCATCGGGGCGAACTACACCTGGGTGTTCCCGCTGATCACCATCGGTGTGGTCGGCTGGATCGTCTGGATGGCGCTGCGGCTGCGCTCGCTGCCGTGGGCGATCTCCCTCGGCCTGGTGCTCGGCGGCGCGCTGGGCAACCTCATGGACCGGATCTTCCGGGCGCCCGCGCCCTTCCACGGGCACGTGGTCGACATGATCAGCGTCTTCGGGCCGTACGGCGAGTACTTCCCGGTGTTCAACCTGGCGGACAGCTCGCTCGTCTGTGGCGTGGTGCTGGCCGTACTGCTGGAGCTGACCGGTCGGCAGCGCGACGGCCGGCGGGCCGGTGGTGACGGCGCCAGCGGCGACGCGAACGCCACCGCCGACGCCGAACAGCGGGAGCGGGCATGACCTCCGCCTTCGCCGCCGGCGGCGACCACCGTTCCCTGCCCGTACCCGACGGTCTCGACGGCATGCGCCTGGACCAGGCGGTGTCCCGGCTGTTCGGTCTCTCCCGGACGGCCGCGGCCGCCCTCGTCGACGCGGGCGACGCCCTCGTGGACGGCGCCGCCCGCCCCAACTCCCACAAGGTCAAGGCCGGCTCCTGGCTGGACGTCACGCTGCCCGCGCCGGTCGCGCCGCCGACCGTGGTGCCGCAGGCGGTACCGGGCCTGCGCGTCGTCTACGCCGACGACGACATCGTCGTGGTGGACAAGCCCGTCGGGGTGGCCGCGCATCCCAGCCCGGGATGGACCGGCCCGACGGTG
Organism: Micromonospora sp. NPDC051543; assembly: GCF_044454415.1. NCBI lineage: Bacteria > Bacillati > Actinomycetota > Actinomycetes > Micromonosporales > Micromonosporaceae > Micromonospora > Micromonospora sp. NPDC051543. The sequence continues at coordinate 352,894 of NZ_JBITDT010000002.1, forward strand.
ATCGGCGCGCTCGCCGCGATCGGCCACCGCATCTCCACCAGCGGCGCCGCCGAGCGTCAGGGCGTGGTGCACCGCCTCGACGTGGGCACCACCGGCATCATGGTGGTGGCCAAGAGCGAGCAGGCGTACACCGCGTTGAAGCGGGCCTTCAAGTACCGCGAGGTCGACAAGGGCTACCACGCCGTGGTGCAGGGCCACCTGGACCCGCTGCGCGGCACCGTCGACGCGCCGATCGACCGGCACCCGACCCACGACTACCGCTGGGCCGTGGTGTCCGGCGGCAAGCCGAGCATCACCCACTACGACACCCTCGAGGCGTTCCCGGCCGCCAGCCTGGTCGACGTCCGGTTGGAGACCGGCCGGACCCACCAGATCCGGGTGCACTTCTCCACCCTGCGACACCCCTGCGTCGGTGACCTCACGTACGGCGCCGACCCCACCCTCTCGGCCCGTCTCGGCCTGGCCCGTCAGTGGCTGCACGCCCGCGAACTGAGCTTCTTGCATCCCCGTTCGGGGGACGAGGTCCGGTTCGTCAGCGACTACCCTGACGATCTGGAACGTGCGCTTGAGATCCTGCGTGACTGAGCGGCGACCACCCGACATCGATCCGACGAGGGGATTTCGCCCGTGCGCGCCGGCGACCTGCTGCGGCAGCTGGACCAACGGCTGCTGCCGCCGTTGACCCGGGCGGTGGTCCGTCTCGGTGATCGTCCGACGCGGTCCGGCGTGCTCTCCTGGGTCGCCGTGCTCTCGGCGGCGGCGGTGCTGGGCACCGCGGTCTGGGCCGTCGACGACGCACCGGTCAGCGACCCGACGGTGGGCGAGGTGACCCGCGTCGGGGTGGCCGACGGCGACTCCGTGCCGGGCTACCTCAGCTCCGCCGCGGCCGACCTGGCCGCGTTGGGCCCGACCGCTCCGGCCGCCGTGGACGGCACGTACGCGCTGGTGACGCTCGACGCGTACGTGCCACCGCAGCGACTGGCGACGGTGCTCGGCGACGTCCCGGTCTCGACGGTCTTCGGGCGGGTGCCACTGCCGGGTCGGCAGACCGAGATCGTCCGGATGCCCGCCCTGCGGGTGCCCGACGACGTGGTCGCGCAGATGGAACGCGTGGCCGCCCGCAAGGACGGCGAGGCCGCCGACTACCGGGCACGGGCCGCTGCGGTGAGCGGCGACGGCGTCGCCGAGCGCGAGCTGCGCGAGCGGTACGTCGTCGGTGCCGACGTGGCGAGCGCCGAGGCGCGGGCGTACCGGGCCGGGTGCGCCTGCGTGTACGCGGCGGTGGTGCGCGCCGCGCCGGAGGCGCTGCGCCGGGTGGCCGCCCACCCGGACGTGCGGGCCGTCGATCCGGCACCCGAGGTGCACCGGCTCGACCGTACGGTCTTCACGCCGCCACTGCCGGAGCAGAGCGACGTGGTCCGGCCGCCGGTCGACACCGGGCCGAGTCCGACGCCGACGCCGCGCCCGAGCGACGGGTCGACGTCGAGCACGCCGAGGCCGCCGGTGCCGATGGGCGAATCGTCGGAACCCGCACCGCTCGTAACGATTGCGTCACCCGAGCCGACCCCGGCGCAGTCCACCGAGCCGGCCCCGCCGGCACTCACCACCTCCCCGGACGCGACGGATACCGGGTTGCTGGCAACCTCCCCGCCGTGATCTACGCCGGGCGGCGTGCGTCCGCAGGAGTGGTCCGAATAGGGTTTGGTTCGTAGCCTGTCAGGCAGAGATCGATGGCGCTGGGAGGGCGGGCCGTGGAGGGCAGTGAGACCGGCTGGGGCCGGCCGGCCGAACCAGCGCCGAGGTGGCGGGCGTTGCTCGACCGTGCCCGGCTGGGCGGTCGGGCGGCGGAGCAGCCCGAGCCCGAGCGCCGTGCCGACGAGGCGGCCCCGGACCCACTGCCGCGACGCGCGGCCCCCAACGGCTACGCGGGGCGCGCGTCGGCCATCGGGCATCCGGCCGATCTGTCGTACGGCCAGGAGCCCGGTTACCGGGCCGAGGGGACGTACCGGGTCGACCCCGCCTACCGTGCCGAACCGGGATACGGCTCGGAGCCGGACTACCGTGCCGAACCGGCGTACCGCTCGGAGCCGGACTACCGTGCCGAGCCGGCGTACCGGTCCGAGCCGGACTACCGTGCCGAGCCCGCGTACCGCGCGGAACCCGGGTACCGGTCCGAGCCGGACTACCGCGCCGAGCCGACGTACCGCTCCGAGCCGACGTACCGCGCCGAGCCCGGCTACCGGGCCGAGCCGACGTACCGGGCCGAGCCGGGTTACCCGGCCGAGCCCGAGCCGCCGCGCCGCGCCGAGCCGGAGTCGCGCTACGCCATCCTGGACAACGGCTACCGGCCGGGCAATCCCGTCGGCGAATCCCGGTACGCGCTGCTGGAGACCGGTTACCAGCCGGAGACCGGCTACCCGGCGCCCCCGCCGCCGGTGACACCCGCCCCTGCCATCGCGCCACCGCCGGTCGTTCCACCACCCGCCCCGCCGGTCGCGCCGCCACCGGTCGCGGTGGTCACCCCGCCCGGCTCGGCCCTCGCCGAGCGCGGCTACCCGGCCCGCGTCGAGTGGCGCCCGCAGGGCGTCGACCAGGAGACCGAGCGCGCCACCGGGGTGCTCCGCCGAGAACTGGGCACACCCCGGGTGTTCGCGTTCGCCAACCCCAAGGGCGGGGTGCACAAGACCACCGCCACCGTGCTCGCCGCCGCCACCGTCGGCAGCGTGCGGGGGCGGGGCGTACTGGCCTGGGACGACAACGAACTGCGGGGCACCCTCGGGTTGCGAGCCGGCAGCGCCCGGCACGCCCGCACCATCCGACACCTGGTCAGCGACCTCGCCCAGATCGAGATCCTGGAGGGCGCGACGCTGCTGGAGCGGCTGGACGACTACCTGCGGCACGCCTCCGACGGCTCGTACGACGTGCTGGCCGGCGAGGAGAGCCCCCGTTTCGCCCAGCGGCTCGACCAGTTCACCGTCAAGCGGGTGCTCGAGCTGCTACGGCGTACGCACGACGTGATCTGCGTGGACACCGGCAACAACGTGGAGAGCCCCAACTGGCGCACCGTGATGCACGCCGCCGACCAACTGGTGGTCACCACCGTGCCCCGCGAGGACGCGGCGTTCAGCGCCGACTGGATGCTCGACCTGTTGCACGAGGAGGGGATGGGCGAGCTGGCCGACAACGCGATCACCCTCATCTCCTGCCCTACTGCCGGCCGCTCGGCACTACAGGACGACCTGGAACGGCACTTCGCCACGCGTACCCGCGCGGTGGCCGTGGTGCCGTACGACCCGGCGTTGGAGACCGGCTCGTCGATCGAGTACCACCAGCTCCAGCCGGAGACCCGCCAGGCGTGGCTGCGCGCCGCCGCGGCCATGGCGGAGCCGTTCGCCCGGTGAGTTGGTTCGCCGCCACCGGCGCCCCGGTCCGTGGCGGGGCCTGAGAGGATCATCGGGTGAGCCCGGACAACCCCGACCCTGAGCGGCACGCGGACATCTCCGACGACCGCCCCGCGCCACCCCGACCGGCGGCCGTGCCGCCGCCGAGCGAGTCCGCCCCGCCCACCGGGTCGGCGGTGCCGCCGCCGTCCGCGACGAACGAGTCGACCGCGTCCGGCTCGGCCGCGCCGGCCGCGCCGAGTGCGTCGAGCGCGCCCGGGTGGACGGGTGCGCCCAGCGAGTCCGCCGGGCCGCCGTTCGGGTCGGTTCCCGACGGGAGTGCCGCCGTGACGGCGTACCCGAGCGGGGCGGAGCTGACCCCCGACGAGCCGCGCCGGCCGTTGCGGACGGTGGCGACGGTGCTCGGCGCGGCGCTCGCCCTGGCCGTGCTGGGCGCACCGCTCGGGCTGCTCTGGGCGGCGTTCGCGCCGGACACCCCGGTGCTCAAGACCGCCGAGGGGGCGATCTACGCCGAGCCCCAGCCGGAGCAGCCGATCGCCGCCGACGGCTGGTTCAGCCTGCTCGGGCTGGCGTTCGGCGTGCTCGCCGCGCTGGCCCTGTGGTTCCTGCTGCGTCGGCGACGCGGCCCCGTCGGACTGCTCGGCGCGGTGCTGGGCGCGCTCGCCGCGGCCCCGGTGGCCTGGCAGGTGGGGCGTCGGGTCGGGCTGGCGACGTTCGACCGGCTGTTGCAGAGCGCCCCGGCGGGGCAGGCCTTCACCAAACCCGCCGACCTGCGGGCCGGCGGGATCGACTGGCTCGGGCACGTGCTGCCGGTGCCGCACGGCAACCTGCTGCTGCCGGCCTTCGGTGCCGCCGTCACGTACACCCTGCTGGCCGGCTGGTCGCGGTGGCCGTCGCTGCGCCCGGAGCCCGACCCGGCGTCGTTCAGTTGGGTGTCGGCGGGGACGCCAGCTCCGACAACGGCACCGGAACCGCCCGCACCTGGCGCAGCAGAGCCGCCTCGCGGTTGAGCAGCCGCAGCTCGGCGCGCAGCCGGGCGGCGGTGTCGTCGATGGCGAGCAGCCGCTGCCGGTCGTCGACGGTCAGGGCGGCGGTGGCCGCCACCAGGTGCGACAACACCGTCGGATCCTCCGGAAGCTGCTCGGAGATCTCCTCCGGGTCGGGCCGGATCAGGCTCAGGTACTGCCGGAACACCGCGATCACGCGGGCGGCCAGCAGGTCGGCGACCTCGTCCGGCCCGCTGGCCTCGGGCAGCCACTCCACGGCGGCCGTCAGGTACGGCGCGGTGGCGTCGTCGACGTCGGCGATCCGGAATCGACGTCGGCCGACCGTGACGATGTCGAAGCCGCCGTCGGCCAGCTCGGTGACCTGGCGCAACTCGGCGGTGCAGCCCACCTCGTGCAGGGTGACGTCGCCGACCCCGTTGCCGGCGCGAGCGCCGGGCCCGGTGGGGGCCACCTCCCAGCCGGCCTGGATGGCGACCACGCCGAACTCGCGCGGCGCGCCCTCGGGCAGGTCGACGAGATGCCGGACCAGGGCCCGGTAGCGCTCCTCGAAGATGTGCAGTGGCAGCACCAACCCGGGAAAGAGCACCGTTGCGAGCGGGAACACCGGCAGCCGTGCGGTCACGCCGTCGAGCCTAACCAATCCCGTCCGCGACGGCGTGGCCCGGCTCACCGTCCCGCCGACCGGACGGCTCGGGTGGGCGACGGACGGGCCGCCTAGACTCGCAAGGGTGCTGAATCGGATCGACCTGCGCGACGGTCTCGGTGACCCGCGCCGCCTGCTGCCCCGTGCCCAGCTCGACGTGTCCGTTGCCGTCGAGCGGATCCGCCCGCTGGTGGAGGCGGTCCGCGAGCATGGGTACCCGGCGATCCGGGAGGCCAGCGAGCGGTTCGACGGCATCTCGCCGGAGGTGCTGCGGGTGCCCGTCGAGGCGATCGCCGAGGCCGAGGGGGTGCTCGACCCGGCGGTGCGCGAGGCGCTGCTGGAGTCGATCAGTCGGGCCCGCCGGGTGCACGCCGACCAGCGGCGTACCGACCACGTCACCCAGGTGGTGCCCGGCGGCACGGTCACCGAACGGTGGCTGCCCGTCGACCGCGTCGGCCTCTACGTCCCCGGCGGCCTGGCCATGTACCCGTCGACGGTGGTGATGAACGTGGTGCCGGCCCAGGCGGCCGGAGTGCGTTCGCTGGTGGTGGTCAGCCCGCCGCAGAAGGACAACGGCGGCCTGCCCGACGCCCGGGTTCTCGCCGCGTGCGCGCTGCTCGGCGTCGACGAGGTGTACGCGGTCGGCGGCGCCCAGGCGGTCGCGATGCTGGCGTACGGCTCCGCCGTCGACCCGGCCGGTGAGCTGCGCTGCGAGCCCGTCGACCTGGTCACCGGCCCGGGCAACATCTGGGTGACGGCCGCCAAGCGGCTGCTGCGCGGTGTGGTCGGCATCGACGCCGAGGCCGGTCCGACCGAGATCGCCATCCTGGCCGACGACACCGCCGACCCGGCGCACGTCGCCGCCGACCTGATCAGCCAGGCCGAGCACGACCCGCTCGCGGCGAGCGTGCTCGTCACCCCGTCGCTGGCGCTGGTCGACGCGGTCGAGGCCGAGCTGGCCCGGCAGGTGCCGGCCACCAAGCACGCCGAGCGGGTGACCACGGCGTTGACCGGCGAGCAGAGCGGCGTGGTCCTGGTCGACGACCTCGAGGCCGGGCTGCGGGTGGTCGACGCGTACGCGGCCGAGCACCTGGAGATCCAGACGGTCGACGCGCGGGAGTGGGCGCTACGCGTCCGCAACGCCGGGGCGATCTTCGTGGGCGCCTGGTCGCCGGTGTCGCTCGGCGACTACTGCGCCGGTTCCAACCACGTGCTGCCCACCGGCGGCTGCGCCCGGCACTCCTCGGGGCTGTCGGTGCAGTCCTTCCTGCGCGGGGTGCACCTGATCGAGTACACCGAGGCCGCGCTGCGTGACGTGGCGCCGCACGTGGTGACCCTGGCGACCGTGGAGGACCTGCCGGCGCACGGCCAGGCCGTCCAGGCCCGGTTTCTCAAGGAGTCGGCGTGAGCGGCCTCGACGATCTGCCGATCCGCGACGACCTGCGGGGCCTGTCGCCGTACGGGGCGCCCCAGCTCGACGTGGCGGTGCGGCTCAACACCAACGAGAACTCCTACCCGGTGCCCGAGTCGGTGGTGGACGCGATCGGCAAGGCGCTCGCCGCCGAGCTGCGGGACCTGAACCGCTACCCGGACCGGGACGCGGTGGCGCTTCGCGCCGACCTGGCCGCATATCTGGGGCACGGGCTCACCGTCGAGCAGGTCTGGGCGGCGAACGGCTCCAACGAGATCCAGCAGCAGCTCCTGCAGGCGTTCGGTGGGCCGGGGCGCAGCGCGCTGGGCTTCGTCCCGTCGTACTCGATGCACCCGCTGCTGGCCCTCGGCACCGGCACCCGGTGGGTGCCGGCGCGGCGCGGCGTCGACTTCGGGCTGACCGCCGACGAGGCGGTCGGCCAGATCCGCGAGCACCGACCCGACGTGGTCTTCCTCTGCTCACCCAACAACCCGACCGGCACCGCCCTCGACCCGGCGGTCGTCGCCGCCGTGCTCGACGTCGCCCCCGGCATGGTGGTCGTCGACGAGGCGTACGCCGAGTTCGCCCGGCCCGGCACGGTCAGCGCCCTCGCGGTGCTGCCCGGCCACCCGCGGCTCGTGGTGACCCGCACGATGAGCAAGGCCTTCGGCTTCGCCGGGGGCCGGCTGGGATACCTGGCCGCCGACCCGGCCGTGGTGGAGGCGGTGCAGCTCGTCCGCCTGCCCTACCACCTGTCCGCGCTGACCCAGGCCGCCGCCCGCGCGGCGCTGACCCACCGCGACGCGCTGCTCGGTACGGTGGCCGCCGTGATGGCACAGCGGGACCGGATCGTGGCGACGCTGCGCGCTCGCGGGCTGCGGGTGGCCGACAGTGACGCCAACTTCGTGCTGTTCGAGGTCGGCGGCGACCAGGCCACCGTCTGGCACGCCCTGCTGGAGCAGGGGGTGCTGGTCCGTGACGTCGGCCTGCCCGGCTGGCTACGGGTGACCGCCGGCACGCCCGCCGAGACTGACGCTTTTCTGACTGCTATGGAGACTGTGCAATGGGTGCGCGAGGAGTGAGCTTGCGAGCCCCGCAGTCGCGACCGAAAGGTAAGCAATGAGCCGGACCGCCCGGGTGGAGCGGATCACCAAGGAGACCAAGGTCCTCGTCGAGATCGACCTCGACGGCACCGGCGCCGCCGAGATCAGCACCGGCGTGGGCTTCTACGACCACATGCTCCACCAGATCGCCCGGCACGGCGGCTACGACCTGACCGTCCGCACGGTGGGTGACCTGGAGATCGACGCGCACCACACCATGGAGGACACGGCCCTCGCGCTGGGCGCCGCGTTCGACCAGGCGCTGGGCGACAAGGCCGGCATCCGGCGGTACGGGTCGGCGACCGTCCCGATGGACGAGGTGCTGGTCCGGGCCGCGGTGGACCTGTCCGGCCGCCCGTACGTGGTGCACGACGAGCCGCTGCTCGCGCCGTACATCGGGCCGGTCTACGCGACGAGCATGACCCGGCACATCTGGGAGTCGTTCGGCCAGGCGGCCCGGGTGACCCTGCACGTCGACGTGCTGCGGGCGGCGCGTCCCGGTGGGCACCCGGACGCGCACCACGTGGTGGAGGCCCAGTTCAAGGCGGTCTCCCGGGCGCTGCGCGAGGCCACGGCGATCGACCCGCGCGCGGCGGGCGCGATCCCGAGCACGAAGGGTGCTCTCTGATGGGTGCCGCGTTGCCGACTCTGTTGCTGATCCTCGCCGGGGTGCTGGTGGGTGGGGCGTGGTCGCTGCACCGGCAGGGCGCTCCGCGTGGCGCGGTCGTGGTGACCGCGCTGCTGGCGCTGCTCGCCACGGCCGCCGGGGTGCTGCGGCTGATCCCGGAGTCGGGGTCGTGACCGCCGACGTGGTGGTGCTCGACTACGGCTCGGGCAACCTGCGCTCGGCGGAGCGGGCCCTCGAAGCGGCCGGCGCGACCGTCCGGGTGACCGACGACCTGGTCGCGGCGGCCGCCGCGGACGGTCTCGTGGTGCCGGGCGTCGGGGCGTACGCCGCCTGCATGGCGGGTATCGAGGCGCTCGGCGCGGGCCCGGTGATCGCGGAGCGGGTGGCGGCGGGCCGGCCGGTGCTCGGCATCTGCGTGGGCATGCAGGTGCTCTTCGAGTACGGCGAGGAGCACGGGGTCGTGACGAAGGGCCTCGGGCTGCTGCCCGGCGGGGTGACCCGGTTGGCGGCGCACCGTCTGCCGCACATGGGCTGGAACACGGTCCGCGCGCCCCGGGGTTCGGTGCTGTTCGCCGGGTTGCCGGCCGAGAGCCGCTTCTACTTCGTGCACTCGTACGCGATGGGCGACCCGGCGGCGTTGGCGGGCGCGGGCGCGCTGGTGACCACGGCCCACCACGACACCGACTTCGTGGCGGCCGTGGAGCGTGGACCGCTGTCGGCGGCGCAGTTCCACCCGGAGAAGTCCGCCGACACCGGTGCCGCGCTGCTGCGCAACTGGCTCGCCACCCTGCCCTCCGGTGACTGAGCGTCGACACCGCCCGGCGTCCGCCCCACGGGCGTCGCGGTGAGTCGCGAACGGGCCCGCCGTCGGGCGGAACGTGAGGCGGAGTTGGCGCGGGAGCGGGCGGTCCGGCAGCGCCGGGTGGCCCGTCGGCAGCGCCGCCGTGCGGTTCTGCGTCGGTTGACGCCGCAGGTACGGCGGGGTCGTTCGGGCCGGCTGGCCCGACACTCGCGGGGCGAGCGCGCGGCGATCGTGCTGCTCACCGGCGCGGCGATGATCCTGATCTGGACGTTCGTCGACGATCTGGCGCTTCGTGTCGCGTTGATCGTGTTGTTGCTGCTCGTACTGCCGGCGATCGTGGTGATCGCCCTGGACCGTCGTACCTGATCGAGGAGAAGACGTTGAGCCTGACCCTTTTACCCGCCGTGGACGTCGCCGACGGCCGGGCCGTCCGGCTCGTGCAGGGCGCCGCCGGCAGCGAGAGCGTCTACGGCGACCCGCTGGACGCGGCGCTGGCGTGGCAGCGCGACGGCGCCCAGTGGATCCACCTGGTCGACCTGGACGCGGCATTCGGTCGGGGCACCAACGCGCACCTGCTCGCCGAGGTGGTGCGCCAGTTGGACGTGCAGGTGGAGTTGTCGGGTGGGATCCGCGACGACGAGTCGCTGCGCGCCGCGCTGGGCACCGGGGCGGCCCGGGTGAACATCGGTACCGCAGCCCTGGAGAACCCCCAGTGGTGCGACCGGGTGGTGGGTGAGTACGGCGACCGGGTCGCCATCGGGCTGGACGTCCGGGGTCAGACGCTGTCCGCGCGGGGGTGGACCCGCGACGGCGGTGACCTGTACGAGGTGCTGGAGCGCCTGGACAAGGCGGGGGCCACGCGGTACGTGGTCACCGACATCACCAAGGACGGCACGATGCGCGGGCCGAACCTGGATCTGCTGCGGGACGTGTGCGCCCGTACCGACCGGCCGGTGATCGCCTCCGGCGGCGTGTCCACCCTGGACGACCTGCGGGCGCTGGCCACGCTGGAGCCGCTGGGTGTGGAGGGCGTGATCGCCGGCAAGGCGCTGTACGCGGGCGCGTTCACGGTGGCCGAGGCGCTGCGCACCCTGGCCGAGGCGTGACGGTCACCCGGCTGGGCTCGGGCGGCCCGTGGGAACAGACCTACGGCTACTCGCGGGTGGTCCGCGCCGGTGACCTGGCCCTGACGGCCGGCTGCACGGCCACCGTGGACGGTCGGGTGGTGCACGTCGGGGACGCCGCCGCGCAGACCGCGCAGGCGTTGCGGATCGGGTTGGCCGCGCTCGCCGAGGTGGGCGCGGAGCCGGGTGACGTGATCCGGACCCGGATGTACGTGACCGACCGGCTGCACGCCGACGAGGTGGGTCGGGCGCACAACGCCGTCTTCGGCGCGGTGCGGCCGGTGGCGACGCTCGTGGTGGTGGCCGGTCTGCTCGATCCGGAGCACCTGGTCGAGGTGGAGTTGGAGGCGTACGTAGGGGACCGCTGACCGTTTCGGTGGCGGTCGTCACGGCCCCGCTCCGCACCTATCGGTTGTGCACAACTTAATTGCGGTCTACGGTTCAACGGTGACCGATGACCTGGTGCTGCGCCGGCAGGTGTGCTTCGCGCTCTACGCCGCGTCGCGCGCCCTCACCGACGTGTACCGGCCGATCCTCGACGAGGTCGGGCTGACCTACCCGCAGTACCTGGTGCTGCTGGTCCTCTGGGAACGCCCCGACGACCCGCCCGCCGTGTCCGAGCTGGGCGCCGAGCTGCGACTCGACTCCGGCACCCTCTCCCCGCTGCTCAAACGGCTGGAGAGCGCGGGCCTGGTGGTGCGCCGACGCGCGGCGCGCGACGAGCGGCGGGTCGAGGTCAGCCTCACCGAGCAGGGTCGGGCGTTGCGCGAGCGGCTCTCCGACGTTCCGCTGCGGATCGCCCAGGCCACCGGCCTGGGCATCGACGAGCTCGTCGCGTTGCGCGACACCCTCACCCGGGTCACCGAGACCGTCCATCGACAGAAGGAGCAGTGACCATCATGAAGGTTCTCTACACCGCATCAGCGACCGCCACCGGTGACGGCCGGGACGGCCACGTCGAGACCTCCGACGGCACCTTCGCCATGGACCTGGCGTCGCCGAAGGAGCTGGGTGGCGAGGGCGGCGCCACCAACCCCGAGCAGCTCTTCGCCGCCGGCTACGCCGCCTGCTTCCACAGCGCCCTGCGCATCGTCGGCCGCCGCGCCAAGGCCGACGTGACCGGCTCCGTCGTCTCCGCCGAGGTCGGCATCGGCCCGAACGGCAGCGGTGGCTTCGGGCTCACCGCCCAGCTCATCGTGGACCTGCCGGCCGTCCCCCGGGAGACCGCCGAGCAGCTCGTCGAGCAGGCCCACCAGGTCTGCCCGTACTCGAACGCCACCCGCGGCAACATCGACGTCGCGCTGACCGTCCGCGAGACCCTGACCGCCTGACCGTCGCGGCCCCGGACCCCACCCGCGTACGAGAGGACGCCCCCCTGATGACCAGCAACCGCGAGATCCATCTGGCCCGCCGCCCCGAGGGCTGGCCCACCGAGGACACCTTCCGGCTCGTCGAGACCGACGTCCCGACGCCCGGACCGGGCCAGATCGTGGTCCGCAACCAGTACGTCTCCGTCGACCCGTACATGCGGGGACGGATGAACGACGTCAAGTCGTACGTGCCGCCGTTCGCGCTCGATGCCCCGCTGGACGGGGCCGCCGTCGGCGAGGTGGTGGCCAGCGAGTCACCCGACATCGCCGTGGGCGAGACCGTCCTGCACGGGCTCGGCTGGCGGGAGTACGCGCTGCTCGACGCCGGTCGCGCCCGTACCGTCGACGCGAGCATCGCCCCGGCCAGCGCGTACCTGAGCGTGCTCGGCATGCCCGGGCTCACCGCGTACGCCGGTCTGTTGGAGGTCGCCGCCATGAAGCCCGGCGAGACGGTCTTCGTCTCCGCCGCGGCCGGCTCGGTCGGCAGCCTGGTGGGTCAGATCGCCAAGCTCAAGGGCGCGGGCCGGGTCATCGGCAGCGCCGGGTCGGCCGCCAAGGTCGAGCGGCTCCGGGCACTCGGGTTCGACGCCGCGTTCGACTACCACGACGGGCCGGTCCGCGACTCGTTGCGCGCCGCCGCCCCGGACGGCATCGACGTCTACTTCGACAACGTCGGTGGCGACCACCTGGAGGCGGCGATCTCGGCCCTGAACCTGCACGGCCGGGTCGCCATCTGCGGCATGATCGCCCAGTACAACGCCACCGAGCCGCCGGCCGCGCCGCGCAACCTGGCGCTGGTCATCGGCAAGCGGCTCACCCTGCGCGGGTTCCTGGTCAACGACCACAACAACGTGCGCGCGACGTTCGTCCAGGACGTCGCCGGCTGGCTGCGCGAGGGCAAACTCTCCTACGACGAGACCGTCGTCGACGGCATCGAGAACGCCCCGGCGGCGTTCCTGGGCCTGCTGCGCGGCGAGAACCTGGGCAAGATGCTCGTCCGGGTGTGACGTGCACGTCCGGCACGGCGGTCGGCCCCCTCGGGTCGGCCGCCGCGCCGTGCGCGGAGGATAGGCTGACGGCATGACGGTGGCGGTACGGGTGATCCCCTGTCTCGACGTGGACGCCGGGCGGGTGGTCAAGGGGGTCAACTTCCTCGACCTGCGCGACGCCGGCGACCCGGTGGAGCTGGCCGCCGCGTACGACCGGGCCGGCGCCGACGAGCTGACCTTCCTCGACGTCACCGCGTCGTCGAGTGACCGGGGCACCATGCTCGACGTGGTACGCCGCACCGCCGAGTCGGTCTTCATCCCGCTGACCGTCGGCGGCGGGGTCCGGCAGGTCGGCGACGTCGACACGCTGCTGCGCGCCGGGGCCGACAAGGTCGGCGTGAACACCGCCGCCATCGCGCGGCCGGAGCTGATCGCCGAGATCGCCGACCGGTTCGGCCGGCAGGTGCTCGTGCTCTCCCTCGACGTACGCCGCGCGCCCACGGGCGACACGCCCAGCGGGTTCGAGGTCACCACCCACGGTGGCCGGCGCGGCACCGGCATCGACGCGGTGGACTGGGCCCGGCGGGTCGCCGAGCTGGGCGCGGGGGAGATCCTGCTCAACTCGATGGACGCCGACGGCACCAAGGCGGGCTTCGACCTGGAACTGATCGGCGCGGTGCGGGCCGTGGTGGACGTGCCGGTCGTCGCCAGCGGAGGGGCCGGCGAGGTGGCGCACTTCCCGCCCGCGATCGGGGCCGGGGCCGACGCGGTCCTCGCGGCCAGTGTCTTCCACTTCGGCGAGCTGACGGTGGGCGAGGTCAAGGACGCCCTGCGCCGCAGCGGCCACCCGGTGCGCTAGCAGCTCATGCGAAGGAGGACCAGATGGACCGTGCCTTTTTGACCAGCGCCACCTGGCGCAAGAGCAGCCGTAGCCTGAACGAAAATGCGCAGTGCGTCGAAGTTGCTCTGGCGTCGCACGCGGTCGGCATCCGTGACTCCAAGGACCCGTGCGGCCCGTCCCTGGTCGTGACCGTGGCGGCGTGGACGGCATTCATCGACGAGGTCAAGCACGCCAGCCCGCGGCCCTGACCCACGCGACTCGAACACCGACGCCGCTGATCCGCTGCGGCTGCCCCGCGGTGTCGATGTGCTGTTGAGCGGTATGCCTCAGAGGCATCAAGATGACTCTCAGGTATCACGCTCGCGACCGTATCCGCCCCCACGGCGGTGACCGTCGGTCACCGCCGACCGTCGGCGCAGGGTGACGGCGGCCCCAGATGGTACGCGTCGTGCGCGACCAGATCCGCGAATGCTCCCGCCCATGCCCAGCACCGCGCACGGGTGCCGCAGACCGGGCATCGCCCGTGTCGCGGCTCGTGCTCGACCAGAATCCGCCACCAGCGGGCCAGTTGCTCGGCGGCGGGCGCTCTCACCGCGCTCCACTCATGTTCGCGCGGATCGCCGCGACCGAAATCCGTGCGTCAAAGCACCACCCGCCCGCACAGTCCGGTACGGGGCCAGCACACGTGTGTCCCCGCAGCCGCACCATGCCGCCGACCGGTTGGTTGTCTACCACCACCGTCCACACCAGTTCGTCGCGGTTAGTGGGATTGGGGCTGATTTCCCATGCCAGCAGGTGCAGCAGGGTGCCCGCAGGCACCTGAAAGCTTTCGTTCATGCTCGGCTCCGAGGGCAAGAGATGTGGGTACCACCCGAACGGCAGAGACAGTTCCGCCGCTCCCGCCGGAAGCGTCTCTGTCAGCGGGGGTGACACGTCGAGCCTGGCCGATAAGCTGCCCATACGGCAGGCGTGCGCGGTGTGCACACGCTCCTGCACATGCTGGGAGCCGACTATGGACGCTTTCGGAAAGTTGCTCAGGCAGCATCGAGAGAGCGCCGGACTGTCCCTGCGACAGCTCGGTGCCATCATCCATTTCCAGTACAGCCACATCTCCCAGGTGGAACGCGGTGCACGCCGCCCCACCGAAGTGCTGGCCACGGCCTGCGACCGGGCATTGGACGCCGACGGCGCGCTCGTCGAGGCGTACCGGAGGGAGCGGGCAGGTACCGCCGACCTGCACCGACGCACGATGCTGCGGGCCATGACGGCCTTGGCCGCCGCCCCAGCCGTCGCGCCCCTGGCGGGGTTGGAAGCTCTTCGCCACGGCCTCGGCGACGCGGTGACCCCCGAGCACGACGAGTGGGAGCAGATTGCGGTCGACTACGGCCACTGCTACTACCAGCAACCCGGCCCCGCGATGATGGCCCATCTGAGTGCTGACCTGACCGTGTTGCAGCACCAGATCGCCGCTGACGCCGGCGCGCGCCGCCCTGGTCTCCTGCGGGCTGCCGCGCGACTATCTGTCATCGTCGCTTTGAGCCTCGTCGCGTCGGGCCAGGTCGTAATGGGTCGTCGATGGTGGCAGACCGCCCATCGGGTTGCCGACGAATCCGGCGACGCCGATACCCAGGTGTTGGTACGGGCGTGGGATGTGGTGAACGGCTGCTACGACGGACGTCCACCGTCGACAGTCATCGCCCTCTCGGACGAGGTGGTGCCGCTGCTGGGCCGGCAAGCCACGTCAGCGGCTTGCGGGCTGCTCGCCGGCCGGGCGCAAGCCCTGTCGTTGGCGGGGCGGCATACGGAGGCGGTGGCAACGGTGCGGCAACTCGCCGACCTCACCCAGCGGTTGCCGGCCGCGACCGCGAGGGACGTGGAGTCGCTGTGGGGGTGGCCGGAACATCGGGTCCACCACACCGAGTCGTGGGTGTACACCCACGCCGGCCGGCTGGCCGACGCCGAGATCGCGCAGGATCTGGCCCTCCACCTGTATCCGGCATCGCAGGCGCGGCTACGTGCCCAGGTGCAACTGCATGAGGCTGCCCGGCTGATTCGGGGCGGGTACATTCCCGACGGGTTGCGGCACGCGGCAGAAACTCTTGACGCGCTCCCGGTCCACCTGCACAACAACTCGCTGCGCTCGGTGGCCGCTCAGGTCGCGGATGCGGTACCCGCAGTGGAACGATCCCGGACCGCGTTCACTGATCTCGCCGACCGGATCCGGGCCTAGGCTCTGCTGCCATGCCCGTCACATACACCATGCATGACAGCGAATCGGCCACGGCCGTGCTCCCGGCGCTCGTGGGTCTCTACGCGGTCGTCTACGCGGAGCCGCCGTACGTCGAGGGACCGGATCAGGTGGCCTCGTTCGCCGCCGCCCTGCCTGGTGAGACGAGGCGCCCTGGTTTCGCCCTCGTGGTGGCATACGACGCGGGCGAACTGGTCGGTGCGGCGTACGGGTCGACGATGGCCGCCGGGCGTTGGTGGACGCGTGCCGCCGCCGAGCCGCCCGCCGATCTCCGCGCCGTCGACAAGTTCGCGGTCATGGAATGGATCGTGCGTCCCGGCCGGCGGGGTGAGGGCATCGGCGCGCAACTCATGAACCGGATCCTCGACGGGCGGGTCGAGCGGTGGGCGACCCTCGCGTCCAACCCGGCCGCACCGGCCCGCGCCATCTACCAGCGCGCGGGTTGGCGGCAGGTCGGCGATTCGGCGATGCCCGACGGCACACCCACGCACCTGCTGGTCCTGCCGCTACCCGCTGTGCCGGTCCGCTGTCGTTGACCCCCGGCCACATCTGCCGCGCTGAACATCGCCACGACAGAGGTCAGTGGCCGCCGGAGTGGCCCTCGGGGGAGCGGCGGGGCGTGGGGATCGAGCGGACCGCGTACTCCTGCACGGCCGCCGCGTGGTCGGCCTCCTCCAGGATCCAGTCGGCGCTGCCGGGCGCGTGCCGGCGGCTCAGGACCCCCTGCACGGTGTCCACCATCGTGGCGACGCCGGCCCGGGGCCGGCTGCGCCAGAGCTGCTCACCCTCGGCGGTGATGCGGAACCACCCGTCGGCGACGGTGACCAGGCCCGCGCCGACCAGCCGCTGGACCGCGGCCTCCACCTCGTGTCGTTCGGGAATCGCGTGGTTGAGGTGGTCGGCGGTGGACAGCACGTCGGTCAGACGTACGCCCTCCGGGCGGCGGCTGGTCGCGGACCGTCGGTGCCGTCCGGCGCCGCTCGCGATGACCAACGACACGAAGATCCATGCGTCGCTCCAGCGCCAACCGTTCTCCCCCATGCAGTGATGATGACGGCGAGCGACGCGGAAGGGAACACCCACCCTCCAACGAGCCCACTTCCACCAGCGCGGCGTGCCGGTCCGTGAACGGTCGGTGAACGTTCAGGCGGCCGGGGCGCGCGACGGGTCACCGGCAGTGACCGCCGACTCGTCTTGAGCGTCGGCTGCGGCCGGGGGCACCGCGACGAGCGGGATGAAGAACTGCGCCAGCGGACCGATGGCCAGCGCGTACGCGACGGTACCCACGCCGACCGTGCCGCCGAGCAGCCAGCCCAGCGCGAGCACGGTGACCTCGATGGCGGTACGCACCAGTCGCACCGAGAAGCGGGGATGACGGGCGACGAAGCCGGTCATCAGCCCGTCGCGTGGGCCCGGACCCAGGCGGGCGCCGAGATAGAGCGCGGTGGCGGCGCCGTTGGCGACGATCCCGGTGATCAACAGGGCGATGCGGACGCCGAGGGGACCACCGGCGGGCAGCAGGGCCAGAGTGGCGTCCACCACGAGGCCGACCACCACCACGTTGCTGACGGTGCCGAGGCCGGGCCGCTGTCGCAGCGGAATCCACAGCAGCAGCACCAGGGCCCCGACAACGATGGTGACCGTGCCGAAGGAGAGCCCGGTCAGCTCGGACAGCCCCTGGTGGAAGACGTCCCAGGGGTCCAGGCCCAGGTGGGAGCGGACCATCAGGGCCATGCTGATTCCGTAGAGGGCGAGCCCGGCGTAGAGCTGGCTGAGCCGTCGTACCGGCCGCTCCCGGAGATTGCCAATCAGTGCCATGCATGCCACCCTAGGTGCCAATCCTCCCGGAGGAAGAGGCCAATATCCGAGGAGTGGTCATGACGGGTCAGGTGCGAGGGGTCCAATTAGCGCGGCTGCTGGGGCAGTGGCACGCCCTGCCGGGCCGTCGCCGCAGCCCCGACTACGCGGCGCTCGCCGGTGCGGTACGCGGGCTGCTCGCGGACGCGCGGCTTCCCCTGGGCGTGCGGCTGCCGGCGGAACGTGAGCTGGCCGAGGCGCTGCGGATCAGCCGTACCACGGTCACCGCCGCGTACCGGGAGCTGCGCGAGACCGGCCACCTCGCCAGCCGACGGGGCGCCGGCAGTTGGACGATGCTGCCGGGCAACCACCGGGTCGCCAGCACCGGCCTGTGGACCCCGCTGGACGACCGGGACATGATCGACCTCGGCGTCGCCGCGTTGGCGGCGCCGCCGCAACTGCTCGGGGCTTCCCGGGCCGCCGTCGAGGACCTGCCCCGCTACCTGGGCGGCGCCGGCTACCACCCGACCGGCATCGGTGAGCTGCGCGAGGCGGTGGCCGCCGGCTACACCGCGCGAGGGCTACCCACCTCGGCCGACCAGATCATGGTCACCAGCGGCACCCAGCACGCCCTGGACCTGGTGCTGCGCCTCGCCCTGGCCCCCGGCGGGAACGTGCTGGTCGAGTCACCGACCTACCCCAACGCGCTCGCCGCGCTGGCCGGCCGGCGGGCCCGGATCGCCACGCACGGTCTGTCCGCGGACGCCGGCGGCTGGGAGCCCGACCTGTTGCTGGGCAGCCTGCGGCAGACCCGCCCCAAGTTGGCGTACCTGATCCCGGAGTTCCAGAACCCGACCGGCCACCTGATGCCCGCCGCGTTGCGCGAGCGGGTGGTCGCCGCAGCCCATGCCGTGGGTACCGACCTCATCGTCGACGAGTCCTTCGTGGACCTCCCGCTGGACGGCGTCGAGCTGCCCCCGCCCACGGCCACGTTCGACCGGCACTCCCGGGTGGTCAGCATCGGAGGGATGAGCAAGCCGTACTGGGGTGGTCTGCGGATCGGCTGGGTCCGCGCCTCCGCGCCGCAGGTGCAGCGGCTGGCGGCGGTCCGGGTCGGCGTCGACATGTCCAGCCCGGTGCTCGACCAGTTGGTGGCGGTGCGCCTGCTCGCCGACGCGGCGGCCATCGTCGCCGACCGTCGGGCGCAGCTCGCCGCTCAGCGCGACGCGTTGCTCGGCGCGCTGGCGCACCGACTACCGGACTGGCGGGTGACCGTGCCGCGCGGCGGCGTGACCCTCTGGGCCGAGCTGGACGGCCCGGTCTCCAGCGCGCTCGCGCGGGCCGCCGAGGAGGTCGGCGTACGGCTCGCGCCCGGGCCACGGTTCGGTCTGGACGGCACCCTGGAACGCTTCCTGCGGTTGCCGTTCACCCTGCCGGCCGCCGAGCTGGTGGAGGCCGTCGAGCGGATCGCCACGGTCCGCTACGACCTGGACCGCAGCGGCCGGCAGCGGTGGCCGGAGCCGTCGGTCATCGCCTGAGCGGCCCCGGAAGACGCCGGTGGCCCCACACCCGGGCGGGTGCGGGGCCACGACGGTCCGTTGCTACAGCTCGGCGAGGGAGCCGGCGTACATCTTGTCGATCTCGGCGGCGAAGTTGCCCTCCACGCCCCGGCGCTTGATCTTCAACGACGGGGTGACCTCGCCGTCCTCGATGGTCAGGTCACGCGGCAGGATCGCTACCTTCTTGATCGTCTCCCAGCGGTTCAGCTTGGCGTTGAGCTGGGCGACGTACTCCTCGACCATCGCCTGCGCCTCCGGCGAGGCGACGATCTCGCTGTAGTCGCGACCCTCCAGCGGGCCGCCGGCCACCCAGCCCCGGATGGCGTCCGCGTCGAGCGTGACGAGCATCGTGCAGAAGTTGCGGGCCTGCCCGATCACGACCGCCTGCGAGGTGTACGGGCAGATGGCCTTGAACATGCCCTCGATGTGCGACGGCGCGATGTACTTGCCGCCCGAGGTCTTGACCAGGTCCTTCTTGCGGTCGGTGATCCGCAGGTAGCCCTGCTCGTCGAGCGTGCCGATGTCGCCGGTACGGAAGAAGCCGTCCTCGGTGAACGCGGCGGCGGTCTCCTCGGGCAGGTTGTGGTAGCCGCGCATCACCGGGCGACCCCGGACGAGGATCTCGCCGTCGGTGTCGATCCGGCACTCCAGGTCGCCCATCGCCCTGCCGACCGTGCCGATGCGGAGCCCGTCCGGTGGGTTGACGAAGTTGCCGGCGCTGGTCTCGGTGAGGCCGTAGCCCTCCGAGATCGGCAGGTTGGCCGCGGCGAAGAAGGTGGCGATCTCCGGGCTGAGCGGCGCGGCGCCGGAGACCAGCACCCGCATCCGGCCGCCCAGGCGGGCCTGGAGCTTGCTGAACACCAGCTTCTCGGCCAGCCCGTAGCGCAGCTTGAGCCCGGCCGGCACCGGCTCGCCGGCCTGCTCCAGCGCGATCTTCTCCTTACCGACCTGGACACCCCAGGCGAAGATCTTCGCCTTCGCGCCGCCGGCGCCCTGCGCGGTGGTCACCGCCCGGTTGTAGACCTTCTCGAAGACCCGGGGAGCGCCACACATCAGCGTCGGGCGGATCACCGCGAGCAGGTCGACCAGCTTCTCCACCCGCCCATCCACGTACGTTGGCAGGCCGACGTGGATCGCGCCGCAGAGCAGCGTCTTGCCGAACGAGTGCGCCAGCGGCAGCCACAGGTACTGCAGGTCGTCGTCGCGCAGCAGCCCGACGTCGGCCTGGGCCACCGCCTCCCAGCACCACCCACCGTGCAAAAGTTCGACACCCTTGGGTTGGCCCGTGGTGCCGGAGGTGTAGATCAGGGTGGCCAGGTGGTCGGGGCCGATGCCGGCCACGAGCATGTCGATCAGATCGGGCTCGGCGGCCAACGCCCGGCTGCCCCGCTCTTCCAGCTCGGTGAGGGTGAGCTGGGGGATCGTGGCGTCCGGGTCGGGGGTTCCGTCGAAGAGCACCACGTGGGTCAGCGCCGGCAGCTCCGCTCCGGCGATCTTGGCCGCCTGCGCCGGGTTCTCCGCGAAGAGGACCCGCGAGCCGGAGTCGGCGATGATGTACGTCGCGTCCGCCGGCTCGGTGGTCGGGTAGACGGTGGTGGTCGCCCCGCCGGCGCACATGATGCCCAGGTCGGCGACCACCCAGTCCAGCCGCGTGTTGGCGAGGATCGCGACCGGATTCTCCGGGCCGACGCCGAGCGCGTGCAGGCCGGCGGCGACGGCCTTTGCGCGCTGGCCGACCTGCTCCCAGGTCAACCAGGCGGGCCCCGAGTCGTCAGGGGTCGGGGACGCGAACGCGTGCCGGTCGGGGGTGGCCGCCACGCGCTTGAGGAACATGTCCGGGATGGAACGGTACGGTACATCGAGAGCCATCGCTGTAGCCGCCTTCGGGGGTGGCGACGTGACGGTCGTCACGTCATAGTGGTTACCGAAGAGTATTGCCTGATACCGGGCATCGGCTAGTGCCGGTGATCGCCCGGCGACCCTGCCGCGCCGACCGGTGCCCTCAATCAGGCGTAGCGGGCAGCCACGACCGACCAGTCGTAGGTGGCCCGGACCCAGTTGCGCCGCGCGGCCAACGGCGAGTGGAACCCCTCGACGCCGCTGGCCAGCAATCCCTCCTCCTTCGCCTGGTACGCCGCCAACCCCCGGTTGAAGCGGTCCGCGGCGGCCCGTAACGCGCCCGCCTCGTCGAGGCCGCTCTCCTGGGCGATGACCGTCACCAGGTTGTGCGCGTCCGGGTCGGACCGGCTCTCCTTGCCGTACGAGAAGAGGTCGTTGCACCAGCACACCAGGTCCACCGCCAGCAGGTCCAGGGCGGTCAGCGCCGCGTCGGCACGCCCGACCGGCCCGAGTGGCTGCTCCGACGCGAGGTCGGTCAGGGTGAGGCAGGGGTGTACGCCGCCGATGTGCCGACGCAGTTGGACGTACTCCGTGACACCCGGCACCCGACGGCGCTCCCGGTTGCTGGCCTCCCACAGGAGCGCCAGCAGGTACTGGCGGACCTGGCTGACGAACCGCAGCAGCATCGGCGCCCGGCCCTCGGCCCGGGTCCGGCGGCAGAGGTCGTGCAGCGCGGCGCCCAGCGGGCCGGTCTCCGGCGGTGGCGCGGCGCCCGGGTCGCCGGCCCGGTCCAGCACGTTGAGCAGGGCGGCGATGACCGGTGCCAGCCGGCTCGGATCGGCCCCGAGGCCGTCCTCGTCGCAGGTGTCGTCCATGACGAACAGCCAGGAGATCAGATCGGTGAGGAGGCGCAGCCCCCGCACCGGTCCGTCCGGGCAGGCTCGGCCCGCCAGACCGGCGGCGTCCGCCCGTTGCAGTCGATGAATTTGACCGGAGTTGACCAGGCCGAAAGCGCGCGCCCACTCGACGCTCTCGTTGGCCACCCGATCTGTGGACTTGTGGCGCCCCGCCGTGAAGGAGGGTTCCCGTAGCGCCGAGATTGCGAAACTTCGCATCGTGTGCCCCCACATCGTGCCGCCCTGGCGCGGAACGGCGCGGTGAAGCGTACGGGAGGAGGTATCGGTACGCATCGTTGGGACTGCGGCATTCGTCCGACGTTGCTGTGACCGATTAGGCGCAGAAAGTCACATGCCCAGGCTGGCGTTGCGCAGTTGCCGCGCGGACGACGCCGGGCCGTCCAACTGGACCCGGGCCACCCGCTGTCGTCCGGACAGGAACAGGGCCAACTCGGCCGGGGCGCCCACCAGACGCAGTCGTTCGCCGCCCCGGCCGACGGAGACCTCGCCGTACCCGGGCGCCTGCACGTAGAGGTCCGCCGGAAAGCGCCGCAGCGTCAGCCGGGCCATCGGTGCGGCCCGCTTCCACAGCGTGGCCTGCAGGCCACGCGGCAACTCACGCGGCTGCCATCCCCCGACGGCCCGCCGTACGTCCTCGTGGTGGATGAAGAACTCCATGGTGTTGACCAGCTCGTCGGTCAGCGGGTTGCTGACCGGGCTCCACACCGGTGGCCGGCGTACCTTCGCCACCAGCTCCGGGTAGGACCCGGCGGCGAGCTGGCGGCGGACCCGTTCGGCGTACCCCCGCAGTGGCGGCAGCAGGATCCCGCCGGCCGCGTCCAGACGGCGCTCGCGCAGCACCAGGTGCGCGGCGAGGTCGCGCGTCGCCCAGCCCTCGTTGATCGTCGGCGCGTCGGGCCCGAGGGCCAGGAGGAGATCGGCCAGCGTCTCGCGCTCGGCTCGGGCGTACCGCGACATGGGCCGATCGTAGGCCCGGACCCGGGCGGCCGCGCGGCGAGCGGGGCCTGGTCGTACCGCCGGCGAGGGCGTGGGGTACGTGACGGTCGACATATCCCGTCCGGGTCGGCGGCGCAGGCCCGCACCGGTAAGGATGAGGTAGATAATTGTGGCTTACGGCGGGGGAGAGTGTGGCGAGCAGGACAAGCCGGGACGTGCTCGGCAGAGGGCTGGGGGTTCTGCGGCAGGCGATTCGGGAGCAGCCGCGGATCTTCACGGTCGCCGTGGTCGGCAGCGTGCTGTTCGGCTCGATGGTCATCGTCAGCGCGTACGTGGTGGGCGCGGTGGTCGGCGACGTGGTGGTGCCGGCGATCGCCCGGGGCGAGGTCGGCGTCGGCGCGCTGACGCTGGCGGCGGTGGCCCTCTTCGGGATCAGCGTGCTGCGGGTGGTCGGCATCTTCGGCCGTCGGCTCGGCGCCGGTTACATGCAGTACCGACTCCAGGCCGCCTACCGCCGCCGGGTCACCCGCCGCTACCTGGACCTGCCGCTGTCCTGGCACCACCGCAACGCCACCGGCACGTTGCTGTCCAACGCCAACTCCGACGTGGAGGCGGCCTGGTATCCCATCGCTCCGCTGCCCTTCGCGGTGGGCACGCTGGTGATGCTGGTCGGCGCGATCGTCTCGCTGTTCGCCACCGACTGGGCCCTGGCCCTGGTCGGCCTCGCGGTGTTTCCCGCGCTGTTCGCGCTCAACGTGGTCTACTCCCGGCGGATGGCGCCCCGCCAGGCCCGCGCGCAGCGGTTGCGCGCCGAGGTCAGCGGCATCGCGCACGAGAGCTTCGACGGCGCGCTGGTGGTCAAGACCATGGGCCGCGAGGCGCAGGAGACCGCCCGGTTCGCCGGCCGCGCCGGTGAGCTGCGCGACGCCCTCATCGCGGTCGGCCGGCTGCGGGGCGTCTTCGACCCGCTGCTGGAGACCCTGCCCAGCCTCGGCACCCTGGCCGTCCTGGTGGTCGGGGCGTTCCGGCTGCGCCAGGGCGCGATCAGCGTCACCGAGCTGGTCAGCGTCGCCTTCCTCTTCACCGTGCTGGCCTTCCCGGTACGGGCCATCGGCTGGGTGCTGGCCGAGCTGCCGCGCAGCGTCGCGGGCTGGGACCGGGTGCGCCGGGTCCTCGACGCCACCGGCGAGATGCCGTACGGAGAGCGGGTGCTCGACCCGGCCACCCCGGGCCCGGCCAGCCTCACCTTCACCGACGTGCACTTCTCCTACCCGCCGGCCGAGGCTCACCAGCCCGGCGCGCAGGTGCTCGGCGAGGTTGGCTTCACCGTTCCGGCCGGCCGCACGGTCGCCCTGGTCGGGCCGACCGGCGCGGGCAAGTCCACCATCGCGTCGTTGGCCGTACGCCTGGTCGACCCGGACTCGGGCACCGTCGCCCTGGACGACGTGGACACGCGCGACCTGACCGCCGCGTCGCTGGCCAGCACGGTCGCGCTCGTGGCGCAGGTGCCGTTCGTCTTCGACGACACCGTACGGGCCAACATCGCCCTGGACCGGCCGGGCATCGACGACGAGGTCGTGTGGGCGGCGCTGCGACTGGCCGAGGCGGACGGTTTCGTCGCGGCGCTGCCCGACGGGCTGGACACGATGGTCGGCGAGCGGGGCACCTCGCTCTCCGGCGGGCAGCGGCAGCGGCTCACGCTGGCCCGCGCCCTCGCCGGGCGGCCACGCCTGCTGGTGCTCGACGACGCGACGAGCGCAGTCGACCCGCGCGTGGAGGCGGCCATCCTCGCCGGCCTGCGCTCCGCGGCCGGCGAGCCGGGGGTTCCCGCCGCGTCGATCCTCGTCGTGGCGTACCGCCGGGCCACCATCGCCCTCGCTGACGAGGTCATCTACGTCGAGCAGGGGCGGGTGATCGCGCGGGGCACGCACATCGAGTTGCTGGCCACCGTGCCCGGGTACGTGGACCTGGTCACCGCCTACGAGCAGGCGGAGGTCGACCGCGCGCAGGAGCGCGCGTACGACGACGAGGTGGCGCCGTTGCCGTCGGGCCTGGAGATCGAGGTGGACCATTGAGTACGACGTCGACGACGGTGACGACCGAGCAGCGGGACGAGCGGCCGGAGACGACCTGGCGGACGCTGCGGCGGGGGCTGGCCCTCTCGCCCGAGCTGCGGACCGGGCTGGCCGCCACCCTGGCCCTGGCGCTGGTCTACATGGTGGGCCGGGTGGCCGTTCCGGTGGCGGTGCAGCAGGGCATCGACCGGGGCATCGTCGGCGGTCTGCGGCTGGACGTCGTCTGGTCGGTGGTGGCGGTCACCGCGGCGATCCTCGTGGTCACCACGGCCTGCGGCTACCTGATGATGCGCCGGCTGTTCACGGTCAGCGAGACCGCGTTGGCGAACGTGCGGACGCGGGCGTTCCGGCACGTGCACGACCTGTCGATGCTGCACCAGCAGTCGGAGCGCCGCGGCTCGCTGGTCTCGCGGGTGACCAGCGACGTCGACCAGATCACCCAGTTCCTCCAGTGGGGCGGGGTGATCCTGCTGGTCAACCTGGGTCAGCTCGTGGTGACGACGGCCGTCATGCTGGCGTACTCCTGGCAGTTGACCCTGGTGGTGCTGGCGGCGTTCCTGCCGGCGGTGCTCGTCATCCGGCAGTTGC
This sequence comes from Micromonospora sp. NPDC051543, assembly GCF_044454415.1. Classification (NCBI taxonomy): domain Bacteria; kingdom Bacillati; phylum Actinomycetota; class Actinomycetes; order Micromonosporales; family Micromonosporaceae; genus Micromonospora; species Micromonospora sp. NPDC051543. The sequence continues at coordinate 378,172 of NZ_JBITDT010000002.1, forward strand.
AGCGCCGGCTCGGCGCGGCGTACGCGACGGTGCGTCAGCGCACCGGCGCGCTGCTGGGCGCGATCGGCGAGAGCGTCGTGGGCGCGCCGGTGATCCGGGCGTACGGCATCGCGGGGCGTACCGAGCGGCGGCTGGACGAGGCAATCGACTCGCAGCGCATGGCGCAGCAGCGGGCCATCCGGATCAGCATCGTGGGCAGCTCGGTCGGCGAGTTGGCGGCCGGGTTGGCGCTGGCCGGCGTGGTGGTGCTCGGTGTGACGCTGGGCGTGGACGGCACGCTGTCGATCGGCCAGCTGACCGCGTTCCTCTTCCTGGTGACGCTGTTCATCCAGCCGGTGCAGATCGCCACCGAGGTGCTCAACGAGGCGCAGAACGCGATCGCCGGCTGGCGGCGCGTGCTGGACGTGCTCGACGTCGCCCCGGACGTCGCGGACCCCGGGGAGCAGGGCCGGAACCTGCCGATCGGTCCGTTGGACATTCGGTTCTCGGGGGTGCGGTTCGCCTATCCCGGCGGGCCGCCGGTGCTGCACGACATCGACCTGGAGATCCCGGCGAAGAGCCGGGTGGCGGTGGTCGGCGAGACGGGCAGCGGCAAGACGACCTTCGCGAAGCTGCTGACCCGACTGATGGATCCGTCGGCGGGGGCGGTGCTGCTGTCCGGGGTGCCGCTGGCGCAGGTGCGCTTCGACTCGCTGCGCTCGCGGGTGGTGATGGTGCCGCAGGACGGGTTCCTCTTCGACGCGACGGTCGGCGACAATGTGCGGTTCGCCCGGCCCGAGCTGACCGACGAGGAGCTGGGGGCCGCCTTCACGGAGTTGGGCCTGGCCGACTGGTTGGACGGTCTGCCCGCTGGCCTCGACACCCCGGTCGGGGAGCGCGGCGAGGCGCTGAGCGTGGGGGAGCGGCAGCTCGTCGCGCTGGCCCGGGCGTACGTGGCCGACCCCGATCTGCTGGTGCTGGACGAGGCGACCAGCGCGGTGGATCCGGCGACCGAGGTGCGTCTGCAGCGCACGCTGGACGCCGTCACGCGGGGGCGCACGACCCTCGCCATCGCGCACCGGCTCTCCACCGCCCAGGCCGCCGACGAGGTCATCGTGGTGGACCGGGGGCGCATCGTGCAGCGTGGCCCGCACGACGAGTTGGTGCGCGACGCCGACTCGGTCTACGGGCTGCTGTACGCCTCCTGGCTGGAGCAGACCAGGTAACGGGTCGGTGTTCCCTGGCGTCGGCTGGTGGACGCGGTGGTGCTGGTGCTCTACGCTCCGGTTAGGTAAGGCTAACCTTTTAAGGAGTTGCGCCATGCGGCCCAGCCCCGCCGAGATCGTCCGCACCCTCGTCGCCGGTCGCCTGCCCGGCCTCGTCCACCTGGCTCGCCGCCCGGGTCCGCACCACGCCCGGCACGTGACCGACCCCGACGGCCGGGTGTTGCTGCTGGTGCCGGTGGCCAGCCACCTGGGCGCCGCGCTCCAGCCCGTCGCCGGGGGCGACGACGTCGCGGTGGTCCTGGACGTCCTCGACCTGCCGCCGGCGGCCGGCGCTCCCGGGCTCGGGCGGGCCTGGGTCTCCGGCTGGGCCGCCGAACTGCACGACGACGAGGCACGCCGCGCCGCGGTCGACTTCGCGGCCGTCGAGCCGACCGGCGACCTGCTCGACGTCGGCGTCCGGTTCCGGCTGTTCCGCTTCGAGGTGGCCGAGGTCCGCTGGGAGCGGGCCGGCGTCGTGCACCGGATCGACCCGGGGGAGTACGCCGAGGCGGAGCCGGATCCGGTGCACCCCTTCGAGGCCCTGCTGCTCGCCGACTTCGCCCAGCGCGAGCCCGCCGCCGTCACCGACTACCTGCGGCGGCAGCTCGGGCTGACCGAGGAGGCCCCGGACGGCCCGCCGCGCGTGGTGCGTGTCGACCGCTACGGGCTGGTGGTCGCTCTCGGACGGCCCGGCGCACGACGGCGCGTCCGGCTGGCGTTCCCGTGCCCGCTCACCGGCCCCGACGAGCTGGGCCGGCTGCTTCCGCCGCTGCGCCGCCCCGCCGACGTGCACCCGCCCCGCTGACCGCGCCGCACGTCTGCCGCTGACCGTGCCCGGCGTCTGCCGCTGACCGCGCCCCGCGTCTGCCGCTAGATCGGCAGCGACCCGGTGAGGTACCGCTGGACGCTGGGGCCGATGGTGGCGACCAGAAGCTCCGGATCGGCCGACGCGACCGGCTCCAGCCGTACCACGTGCCGGATCATGGCGAGGCCGATGAGCTGGGTGGCGACCAACGAGCCGCGCATCGGCACCTCGGCCGGGTCGACGTCGAGCTGGTCGAGCACCCGGCGCAGCACCTGCGTGGTGACGAACTCCCGCAGCAGGCGCGCGGTCCACTCGCTGCTGAGCACCGAGCGCACCAGCGCCACCCCGGCGCTGCCGGCCGGTGAGTCCCAGATGCCGATGAAGGTCCGGACCAGCCGCTCGCCGACGCCGTCCTGGTCACCGGCCAGCACCGCCGGCAGCAGCTCGGCCGGGTCCACGGGGAAGTTCATCGCGGCCCGGAAGAGCTGGTCCTTCGTACCGAAGTAGTGGTGCACCAGAGCCGGGTCCACCCCGGCGGTGGCGGCGATGGCGCGGATCGGCGCGGCGTCGAAACCCCGTTCGGCGAACGTCGCCCGCGCCGCGTCGAGGATCGCCTCCCGGGTGTCCGGGTTGCCAGGTCGTCGGCCGGTACGCCGCGTCATCGCCGCCCCTCGTTCGTCCGCTGACGCCACCGGTCTCCCGGCGGCGGGTGGCGACCCGCCCCGCGCGGGTCGCCGCCGGTCGGTCAGCCGGTGCGCCGACGCAGGGTCGCCGCCGCGAGCACCAGCGCCAACACCACCGCGCCGAACACCACAGCAACGTCCCGCCACATGGTCGCGGTCGGGTCGGCGTGGGCGCCGACCTCCTGCAACGCCTCGATGGCGTACGTCAGAGGCAGGGCGTCACTGAGCCCCTGGAGCCAGCCGGCCATCTCGTCCCGGGCCACGAACAGCCCACACAGCAGGAGCTGCGGGATCACCACGACCGGGAGGAACTGTACTGCCTGGAACTCGGTGCGGGCGAAGGCGCTGCACAGCAGGCCGAGGGCGACCCCGAGCACCGCGTCGAGCACCGCGATCCCGATCACGAGACCGCTGCTGCCGAGAGTTCGCAGGTCGAAGACCCAGTACGCCAGGCCGGCCGCCAACGCGGCCTGCACGGCGGCGGCCAGCCCGAACGCGATGCCGTACCCGAAGAGCAGGTCGAGCTTGCCCAGCGGGGTGGTGAGCAGCCGTTCGAGGGTGCCGGACGTGCGCTCGCGCAGCATCGCGATGCTGGTCACCAGAAACATGATCACGAAGGGGAAGGTTCCCAGCATCACCAGCGCGACCCGGTCGAACACCGACTGCTGTCCCGGCGGTGTCGGCTTGTCGGCGTACATGTAGTAGACCAGCGTGAGCAGGACGGTCGGCACCACCACGAGCAGTGCGATCGTCCGCCGGTCGTGCCGGAGCTGGCGCAGGACGCGGCCGATGGTGGCCGCCAGGATCCGCACGTTCATGAGTTCTCCCGTCCGGCTGACGCCTTCGTCTCGCCGGCCCGGATGAGCCGCAGGAACGCCTCGTCGAGGTCGTCCACGCCGGCGGCGGCGCGGATCGCGTCCGGGCTGTCGTCGGCGATCAGCCGGCCCTCGCGGATCAGCAGCAGCCGGTCGCAGCGGGCCGCCTCGTCCATCACGTGACTGGACACCAGCAGGGTGGTGCCGGCGGCGGCCATGGCGTGGAACCGGGCCCACAGGTCGGCCCGCAGCACCGGGTCCTGACCGACGGTCGGCTCGTCGAGGATGACCAGCTCCGGGTCACCGACCAGGGCGCAGGCCAGCGAGGCCCGACTGCGCTGGCCGCCGGAGAGGGTGGCGACCAGCTGACCGGCCGCCTGGGCCAGCCCGACGGCGCTCACCGCCTCGTCCGCCTCGGCCCGACCGCGCCCGTACAGGGCCGCGAAGTAGCGGGCGTTCTCCCGCACGGTCAGGTCGGCGTAGACGCTCGGCGCCTGCGTGAGGTAGCCCACCCGGTGCCGCAGCGCCGGGGCGCCCGCCGGCTGGCCCAGCACGGTCACCGTCCCCGAGGTGACCACCTGCACGCCGACCACGGCGCGCATGAACGTGGTCTTGCCGCTGCCACTGGGCCCCAGCAGTCCGGTGACGGCGCCCCGCGGAACGGCGCAGGTGATGCCGTCCAGCACCCGCCGCCCGCCTCGATCGACCACCAGGTCGTGGACGCCTATCGCGTCGTCCATCGCGCACCTCCAAGAAACTCATCGTTCGTTGAATTCCACGCTAGAGGGGAGTGCACGGCCCGCCTGTCCTCTGATGCCCGCCCTCGCGCCCAGCGTGACAACGGGCAGTAGGCTCCGGACCGGACAGCAGGTCCGGCAACGGGCATTGCGCGCCGATCGGACGTACGGCACGATGGCGCCGTGGGTCACGCTCCGTTACCGCACAGCGGATTTCTCGAGGACTGGGCCGCGCGGTTGCGGGACGCCGCCGAACGGCCGGTCGTCGGCATCCTGCTGCGCGGCAGTCACGCCCGGCGGGCGGCCACCGCGCACAGCGACGTCGACCTCGACGTGCTGGTCGGTGGCTCGCCGTACGCCGCCCGCCGCGCGTACCTGGCCGAAAGCGCCGGCCGGGTCACCCACGTCTCGGTGGCGGCACGGGACGTCCGCTCCTGGGTGCACCGGCTCGGCGAGCCGGCCGACTGGGCGTTCGGACTACCGGTCACCGCGCCGGCCCGGCTGCTCTGGGCGGACCCGCACTGGCGGCGCCGGATCGACCTGCCGGTGCTCTGCCAGCCCGCCGAGCCGCCCCGGCTGGAGGAGCTGATCGCCCTGCTCGGCAAGGCCGCTGCCGCCCGCGCCGCCGCCGACCGTCTCGGGGTCCGGCTCGCCGTGGCGGACCTGGCCCGGCTCTGCCCGTCGGTGCTGCGCCCGGCGAACCCGTCGGTGCGGGTGTCGTCCCGCCGCGCGGCGTTCGCGGCGGCCCTGGAGCTGCCGGTCGCGCCGGTCGGCTACCGCGAGGACATGCTCCTCTGCCTCGGCCTGCGCCCGGGCGCCACCGGCCAGCTCTGGGCCGCCGCCGTGCGGCTGGTCGCCGGCACCGTGGCGCTGATCCGCCCGTACGCCGGGGAGATCGCCGAATCCTGCGGTACCGACCTGGCCGAGGCCCTGGTCGACGGCCGCCTCGACCGTTACGTGGCCCAGCTCGCGCGGCCCGTGGTCGACCGGCCGAATCCTCGGCGGGAGCCGTCGCCGGTGCCCACGCCACGTGCGGGACAATGGGAAACTGTGCCCGTACCTGACGCGCCGGTGACCGGCGTACCCAGCGAACCGAACGGCCCGGTGGCCTCGACGCCGGTCCGTCCGTCCCGGCTCGATCCGGCCATCGCGGCCCAGCTGCGCCGCAACGCCGACGGCCTGGTCGCCGCCGTGGTACGCGCACACGACTCCGGCGAGGTGCTGATGGTCGCCTGGATGGACGACGAGGCGTTGCACCGCACCCTCACCACCGGCCGGGCCACCTACTGGTCGCGCAGCCGGCGCGAATACTGGGTCAAGGGCGCCACTTCCGGGCACCACCAGTACGTGCGCTCGGTGGCCCTGGACTGTGACGGCGACGCCCTTCTGGTCAGCGTCGACCAGGTCGGGGCGGCCTGCCACACCGGGCACCGGACGTGCTTCTACACCGAGCTGCCGGTCACCGCGCCGGACGCCCGGTGAGCACGGTTCGGCGGAGCCCCGCCGTGAACGAGAGGCGGGTCGGCGCATGACCGACGGCGCGGTGAGCCCCGACGTGGCCACCTTCACCGAGCTGGCCGCCCGCTGGCGTGTCGTACCGGTCACCCGACGGCTGCTGGCCGACGCCGAGACTCCGGTGGGGGTCTACCGCAAGCTCGCCGGCGGGCCCGGCACCTTCCTGCTCGAATCGGCCGAGCAGGGGGTCGGCTCGGCGGGCACGGCCTGGTCGCGGTACTCGTTCATCGGCGTACGGAGCAGCGCGACCCTCGTCGAGCGCGACGGCGTGGCGACCTGGCTCGGGCAACCCCCGGCCGGGCTGCCCACCGACGGCGACCCGGTGCGGGTTCTGCGGGACACCGTGGCGGCGCTCGCCGGGCCGCCGCCCGGCCCGGGCGACGGCCTGCCACCGCTGACCGGGGGCATGGTCGGCTACCTCGGGTACGACCTCGTCCGCCGCTTCGAGCGGCTGCCCGAGCTGACCGAGTCCGACCTCGGCGTGCCGGAGCTGGGCATGATGCTCGCGACCGACCTGGTGGTGCTCGACCATTACGACGGCTCCGCGATCCTGGTCGCCAACGCGGTACTGCCACCGGTGGACGCGGCGGACCGCGACGCGCACGTCACCGCCGCGTACCACCACGCGGTGGGTCGCCTCGACGCGATGACCACCGCGCTGTCCCGACCCATCCCGCCGATGATCTCGACGGTCGCGCGCCCACCGGCCGGCGAGGTCGTCTGTCGTACGCCCGAGGGCGGCTACGTCAAGGCCGTGGAGGCGGCCAAGGAGGCGATCCGGGCCGGCGAGTGCTTCCAGATCGTGCTGTCCCAGCGGTTCGAGCGGGCCACGCACGCCGACCCGCTGGACGTCTACCGGGTGCTGCGCACCAGCAACCCCAGCCCGTACATGTACCTGCTGCGCTTCGACGGGTTCGACATCGTCGGCTCGTCGCCGGAGGCGCACCTGAAGGTCACCGCCGGCGCGGACGGGCGGCGGCGGGCGCTGCTGCACCCGATCGCCGGCACCCGCCCGCGCGGCGGCACCCCGGCTGCCGACGCGGGCCTCGCCGCCGAGCTGCTCGCCGATCCCAAGGAGCGCGCCGAGCACGTCATGCTGGTCGACCTGGGCCGCAACGACCTGGGCCGGGTCTGCGAGCCGGGCAGCGTCCAGGTGCCCGAGTTCGCGACCATCGAGCGGTACAGCCACGTGATGCACATCGTCTCCACCGTGACCGGCACGCTGCGTGACGACCGCTCGGCGTTCGACGCGCTCGCCGCGACCTTCCCGGCCGGGACGCTCTCCGGCGCGCCGAAGGTGCGCGCCATGGAGATCATCGAGGAGCTGGAGCCGGTACGCCGTGGCGTCTACGGAGGCACGGTCGGCTACTTCGGCTTCGGCGGCGATCTGGACATGGCGATCGCCATCCGGACCGCGCTGATCCGTGCCGGCCGCGCCTACGTGCAGGCCGGGGCCGGAGTGGTCGCCGACTCGGATCCGGCCGCCGAGGAGCAGGAGACCCGCGACAAGGCCGCCGCCGTGCTGGCCGCGATCGCCGCCGCCGAAACGCTGCGGGCGGCCCGATGACGCACCAGGGCCGCCCGGCCGCGACCGGTCGGCGCGAGCTGACGTACGCGGTGCTGCTCTGTCTCGCCGGCGCGGGCCTGGCGCTGTGGATGGCGACCCGGGGTTGGTCGGTCGAGCTGACCGCGCGGCCGGCGCCGCTGCCGCCGGTGCGCGAGGCCCGCAGCGGGGCCGCCCTGCTGCCGTGGCTGCCGGCGCTGGCCGTGGTGGCGTTGGCCGGTGGTGGCGCGGTGCTGGCCACCCGGGGTCGGGTACGTCGGCTGCTGGGCGTGCTGCTCGGCGCGCTGGGCCTGGCGGTCTCGGCCGGTGCCGGTTACGGACTGGTCGCCGACCTCGACGGTGTGGTGAGTCGGCAGTGGCCGGCGCTCTGCCTGGTCGGCGGTCTGCTCGTCGCCGTGGGTGGGGGGTGGACGGCGGTGCGGGGCGGCGGGTGGCCGGCGATGGGCGCCCGGTACGAGCGGCCGAAGCGGACCGTCACGGAGAGTAATCCGACGACGGCTGCCACCCCGGGCCCGATGGCCGGTCGGCGGACCACCGAGGCGTGGGACGCGTTGGACCGGGGCGAGGACCCCACGGCCGGCTGATCAGCCGACCGGCTGACGGTCCCGCTCCCGGACGACCGGCTGACGCTCCCGCTGCGGGCGGGCGGCGGCGCGGGTGGCGGTCAGCTCGGCCACCAGGCGGTCCAGCTCGGCGCGCCGGTCGGCGCGGGCCCGGTCGGCGCAGACCGCCTCCCAGGCGTTACCGCGGGCCGTGCGCATCCGGCCCTCGCCGACGACGGCCCGCTCCAGGGTGTGCACCACCCCGACGGCGAACGACGCCATGGTCCGCGAGATGGTGGTCAGTCCGATGCTGGGATTCGACTCGGCAGTGTTCATGGCTCACTCCACACGAGGAGTCGGCGACGGTCGGGCAGGCGCGTCATCGAGTCTGCCCGAGGACGATGCTCACCGGCCGACGTTTCGTCCGGGTGACCACCCCGTCAACTGTCCCGCCACGCCCGCGACCTGGGAGGGGCCGTTCGGCCTTGAGCTTGCTCACAACATCGACTGCGGTCGCTGTCGCCGGGCGGCGATCGGCGGTGGATGGCATGATCGATGGGTCGGCCCGGTTCGACCGGAGCCGCCGGGCTCTCGTCGTGTGACGGTGGTCGATACGGAGGTGGCGCTGCGTGACATCCCCTTCACGGCAAGTCGGCCATTATGCCGCAGGCCTTTTCGTGAGCAGCGCCATACCCCCGGCTCCCGGCCTCGGTCGGGTGCCCCTAGCATCGGCCCATGACACCCGGAGAGGGGAGTCCGTTGGTGACTGCTGAGCATGCGCACGCGGAGGGGGACGAGGCCGGTCAGGCAGCGTCCGTAAGCGTGCTCGACGAGATTCTGGCTGGCGTGCGCGAGGACGTCGCCCGTCGCCAGGAGCAGGTTCCGTTGGAACGGATCCGCGAACTGGCCGCGGCGGCGCCGCCGCCGCTGGACGCGTACGCCGCGCTGCGCAAGCCCGGTGTGGCGGTCATCGCCGAGGTCAAGCGCTCCTCGCCGTCCAAGGGCCGGCTGGCCGAGATCGCCGATCCGGCCGACCTCGCCGTCGACTACGCGGCGGGCGGCGCGCGGGCCATCAGCGTGCTGACCGAGGGGCGCTGGTTCGGCGGTTCGCTGGACGACCTCGCCGCCGTCCGGGCCGCGGTCACCGTCCCGGTGCTGCGCAAGGACTTCGTGGTCTCCAGCTACCAGGTGCACGAGGCGCGCGCGCACGGCGCCGACCTGGTGCTGCTGATCGTGGCCGCCCTCGAGCAGAACGTGCTGATGGGCCTGCTGGAGCGGATCGAGTCGCTGGGCATGACCGCGCTCGTCGAGGTCCATGACGAGGAGGAGGCCGACCGGGCCCTGGAGGCCGGCGCGCAGGTGATCGGGGTCAACGCCCGTGACCTGCGTACCCTTCAGGTGGACCGCTCGGTGTTCGAGCGGATCGCGCCGGGCCTGCCGAGCAGCGTGGTCAAGATCGCCGAGTCCGGCGTCCGCGGCCCGCACGACCTGATCCGGTACGCCTCCGCCGGCGCCGACGCGGTCCTGGTCGGCGAAGGCCTGGTCACCCAGAAGAGCCCACGCGAGGCGGTGGCCGAGTTGGTCAACGCCGGCAACCACCCGGCGACGCCCCGGCCGGTGCGCTGACCGCGCCGGTGTGCCGCCCCACCGAGAGGATTGTCCGATGAGCGCCGACGCGCTGGCCCCGGTGGCCGGTTCGCAGCCCGACTCCGCCGGTCACTTCGGTCGCTTCGGCGGTCGGTTCGTGCCCGAGGCCCTGGTGGCCGCGCTGGACGAGCTCGACGGGGCGTGGCGTACGGCGATCGCGGACGAGTCCTTCCGGGCCGAGTTCGGCGCGCTGCTGCGCGACTACGCCGGCACACCGTCGCTGCTCTACGAGGCCCGCCGGTTCTCCGCGAAGGTCGGCGCCCGGGTGCTGCTCAAGCGCGAGGACCTCAACCACACCGGCGCGCACAAGGTCCGCAACGTGCTCGGCCAGGCGCTGCTCACCAAGCGGATGGGCAAGACCCGGGTGATCGCCGAGACCGGGGCGGGCCAGCACGGCGTCGCCACCGCGACCGCCGCCGCCCTGTTCGACCTCGAATGCGTGGTCTACATGGGCGAGGTCGACACCGAGCGGCAGGCGCTCAACGTGGCCCGGATGCGAATGCTCGGCGCCACCGTCGTACCGGTCACCACCGGCTCGCGCACCCTCAAGGACGCGATGAACGAGGCGATGCGCGACTGGGTGGCGAACGTCGACGAGACCCATTACCTGATCGGCACCGCCGCCGGGCCGCACCCGTTCCCGGCCATGGTGCGTGATTTCGTCCGGGGGATCGGTGACGAGGCCCGGCAGCAGTGCCTCGACCTGACCGGCGCGCTGCCGGACGCGGTCACCGCCTGCGTCGGCGGTGGTTCCAACGCGCTGGGCATCTTCCACGCCTTCGTGGGCGACGAGACCGTCCGGCTGTACGGCTTCGAGGCCGGCGGGGACGGGGTGGCCACCGGCCGGCACGCGGCCAGCATCACCGGCGGGTCGGCGGGTGTGCTGCACGGCACCCGCACGTACGTCCTGCAGGACGCCGACGGGCAGACGTTGGAGTCGCACTCGATCTCCGCCGGCCTGGACTACCCGGGCGTCGGGCCCGAGCACGCCTGGCTGCACGACACCGGCCGGGCCAGCTACCTGCCCGTCACCGACGAGGAGGCGATGGCCGCCTTCGAGCTGCTCTGCCGCACCGAGGGCATCATCCCGGCGATCGAGAGCTCGCACGCGCTCGCCGGCACCGTGACGCTGGCCCCGAAGCTCGCCGCCGAGCTGGGCCGGGAGCCCACCATCGTGGTGAACCTCTCCGGCCGGGGTGACAAGGACGTGCACACCGCCGGGGACTACTTCGGCATCCTCGACAAGGAGCGCTGAGGTGAGTCGCATCGGGGTGGCCTTCGACAAGGCCCGGGCCGACGGACGGGCCCTGCTGGTGGGCTGTATGCCGGCCGGATTCCCGACCGTCGAGGGCAGCATCGCGGCCATGACGGCGATGGTCGAGGCCGGCGTCGACGTCATCGAGGTGGAGATCCCGTACTCCGATCCGGTGATGGACGGGCCGGTCATCCAGAAGGCCAGCGACATCGCGCTGGCCGGCGGGGTCCGGACGGCCGACACGATGCGCATCATCGAGGCCGTCGCGGCGACCGGCGCGCCGGTCGTCACGATGACCTACTGGAACCCGGTCGAGCGGTACGGCGTGGACGTGTTCGCCCGTGACCTGGCCGCCGCCGGTGGCACCGGCCTGATCACGCCGGACCTGATTCCCGACGAGGCGGCGGAGTGGCTGGCCGCCTCGGAGGCCCACGGGCTGGACCGCACCTTCCTGGTGTCGCCGTCGTCCACCGACGCGCGGCTCGCGATGACCGTCGATCACTGCCGGGGCTTCGTCTACGCCACGGCGGTTATGGGGGTGACCGGCGCGCGGGCGCGTACCTCCGACGCCGCTCCGACGCTCGTCTCCCGGGTGCGCGGGGTCACCGACCTGCCCGTCGGGGTCGGCCTGGGTGTGGGCACGGGCGCGCAGGCCAGCACGGTCGCCGGGTACGCCGACGGGGTGATCGTGGGCAGCGCGCTGGTGCGGTGCGTCCTGGACGCCTCCTCCAAGGCCGAAGGGCTGGCCGCGCTGCGTGCCCTGAGCGCCGAACTCGCCGAGGGCGTCCGCAACCCGGCCCGCTGAGCGCCGCTGCGGGCCGACCCGGTCCGCGTCCCTCGCTCGCCGCTCTCGCGGTACGGGTGCGACACCTCTGATGCCTGTGCGTCATCGTGATGACGCACAGGCATCACGCTCGAACGGGTGCTGCCCGGCCTTCCAGGCGGCCCCGGCGGCACGAACCAGACGTCATTCCGACCGCGGTGCGGCGGCCCGGGGTGCCGCTGCGGGGGTGCGCAGCGGTAGCGTGTGCACCCGTGACCATCGCCTCGCTATCCCCCCAGGCGGCCCTGCCCAGCCCCAGCACCGCCGTCTGGCAGCTCGGGCCGTTCCCGCTGCGGGCGTACGCGCTGTGCATCATCGCCGGCATCGTGCTGGCCTGCTGGGTGACCGAGCGCCGACTGCGCCAGCGGGGCGTCGCGCCCGGGGCGGTGCTCGACATCGCCGTCTGGGCGGTGCCCGCCGGCATCATCGGCGCCCGGATCTACCACGTGATCACCTCGCCGGAGAAGTACTTCGGCGCCGGCGGCGAGCCGCTGAAGGCGTTCTACATCTGGGAGGGCGGCCTCGGCATCTGGGGCGCCGTCGCGGGCGGCGCGGTCGGCGCCTGGATCGCGGCCCGGCAGCTCGGCATCCCGTTCGGTGTGGTGGCCGACGCGCTGGCCCCCGGTCTGCCGCTGGCCCAGGCGGTCGGCCGGTTGGGCAACTGGTTCAACAACGAGCTGTTCGGCGGCCGGACGACCCTGCCGTGGGGTCTGGAGATCCACCGGATGGATCCGGACAGCCCGGGGCACGCCCTGCGCGACGACGCCGGCCAGCCGATTCTCGAGCCGGGTCTCTACCACCCGACGTTCCTCTACGAGCTGGTCTGGAACCTCGGGGTGGCGGGGTTGGTCCTCGTCCTGGACCGGCGGTTGAAGCTCGGGCGGGGCCGGGCGTTCGCGCTGTACGTCATGGGTTACACCGCCGGCCGGTTCTGGATCGAGCTGATGCGCACCGACGAGGCGAACCAGATCTTCGGCGTACGACTCAACGTGTGGACCGCGGCCCTGGTCTTCCTCGGCGCGTTGGCCTACTTCGTGCGGGTCCGTGGCCCCCGGGAGTTCCTGATCCCGATCGGCGCGGCGGCCACCCCCACGCCGCCCACGGATTCCGACCTGTCGCAGGTCGACATCTCCGCACGCGAGACCGGCGCGCGCGCCGCCGCCCCCGAGGGTTACCGGGTGGTCAGCGAGGAGCAGTACGACACCTGGCGGGACACCGGTGTAGCGCCACCGGAGCCGGCCGACGACGCGCTCCCGGAGGGCGCCGAGTCATCCGCAGACGAGGTGGCCGACCGGAACCGCGCCGCCGAGTCGACGGACGGGACGCCCGAGGGGCGCGACGGGGCCCGGGCCGACGCCACCGGGGTACGCCCCGCCGACCGGGACAGCTGAGCGGGGGCGGTCCGATGCGAAGCGCGGTGGTGGTCGGCGCCGGGGTCGGGGGCCTCGCGGTCGCCGGCGCGCTGGCCCGGTCCGGGTGGCAGGTCACCCTGCTGGACCGTGCCGAGCGGGTCCGACCCGAGCCGACCGCCGTGGTGCTCTGGCCCAACGGTGTGCGCGCCCTGCAGGCCCTCGGCCTGGGCGCCGGCCTGGCCGCCATCGCCACCCCGCTGCCCGATGGCGGGGTACGCCGTCCGGACGGGCACTGGCTCGTGCAGCCCCGGCCGACGCCGGCCGACCGGATGCCGGTGGTGGTGCACCGCGAGGACCTGCACGACGCCCTGATCGCCGGCCTCGGCGACCGGGTCGAGCTGCGAACCGGCGTGACCGTACGCCACGTCCGTGTCGATCCGGGCGAACGACCGGGTGTGAACGACGGACGGCACACCATCGAAGCCGACCTGGTGGTCGCGGCGGACGGCACGGACAGCGTCATCCGCCGCCAACTGGCCCCCGAGTCCCGGGTGGTCAGCTCCGGCTGCGCCGCCTGGCGTGCCGTCATCCCCTGGTACCGGGCGCCCCGGCTGCCCGCCGACCAGCCGATCGCCGGCGAGGTGCTGGGCGCGGGCTACCGCTTCGTGGCCGCCTCGCTGGGCGAGCGGGGCTCCTCGGGTGGCTCCACGCGCGGTGGCATCTACTGGGTGGCCACGGCGGCCGGCGCTCCCCGCCCGGAGCCGCCGGAGACCCAGCTCGCTCTCCTGCGCCGCTGGTACGCCGGCTGGCCCGCACCGATCGGCGCGCTGCTCGACGCCACCGACCCGAGCGACCTCGTCCAGCAGGAGGTGCGCGAGCTCCGTCCGCTGCCGCGCGCGTACGGCTTCGGGGCCGGGCCGGGCGGGGTGGTGCTGCTCGGCGACGCGGCGCACGCCATGCCGCCGCACCTCGGGCAGGGCGCCTGCCTCGCGTTCGAGGACGCCGCCACCCTCGCCTCCCTGCTGCGCGAGGCCCGGCTACCCGATGCCGTGCAGACGTACGACCGGGTGCGCCGTCCCCGGGCGGCGACCGTGGTCCGGCAGACCCGGCGGATGTCCGCGGTGCTGCAGACCCGGGGCCGGTTGGCGCTGCGTGCCCGGGACGCCGCGCTCGGCACGATCAACTCGCGGCTGCTCTCCAGCGCCGCCGCCTCCGCGGCCCAGTGGCGTCCGCCGGCCTGACCGATTCGCGCTGGCTTGACCGACTCGCGCTGGCGCGGCCGGTTTGGCGCCGGCCGGGCGGCTCAGGGAATCAGGGCGGCGGGTTCGGCGATGCAGGCGGTGCCGATGCGGCGGAACCCGACCCGCAGGTAGACCCGGGCGATCTCCTCGCTGCCGGCGGAGAGGAAGACGAGCCCGGTCCCGGCGGCGAGCAGTTCCCGGGCGAGGGTGGCGGTCAGCGCCGCGCCCATCCCGCGCCGGCGGGCGGCCGGCAGGGTGGCCACTCCGGCGATCTCGGCGACGTCGTCCACGCGCATCGCCATGCCGCTGGCCAGCGCGCCCTCGGTCGGCGTGCCGGCCAGCGCGGAGATCCGTCGACCGTCGGCGATGCGAGCCCGCTCCTCGTCGAGCGCGGCCACCTCCAGCTCGGTGACGGCCGCGTCCCGCTCCGCCGGTCCGGCCCCGCCGGGTGCGGTGCCGGGGACGCCGAACGCCACGGCCGCCACGGCCCGCCGGGCCGCCACGTCCGCGGCGAAGTCGGGCGAGTCCGCCGCCAGCACCCGCACGGGTACGTCGGAGAGCGTCGCCGGGTCGGGCAGGGCGGCCGGGTCGAGGACCATCAGCGGGGCCTCCAGCACGGACAGCCCGGCCGAGCGGGCCACCGCGAGGAGCTCCGGGGTCGTCTCGTGCACCCACTCGAACGCCTCTGGCAGGCCCAGCTCGCGCTGGCGTGCCCGGACAGCTGTCACGTCGGCCAGCGAGGGCGTCTCGGTGGCGTCGATCCGGGGGCGGGCGTAGAACGGCCATCCGGCGGCACCACGGACGAACAGCACCAGAGCGCCGTGCTCCTCGACACCGGCGACGTCCCGGGGCACCGCGTCGTAGAAACGTTCCAACCGGTCGAAGATGTCCTTGCGCACCGAATCCACCGCGCGAGACTACACGTCCCAGACTCTGGACGGTGTGATCAATCTTGAGTGGCCTTGTGCCCCCAGCCCTAACGTAGACTCAATAGACCCACGGGCCGACGTCGTCCCCACCATGATCCAACCTGAGTGACGACAGGAGGCCCGGTGGCTCAGCCGTACGCGGATTCGACACAGCCGCACCCGCACAGCCCGCAGGCGTCCCCGACGCCCGGCCCCCGCCCCGAGGCCCAGGGCCTCTACGACCCGGCGCAGGAGCACGACGCCTGCGGGGTGGCCTTCGTGGCGGACCTGTACGGCCGACGGTCCCATTCCGTCGTCGCCAACGGGCTGGTCGCGCTCTGCCGCCTGGACCACCGGGGTGCCCGGGGCGCGGAGCCCAACACCGGCGACGGCGCCGGCATCATGATCCAGGTGCCGGACGCGTTCCTGCGCGCCGTCGCCGAAGTACCGCTGCCGCCGGCCGGCGAGTACGCCACCGGCCTGGTCTTCCTGCCCGACGACGACGCCGCCGAGGCGCGCGCCCGTCGGGTGGTCGAGAAGTACGCGCTGGTCGAGGGCGCGGACCTGCTCGGCTGGCGGGATGTGCCGATCGAGCCGGACGGGCTCGGCGACACCGCCCTGGCGGCCATGCCCCGGGTCCGGCAGGTCTTCGTGGCCGCGCACCGCCTCACCGACTCGCCCGCCGGACCGGCCGGCTCCCCGCTGCGCGGCATCGAGCTGGACCGGGTGGCGTTCTGCCTCCGTAAGCAGGCTGAGCGCGAGACCGCCGAGCGGGGCGTGCCGGCGTACTTCCCGTCGCTGTCCAGCCGCACCATGGTCTACAAGGGCATGCTCACGCCCGACCAGCTGCCGGCGTTCTATCCGGATCTGCGCGACGAGAGGGTCGACAGCGCGATCGCGCTGGTGCACTCCCGCTTCTCCACGAACACGTTCCCCTCGTGGCCGCTGGCGCACCCGTACCGGTTCATCGCCCACAACGGCGAGATCAACACGATCCGTGGCAACCGGAACTGGATGCAGGCCCGCGAGGCGCTGCTGCGCTCGCCGAACGTGCCGGGCAACATCCGGCGCGTCTTCCCGGTCTGCACTCCCGCCGCCTCGGACTCGGCGAACTTCGACGAGGTGCTGGAGCTGCTGCACCTGGCCGGTCGGAGCCTGCCGCACGCGGTGCTGATGATGATCCCGGAGGCGTGGGAGAACGACCCCGGCATGCAGCCGGACAAGCGGGCGTTCTACCGCTTCCACGCGAGCCTCATGGAGCCGTGGGACGGCCCGGCGTCGGTCGCCTTCACCGACGGCGAGATCGTCGGCGCGGTGCTGGACCGCAACGGGCTGCGCCCGGGGCGCTGGTGGCAGACCGACGACGGTCTCGTGGTGCTGGGCTCCGAGGCGGGCGTGCTCGACCTCGACCCCGCCCACGTGGTGGCCAAGGGTCGGCTCCAGCCGGGCCGGATGTTCCTGGTCGACACCGTGGCCGGCCGGATCGTGCACGACGACGAGATCAAGTCCGAGTTGGCCGCCGCCGAGCCGTACGCCGAGTGGCTGCACGCCGGGCTGATCGAGCTGGACGACCTGCCGGCCCGCGAGCACACCGTCTACACCCACGACTCGGTGCGTCGCCGCCAGCAGACCTTCGGCTACACGCAGGAGGAGCTGAAGGTCCTGCTCGCGCCCATGGCGCGTACCGGGGCGGAGCCGCTGGGCTCGATGGGCACGGACACCCCGATCGCGCCGCTGTCGACGCGGCCGCGACTGCTCTACGACTACTTCCACCAGCTCTTCGCGCAGGTCACCAACCCGCCGCTGGACGCCATCCGCGAGGAGCTGGTGACCAGCCTGGCGTCGACCATCGGGCCGGAGGGCAACCTGCTCGACCCGAACGCGGCGAGCTGCCGGCAGATCGTGCTGCCGCACCCGATCATCGACAACGACGAGCTGGCGAAGATCCTCTCCATCGACGAGGACGGTGACCTGCCCGGCTTCAAGGCGGTTCGGGTCTCCGGCCTGTACCGCCTGCGCGACGGCGCGGCCGGGATCAAGGCGCGGCTGATCGAGATCTGCCGGCACGTCTCCGAGGCCATCGAGGACGGCGTGCGCATCCTGGTGCTCTCCGACCGGGACTCCAACGCCGACCTCGCGCCGATCCCGTCGCTGCTGCTCACCGCCGCCGTGCACCAGCACCTGGTCCGCGAGCAGACGCGTACGCAGGCGGCGCTGATCGTGGAGTCCGGCGACTGCCGCGAGGTGCACCACGCGGCGGTCCTGATCGGGTACGGCGCGGCGGCGGTCAACCCGTACCTGGCGTTCGAGTCCGTGGAGGACATGATCACCACGGGCGCGCTCGCCGGGGTCGAGCCCGCAGCGGCAGTGCGCAACTACGCCAAGGCGCTCGGCAAGGGCGTCCTCAAGATCATGTCCAAGATGGGCATCTCGACGGTCTCGTCGTACTGCGGCGCGCAGGTCTTCGAGGCGGTCGGCCTGGACAGCCGGCTCATCGACAGGTACTTCCGGGGCACCCCGAGCCGGATCGGCGGCGTCGGGCTGGCCGGTGTGCACGCCGAGGTGGCCGCCCGGCACGCGCTGGCCTGGCCGCCGGCGGGCACCGCCGACTCGGACCGGCTGGAGGTCGGTGGCGAGTACCAGTGGCGTCGCGAGGGTGAGCTGCACCTGTTCAACCCGGAGACGGTCTTCCTGCTGCAACACGCCACGCGCAGCCGGCAGTACGACGTCTTCCGCCAGTACACGTCCAAGGTGGACGCGCTCGCCGCGCAGGCCGGCTCGCTGCGGGGCCTGTTCACCCTGCGCACCGGGGTCCGTCCGCCGGTGCCGATCGAGGAGGTCGAGCCGGCCACCGAGATCGTCAAGCGGTTCGCCACCGGCGCCATGTCGTACGGCTCGATCTCGGCCGAGGCCCACGAGACGCTCGCCATCGCGATGAACCGCCTCGGCGGCAAGTCCAACACCGGTGAGGGCGGCGAGGACGTCGACCGGCTGCACGACCCGCTGCGCCGCTCCTCGGTCAAGCAGATCGCCAGCGGCCGGTTCGGCGTGACCAGCGAATACCTGGTCAACGCCGACGACCTGCAGATCAAGATGGCCCAGGGCGCGAAGCCCGGTGAGGGCGGCCAGCTCCCCGGCAACAAGGTCTGGCCGTGGATCGCCCGTACCCGGCACGCCACCCCCGGCGTCGGCCTCATCTCGCCGCCGCCGCACCACGACATCTACTCGATCGAGGACCTGGCGCAGCTCGTGCACGACCTCAAGTGCGTCAACCCGGCGGCCCGGGTGCACGTCAAGCTGGTCAGCGAGGTGGGTGTCGGCACCGTCGCCGCGGGCGTGGCCAAGCTCAAGGCCGACGTCATCCTGATCTCCGGTCACGACGGTGGCACGGGCGCGTCGCCGATGAACTCGCTCAAGCACGCCGGCACCCCGTGGGAGCTGGGCCTGGCCGAGGCGCAGCAGACGCTGCTGCTCAACAAGCTGCGTGACCGGGTCACCGTGCAGGTCGACGGCCAGCTCAAGACCGGCCGGGACGTCCTGGTCGCGGCGCTGCTCGGGGCCGAGGAGTTCGGCTTCGCGACCGCGCCGCTGATCGTCTCGGGCTGCGTGATGATGCGGGTCTGTCACCTGGACACCTGCCCGGTCGGCATCGCCACCCAGAACCCGGTGTTGCGCGAGCGGTACACGGGCACCCCGGAGTTCGTCGAGAACTTCTTCCTGTTCCTCGCCGAGGAGGTCCGGGGATACCTGGCCGAGCTGGGCCTGCGGTCCATCGAGGAGGCGATCGGGCAGAGCGAGCTGCTCGACGTGGCCCCGGCGCTGTCGCACTGGAAGGCCCACGGGCTCGACCTGGCCCCCGTCCTGCACCTGCCGGAGCTGCCCGCCGACACCGTCCGACGCGGGATCCGCGCCCAGGACCACGGCCTGGAGCACGCCCTGGACAACGAGTTGATCGCGCTGGCCGCCCCGGCGTTCTCCGAGGGCGCGCCGGTGCGGGTCGAGGTGGCGGTGCGCAACGAGCACCGCAGCGTCGGCGCGATGCTCGGCGGCGAGGTGACCCGCCGCTTCGGCGGCGACGGCCTGCCCGAGGACACCATCGAGTTCGTGCTGCACGGCACCGCCGGCCAGTCGTTCGGCGCCTTCCTGCCGAGGGGCGTCACGCTGCGGCTGCACGGCGACGCCAACGACTACGTGGGCAAGGGTCTCTCCGGCGGACGCATCGTCGTCCGTCCGGACGCCGCCGCGCCGTTCCTCGACCCCGACGCCGAGCCCGGGCAGCGCGCGGAGGACCAGATCATCGCCGGCAACACCATCCTGTACGGCGCGACGGCGGGCGAGGTCTTCCTGCGCGGCCGGGTAGGGGAGCGGTTCGCGGTGCGCAACTCCGGCGCGGTCGCCGTCGTCGAGGGCGTCGGCGACCACGGCTGTGAGTACATGACCGGCGGCACGGTGGTGGTGCTCGGCGCGACCGGCCGCAACTTCGCCGCCGGCATGTCGGGCGGAACCGCGTTCGTGCACCGGTTGGACCGGTCCCGGGTCAACGCGGAGCTGGTCGACCTGGCGCCGCTGCGCGAGCAGGAGCAGACGCTGCTGCACGAGCTGGTCCAGCGGCACGTCGCCGAGACCGGTTCGGGGGTCGCCGAGGAGCTGCTCAAGCGCTGGCCGGAGGCGGTGGCCGAGTTCACCGCCGTGGTGCCCCGCGACTACCGCCGGGTGCTGGAGATCATGAAGGCCGCCGAAGCTGCCGGCCACGACGTCGACGACGCGGTGATGAGCGCGCTCAGCGCGCCGGCCGCGTCCGTGCCGCCCGCGCCGCGGGCGGCCACCCCGGAGGTGGCCCGTGCCTGACCCGAACGGTTTCCTGCGTTACGACCGGCGTCTGCCGGCCCGCCGTCCGGTGCCGGTGCGGATCAGCGACTGGCGGGAGGTCTACCCGCCGGCCGGTGAGGAGCTGGTCCGCGAGCAGGCCACCCGGTGCATGGACTGCGGCATCCCGTTCTGCCACGACGGCTGCCCGCTGGGCAACCGCATCCCGGACTGGAACGACCTGGTGCGGACCGGTAACTGGGACGCCGCCGTGGAGTCGCTGCACGCCACCAACAACTTCCCGGAGTTCACCGGGCGGCTCTGCCCGGCGCCCTGCGAGGCGGCGTGCGTGCTCGGCATCGCCGGCGGCCAGCCGGTGACGATCAAGCAGGTCGAGGTGGAGATCGCCGACGCGGCGGCCGCCCGCGGGTTCACCCCGCGCCCGATCCCGACGCCGTCGGGCCGCTCGGTGGCCGTGGTCGGCTCCGGGCCCGCCGGTCTCGCCGCCGCCCAGCAGCTCGCCCGCGCCGGTCACGCCGTGACGGTGTACGAGCGCGACGACGCGATCGGTGGCCTGCTCCGGTACGGCATCCCCGACTTCAAGTTGGAGAAGCGGCACATCGACGCCCGGTTGGCCCAGCTCACCGCCGAGGGGGTGCGCTTTCGCACCGGCGTGCACGTCGGCGTCGACGTCACCGCCGAGCAGTTGCGCGCCGAGCACGACGCCGTACTGCTGGCCTGCGGGGCGTTGCAGGGCCGGGACACTCCGGAGACGCCGGGTCGGGCGCTTCGGGGCGTACACCAGGCGATGGCGCACCTGGTCGCGGCGAACCGGGCGGTCGCGACCGCGACCACCGAGGAGGCCGCCGAGCGTCGGTTGGCGCCGGCGGTGCTGCCCGACGGCACCCCGATCGACGCGGCCGGCAAGCACGTGGTGATCATCGGTGGCGGTGACACGGCGGCGGACTGCCTCGGCGTCGCGCACCGGCAGGGCGCCGCCGGTGTGCACCAGCTCGACCTGTACCCGCAGCCGCCGACCGAGCGCGACGAGGCCCGGGACCCGTGGCCGACCTGGCCGTGGCTCCTGCGCAACTACCCGGCGCACGAGGAGGGCGGAGAGCGGGTCTTCGCCGTGGCGGTGCAGGAGTTCGTGGACGACGGCACCGGTCAGGTGCGGGCGGTACGGATCGCCGAGGTGACGGTCGAGAAGGTGGACGGTCGGCGGGTGCTGACCGTGGTGCCGGGCTCCGAGCGGGAGTTGCCCGCCGACCTGGTGCTGCTGGCGATCGGGTTCGAGGGCACCGAGCAGCAGCCGCTGTTGGAGCAGTTCGGGGTGACCCGCAACGTCCGGGGCGCCATCGACGCCCGGGACGACTGGCAGACCGAGTCGGACGGCGTGTTCGTGGCCGGGGACATGCACCGGGGTGCCTCGCTGATCGTCTGGGCCATCGCGGAGGGGCGTGCGGCGGCCGCCGCGATCCATGGTTACCTCGGTGGTGTCGGCGCGCTGCCCGCGCCGGTCGGGCCGGCCGCGCAGCCGCTGGCCGCCCGTTGAGCTGAGGGGGGTCCGGTCGGCGCGGCGGCGAGTCGCCGTGCCGGCCGGACATTCCCCGAGGTGAGACCCTTCACAAATCTGGGCAAGAAGGTTTAGGTCGGCAAGACTTGTCGGCTGCCGAACCGCGCCGCGATCGGCTCGCCGTCATGTCGTCGATCGCTGGAGGTTCGTCGTGGCCACGGGTGCCACCTTCGCCGCGCTGCGCCACCGTAACTACCGGATCTGGGCGCTCGCCGGTTTCGTCTCCGTCATCGGAACCTGGATGCAGGTGCTCGGAGTCAACTGGTACGTGCTGAAGGAGACCGGCTCGGCGACCTCGATGGGCATCGCCGTGCTGCTCCAGGCGGCCCCCACGCTGCTGTTGAGCGTCTGGGGCGGGGTGCTGGCCGATCGACTTCCCGCCCGTCCGCTGCTGATCGCCGCCCAGGTGGCCCACGCCGCGTTCGCCGCGGGCCTCGCGGCGGTCGCCCTGACCGGGGTCGGCGGCCTCCCGCTGATCTTCGCGATCTCGCTGGCGAGCGGCGCTGTCTCGGCGATCGAGGGGCCGGTCATGGGTCGCTGGTCCTCGACGCTTGTGGATCGCGAGACGTTGGGCAACGCGCTGGCGCTCGGTTCGCTCACCAACTCCGCCGGACGCATCCTCGGCATGAGCCTCGGGGCCGTCGGCGTCGCCGTCGTCGGCCCGGCGCTGCTCTTCGGCATCAACGCGGCGAGCTTCGCCGCCGTGGTGGTGGCGCTGTTCGCCGTACGGCCGGGGGCGGTGGCCGGCGCGGTGGCTGCCGGTGGCCCGACCCGCCACGGTGTCCGCGCCGGGTTCTCCTACCTGCGTGGACAACCGGTCCTGCTGCTCGCGCTCGCCCTGTCGTTCGTGCTGGGCAGCCTCGGTCGCAACTACCAGGTGACGATGGCGGCGATGAGCGACGGACCGCTGGCCGCCGGCGCCTCCGGCTACGGCCTGCTGTCCACGGTGTTCGCGGTCGGGACGGTGGTGGGCGCGCTCGCCGCCGCACGCCGGCGGTCGCTGAGCTACGGGACCCTGGTCGGTGCCGGCCTGCTGGCCAGCGGTCTGCAGATCGTCGCGGGTCTCGTCCCGGGCGTCTGGAGCTTCGCCGCGGTGATCCTCCCGATCGCCGCCGCCGCGGTCGTCATCGACACCACCGTGGGCACCCGCGCCCAACTCGACACCGATGGCGCGATGCGCGGCCGGGTGCTCGCGGCGCTCGCGGTCACCGGCTCGGTCTCCGCCGCGGTCGGCGCCCCGCTGCTGGGCTGGCTGGCCGAGCACGCCGGTCCACGGCAGACGCTCGTCCTGGCCGGCTCGGTCGCCGCGATCGCCACCACGGCGGCGGCGGTCGCCCTGGACCGGCAACACGGCCGCGCCGCCCCCCTCACGCTGGTCGTGCCACGGCCGCGCCATCCGGTACGTCGAGCGGCGTGGCGGGCGGCCCGCGTCGTACGGCCCGCTGGCGCGGTGTGCGTCGTCGCCACCGGTGGCACCGCCCCGCGTCCGCTCCGACTGGGCGAGCTGGCCCTCGCGGGCGAGACCGCGCGGCACTGAGACAGCCGTCACCGCTTCCGGGACCGGGCGACACGAAGATCATCGTTACGCTGCGATCATGGACAACGAGGAGCGGTTGCGGCGTACCCGCCGGTGGCTGTGGATCGTGCTGATCGGCCTCTTCCTGAGCGGGGCCACCGCGTTTCCACTGGAGATCGAGGTGCGCTGGCTGCTGCGCGCGCTGGACCCGCTCGCCGGGCAGTTCCCCGCGCTCGTCGCCTGGATCGAACGGGTCCACACCGGTCTGGTGACGGCGGACCGGGACTACCCGTTCCTGCTCTACGGCACCGACTGGCTGGCCTTCGCCCACCTGGTGCTGGCGGTGGCGTTCTGGGGGCCGCTGCGTGACCCGGTGCGCAACGTCTGGGTGGTGCAGGTCGGCATGATCGCCTGCGCGGGGATCATCCCGTTGGCGCTGATCTGCGGCCCGATCCGGGACATCCCGTGGTTCTGGACGCTCGTCGACCTGTCCTTCGCGGTCGGGGCGTTCCCACCGCTCTGGTTCGCCTACCGACACATCCGCGCCGTCGAGGCGAATCCTGTCGAGGCGACAGGCGTGCCAGCGACCGTGTGATCGGTCGCCCACGGACGCCGCCGGGCAGGTGAGCACTACCTGTGCGGTGCCTGTCGAGCTGCCCCGAATGTGGGGCAGTGGGCCGGGACGGCTGCTCTCCGCACGGCGGTCGGGCTGTGCCCGTGCCCGTGCCCGTGCCCGTGCGGTGCGTGTCGAGCTGCCCCGAATGTGGGGCAATGGCCGGGACGGCTGCTCTCCGCACGGCGGTCGCGCTGTGTCCGTGCCCGTGCCCGTGCCCGTCCCCGTACCCGCGCCTGTGCCTTTGCCTTTGCCTCTGCCCGTGCGGGTGGGGTCGAGCTGTGCGCTGCGGTCGTTCCATGCGCGCTCGTGGTGTCGGTGCCGCCGTCTGCCCCACAAACGGGGCAGCTCGACAGGCACTCAGCACACCCCGCCCGACCGCGAGAGGCCGGGAGGCCCGCCACACGACGGGCCTCCCGGCCCCAGACCCTAGTGCGACAGCAGCTCGTGGGACTCGCGGATCTTGGCCCAGGACTTCGGCTCAGCCGGCGGCGTGGCCTTGCGCGCGGCACTGGCCACGTCGGGACGGCCGGCGGTGAACAGCCAGGTGGTGAAGAAATTGTCCAGGTCCAGACCGGAGATCCGTTCGGCCAGGGCCTGGAACTGCTCGATGGTGCCGTTGCCGTACCGGTGTTCGGCCGTCCACGCCGGCAGGATCGCGAAGAACGCGTCGTCGCCGACGGCCAGCCGGAGCTGGTGCAGCGTCATCGCGCCCCGGTCGTAGACCGCGTCGTCGAAGATCCGGTCGGCGCCCGGGTCACCGGGCAGCACCTGCCAGAACTCGTCGTCGGCGGGGTAGCTCTCGTAGACGAAGTCGAAGACCTCCTGCGCGGTGCCCTCGCCCTGCTCCTCCGACCAGAGCCACTCGGCGTACGAGGCGAAGCCCTCGTTGAGCCAGATGTTGCGCCACTCGGCCACCGAGACCGAGTCGCCGAACCACTGGTGGGCGTTCTCGTGGGCCACCACGTACGTGTTGGCGCCGCGCCGCCAGAAGCCCGGCCCGTACACCGGGCGGGTCTGCGTCTCGAGGGCGAAGCCGATGCCGTCCACCGGCCCGGCCACGCCACCCTGCGCCTCGAACGGGTACGGGCCGAAGATCCCGCTCTCCCAGTCGACGATCTCACCGGTGCGCTCGATGCTGGCCCGGGCGGCTGGCCCGAGCGCCCCCAGCGACGTGCTGTACGCGTTGATCACCGGCTGGCCGCTCGGGGTGGTGTCGGTGACGATGTCGTACTGGCCGATGGCCATGAACGCCAGGTACGTGGCGGTGGGGGAGGTGGTCCGCCAGATCCAGCGGGTGCGGTTGCCGGCCTCGGCCGCGGGCGGCCTCGGCTGCACGCCGTTGCTGATCACCTCGACGCCGGTGGGCACCGACACGGAGATGTCGAAGGTCGCCTTGTCCAGCGGGTGGTCGTTGCTCGGGAACCACCACCAGGCCGACTCGGGCTCGTTGACCGCGAGCGCCCCGTCGTCGGTGCGTGTCCAGCCGGTGTAGCCGCCGACCAGGGTCTCCGACGGCACACCGCCGTAGCGCACCACGATGGTGAGCTGCTGCCCCCGGCTGATGGTGCGGGCCGGGGTGACGACCAGCTCGTGCGTGCCCGCGGTGCTGGCGTCGGCCTCCCAGCCGTTGACCCTCACCGACTCGACGTCGAGCAGGAAGTCCAGGTTGAACGTCGAGAGGTCCTGCGTCGCGGTGGCGAGGATCGTGGTGGTGCCGGTGAGTCGGTCGGTGGCCGGCTCGTAGCGCAGCCGGACGTCGTAGTGCGAGACGTCGTAGCCACCGTTGCCGTAGTCGGGGTAGTAGGTGTCGCCCAGGCCGGCCGCTCCGGGTTGCGGCGCGGCGGTGACGACCGGTCGGCCCCAGGCCGTCGGGGCGGCGGCGGCGGGCGCGCCGGTGAGCATGGTGCCGGCGGTGGTGAGGGTCAGGGCGGCGGTGGCCGCCGTGAGGACTCGACGCACGAGGTGCACTCCCTCCATCGGGTTTACGCATCGCCAACCTAATCGACAACTGTGAACGTCGCTGGCCTGCCGCGCGGGGGAGGCCTCGTCGCCACGATCCGAAAGCGGGGGTCGGTTACTGTCCCGGCGTCACCGCTGTCCGTTAGGGTTTGCGCGAACCGGACGGCCGTGGCGTGGGAGGCGATGCGTGGGCAGGCTCGCGTCGGCGTACGGGCAGGCGGTCACCGCCCACCGGGCGGCCCGTACCCATCTGGACGCGGCCCGGGCCGTGCTCGGCGCGGCGCCGCCGCCGACGCCCCGCGCCGGTGGGGCCGACCTCGTCGCCCGGCTCGCGCGCCTCGGCGGCGCGCTGGCCACACCGACTCCCGGCGTCGCCACCCTGACCGACGACCCGGTCGCGGTGCGCGTCGGCGAGGCGTCCACCGAGGACGGCGGCTTCGCGGTGCTCGTGCCACTCGGCGGCGGCCACCACCTGGCACTGGACACCGACGCCCGCGACGGGCGGGTCGCCGCGCTGCTGCGGGCGTTGGTGCTGCGGCTCGTGGCCACCGCGCCGCCCGGTCGGGTCCGGGTCGTCGGCATCGACACCGCCGCGCTGGGCGCGACCTTC
Organism: Micromonospora sp. NPDC051543; assembly: GCF_044454415.1. Lineage (NCBI taxonomy): Bacteria > Bacillati > Actinomycetota > Actinomycetes > Micromonosporales > Micromonosporaceae > Micromonospora > Micromonospora sp. NPDC051543. Next base: position 404,386 of record NZ_JBITDT010000002.1, read on the forward strand.
GGCCCGCTGCGCCCGCTGCTCGACGCCGGGGTGCTCGACCCGCCGGCCACCAGCGAGGCCGAGGTGACCGCCCTGCTGGATGCCGCCGAACGGCACGCCCGCGCCGCCCAGCACGCCGACGCCGCCACCCGGCAGCTGCTGCTGGTGGTCGCCACCGCCGCCCCCGCGCCACGGGAGCTGGCCCGACTCGCCGCGCTCACCCACGCCGGCCCGGCCGCCGCCGTCTGCGTGCTCCTCGCCGGCCATCCGTCCCGGCTGCCCGGCGAGACGTCGCCGCCGCTGGGCAGCACCACCACCATCCGGCTCAGCGACGGGTACGCGCACGTCGGCGACCCGCCCGGCACCCCGTTTAGCGCCGACGGCAGCGGACTCGCCGCCCCCGTGCTGCTCGACGGCGACCCGCCGCCGGCCTCGGTCCGCGCGCTCGCCGAGCACGTCGGCGCCGCCGCCCGCCGCGCCGACGCGCTGCCCTTCGCCGCGCTGCTGCCCGAGCGGCGCTGGGCCGAGTCCTCGGCCAACGGCCTGCGCACCGTCGTCGGCCGGACCGGCGACACGCCGCTGACCGTCGCCTTCGATGACGTCACCCCGCACTGGCTGGTCGGCGGGCGGACCGGCGCGGGCAAGACGGTCTTCCTCCTCGACGTCCTGTACGGGCTGGCCGCGCGGTACCCGCCCGCCGAGTTGCAGCTCTACCTGCTCGACTTCAAGGAGGGCGTGAGCTTCAGCGAGTTCGTACCCAGCGGTCGCGACCCGTCCTGGCTGCCGCACGCCCGCGCGGTCGGCATCGAGTCCGATCGCGAGTACGGCCTGGCGGTGCTGCGGGAGTTGCGCCGCGAGGCACAGCGGCGGGCCACCGCGTTGAAGCGGCACGGCGTCACCAAGCTCGCCGACCTGCCACGAGACAGCCCGTTGCCGCGCATCGTGGCCGTCATCGACGAGTTCCACGTGCTCCTGGCCGGCAACGACGCCCTGGCCCGCGAATCGGTCGACCTGCTGGAGGAGCTGGCCCGCAAGGGCCGCTCGTACGGCATCCACCTGGTGCTGGCCAGCCAGAGCATGACCGGGATCGAGGCGCTCTACGGTCGGGCCGAAGCGATCTTCGGGCAGTTCGCCCTGCGGGTGGCGTTGCCCGGCGGTGGCGGCGTCCTCGACCAGCTCAACGATGCCGCCGCGGCCCTGCCCATCGGCGCCGCCGTCATCAACACCGCCGCCGGCGCCGTCGGCGCGGACACCGTGCTGCGCTTCCCGGACGCGCACGCCGCCGCCGGGGACCTCGCCGCGCTGCGCCACGAGCTGTGGCAGGCCCGCCCGCCGGGCTCGCGGGCGCCGGCGGTCTTCAAGGGGTACGAGGCGGCCCGGGTCGAGGACGATCCCACCTTCGCCGGGCTGCGTCCCGGTGGCCGACGCCCCATGGCGCTGGTCGGCCGGACCGTCGACGTGCACGGCACCACCGCGCTGTTCCTCATGGACACCACCCCCGGCCGGCACCTCGCCGTCGTCGGAACCGCACCCGCCGGCGCGGACGTGCTGCGCGCCGCCGCACTGAGCCTGGCCCGTCAACACAACCCCGGCGACGTCCGGTTCCAGGTGGCCTCCCTGGTCACCGCCGCCGACCCGGTCGCCGCCGAGACCGAGGCCACGCTGCGGGCCGCCGGTCATCCCGTGCACCGCCTCGACGTGGCCGGGCTGCGCGACCGGATCGCCGCGCTGGCCGCCGAGCCGGCCGGGCGGGAATACCTGGTGGTGTTCGGGATGGACGCCGCCGCGCCGGTACTCGGCGCGGCCGACCCGGTGACGTTCCGCTCCGGCCTGGACGACCTACGTGCCGTGCTGCGCCAGGGGCCCGCCCAGGGTGTGCACCTGCTGGGCTGGTGGCGTGGCCTGCGCCGGCTCTCCGACGACCTCGGCGGCACCCAGAACCGCGACGACGTCGCCTGCCTCGTCGCGCTCAACGTGCCGGGCGCGGAGCTGGCCCTGCACCTCGGGGTGCACGACCTCGCGTACACGCCCCGCGCCGACCGGGCGCTGCTGGTCGACCGGCACGACCAGCGGACCAGGCTGATCGTGCCGTTCGCCCGCGACGGGCACGAGCTGGACGGGGAGCGCTGACGGTGTCCTTCGAGGAGTACGCGGCGCTGGCCCGACAGCTCGCCGAGCACCGCCGCGCCGGTGAGCGGGACGCCGCCGCCGAGTCCGCGCGCCGCCGCGACCTGCACGCCGCCGCCGACTACCTGCACCAGCGGCTGACCGCCCAGGGGCAGCGTCTCGACCAGCTCGGTCGCGCGATCGGCGTCGACCAGCCGCCGACGCCCGAGCCCTCCGCTGCCCCATCCAGCCCGTCGGTCCTGCCAGGCCCGCCGACCCCGCCGAGCAGCCCTTGGGCTCCGCCCGGCCCATCGGCTCCGCCCGGCCCGTCGGCCCCGTCGAGCCCGTGGGCCGCGACCGGCTCGTCGGCTGCGACCGGCTCGTCGGCTGCGACCGGCTCGTCGGCCGCGCCCGGATCGGGGGACGGGGATTCCGCCGGCGCAGCCGGCGTGCCGGGGCGGTCGGGTGTCGGGGCGTACCCCGAACTGCCGGCGGGTCAGGCGCGGCTGGCGCTGCCGACGGCCATGAGCCCGGCGGGCGGCGGGGTGCCGACGCAGCGCGCGGCGGCGGTCGATCCGGTGGTGGAGCTGGAGTTGGCCCGGCGGATGGCCGACGAGGCCGACCGGCACGGGCAGCAGGCCGAGCTGCTGGCCCAGCGGCCGGCGCTGCTGCCGACGTGGTCGCCGCTCGCGCGGGCCGTCGCCGTCTACGCGGCCTGCGGGGCGGCGGCCGGGGTGTTCGTGTTGACGCTGGTGCTCGCGTCCGGGATCGGCCTGGTCGACGGCTTCACCCTCGGCGCGTGGATCTGCGCGGGCCTGCCGGCGCTGGCGTTCTTCGCGGGCTATCTGGTGTTGGGGCGGTGGGGGAGGCCCGCCATGGTCGCCGGCACGCCGCCGCGTTACCTGCCGCTCGGGTTCGCGATCTGCTTCCTGCTGGTGCCGCTGGGCTACTGCGCCTACCTGGTGCTGTTCCGCGCCCTGCGCTGAACCCCGTCCCGCCGCAGCTCGGTCAGCTCGTGGTCCAGCAGGTCGGCCAGTCGCGCGAACCGGTCCGGCCGATTCTGGCGGGTGATTCCCCGGCTGGGCATCTCGACCGTCATCAACAGGTACAGGTGCAGGCGGTAGAGGCTGAGCCGACGCAGCGCGGCCTCGTCGAAGACCACCGGATCGGTAGCGGCGGCCCGGTAGCCCCGCAGGAACGGGTTGTCCGGTTCGTCCTCCACCCGCCGGAAGATCAGGGGCGACACCAGGTCCATCAGCGGGTCGCCGAAGAGGAACCGTTCACCGTCGACGATCCCGCGCAGGCGCAGGGCTGGTGGTCCGGCATCACGGCCGGTTTCGGGCTCGGCCCCCGGTTCGGCGAGCACGTTGCCGTCCCAGCCGTCGAAGTGCAGCAGCGCCGGCCGGCGTACCTCGTCCAGAATCGACGCGTACCGCTCGGGAAGCTCCCGGATCTCCTCCGGCGAGGTGGGCAGCGGGACGTCCCAGTCCGCCGCGTCGGCCAGCAGCCCGTCGAGCATGGCGGTGAACGCCTCGCGCCACGTCGCGCCGCTCGCCCGGCCTCCGTCGTACCCGTAGCGGTCGCCGCCGACCCGGTGCAGCGCGGCGATCGCGGCTCCGAACTCGTACCGGGCCGGAGCGTCGTCGAGGTGCTGTTCCGACTCTGCCCACTCCCGCAGCGAACGGCCGGGAACGCGGCCACTGACCAGCCACTCGCCGAGTTCCGGATCGTCGCCGTGGTGCAGCAAGGGCGGCACGGGCACCTGCGGCGCGCGCGTGGACACGAGGCGGAAGTACCGCGCCTCGGCCGCGCACAGGCCCCGCTCGTAGCGCAGCAGCGGTACGTCGGGCCGGGGCGCCACCTTCAGCACCACCTCGCGCCCGTCGTCGAGCGCCACCCACCACACCGTCGCGAAGCCGCCACCCGTGATCGGCCCACAGTCCGCCATCGCGTGGCCCGCGCCGAAGGACGCCTGCACGTAGCGACGCACCTGATCGTGGTCCAGTGGCCGCTGCGTGCGACTCAGCGCTTCCACCCCGGCGTACCTTCCTCCCCGTCGTACCTTTCTCGCCGTCGTGACGCCCGCCAGAGTGCCAGATTCGTTGGATAGTCACCGTCCTGGTGCGCCGCTGTCGTCCCCGCCCTGCGCGGCGTTGTCGGCGAGCTGTGCCGCCGCCGCGAGGACGCCGTCCCGTTCCTGCTCGGTGCACCCCTCGTCCTCCAGCAGCCCGAGCAGCAACACCGTTCGGGCCACGATCGCCGAAGCGTCGTCGGGCACCGGAGGCCGTTCGCCGAGCGCCGCCCACACCAACCCCTCGGCCAGCGCCGGATCGACGTCCGACCCGGTGACGTCGTAACGTTCCCGCGCCGACGCCACGAACCGGATCACCGGGGCCCGGTCCTGCCCGGCGGCGAACCGCCGTCGCACGGCCACCAGCAGCGCCCCGGCGAGCAGGTCCGCGTACCGCCGCCAGTCCGTCTCGCTGAACCGGCGCAGCCGCCGCTCGTGCCCGCGCAGTCGTCCGGCCAGCAGGCCGCGCAGCGCAGCGTGCGGGTCGGTCACCATCGTCTCCTCCTGATCATGGTGGCTGGCTTCCTTCGGGCCGCTAGGCTCACCGCCACCCGACAGCCATGCGCGATCTCTTCGCTGCTGGCGGTGCTTCTCGGCACGGACGGCGCGAGGTCCGCGCCCACGCCGGTCAGCACCGCCACCGAGCGGTCGATGCGGCAACCGCCGACCGCGAGCCGCGTGCCGACGATGTCCAACCGGGTGATGGCCGCCGCGAACCGCCGGGCCGCGACGATGTCCGCCGCGACGTGGGTACGCCGCAACCGGTCCTCGGTCGCACCCAACCGCCATCGGGTACGGGCGGCCAGCGCGGCAGCCCGGTCGGCGTCGACCCGAGCTGTCCGCAGCCCGGCGAGCAGCTCACCCGCCGTCGCGGTCACCGGCGATGTGCGATCGGCGGCCAGCCCGGCGTAGACCAGACTGAGCGCCCGCAAGCACTCGGTGACCGCGCCCTGCCAGGGCAATCGTCGGCCGGGTGGCCCCGCACCATGCAGGTGCGCGCCGGCCCGGTCGGCGGCGGCGATCGTGGCCAGCCACGCGTCGCGCAGGTCGTCCACCGCGTCGTCGTGGGGCGTCCGCGCGGCCCGCTGCTTGTCGCACGGGTTCGGTGGTTCCCCCTTCACTGTTCCGCCTCGGCGGTGGCCTTGACCAGGCGGGCGAAGAGGACGTCGCTGCATGGATAGTCCATGCCGCACTCGCAGACCCACCTGCGGACCACGCGCGGCGGATGGGCGAAAAGGGTGTCGTCGGCGTCCTCGACGTCCTGCTCGGACACGAGCCGCCGGGCTGGCGGGGGTGCGGAGTGTGGTGGGTCGGTGGGCTGGTCGTCGGGTCGATCGGGCATCGGGTGCTCCCGTCCGGTCGTCTTCTCGCTGGTCGCGCCCGGCCGGACGGGGGGACCGGCCGACCGGGCGCTCCACCTGTGCGGTGGGGAAGAACCGTCTCCGGGTGTGCAGACCAAGGAGCCGGCAGCACCGAACTTTGCCACACTAGTATGTACAAGTCAATGACAGGACTAGTCCGTTCTTGTCCTGCCTAGTGGGGTGTGATCAAATGGCGGTGCAGACCAGGGAGACAAGATGCCCGCCAAGCCCAAGTGGGCGCAGCTCGCGGACCACATCCGAGAGCAGATCGCGTCCGGTCAACTCGCCCCAGGGGACAAGCTTCCGTCCACCGCCCAGCTTCGTGCTGAACATGGAGTTTCGGCTGGGGTGGTGCGGCAAGCGATTCTTGTCCTGCAAACCCAAGGCCTTGTAGAAGGCGTGCACGGCCTCGGCGTGTTCGTTGCCGAGCGCTGACCGCTCGACGCCTCCAGTCCTGGCGAATACTTCGAGTTCTTGGACAGTTTCGTCCTGAGCTAACAGGAAGTGTCCAAGGTCTGGTTAAGCCGGCCGGATTCTCTTGATCACTTGATGCGTGCCAGTTGTCAAGGCTCTGCTCTGAATGGTCAGCATCAAGTGATCTTCGCGAACGGTGTCCCGCAGGTCACGACTGGGCGATCGAGCGGTCGCGCTCCGTGCGCGGATCTCGTACGCTCCCTTGTGGTCTCCGCCGGTGCGGTGGTGGAGGCGATGGTCGACCATGGGGAGGGTGCGCGTGAGCGCAGCACAGATCATCGCGAGGTTGGCGGCGGCGTCGCAGAAGCTCGACGAGGCGAAGGCCAAGACGGCAGCGGCGGCCCAGGACGCGGCCGAGGCGCGGAGCCTCGTGGCCGGTGCGCTGGAGGGCGTCGCGGCCGGGCCATTGGTCGGCATGATCGACGCCTACCGCCAGGCGTTGGCGCAGGCGTCCCAGGGCGGCGAGCCGGCCAAGCAGCACGTCCAGGAGACGATCGCCAAGGTCCGTGCGCTGGGAAACTGAGCACGGGTGGTAGCACGACCCACCGCGAGCACACCGGTAACCGTCAGCGGGTGACGCGGACCTCGCCCTCGAAGCGCGGCGAGTAGTCGCAGTCGACCGGGGTGCACAGCGACACATTCCCGGTGGCGAGCGCGATGCCCCGGTTGAAGGCGAAGCCACCGCTCTCCGCGTAGACCCGGCCGATCACGGCCTGCGGGACGCCGGTGCAGGTGAACATCGTCCCGCCGCTGCCGTACGCGACGTTGTCGCCCGAGCGTTGACGCAGACTGAATTCCGCACCGCCGTCTCGACCGGACTCGCAGGTCACGGTGAGGGTGATGTCGACGGCGACGCCGCGTGCGACCAGTTTCGCCGAGGTGACCTCGACGGTGGTGGCCGCGCTCGCCGGGGTCGGTACGAGCAGCGCGCACAGGGACAGTCCGAGTAGGGCGGCGGCGGTGGTGGTGACACGGCGCACGGCGGGCCTCCTCAATGGAGTGGCTGCGTTTCCACGGTCACGGTAGCCATCGTCGGCAATCGCCACCATCGATTGATCGTGCGGGTGTGAGGTGGCCGTGGGGTGGGGGCGGTTGGCCGGGTGAGCGTGATGCCTGTGAGTCATCTTGATGACTCACAGGCATCAGAGACTCAGGGAACATCGCTCCCCGGGAGCCGCGCAACGGCCCGGCAGCGCTCAGGCCCGACAGCGGTCAGGCCCGACAGCGGTCAGGCGCGCGAGCGGGGCAGGCAGCACTTCTTGTACTTGGTGCCCGATCCGCACCAGCAGGCGTCGTTGCGGCCCGGCGGCCACGAGGTGATGCCCGCGTCGTCGAGGCTGTCGGCGTACTCGTCGAGGGTCTCCTCGTCGATGGGGTCGGCGCCGGCGAAGGTCGCCAGACCCTCGACGCTGCCCGCCACGATGCCCAGGTCGCCGCCGCCGAGCCCGGACGCGTCGACGAGGGCGCGCTCGATCTGGGCGCGGTGCTCGTCCCAGGTGCTCGGATAGCTGTCGGCCAGGGCCGGCCAGCGCGCCAGCAGCGCGTCGAACTCCGGCTTCGGCCAGAACAGCAGCGTCGCCGGACCGTCGTCGAGCGCGTCGGCGGCGTGGCTGGCCGCGTCGCGCAGCCGGTCGGCCAGGACGTCGTGCTCGTCGTGCGGCAGGCCCAACTCCTCGCGCAGGTCGTGCCGCCGCTGGGCCAACCCGAAGATCATGGCGGCGGCCGTGTCCTGGGCGTCCTCGGACTCGTGCTGGTGGGTGCGGCTGCGGTCCACCAACGCGTCGAGCGCCGCGGTGAGCCACTCGACCGCCGTCTCGGCGTGGCCGGTTTCGATCAGCTTGTCGACCAGGTGGATGGCGTCGGGGTCGGTCTCCAGCAGCGGACGCAACTCGGACAGCTCCGCCAGGCCCTCGTCAACTCGGCCGAGTCTTCCGGGTCCCGGGGAGCCGATCTCATCGAACCGCTCGGTGGTCAACATCTCGGGCATGGGCACATCCTGAGCGACGACGGGTGACGACCGGCCAGCGTACTCCGACACACAGCGCAGCCCGGGCGGCGAACCGCCCGGGCTGCGACGCGGACCTTCAGCGGGTGGCCGGCATGGTGGCGAACTCGCCGGCTAGCTCGGACTCGACGATCGTCGTGGCGGACGGCCGGCGACCGGCCGACGCCCGCCGGGCGGACGGGACGGCGAGGGCCGCGAGCGCGGCGGCGAGGGCGATCGCGGTGAGGAGGAGAAACCCCGCCGTGAAGCCGGCCTCCCGGGGCAGGCCGCTGGCCTGCGGGTGGGCGGTGATCACGCCGCTGACCACGGCCGCGCCGATCGCGCCGCCGATGGTACGGATGTTGGCGTTCATGCCGGTCGCCACGCCGGTCTGGCTGGCGGGCACGCTGGCGACGATGAGGTTGGCCATCGACGCGAAGGCCAGGCCGATGCCGAGGCCGACCAGGCCACCGGCGACGGCGACCTCCCAGCGGGTGGCGTGCGCGGCGGCGAGCATGCCGGACGCCGCCACGTTGAACGCCGCGCCGGTGGCGAGCTGCGCCTTGGCGCTGAACACGGCCTGCAGCCGGCCGGCGAGGATGCCCGCGACGAACATCGCGACCAGCATCGGCAGCATGAGCAGACCGGCCTGGCTGATGCTGGCGCCGAAGCCGTAGCCGGCCGCGGTCGGGGTCTGCACGAACTGGGGCAGGAACGCGTACACGGAGAACATCGATCCGCCGTAGAGCAGGGCGACCAGGTTGGTGGTCCAGACGCCGGGCAGGCGCATCATCCGCATGTCGATCAGTGGGTTGGCCGAGCGCAGTTCGGCGGTCAGCCAGCCGGCCAGCAGCACCACGGCGAGGGCGAGCAGGCCGAGCACGCGGGTGCTGGTCCAGCCCCAGGCCGCGCCCTGGCTGATCGGCAGGAGCAGCGCGACCAACCAGCCGGAGAGCAGCAGGGTGGCCCGCCAGTCGATCCGGCCCGGGGTACGCACCGGGGACTCGGGGATGAACAGGTACGCGGCGACGGCGGTCAGCCCCACCACGACCAGCGGGATCCAGAACAGCCACCGGTAGTCCAGCGCGGTGACGATCGGGCCGGCCAGTACGACGCCCAGTCCACCGCCGGCGGCGACGATCGCCGAGATGGCGGCAACCGCGCCGGAGACCCGCGCGGCGGGGAACTCGTCGCGGATGATGCCGAACGACAGCGGGAAGACCGCGCCGCCGATGCCCTGCACGACCCGGGCGACGATGAGCACGCCGATGTTCGGTGCGATGGCGGCCACCAGGCAGCCGAGGGCGAGGGCGGCGAGCGAGACGACGAGCATCCGCTCCTTGCCGACCATGTCGCCGACCCGTCCGAGGATCGGCGTGAAGATCGAGGCGGAGAGCAGGTAGGCGGTCAGGACCCAGGTCACGGTGTTCTGGGAGGTGTGCAGGTCCTGCTGGATGGTCGGCAGCACCGGGGTGATCAGCGACTGGAGCATCGCGAAGAATCCGGCGCCGGCCGCGAGCACGGTGAAGGTGAGCCGACGCGAGCCGCGTCGGGATGTCACTGCCACGAGAGATAACTCCTGAAATGGTACGGAAGGAGGCGTCTGTCACCCGTCGTCGGCGGCGGGCGTGTTGTCGGGTCCGGGCGATCGGGTGGCCAGGCGGATCGGGCGGGTCCCGAGGTAAGCTATCCGGAGGCAGGCCTCCGGGAGTTCCGGAGGGGTGCCTCCACTAAGCTAGCGGAGGGTTGCCTCCGGATGCAACCAGGACGAGGTGACGCACGTCATGACCAGCGCGGGGGTGCCCGAGGTTTTCGCGCAGCGGCCCAAGCGGGCCGATGCGCGGCGTAACTACGACGCCCTGATCGCCGCTGCGCGCGACGCGTTCGCCGAGAACGGCGCGGCCGCCTCCCTGGAGGACGTGGCCCGCCGGGCCGGGGTGGGCATCGGCACCCTCTATCGCAACTTCCCGACCCGGCGGCACCTCTTCGAGGCCGTCTACGTCGAGGAGGTCCGGGCGCTCAGCCGGTCGGCGGAGGACCTGGCCGAGCTGCCCCCGTGGGACGCCCTCGTCGCGTGGCTGCACCGCTTCGTCGCGTACGTCGCCACCAAGCGGGCGCTCGCCGAGCAGTTGCTGCACGACTCGGAGATCTTCGGGACCTGCCGGACGGAGATCTACGCCGCCGGCGAGCCGCTGATGCGTCGCGCCCAGGCGGCCGGCGTGGTTCGCGACGACATCGGTTTCGACGACGTGGTGCGACTGATCAGTGGGCTCACGATGGCCCAGTTCCCGTCGCCCGAGCAGCGCGACCGCGTCCTCGGTGTGGCCCTCGACGGGTTGCGCCCGGCGGCCGCCACGCGCTGACGGGGCTCACTCGTCGACGAGCACCAGCCACTCGTCGTCCAGGCGTTTGACCACCGTCCCCGCCGGCCACCGGTGACCCGGATCGACGACCGCCCGGGCCTGTTCCACCTGGGGTCGCCGGCTGAACTGCGCGTCGCGGAAGCTGGCCATGCGGTGGAACCGGGCCCGGCCGAAGTTCGCGGCGTCGGTGAAGCGGGCCCGATCGAACAGCGCCTCCTCGCCGAAGATCGTCCAGCGGAACAGCGCCATGTTCGCGAAGCGGACGGAGTCGAAGGTGACCGACCCGCCGAACACGGTGTGCTCCATCGACAGTGCGCCGTCGAAGACCGCCTCCTGGAACGTGGTGGCGTCCTCGAAGCAGGTCGCGTCGAAGCTGGTCGGCTGACCGAACGTCACCCGACGGAACGAGGTCAGCCCGGCGAAGTGGGACCGCCGGCAGGACAGACCGTCGCTGAACGTGGCTCCGTCGAAGCTCGCGAGGCCGTGGACGCGGATGTCGTCCAACACGATCTCGCCGCCGGTCGTGACGTTGTCGAACACCACGTCGCCGAAGCGCGCCGCGCCGAGCAGCAGCCGCCCTCGCGTCGTCGCGCCCGCGAAGCTGGTCGTGCCGGTGAACGCCGCCCCGGTGAAGGTCGCGTCGACGAGCGTGCAGCCCGCGGCGTCGAAGTCCACGAGCGCCGCGCCGCCCAGATCCAGCACGACGCCCGGCCAGTGCGCCGTCTCGTCGTGCTCGCGCAGGTGCCGGGTCAGGACCCGCTGCGCGGTGCGCCGGACCTCCGTCTCGCGCGGTTCGTCGTCCGGCGGCGACATCCGCAGGTACGCGCAGAGCACCGCCACGATCGTCGTCCGCTGTGACGGATTGTCCTGCCCGAGGCGCTCCAGCGCGTGCAGTCCGCCGAGGCGTACCGCCGCGCTGTCGTTGCCGAGGAGTTCGACCGCCCGGGTGTAGAGCTCGGTCAACCGACGTTCGGCCGCGTCGTGTTCGGCGGCCGTCGACTGCCGGTCCTGCTGGCGCTGGGCGGCCTCGGCCACCGACTCGGCGTGTGCCTGTACCCGGTCCCGGTGGGCCTGGTCGCGGGCGGCGACGGCCTCCTGGTGGCGCTGGGCCCGCTCCGCGATCCACTGCCGGCGCGCGGCCAGCAGCAGGGCCAGCCCACCGCCGGTGCCCGCGATCACGGTCAGGCCGGTGCGGATCGCGTCGATGCGCAGCGTGGCCCGGGTGTCCGGCTGGACGGCCCGGTCGGCCTCGGTGAGTAGCAGGCCGAGCACCAGCCAGCCCAGGGCGGCGGCGAGCAGCAGGCCGACCAGGACCAGCCACCAGGGCATCACCCGTAACTGGCGCTCGGGAGGTTCGTCGGCGGCCACGGCCACAGCATGCCACCGGTCGTCGAGGGGCGGGGGTGTGCGGGTGCCGTCGGTGTCCGGTGTGGAGCCTGGCCGATTTGCCGGTTTGCGCCGTCAACGGGACAACGGGTTACCGGCGCGTAACAAGTCATTGACGTTGCCGAATTGTTGCGGGCATCATCGTCGCACGGTCGACCGGACACCCCCACCCACCTGCCCGGATCGTCGGGCGCCTCCCCCCGGAGGTGCAGCCATGCTGCTCCGAAAGACCGTCCTCGTCGTGTCCCTGGCCACCGCCGCCCTCCTCGCCTCGGCGGGAACCGCGACCGCCGCCCCCGCCCCCGTCGCTCCGGCCGCCACCACCGCTGCCGCCGCGGCCAATCCCGTCATCGTGGTCGGCGGGCTCAGCGGCGTCGCCGTCGCGTACGAGCCGATCGCCGCCCGGCTGCGCGCCGACGGCTACCGGACCTTCATCTACCAGCTACCCGGGTTGGGCCTCGGTGACATACCCGCCTCGGCCCGCGCGTTCGCCGGGTACGTCGAGCAGGTGCGTGCCAGCACCGGCGCGGCGACCGTCGACGTCGTCGCCCACTCCGAGGGTGGCCTGGTCGGTCGCTACTACCTCAAGCGGCTCGGCGGCACCGCCACCGTCGGCCGGTACGTCAGCCTGGGCACACCCCAGTACGGCACGTACGTGGCCAACATCGTGGCGTTCCTCGGCCTCGGTAGCTGCGCGGGCATCGTCGCCTGCCAACAGATGACCATCGGTTCGGCATTCCTCGCCGACCTCAACTCCGGCGACGACACCCCCGGTTCGGTGCGCTACACCACCGTCCGCACGCTCCAGGACGAGTTGGTCCGCCCGACCGGCAACGCCGCCGTCAACGACGGCGCGACGAACGTGCTCATCCAGGCGTACTGCCCGCTGCGGGTGGTGGGGCACCTGGGCCTGGTGCTCGATGGCACGGCGTACACCATCGTGCGCGGCGCCCTGGTCGACGGCCCGGTGCGACCCAACTGCCTCGCGGTCTGAGCGCTTCGGTGCGGCGGTCCTTGAGGGACCGCCGCACCGTGCCCGCGACGACGAGTGTCGGTTGCGTGACGATCCTGGGAAACGGTGTGGCAGACATCAGACGTCCTCGATAACCTGCTCCGGCCGTCCACTCCCGACAGTGGACGCCACCGTCGAGAGGGAGCAGTGGGCATGACCGAGCCGCAGCGTGTGCCGCCGGAGAGCACACCGCCGACAGTGCCGCAGCTCGACGTCCGGGCCGCCGAACCCCCGGCCGCCGACACCCCGCCGCCCACCGGCGGGTTCGCCGACCGGCCACCGGGTTACCCGAACGCCCTGGTCTGGCTGCGCGCCGGAATCCTGCGGGACTGGCGGGGCGTGCTGGGCGCGTTCGTCGCCACCTGGTTCTACCTGCCGATCGCGCTGCTCCTGGCGTTCTGGGGCGGTCTCAGCTTCGCCGCCGTCGGCCTCTTCGCCGGCGGCGCCGGCGCGGACGACCAGATCCCCACGGCGCTGCGGGACGCGCCACTGATCGGCTCGCTGCTGGAGGCGTTCCTCAGCCGCTCCGGCGGAATGCTGGGCGGCGTGGCCGGCTTCGCGGTCGGTTTCCTCGCCGGTTTCCTCGCCGTGCTGGTGCTGCCCTGGCTGACCGTCGCGGACGAGCCACTCGCGCTGCTCACCGGCCTGATCGGCACGGTCGTCGCGGCGGCGTTGATCGGCGTCGTCTACACGCTGTACCGGGTGCTGTTCGAGCCGAGTCTGCTGGTGGTGTCCGGCGCGCGCCAGCCCAGCCGCCGCGAGACCGCACGACTGCGTCCGATCCTGGACGACTGCGCGCGACGACTCGGCCTACCCAACGTGCCGCGGCTGCTCATGGAGGACGACCCGGTCCTGAGCAACGCCCGCACGTACGCCCGACACGTGGTGGTCACCACCGCCGTGCTCGGCGAGCCGGACGACGAGGTCGCGGCGCTGCTCAGCCACGAGCTGGTGCACTGGCGCACCGGGGACGAGATCACCAGCGCCTTCGTGCGCGGCGTCGGCCTGCCGCTCACCCTCGCCCACGCCCTGCCGACCTGGCTGATGCGGACGTTCCCGCACCCGGCCACCAACTTCGTGGTGTTCCTGTTCTTCTGGCCGGTGCTGCTCACCATGCGGTACGTGGTGCTGCCCCTGCACGCCCGCGACGTGCGGGCCGCCGAGTACCGGGCGGACCTGGGCGCGGTGCTGACCGGGCACGTCGACGGGTTGCGGCGCATCCTGGAGCGGCGGCTCTCCTTCGAGAGCGGGCGCAGCGGCTGGGACGAGGCGGTCTGCGCCACCCACCCGCCGCACGAGCTGCGGCTCGACGCGTTGGAGCGGGCGACGGTCATCGGTGCGCCCGCCCCGGCCGGCGTACCCGCCGACGTCGCCGCGTCGGTCACCGTCGAGCGGCTGTTCGGCCACAGCGGCCCGGTCGGCACCCGCCGCACCTGGCTGCTGGTCGGCGTCCTCGCCCTCGTCGCCTGCCTCGGCGCCAGCGGGCTGAGCGTGGTGCAGTGGGCGTTCTTCCGTCCCCAGGCGGCGGTGGACGGATTCTTCTCCGCCCTCGCCGACCGCGACAGCGAGGCCGCGCTCGACCACCTCGCCGACTCCGGCGACGGCACCGACCACAAGCTGCTCGCCCAACTGCTGCGCGGCAAGGGCTACCAGCCGCCGACCGACGTCGAGATCACCTCCATGGAGCGTGACGACGAGACGGCCACCGCCACGGTGGCGTACCGGCTCGCCGACGCGCGGCAGACGGCCACCCTCACCCTGCGCCGCGAGGAGGAGACCACCGCCGGTCTGTTCCACGGCTGGCGGCTGGCCGGCGGGCCGATCCCGCTCAACTCGTCGATCGCCGAGCCGGGCGTACGCCTCAACGGGGTGGAGCTGCCGGTCGCCACCGAGGGGCCACCGCTGGTGTTGCTGCCCGGCCTCTACACGGCGACCGGCCCGTCCAGCGCGCTGAGCGAGACGCCCGCCGAGACCCTGCTGGTCGGTCCGGGGGAGGGCCCGGCGATCCTGGAACTTGCCCCGGTGCTCAAGCCGACGGCGGTCGAGGCCGTCCAAAACCGGGTACGCGCCTGGTTGGACGGGTGCGCCAAGCAGACGGTCGCCGCGCCGCCGGGCTGCCCGTTCCGCTACTACGGCGGGTCGGCGCAGAAGGTCACCTGGAAGATCCTGGAGTACCCGAAGGTCGCCGTCGAACTGAACGGGCCGAGCACCGCCCGGGTGTCCACGCCCGTGGAGGGTCAGGGCCGGGTTCAGGTCAGCGGCACCACCACGTACTTCGGCACCAGCTCACCGTTCAGCGACGACAGCGCGCTGACCGTCGCGGGTCTCGCCACCGCCGACGGGGACGCCGTCACCTTCCAACCCGCCTCCGACTCCGACTGACCGGGAGACCTACCGTGACCGACAGCGACGCCGCCGCGCGGCTGCCCGTCCGGCTGACCATCAACCCCCGACAACGCCAGCCCGCGGCCGTCGACCTGCTGACCTGGATCCACCGCCGTCCGGAGTACCGGCCGGTGGTCCGGGCCGCCGGTGGTGGCGGGGGACGGCCCGGCTTCAGCGACGCCGTGATCATCGCGGTGCTGGCCCAGGGGTTGCTGCCGGGGCTGTTCAACCTGTTGCAGTCCTGGGTGGACCAGCAGCGTACGGAGGCGAGCATCCGGATCCAGTCCGGGGACACCGAGGTCGAGTTGCAGGTCAGCGGGCGCACCGACTCGGCCCGCCTGCTGGCCCAGGCCACCGAGGCGCTGCGCGCCGACCAGGCCACCGAGGCGCTGCGCGCCGCCCGCGAGATCGGCCCGGACGCCGCCGAGTAGACCGGCGGCGTCCGGACGGTTGGCGTTTGGGCCTTGGGACGCTCAGCTCGCCTTGGCCAACGCCTCGAACTCGTCGTCGGTGAGCCGTACGTCGGCGGCGCCCACGTTCTCCTCCAGGTGCGCCACCGACGACGTGCCCGGGATCGGCAGCATCACCGGCGACCGACGCAGCAACCAGGCCAACGCGAGCTGCACGGGCGACGCGCCGTGCGCGTTGGAGATCGCGTCCAGCGGGCCGCCCGGCCGGGCCAGCTCCCCGGTGGCGATCGGGTACCACGGGATGAACGCCAGATCGTTGCGCTCGCAGTAGTCCAGCACGTCCTCGGCGCTGCGGTTGGCGAGGTTGTACAGGTTCTGCACGGAGGCGATCTCGGTGATCGCCCGCGATTGCTCGATCTGCTCCACGCTGACCTCGGACAGCCCGATGTGCTGGATCTTGCCTTCCTGCTTCAGCAGCGCCAGCTCGCCGAGCTGGTCGGCGAGCGGGACCTGCGGGTCGATCCGGTGCAGCTGGTACAGCGGGATGCTGTCCAGGCCCAGGTGCCGCAGGCTCAGCTCGCACTGCTGACGCAGGTACTCCGGGCGGCCCACCACCCGCCAGTCGCCCGGTCCGGCCCGGGTGAACCCGCCCTTGGTCGCGATGACCAGGTCGTCGGCGTACGGGTGCAGCGCCTCGCGGATCAGCATCTCGGACACGAACGGCCCGTACGAGTCGGCGGTGTCGATGAACGTCACGCCCAGCTCGATCGCCCGACGCAGCACCCGTACCGCCTCGGCCGGGTCCTTCGGATCGCCCCACACGCCCGGGCCGGTGATCTGCATCGCCCCGTAGCCGAGGCGGTTGACCGTGATGTCACCCCCGATCCGGTACGTGCCGGACGCCTTCGCGGGTTGCTTACTGATGTCGGTCGCCATACGCACATCCTTCATCGTCTTTCGCCGTGGCGGGGACAGGACGACACTCCGCCACGTGGTGATCGTCCCCCGGGGCGCGCCCGCCATGCCGCGGCCCGCCCGATTGTGTGCCGGGACACGGTGACGGCTAGCGCTCTCCGTGTCCGGTCTGCTACGCCTGATCCGAGTCGGCGCGGCCGGCGCGGGGGAGGCGCGATGTGGCGACGGTTCAGACCCGACCCGATCGGGCGGCTACGGGAGCGGCTGGACCGTTTCGGGGCCACCGGCGATCGGCGGGCGGTCCTCGACTCCGGCGCGATCCGCGACGCGGAAGCCGTCGTCGACCTGGTGACCGCCACACCCACCGACGGGCCGCTGCCCGAGCGGGTCGCCGAGGGTATGTCCCTCCTGGCCGGCCTGCACTGGTACCGCTATCAGCTACTGCCGTCGGGCGAGGACGCCGACGACCTCGACCAGGCGTTGCGGCTCACCGAGTTTCTGCTGCGCTTCGCGCCGGAACGGGTGCCGCCGCCGCTGCTGGAGCTGCTGCGCTCCCGGCGCGCTCCCGGAGAGGCGGGCCGGCCGCCGCGTCCCCGGCCCGCCCGAGCGGACACCACCCGCTCGGGCGACGGCGCTGCCAACGCCCGGTACGTCGAGGCCGTCCTCCTGATGGCCGCCGCCGAGACCAGCCGCGACTACCGGGCCGCCGACCAGGCCGAGGCGCTGCTGCGGCAGGCGCTGGCAGGTACGCCGGCCGGAGCGCCCGAGCGCCTGCACTACCTGTCCGCCCTCGGCAAGGTCCACCGCGACCAGTTCCAGCATCTCGGCCGGCGGCGGGCCCTGGCGGCGGCCGTCGAGGCGCACCGGGAGAGCCTGGAGGCGACCGGCGTCGGCGACCCGGAACGTCCCGTGCGGCTGTTCAACCTCGGCAACGTGCTGGGCGACACGTACGAGGTCGACCGCGACCCGCTCGCCCTGGACGAGGCGATCACCGCGTTGCGGGACGCGGTCCGGGTTGCCGCGCCGGGCACGCCGGTGCGCGCGATGGCGCGGATGAACCTCGGTCAACGGCTGCGCGACCGGTGGCGGCTGCACCGGCGGCCGGGTGACCTCGACGAGGCCGTCGACTCCCTCGCCGCGGCCCGGGACAGCGCCGACCCCCGGGCCGCCGCGCTGCACGGCGCCGCGCTCGCCGAGCGGTTCGCGCGCGACCGGACGCCCGTCGACCGGGACACCGCCATCGAGGCGTACCGGTCGGCGTTGACCGGGTTCGGCGGCCTCGCCCCGGATCTCGCCGGCACCGCCCAGTTCGGGCTCGCCACCCTGCTCGCCGAGCGGCACCACTCCACCGCCGACCCGGCCGACCTCGACGCGGCGATCGACGCGTACCGGGCCGCCACCGCGTCCGGGTCGACGCCCGACGGGACGGACGGCGACGATCTGCGGCACGTCGCGGGTGGTCTGCTGGTGACCCGGTACGAGCGGCGGAGGCGCGCCGACGACATCACCGAGGCGGTACGGGTGCTGCGCGCCAGCGTGGCCGCCGCCCGGGACCCCGTCCAGCGGGCGCGTCGCCTCGCCGATCTCGGCCACGCGCTCGCCCTGGGCCACGCCGACCTCGGCGGGGTGAGCGCGCTGCGCGCCGGCCGTGACGCGCTGACCGAGGCGGAACGACTGCTGCCGCGCACCGACCCGCTGCTCCCGCACGTACTCAACAACCTCGGCAACACCCTGCGCGAACTCTCCGACCTGGCCGGCGAGCCAACGCTGCTGGAGCCGGCCGCGGTCGCGCTGCGATCGGCCGTGGCCGCCGCCGCGTCGGACACCGCGTCGTTGCCCCGGTACCGCTCGAACCTGGGGCTCGTGCTCCAGGCGCTCTTCGCCTCGACGCAGGACCTGGCGACCCTGACCGAGGCGATCCAGGTGCTGGCGCAGGTGGTCGAATCGACGCCAACCGGGCATCCGGACCGTCTGCCGGCGCTGACCAACTACGGCTCGGCCCTGAACCGCCGGGTCGAACTCTTCCTCGACGGCGCGCTGCCCACGAGCGGCGGACCCGCAGACGAGGTCGCGGCCGGCATCGCCCGGGACTCCGACACCGCCGTGGCCGCGCTGCGCGAGGCCGCCGAGCTGGCCGAACAGGAGGCCGACCCCACCGAGTACGCCCAGACGGTCGGCACCCACGCGCTGGCCCACCTGCTGCGGCATCGCCTCGACGATGACCTGCCGGTGCTGGACGAGGCGGTTCGGCTGCTCGATCGGCTGAGCCAGCGGCCGTCGGCCGGCGGGGACCGGCACCGGATCCTCACGAACCTCGGCAACGCTCTCCTGCTGCGTCACCAGGCCGGCCCCGCCGACGCCGACGCCAGCGCCATGCTGACCGCCTACCGGGCGGCGGTCGACGCGCTGACCCCCGAGCATCCCGCCCGCGCCATGTGTCTGAGCAATTTGGCCACCGCTCTGGAGCGGGTCGCCGAGGTCGACGCGGACGGTTCCCGCGCTCTGGTCGAGGCGACCGCCGCGCTGCGCGCCGCCGCCCACGTCGAGTCCGCGCCGTCGCTGCTGCGGGCGACGGCCGCCAGCCGGTACGCGGCACACGCCGCCCAGGCGGGCGACCTGTCGGCCGCGCTCGACGGGTACACCACCGCCATCGAGTTGATCGACCTGGTGGCCTGGCACGGGATGGACCCCGACGACCAGACCCGCCTGCTCGCACGCTTCCCCGGACTGGCCAGCGACGCGGCGGCGGTCGCCATCGCCCTGGACCGCCCGGAGCGCGCGGTCGAGCTGCTCGAATACGGCCGGGGAGTCCTGCTCACCCGCGCCCACGACGCGGGCGCGGACCTGGCGGCGCTCCGCGCACGGGCGCCCCGCCTCGCCGACCGCCTCGCCGACCTCCAAGCCGCCCTCGACGGCTTCGGGTCGCGGCCGCCGGCCCAGGCGGTGTCGCCGGCGGCGTGGGGACCTGGCGGGTCGGTCGACGCGACCGGAGCGACGCCGGAGCAGCGGTACGACCTCGCCACCCGCCGCCGTCACCTGCTGGCCGAGATCCGCGACCGGCCCGGCTTCGCCGACTTCCTCCGCCCGCCGCCCTTCGACGAGCTGGCCGGGGCCGCCACGAACGGACCGGTGGTGCTGGTGAACGTCGCCGACCGGCGCTGCGACGCGCTGGTCGTCGCCGACGGCCGGGTCACCGTCGTGCCGCTGCCCGAGCTGACCCTGGCCGAGCTGATCGTCCGTACGGCGAGCTTCCTGGGCGCGATCGCGGTGCTCACCGGGCCCTCGGCGGCGGACGTCCCCCCGCCGCAGGTACGACGTCGGCACGCGGTGGCCCGCGCCGAGGTCGCCCAGACCCTGGACTGGCTGTGGCGCGTCATCGCCGTACCCGTCCTGGAGGTGGCCCTGCCCACCCCGCCGGCCGCCGACGCCGAGCCGACGGACGGCGGCTGGCCCCGGCTGTGGTGGTGCCCCACCGGCGTGCTCACCCTCCTACCGCTGCACGCGGCCGGCCCGTCCGACGGCGGCGACGGGCTGCTCGACCGGGTGGTGCCGTCCTACACGGCCTCGCTCCGGGCGCTGACGCACGCCCGCCGGGGCGGACCGACACCTCCCGGACCGGTCGACGCGGCGCTCTTCGTCGGCATGCCACAGACGCCCGGCCTGGCCGACCTGCCCGGCGTGGCGCGCGAGGAGGAGGTCGTCCGACGGCACCTCGGCCGGGTGCGTTCGCTCATCGGCCCCGTGGCCAGCCCGGCGACGGTGCTCGACGCCCTGCCCGAGCAGCCCGTCGCGCACCTGTCCTGCCACGGCACGCAGGACCTGCGCTTCCCGACCCGGGGACGCCTCGAGCTGGCGGGCGGCGCGCTCAGCGTCCGCGACCTGTGGCGGCCGGCGGGCCGTCCGGCCGCGCTGGCCGTCCTCTCCGCCTGCGAGACGGTACGCGGCGGGGCGGCCCTGCCGGACGAGGCGCTCACCCTCGGCACGGCCTTTCAACTGGCCGGTTTCCGGCACGTCATCGGCGCGTTGTGGTCCATCTCGGACGCGCTGACGGTGCGGCTCTGCGTCGACCTGTACGACGGGTTGGCGGTCAGCGGAGGGATCGCTCCGGACCGTGCTGCCGTGGCCCTGCACGCGGCGGTCCGCCGCCTGCGCGCCGCCCTACCCGACCACCCGGACACCTGGGCCGGCTACGCGCACCTGGGCCCCTGAGCGCCGCTGACCGTAGGGGGATCAGCGGCCGGGGGCGTACCAGGTCACGCCGACGGCCGCGACCAGCAGCGTGGTGCACAGCAGCACCAGCCCCACCCCGATGCGCAGGGACCGGACCGCCGCCACCGCCTCCCGGTGGTCACCGAGCGGGGCCGGCGGGAGAGCCGCCACCGGGGTCACCGTCAGCGGCCCGTGTGCCGCGCGGAGCAACGCGAGCGCTCCGGCCACGCCCGCGGCCAACGCGGCGAGCAGCAGCAACCCGACCAGCGCGCCCCAACCCGCGGCGAGGGTGGTCACGTCGGAGCGGCCCCGGATTAGGCTGAACCCGACCAGCGCCACCAGCAGGCCACCCAGGCCGTTGCGCCAGGCCAGCGCCGCCGCGCGTACCCGTTCCAGCTCCCCGCGCAGCAGTCCGGCGAGCTGCTGTGCGCCGCGCAGGTCGGCCACGGTCGCGGGCGGGCCGGGACGGAGACGGATCATGCCTCGACCTCCAGCCACAGCGTCCAGTACGCCCCGCAGCCCCGCAGCCCGGCCGGGCACCCCGGGTGCTCGACCTCGCACTCGCACAGCAGCGTCCGGTAGCCCGGGTCGGGCGTCGCGGCGTCCTTGCGGTAGACCTCGTCGACGAGCGTGGTGGCGCTCGCGTGGCCGCACCGGGGACATCGCCCGCTGAGCACCACCGCGAACTCGAACTCCTGGGCCCGGAAGTCCGCCGCGGCCCGCGTGGCGTACGCCTCGTCGGTCACCTCGGCGTACGACAGAGGGCTCGGCGTCGGCCCGTCGTCACTCATCCCGACCTCCCGCCACCGACACCTGGACCGTCCACCGTAGCCGGTGATCACGCCGGGTGCGCCCACGTGCCCGTGTCCGGATGCCGTCCGTCCCGGGGACCGACCTGGGGGAGTTGCGCGGAGCGACGGGTACCGCCCCTCGCGGCGTGCGAGGCTGGGCGCGTGCCGGTGACGCCGGCTCGGGCGGTCGGCGTCGGACCGGGCCGGCGCGACGGCGGAGGGAGGGCCATGCCGCAGGTGCCGCAGGTCGACTTCGCGCTCGACACGTACGAGTGCATCGTGATCTATCCCGGCGCGGCCGGACGGGCCCTGCCCCCGGAGACCGTGCAGCGGTTGCAGGCCGAGCACGCCGAGCACATCCAGGCGCTGCAGCGCCGGGGCATCATCCTGGTCTCCGGCTCGGTGGACGGTCCGGCCCGCACCCCGGAACCGCCGATCGGCTTCGGGCTGGCCCGCACCGGCAGCGTCGAGGACGTGCGCAGCGTGTTGGAGGCCGACCCGGCGGTGCAGGCCGGCCTCTACCGGGTGGACGTGTTGACCTTCCTCTGCCCGGCCGGCTCGCTGGAGTTCCCGCTGGTCAAGGCCGGTAACTGACCGTCCGGCCAGAGACGGGTGTCAGGCCGGTGACGGCGTCGGGGCCGGCGCCGGTGTTACCGTCGCGCGTACGGCGTGGACCGGCCGTCCCCGGCTGTCCAGGCGGCGCACGACCCGCGTGACCTGCTCACCGCCGTGCCCGCTCGGGGCGTCGGGGAGGGCCGTGGCCGGGAGCGGCCCGACACCGGCTCCGCGCGGAGGCGTACGATTCCCGGCGCGCGGTCGCCGTTGCCCGTCGCCACAACGTTCCGGTGCGCTTGCGCCCGCCGGCCCGACGCGTGCCACGCGTCGTTGGACACCTGTTCCGCTGCCTGCAAGGGGTCGGCCCCGAGTCCGACCTGAAGGAGAGACTAGCCTGATGGGCGTGACACGCCGCGCGAAGATCGTCTGCACTCTTGGACCCGCCACCTCGTCCCCGGAGCGCATCCGGGGTCTCGTCGAGGCCGGCATGAACGTGGCGAGGCTCAACTTCAGCCACGGCAGCCACGCCGACCACGAGGCGGTCTACCGCCTGGTCCGGGAGGCGTCGGAGGCAGCGGGTAAGCCCGTCGCCGTCCTCGCCGACCTGCAAGGCCCCAAGATCCGGCTCGGCAGGTTCGCCGACGGCCCGCACGAGTGGCGCACCGGGGACTCGGTCGTGATCACCGGCGACGACATCCTCGGCACCAAGGAGCGGGTCTCCTGCACCTACACCAAGCTGCCGCACGAGGTGAAGCCCGGCGACCGGCTGCTGATCGACGACGGTCGGGTCGCCGTCGAGGTCACCGACGTCACCGGCAACGACATCCGCTGCCTCGTCACCGAGGGCGGCCCGGTCTCCAACAACAAGGGCGTCTCGCTGCCGAACGTGGCGGTCAGCGTGCCCGCCATGTCGGACAAGGACGCCGAGGACCTGCGCTTCTCCCTCGGCCTCGGTGTCGACCTGGTGGCGCTCTCCTTCGTGCGCTCGGCCGAGGACATCAAGCTCGTGCACAACATCATGGCCGAGGAGGGTGTCTTCCGCCCGGTGCTCGCCAAGGTCGAGAAGCCGGAGGCCGTGGAGCACCTCGAGGCCATCGTGCTGGCCTTCGACGGCGTGATGGTCGCCCGTGGCGACCTCGGTGTCGAGATGCCGCTGGACGAGGTCCCGCTGGTGCAGAAGCGCGCCGTGCAGTTGTGCCGGGAGAACGCCAAGCCGGTCATCGTGGCCACCCAGATGCTCGACTCCATGATCGAGAACTCCCGCCCCACCCGGGCGGAGGCCTCGGACGTGGCCAACGCGGTGCTCGACGGCGCGGACGCGGTCATGCTCTCCGGCGAGACCAGCGTGGGCAAGTATCCGGTGCTCACCGTCAGCACCATGGCCAAGATCGTGACGACCACCGAAGCCGGCTCGATCGGGGTGCCGCGTCTGCAGCACGACCCGCGTACGCACGGCGGCGCGCTCACCGTGGCCGCCTCGTCGATCGCCCGGGCCATCAACGCCAAGGCGCTCGTCGCGTTCTCGCAGACCGGCGACACCGTGCGACGGCTGTCCCGCCTGCACTGCGACCTGCCGCTGCTGGCCTTCACGCCGGTCCCCGAGGTGCGCGACCAGCTCGCCCTCACCTGGGGCGTGGAGACCTTCCTGATGCCGTTCGTGCAGCACACCGACGACATGTTCCGCCAGGTCGACCAGGCGCTGCTCGGCCTCGACCGGGCCAACCCCGGTGACTACGTGGTGATCGTGGCGGGCAGCCCGCCCGGCACCCCCGGCTCGACCAACACGCTGCGCGTGCACCAGCTCGGCTCGCTGGTCGACGCGGCGTCGGCGCGGGCGCTGCAGTGAGCGACGGTCGGGTCGCGGTCGGCCAGGCGGCTGTCGACCAGCTGCTGGAGGTGCTGGACCTCGACCCGACCGGTGAGATGACCTTCCGGGGGATGAGCCCTCCGGTCGGTCCACAGCGGGTGTACGGCGGCCAGGTTGCCGGTCAGGCCCTGGTCGCCGCCGGCCGCACGGTGGACCCGGAGCGCTTCGTACACTCGCTGCACGGCTACTTCGTCCGACCCGGCGATCCGGCCGAGCCGATCGAGTACCAGGTGGAGAACATCCGCGACGGCCGGTCGTTCTCGGTGCGCCGCGCGGTCGCCCTCCAGCACGACAAGCCGATCTTCTTCATGTCGGCGTCGTTCCAGCGGGCCGAGGAGGGGTTGGACCACCAGGCCCCCGCTCCCCTGGACGTGCCGCCGCCGCAGGACGTGCCGACGATGTCCGACCGGCTCTCCCGCTACCCCGAGCGCCTGGGCATCTGGGGGCAGATCCCCCGCCCGATCGACGTGCGCTACGTGGGGGAGCCCGGCTGGGTCCGTCCCGGGGACCGCCCGGCCGACCCGCACCAGCGGGTCTGGATGCGCATCGACGGCAAGTTGCCCGACGACCCGCTGCTGCACGCGTGCGCGCTCACGTACGCCTCCGACCTGACCCTGCTGGACTCGGTGCTCTCCGTGCACGGCGAGGTGTGGGGGCCGGGCGGCCTGGTCGGCGCGAGCCTGGACCACGCGCTGTGGTTCCACCGGCCGTTCCGCGCCGACGAGTGGTTCCTCTACGACTGCTGGAGCCCGTCGGCGTCCGGCGCGCGAGGGCTGGCGACCGGCCGGATGTTCACCACGGACGGCCGGCAGATCGCCAGCGCCGTCCAGGAGGGTCTGCTGCGCCGCGTCGGCGCCTGACCCGACCGGTCACGCCTGGTGGATGGCCTCACCGGCGATCTCGATCTGCACGGTCTTGCCGACGAGGACGCCGCCGCTCTCCAGGGCGACGTTCCAGAGCAGGCCGTAGTCCTCACGGTTGATCTCGGCGGTGGCGCTGAATCCGAAGATGTTCTGCCCGTACGGATCACGCCGCGCGCCGCCGAAATTCACCTGTAGGTTCACCGCGCGGGTGATTCCCTTGACCGTCAACTCACCGGCGAGCACGAAACGATTGGGCTCGGACTGCGGCGGAGGATTGTGACTTCTGCCTCGTCCGCCGAGCCGGTGGTTGCGTAGGCGCGCCCAGTAGAAAATCGGGTCGTCGTTGTTCTGCCACGTGATGCCCGTGCTTCGATATTCGAGAGTGGGATAACGCTCCACGTCGAGGAAGTCGGCACTTTTCAGGTGGGTGTCCCGGTCGGCGCTTCCGGTGGAGATGCTCGCCGACGCGATCGTGGCGGTCACCCCGGAGCGCAGCGGATCCTCCCCGACCGTGATCTCCGCGGTCGCCTCGGCGAACTCGCCGCGCACGGGGCTCACCATCATGTGACGGGACAGAAAACCGATCCGCTTGTGCGCCTGATCGAGGCGGTAGGTGCCGGCAATCGGGATGGTCATGCCATCCCAGGTGCGTGTGGCGACATCGGTCATCGTGTTGCCTTCCCCCGGGGTTAATCAACGTCCGGCCCGAACTCCACCAACCAGCCGGACAGGCGTACTGCCCGCCCAGCATAGGGACGTTCGGAATCGGCCTTTCGGGCCCCACCGGTTAATGGATCACGGTGCGCGGCGTAATTGGTTGTCGGTCGATGCGTGGCCGATCGGTTGAGGGCCGCCGGTACCGGCGGATGACCTGCGGGCTAACCTTGCCGGCATGCGTCTCTCCGCCCGGGTCGACTACGCCCTCCGTGCGGCCGCCGAGCTGGCCGCGACGGCCAGCGGCCCCGGGCGGGGCCGGCCGGTCACCGCCGACCAGATCGCCCGCGCGCAGGAGATCCCGCCGAAGTTCCTGGAGAGCATCCTGTTGCAGCTGCGCCGGGGTGGCATCGTGCACGCCCAGCGCGGTCCGGAGGGTGGCTACTGGCTGGCCCGCCCGGCTGAGGAGATCTCTCTCGCTGAGGTGATCCGGGTGATCGACGGGCCGCTCGCACACGTGCGGGGGCAGCGCCCCGAACAGCTCGGCTACCACGGTCCGGCCCGTGCCCTCCAGGAAGTCTGGATCGCGCTGCGCGCCAGCGAGCGCGAGATCCTGGAGCTGGTCAGCGTCGCCGACGTGGCCGCGGGGGCGCTGCCCGCGCGGGTCACCGAGCTGGCCGCCGACCCGCGCGCCTGGATCTGACGCCTCCCCGGGGCTGACTCGTCGACGCCGACCTGTTGGCGTCCCATCCACCGATCAGACACTTGACCCCGGCTCCGCCGTACCGCATTGTCGACCAAGTCGATAGGAGATACCGAAAAGTCAGGGGGCGCTCGTGCGCAAGCTACTGGTCCTCGCTCTGGTCGGGCTCGTCGCGCAGTTGATCGATGGTTCGCTCGGCATGGCGTACGGGTTGACCTCGTCCACCCTGCTGCTGGTCGTCGGGGTCGCACCCGCCGCCGCCTCGGCGTCGGTGCACCTGGCCGAGATCGGCACCACGCTCGCGGCCGGGGTCGCGCACTGGCGGTTCGGCAACGTCGACTGGCGGGTGGTCACCCGCATCGCCCTGCCCGGCGCGATCGGCGCGTTCGCCGGGGCCACGCTGCTCAGCTCGATCTCCACCGAGTCGGCCGCGCCGTGGATGGCCGCCATCCTCTTCACCCTGGGCGCGTACCTGCTGGTGCGCTTCTCCCGACCACTGCGTACCGGTCGGGTCGGCGGACGGCTACGCGGACGCTTCCTCGGCCCCCTGGGCCTGGTCGCCGGCTTCGTCGACGCGACCGGCGGCGGCGGGTGGGGTCCGGTCGCCACCCCCGCGCTGCTGGTCTCCGGTCGCCTGGAGCCCCGCAAGGTGATCGGCTCGGTCGACACCGCCGAGTTCGTGGTGGCCGGCGCCGCCAGCGTCGGCTTCCTGATCGGGCTGGGAACGGAGGGGTTCCTCCTCCCCACCGTCGTCGCCCTGCTGATCGGCGGGCTCATCGCCGCCCCGCTGGCCGCCTGGCTGGTGCGTATCGTGCCCGCCCAACTGCTGGGCGCGGCGGTCGGTGGCGTCATCGTGCTGACCAACGCCCGCACCCTGATCCGATCGGCCGAGCTGGGCGGCCCGCTCCGCCCCACCCTCTACGTCCTGCTGGCCGCCGGTTGGCTGACCGCGCTGGTCTTCGCCGTACGCGCCCTGCGCCGCACCCGTCGAGCCCACGCGACCGTCGCGGCCGCCGCCGCCACGGCACCCGCCGCTGGATTGCCGGTGCTTCCTGAGTCGGCCTCCGTCACCCCCGGCGCTGCCGACGGCAGCGCACCGGCCGATCTCAGCGTGGCGGGAACGCCGGGAGCGCGCTGACCGGCGCGTAGCGTGCAGCCGCTGAACAGCTCACCTTCGCGGCGGGGTGTCTTCCCCGGTGAGCGTGATGCCTGCGAGTCATCAAGATGACTCACCGGCATCACGCTCATTCAAGTCCCCGCCCCCGCAGGGACGAGGTGCGGTGCTGCCGCCCGTCATCAGACCCGCCGACGGCCCGTCGATCGGTGGCGATCGGGCCGGCGGTAGCGCCCGGGCCGTCAGCGGGCCAGCAGTTTGTCCGCCGCCTCGGCGAGCAGCGTCCACGTCTCGTCGATGTGCGCTTCGGTGGTCTGCGGTGAGCCGACGGCCAGCCGCAGGATGTACCGGCCGGCCACCCGGGTGTGGGTCAGGTGCGCCCGGCCGGTGGCGTTGACCGAGGCGAGCAGTTCGGCGTTCGCGTCGTCGTCGGCCCGCAGTCGGAAGCAGACCAGCGAGAACGGGTGCGCCGCGGCCAGCTCGAACCGGTCGTCGGCGCGGAGGTGATCGGCGAACCGGGCGGCCAGGGCCACGCCCGAGCGGATGTGCGCCCGCAGCCCCTCGACGCCGTACCAGCGCAGCACGAACCACAGCTTCAGCGCCCGGAACCGACGACCCAGCGGGACCTGCCAGTCCCGGTAGTCGAGCACCGCTCCCGACTCCGAGGCGGCGTTGCGCATGTACTCGGGGAGCACGGTCAGCGCCTCGACCAGTTCGCCGCGGTCGGCGACCCAGAACGCGTCGCAGTCGAAGCCGGTGAGCAGCCACTTGTGCGGGTCGAAACAGTACGAATCGGCGTACTCCAGACCGGTGTGCGACCAGCGCAGCTCGGGGCAGACGGCGGCGGAGCCCGCGTACGCCGCGTCGACGTGCAGCCAGATGCCGTACTCGGCGCAGATCGCGCCGATCTCCGCCACCGGATCGATGGCGGTGGTGGAGGTCGTGCCGATGGTCGCGACCACGATGGCGGGTACGTCCCCGACGGCCAGATCCGCCTCGATCGCCGCGCGCAGCGCGTCCGGGCGCAGCGCCTGGGTGTCCGGGTCCACCTCGAGCGCCCGGACCCCGTCCGCGCCCAGTCCGGCGATCCGCGCGGCCTTCTCGATCGAGGAGTGCCCGTGCACCGACGTGTACGCGCGGTAGCGCCGGTCGATGCCGGTCGCGCGCCAACGACCCCCGCTGGCGCGGTGCAGCGCGGCGAGGGTGGCCACCAGTGTCGCCGAGGACGCCGAGTCCTGGATGACGCCGCCACCGGGCCCGGTCGAGCAGAAGCGCGGCGGCAGGTCGAGCAGCTCGGCCAGCCAGTCCATCATGACCGTCTCGAGTTCGGTGCAGGCCGGGCTCGTCGCCCACATCATGCCCTGCACCCCGAGCCCGGAGCTGACCAGGTCACCGAGCAGGCTCGGACCGGAGGTGTTCGCCGGGAAGTAGCCGAAGAAGCCGGGGTGCTGCCAGTGCGTCAGCCCCGGCAGGACGATGGTGTCCAGGTCGGCGAGGAGCGCCTCGACCGGTTCGCCGCCCGTGGTGGGCGGCGAACCCGGTAGGGCCTCGGCCACCGTGCCCGGTGGGTCGGCGGAGGTGACCGGTCGCTGGTGCAGCGTCGTCCAGTAGTCGGCGATCCAGTCGACAACGGCGTGGCCGGCGCGGCGGAACTCGTCCGGATCCATGTGCGGGGCGCTCATCCGGTCGAGTCGATCAGGCGGTGTGGGGCAGGGTCAAGAGCCGTACGGGGTGACGGTCGTCGATATTGCGGACCGGAAAGCGCTTGCCCTACGATGCGGCTGAGCCGGATCCGAGTTCCAGGGCGTCAACACCCCGACCAGATCGCCGTTCCGTCGCCGCCGCGGCGGAGCGTCCACCGTGCTTCCCGGGCAGGGCAGGTGGGCCAAGAGCGGTCACCACCGGATCCCCCGGAGGCAGTTCATGCACCCGTCAAGACAACGGCTGACCCTGCTTGCCGCCTCGACGGCGGCAGTCGTCGTGGCCGGCACCGTCGGCACGGTCGTCGCCTCGGCCGCCGCCGTCGGCTGTCGCGTCGACTACCAGGTCACCAACCAGTGGCAGGGCGGCTTCGGCGCCAACGTCACCATCACCAACCTCGGCGACCCGGTCAACGGCTGGACCCTCGCCTGGTCCTACGCCGCCGGCCAGGAGGTCTCCCAGGCGTGGAACGCCACCGTCAGCCAGTCCGGCGCGCAGGTGAGCGCGCGCAACGTCGACTACAACGGCGCGCTCGCCACCAACGGCACCGCCTCGTTCGGGTTCAACGCCTCCTGGACGAGCAGTAACCCGGCACCGGCCAGCTTCACGCTCAACGGCGTCACCTGCACCGGAGCGCCCCCCACCGGCGACCCGACCACGCCGGCCCCGACCACCCCACCACCCACCACCCCGCCGCCGACCACCCCGCCGCCCACGACGCCGCCACCGACCACCCCGCCGGCCGGGGCGAAACAGTTGGAGAACCTGGACCGGGGGCTGGTCAGCGTCCGCTCCGGCAACGGCAACCTGGTCTCCTGGCGTCTGCTCGGCACCGAGACCTCCGGCGTGTCGTTCAACCTCTACCGCGGCTCGACCAGGGTCAACGCCAACCCCATCACCGGCGCCACCAACTACCTCGACAGCGGCGCGGCGGCCGGCTCGACGTACACCGTGCGGGCCGTGGTGGGCGGCGCCGAGCAGGCGGCGTCCGCGCCGGCCCTGCAGTTCGCCAACGGCTACCTGGACGTGCCCCTCCAGGTGCCGGCGGGCGGCACCACACCCAGCGGGGAGAGCTACACCTACAGCGCCAACGACGCCTCCGTCGGCGACCTCAACGGTGACGGCAGCTACGAGATCGTCCTCAAGTGGGACCCGTCGAACGCCAAGGACAACTCCCAGTCCGGCTACACCGGCAACGTCTACGTCGACGCGTACACCCTGACCGGCACGCGGCTGTGGCGCATCGACCTCGGTCGCAACATCCGGGCCGGCGCGCACTACACCCAGTTCCAGGTGTACGACTACGACGGCGACGGCCGCGCCGAGGTGGCCATGAAGACCGCCGACGGCGCCCGCTCCGGCACCGGCCAGCTCATCGGCTCGTCGTCGGCGGACTACCGCAACTCCAGCGGTTACGTGCTGTCCGGCCCCGAGTACCTGACCATGTTCAACGGCCAGACCGGCGCGATCGCGTCCACCGTCAACTACGACCCGCCGCGCGGCACCGTGTCGTCCTGGGGTGACTCGTACGGCAACCGGGTGGACCGGTTCCTCGCCGGCACCGCGTACCTGGACGGCCAGCGCCCGTCACTGATCATGGCGAGGGGCTACTACACCCGCGCGGTGATCGCGGCCTGGGACTTCCGCAACGGCGCGCTGACCAAGCGCTGGACGTTCGACTCGAACTCCTCCGGCAACGGCGCGGCGGCCGGCCAGGGCAACCACCAGCTCTCCGTGGCCGACGTCGACGGCGACGGCCGCCAGGAGATCGTCTACGGCGCCGCCACCATCGACGACAACGGTCGGCTGCTCTACTCGACGGGCAACGGGCACGGCGACGCGATGCACGTCGGGGATCTCGACCCGGGCCGCGCCGGCCTGGAGGTGTTCAAGGTCGACGAGGACGCCAGCAAGCCCAGCTCGTGGTTCGCGGACGCCCGTACCGGTCAGATCCTGTGGTCCACGCCGGCCTCGGGCGACAACGGCCGGGGCGTCTCGGCGGACATCTGGGCCGGCAGCCCCGGCGCGGAGTCCTGGTCCGCGGCGGTCTCCGGCCTCGCCAACACCCGAGGGCAGAACGTCGGGCGCAAGCCGTCGTCGACGAACTTCCTCGCCTGGTGGGACGGTGACCCCGTCCGGGAGTTGCTGGACGCCACGAGGATCGACAAGTACGGCACCGGCGGCGAGACCCGACTGCTCGACGGCAGCGGGGTCGCGTCCAACAACGGCACCAAGTCCACGCCGTCGCTCTCCGGTGACATCCTGGGCGACTGGCGCGAGGAGGTGATCTGGCGGACCACCGACAGTCGGGCGTTGCGCATCTACAGCACACCCACTCCGACCAGCACCCGGATCTACACCCTGATGCACGACCCGCAGTACCGGGTGGCGATCGCGTGGCAGAACACCGCCTACAACCAGCCGCCGCACCCGGGGTTCTTCATCGGCGATCAGATGGCGGGCCCACCCACCCCGAACATCTACCTACGCTGATCTGGCGGTACTGATCCAGTTCGCCTAAGGTGGCAGGCACCGGGCCGCAGCCGCGGAATCCGCACAGCTGCAGCCCGGTGCTCCACACCGCGGCATCCCCGACCCGTCCCGACCGGGAATGCCGTACCACCACCGGAACCAACATTAGGCACCGTCCGGGTCGCGGGAGTGACGCTGACGTGAAGATCGTGTTTCACGCGTCCCGGCGCAGGCCCCCGGCCACCTTCTCGGCGATCAACTCGTACGACCGCACCCGGTCGGCCACGTCGTACACCAGCGTGGTGAGCATCAGCTCGTCCGCGCCGGTGCGCTCCTGCAACTCGGTGAGCTGCCGCCGCACCGTCTCCGGTGAGCCCATCGCCTGACCGTCGCGCCGTTGCAGCACGAACTCCCGCTCCATCTCGGTGTACGGGTACGCCGCCGCCTCGTCCGGCGTCGACAACGGTTCCGGCCGACCGGAGCGCAGCTTCAGGAACGACAGCGCGCTCGGCCCGGCCAGCCACTCGGCCCGCTCGTCGGTGTCGGCGCAGACCGCGTTGACGGCCACCATCGCGTACGGCTTGTCCAGCCACTGCGACGGCCGGAAGTTCTGCCGGTACAGCGCCAGCGCCGGCAGGGTGTTCGCCGAGCTGAAGTGGTGCGCGAACGAGAACGGCAGACCCAACAGGCCGGCCAGTTGGGCGCTGAAGCCGCTCGACCCCAGCAGCCACACGGCCGGCTGCTCACCGCGACCCGGGGTGGCGATGATCTGCCCCGGCTGCTCGCCGCTGAAATAGTTCATCAGGTCGGCCAGCTCACGCGGGAAACCCTCCGCCGACAGGCCCTCCATGGTGCGCCGCAACGCCAGCGCGGTCACCTGGTCGGTGCCCGGGGCCCGGCCGATGCCCAGGTCGATCCGGCCCGGGTGCAGCGCCTCCAGGGTGCCGAACTGCTCGGCCACCACCAGCGGCGCGTGGTTCGGCAGCATCACCCCACCGGAACCCAGCCGGATGGTCGACGTGTTCGCCGCCAGGTGCGCCAGCAGGACCGCCGGCGCGGAGCTGGCGATCGCCGGCATGTTGTGGTGCTCGGCCACCCAGAAGCGGTGATAGCCCAGCTCCTCGGTGCGTCGGGCCAGCTCGGTGGTGGCCTGCAACGCCGCGCCGGCGGTGGCGCCCTTGGCAACCGGGGCAAGATCAAGAACAGACAACGGTACGGTGATCACACGCAGTGCCAACTCCCCGGCCTGCCCGTTCATTCCGACGGCCGCTCAGCCCACCCCACGTGCCTGCTCGAAGATCAGGCTGGTCTGCGTGTGCTGCACCACCGGATCGACCGCCAGATGGTCCAGCACGAAGTCCCGCAACGCGTCACCCGACGCCGCCCGCACGTGCAGCACGTAGTCCTCCGCGCCCGCCACATGGAACACCGACACCACCCCGGGCAGCCGTACCGACCGCGCCCGGAACGCGTCCACCGCCGCCCGCTCGTGCGCCGTCAACCGCACCGACACCAGCGCCTGCAACGGCAGGCCCAACGCCGCCGGATCCACCTCCGCGTGGAAACCCCGGATCGCCCCACGCTCGCGCAACGCCCGGGTACGCGTCAGACACGTCGACGGCGCCACCCCCACCCGCTCGGCGAGCGCGTTGTTCGGCAACCGGCCGTCCGCCACCAACTCGGCGAGGATCGCGCGGTCCACCTCGTCCAGGGCCGGATACGGCCGCACATCGTTCGACTCAGAGGGCATCCGAGCATCGTCCTCCGAACCACCGGCCAAAACCAGGGCCCTGAACAGAATCATCCACCAAACTGTTGCCCCCACGCTGGCAGATGTTCGACCCTACCCGCATGACGACGGTGGACACCCGAGCCGTACACGCCGGCCGCGACGACCTGCGCACGCTCGGCGTGCACGTACCACCGATCGACCTCTCCACCACCAACCCACTGCCGTCGGTCGACGACGGCGGCAACGCCTACGAACACCTCGCGACCGGCGGCACCCTGCCCGCCGACGCCAGCGCCGTCTACCAACGGCTCTGGAACCCCACCGTCGCCCGCTTCGAAACCGCCCTCGCCACCCTCGAAGGCACCGAACAGGCCGTCGCCTTCGCCAGCGGCATGGCCGCCCTCACCGCCACCCTGCTCGCCGCCACCCGCCACGGCCACCGCCACATCGTCGCCGTCCGCCCCCTCTACGGCGGCACCGACCACGTCCTCGCCACCGGTCTGCTCGGCACCACCGTCACCTGGGCGCACCCCGACGAGGTCGCCACCGCCATCCGCCCCGACACCGCGCTGGTCGTCATCGAGACACCGGCCAACCCCACCCTCGACCTCGTCGACATCGCCGCCCTCGCCGCCACGGCCGGCGACGTGCCCCTGCTCGTCGACAACACCGTCGCCACCCCCGTCCTGCAACAACCCGCCCGCCACGGCGCCGCCCTCGTCCTGCACAGCGCCACCAAGAGCATCGGCGGGCACGGCGACGTCCTCGCCGGCGTCGTCGCCTGCGACGAGGCCTGGGCGGTGCGCCTGCGCCAGGTCCGCGCCGTCACCGGCGCGATCCTGCACCCCCTCGGCGGCTACCTCCTGCACCGTGGCCTACAGACACTTCCGCTGCGGGTCCGCGCCCAACAGGCCAGCGCCGAGAAGCTCGCCGGCTGGCTCGCCGACCACCCCGCCGTACAGCGGGTGCACCACCCCTCGGTGTACGACCCGGCGGCGCTCGTCGGCCGGCAGATGTCCGGACCCGGCAGCCTCCTCGCCTTCGAGGTACGCGGCGGCGCGCCCGCCGCCGCCACCGCCGCCGCCACCGTCGCCGCCTCCTGCCGGCTCATCACCCACGCCGTGTCCCTCGGCGGCGTCGACACCCTCATCCAGCACCCCGCGTCACTCACCCACCGCCCCGTCGAGGGTGACGCGAAGCCCACCGGCGCGCTGCTGCGCCTCTCCGTCGGCCTCGAAGACCCCGAGGACCTGCGCGCCGACCTCGCCCAGGCCCTCGACGCGATCGTCTGATCAGCGCAGCTCGCGGTTGCCCAACACCCGGGTCGGCGAGCCCTCCCGGGCCACCCGCACCATCGCCCGGCCGATCCCGTCGGTGGTCGTCACGTGGTTCGGCAGCAGCCGCCGCAACACCGGGAACAGCGGACGGGTCACCGCGTACCCGATCCGGTAGGCCCGCGTCCGCGACACCGCCCCGTACGTCGGCTGGATGAACCCCGGCCGCGCCGCGTACCCGTTGGGCAGCAGATCCATGACCGCGTTCTCGGTGCGGCCCTTCACCCGCGCCCACATCACCCGACCCTGCCCGGTCGGGTCGGTGCCGACGCCGGAGACGTAGACGAACGTGACCCGCGGGCTCACCTCGGCCAACAGTCGGGCGGCGGCGAGCGGGTAGTCGTAGCTGACCCGGGTGTACGCCGCCTCGTCCAGACCCAGCGACGACACGCCGAGGCAGTAGAAGCAGGCGTCGACGCCGGTCAGCTCCGCCCGTACCGACTCCAGGTCACCGACGTCGGCGACGGTCGACTCCCGCAGCTTCGGATCCCGCTGACCGGTCGGCCGGCGACCGATGGTGAGCACCTCCCGCACGTCCTCGGCGAGCAGGCACTCCCGCAACACGCCCTGACCGACCATGCCGGTCGCACCGAAGATGACCACCCGCATCAGATCCACCCCTGTCATCGGTCCCGCCACAGGCTCCCACGATCGGCATGACCGTCAAGGCCCGGGGAAAGCCACGCCGGCCGACAACGCCGAACCGACTCGAGGGGGACGAACATGCCGTTCATCACCGTGGGCACCGAAAACAACACCGCCATCGACATCTACTACGAGGACCACGGCTCCGGCCAACCCGTCGTGCTCATCCACGGCTTCCCCTTCAACGGCGCGACCATGGAGAAGCTCGCCAACCCCCTGCTCAAGGCCGGCTACCGGGTCATCACCTACGACCGTCGCGGATTCGGGGCCTCCAGCCAACCGGACACCGGGTACGACTACGACACCTTCGCGGCCGACCTCGACACCCTCATGACCGAGCTGGACCTGCGCGACACCATCCTCGCCGGCCACTCCATGGGCACCGGCGAGGTGACCCGCTACCTCAGCAGGTACGGCTCCGACCGGGTCAGCCGGGGAATCCTGCTCTCCCCTCTCGCGCCGTTCCTGCGCAAGACCGCGGACAACCCCGACGGCGTCGACGGCAGCGTCTTCGACGGCTTCAAGCAGGCCATCGCGGCCGACCGGTTCGCCTACCTCACCGCCTTCTGCACCAGCTTCTTCAACTACGAGCAGACCAAGGGCAAGCAGGTCAGCGAGGAAGCGTTCAGGGCGCACTGGGCCATCGGCCGACTCGCCTCCGCCCGCGCCTCGTACCAGTGCATCGACGCCATCACCACCGACTTCCGCCCCGACGTGCCCCGGATCACCGTGCCGATCCTCATCGTCCAGGGCGACCAGGACGCCGTGCTGCCCTATCCGCTGACCGGCCAACGGCTCGCCCCGATGCTGCCCGACGGCAGGCTCGTCACCCTCAAGGGCGCCCCGCACGGCATCCCGTGGACCCACGCCGACGAGGTCAACAAGGCGATCATGGACTTCATCGGCGCGCCGGCCATGGCCCGCGCCTGACCGTGGTCAGGACTTCGGGCCGACGTGTCGATCCAGCGCGACGACGGCGTCGCGCCGCGCCACCGACAGGCAGTTGCGCCGGTTCATCCGCCAGGCGATGCCGAGCAGGTCCAGACTCCACTGGCAGAGCCCCATGATGTCGGCCGACTCGTTGACGAACATGTAGCGCGGGTAGACGTACTCCCTGCCCCGCACCGTCACCCGGTTGGCGACGCGGCAGCCGTCGGAGTGGAACAGCCCGCGCGCGAAGTCGCCCGGGTGGCTCTCGACGAGCGACCGTTGCCAGTCGGCCAGGACGATCGGTCGCTCGTGCTTCTTGCCGGGACCGTGCTGCGGAAACAGGCACGGCCAGTGCATGCCGTAGCTCTGCACGCT
This sequence comes from Micromonospora sp. NPDC051543, assembly GCF_044454415.1. NCBI lineage: Bacteria > Bacillati > Actinomycetota > Actinomycetes > Micromonosporales > Micromonosporaceae > Micromonospora > Micromonospora sp. NPDC051543. The sequence goes on from NZ_JBITDT010000002.1 coordinate 440,777, forward strand.
GACGCAGCCGGCCTGCTGAACGCGCTGCACCTTCGCGGCCAGCACGTGCCGCATAGCGGTGTCGCAGGCCTCGATCAGACCCGGCCAGGTGTCGCTACAGGAGATTCGAAGTACAGGAACCCGAGCGGACGTGACCAGGTGTCCATCGCCCAGGTAGAGGCCGAGCAGGTAGAGGTACGCGGTGGGATCTGTCTGAATGTCGACGTCGGGCCGGCAGCGGAAGCAGCGCAGCGCCGTGCCGTGCTGGCTCTGTGCCGCCCCTTTGCACCAACCGCGGACTGTCGGATACGGGAGACTGAGGCTTCGAGCGACCTCGGCCACCGTGCTGCCGGCCAGGTGTTGCTGCCGTGCTCGTAGGCGTAACTCGGGTGGGTGCACAACTGGACTTTGGAACAGCCGTACGACAATTTGGTGCCCCCGGTGGGATTCGAACCCACACTGTCGGAGGTTTGAGCTCCGTTTCTCTGCCAGTTGGAATACGGGGACGCTTCCCTGATTCGGCCCTGACAGGATACCCACTACGCTGAGGGCGGTGACACCCGGCTGGGCGGGTGTCGGGTTCGAACTGGTGGGGGTAGGGCTGGTGGCTGAGACGCCGACGGATGCCGAGCGCAGGCGCGTGCTGATCGCCGAGGACGAGGCGCTGATCCGGCTGGACCTCGCCGAGATGCTGGTCGAAGAGGGCTACGAGGTGGTGGGGGAGGCCGGCGACGGTGAGACCGCCGTACGCCTCGCCGAGGAGCTGAAGCCCGACCTCGTCATCCTCGACATCAAGATGCCGATCATGGACGGGCTGGCCGCCGCCGAGCGCATCGCGGGCGCGCGGATCGCTCCGGTGATCATCCTCACCGCGTTCAGCCAGCGGGATCTGGTGGAGCGGGCGCGGGCGGCGGGCGCGATGGCGTACCTCGTGAAGCCTTTCCAGAAGAGTGACCTGGTCCCGGCGGTGGAGATCGCGTTGTCGCGGTATTCGGAGGTCGCGGCCCTGGAGGCCGAGGTCGCGAGCCTGACCGACCGCCTGGAGATCCGCAAGACGGTGGAGCGCGCCAAGGGCGCGCTGATGACGACGTACGGGATGACCGAGCCGCAGGCGTTCAAGTGGATCCAGCGCACGGCGATGGACCACCGGATGACCATGAAGGAGGTCGCCGAGCGGATCCTCGCGGAGACCGCCGGCGGCGAGGTGGCGCAGCAACCGTCCGTCTGAGCGCCGGTCGATCCTCGGCAGCGGGTGATCGGATCGATAGCATCAGTCGCGTGTCGGTCCGGCGTGCGGTCGCGGTGGTCGGGGTTGTCGTCACGCTGCTCGCCGGCTGCCGGGCCGCCGACGACGGGCGGCTTCCCGAACCGGTGCGTCCACGGTGGGAGATGGCGGATCTGCCGGTGCCCCCGGGTGCGCCGGGTCGGCTGATCGCGCGTGATGTGACCGCCTGCGCGGGTCGGTGGTACGTCGTGGGCGCGGTGGGTGCGCCCGATGGTGGAACCCGGCCGGCCGCCTGGCGGAGTGTGGACGGTCGCGTGTGGACCTCGCTGCCGTTGCGACCGATCAGCTACTACGGCGAGCGCGCGATCCTGTACGCGGTTGGCTGTCACGAGGGTCGGATCGCCGTCATCGGGGCGCGCTCGGGTGGCGCGCACGGCAATCCGCGGGTGCGGACGTGGCGGCCGGATGCCGACGGTGGTCTGTCCGAGGTGCCGGCGGAGTTCGAGTTGTACGGCGGGCCGGAGGCGGTCAGCGCGAGCCGTATCGCGGGTGGCGCTGGTGGGTGGCTGATCGCGGGCGCCCGCACGGGTGGGGCGGCGGTGTGGCGTTCCGCGGACGCGACGGGCTTCGCGCTGGTGGACGACGCTCCGGGGTTGGCCAGTGACGCGGGATTGACGACGATCGCCACGGATGTGGTGGCGATGCCCGATGGTTGGTTGGTCGCGGGCGGGGGTCGGCCGGCGGGTCGGGCCGATCGTGATCCGTACGTCTGGTCGTCGGCCGACGGCCGGGCGTGGACGCGGACGGCGTTGCCGGCGACGGGTGCGGACGAGGTCGTGCAGCGTCTCGTCCGGGTGGGGCCCGTGGTGTACGCGCTGGGGGTGCGGGGGAGCGCATTCCACGCCTGGAAATGGTCGCCTGGGGCGACGGTCGGCGCCGAAGAATGGCGGGCCGTCGCGGATTTCGGGGCGACGGGCGCGGGCGCGGTGGCGGGGGTCGAGGCGGTTGCCGGCGACGCTGGCGTGGTGCTGGCGATGACGGTGGCGAGCGACGGGCATCGGCTCTGGCGGTCCGCCGGAGATGCCCAGTCGTGGGTGCCGGTGACCCTGCCAGGTCACGTTTCCGCTGGTGGGGACACGTCGGCGGCGATCGCGGCAGCGGACGGTCGGATGGTGGTCACCGTCGACGACGGGGTGGCGGCACGGGTGTGGTTCGCGCCTTCTGGGCCCGTTTGACGAGTTGACGACAGGCGCCGATGTGACATCTAAACGCGAGGTTCTCCGCCTCTGGTAACGGTTGAGTCAATGCCGCCTACGACACCTTACGGGGAGTAGTGGTTGTGGGATAACGTCCCGCCCCAGACCGGGTGAACGGTCCGGTCCGTTGTGGCTTTGGCGTTCTGCCAGGCGTCAGCGGGCTTCTGGACGGAGGAGGGTTCCAGCCTTGAGGCAAAACTTCGTGCGCGTCCTCGGCAGCGTCGCCATCGTGGCGCTTGTTGCCGGCGGCGCCAGCGCATGTAAGAAGGACGAGGGCACGTCGGGTGGTTCCGCCAGCAAGGCGTGCGACCTCAAGATCGGTTTCTTCGGTGCCCTCTCGGGCGCCGACGCCGGCCTGGTCACCCCGATGAAGCAGGGTGCCGACCTGGCCGTGGAGAAGTACAACGCGGCGAACGCGGACTGCAAGGTCAGCGTTCAGGCGTTCGACTCGCAGGGCAAGGCCGACCTCGCCGGTGGTCTGGCGACCAGCGCGGTCGCCGACTCGAAGATCGTCGGCATGGTGGGTCCGGCGTTCTCCGGTGAGAGCGAGGTCGCGCTGCCGATCTTCGACACCGCGACCCTTCCCAGCATCAGCCCGTCGGCCACCCGGCCGAGCCTCTCCGAGAAGGGCTGGAAGGTCTTCCACCGGGGCGTCGGCAACGACTTCTCCCAGGGCCCGGCCGTCGCCAGCTACATCAAGAACGTGCTGAAGGCCGACAAGGCGTTCGTCATCGACGACCAGTCGGCGTACGGCGCGGGTCTGGCCGACGAGGTCAAGAAGGGCCTCGGCTCGGTGGTCATCGGCACCGACAAGGTGGTCGACAACGCGCAGGAGTTCGGCGCGCAGATCTCCAAGGTCAAGACCAGCGGTGCCGCTGTTCTCTTCTACGGCGGTTACACCGAGGAGGCGGCGCCGTTCCTGAAGCAGCTGCGGGCTGCGGGCTGGACCGGCACGTTCATCGGTGGTGACGGCATCAACGACGCCAACATGCTGTCGGTGGCTGGTCAGAAGGACGTCGAGGGCACCATCGCGACCTGCCCGTGTGGTCCGGCGACCGCCGCCAAGGGCACCTTCGTGACCGACTTCAAGGCCAAGTACAACGTCGACCCGGGCGTGTACGCGGACGTGGCGTTCGACCTGGCCAACATCTACCTCGAGGCGATCAAGGCCGGTAAGACCACCCGTACCGACATCCAGGCCTTCCTCTCCACCTACAACAAGGCCGGTTCCGCCTCTGGCGTGACCTACAAGTGGGAGCCGAACGGCGAGCTGGACCCGGCCCAGGTCAAGGTGTGGGCCTTCAAGGCGAAGGCCGGCGCGTGGGCTCCGGACGTGGAGATCCCGAAGGCCTGATCCCGCCAGGGTCACAGGTTTGAGGGCGTGACGAACAGAGTTGTTTCGATGCGGTCGGGGTGCCTAACCCCGGCCGCATCGGCTCAACGCAACACCCTTCGGAGCATCGGTGGACTTTGCAGAACTCGTCCGGGGCTTCCCGGAACTGACCACAACCGGGTTGGTGCAGGGTGCGATCTACGCGCTCATCGCCCTCGGCTACACCCTCGTTTACGGCGTACTCCGCCTGATCAACTTCGCGCACTCCGAGGTCTTCATGATCGGCACGTTCGGTGCCATCTGGACCTGGGCGGCCTTCGGGCTCGACAGCAACAGCGGCGCTCCGTCGGTCGGTCGCTCACTGCTGCTGATCGCTCTGGCGATCATTGTGGCGGCGCTGCTCTCCGGCAGTGTCGCCCTGCTCATCGAGGTTACCGCATATCGGCCGCTGCGACGCCGTAACGCGCCGCCGCTGGCCTTCCTGATCACGGCCATCGGCGCCTCGTACGCGCTGATGGAGCTGATGGGAACGCTGACCCAGCGGCGTCAGATCGGCGCCCCGGCCCTGCTGCCCGCCGACACGCTCTTCAAGATCGGTGGCTGGAGCGTCACGCCGGTGCAGATGCTGACGCTGAGCGTGGCCATCATCATGATGGTGGGGCTGGACTGGTTCGTTAACAAGACCCGGTTCGGCAAGGGCATCCGCGCGGTGGCGCAGGACGCCAACACGGCCGCGCTGATGGGTGTCAACAAGAGCCGAGTGATCGCGCTGGTCTTCGTGCTGGGCGGCCTGATGGCCGGTGTCGCCGCCGTCTTCAGTGACATGAAGAGCGGAAACACCCGCTACAACATCGGCTTCCTGCTCGGGCTCAAGGCGTTCTCCGCCGCGGTGCTGGGCGGTATCGGCAACCTGCGGGGTGCGGCGATCGGCGGCATCCTGCTGGGTCTGGTCGAGAACTACGGGTCGGCGCTCTTCGGCTCGCAGTGGCGGGATCTCATCGCGTTCGTGGTGCTGATCGTCCTGCTGATGTTCCGGCCGACCGGCCTGCTGGGCGAGTCGTTGGGGAGGGCGCGGGCATGACCGCTCTGCGAGAGCGCTGGCACTCCGCTTCGAGTGCCATCGGTCGGCGGGTCGACGGGCTGCCGAAGTCCGCCCGGATCACCGGGTTGCTGGCCTTCCTCGCCTTCCTCTACATCCTGCCGAACAAGTGGTTCTACGAGTACCTGAACATCCCGGGTCTGTGGATTCCCCTGTACACCACACGCAACGACATGGCGGCGGTGCTGTTCTACTGCGCGTGGATCGTGCTGCTGTCGCTCGGTCTCAACGTCGTGGTGGGCTACGCGGGTCTGTTGGACCTGGGGTTCTTCGGCTTCTTCGCCGTCGGCGCGTACACGGTGGCGTTGTTGACGTCGCCGGAGAGCAAGCTCATCACCGAGTACAACTGGCTGGAGAGCCCGTGGCCGTGGTTGGTCACGGTGCCCATCGCGATCGCGCTGGCGCTGTTGTCCGGTGTGCTGCTCGGCGCTCCGACGCTGCGGCTGCGGGGTGACTATCTGGCGATCGTTACCCTCGGCTTCGCGGAGATGATCCGGATCGTCGCCAAGAACCAGGACTGGGTCCTGAACGGTGACCGGGGCATCCCGCAGGTGGGCCACCCGCCGGGCAAGTACCCGGACGGGACGGCCATCTTCCAGTTCGAGTTCAAGCCGTACTACTGGCTGTTGCTCACCGTGATCATCGGTGCGGTCTTCCTGATCCGCAACCTGGCCAACAGCCGGGTGGGTCGCGCCTGGGTGGCGATCCGTGAGGACGAGGACGCGGCGGAGCTGATGGGTGTGCCGACGTTCCGGTTCAAGCTGTGGGCGTTCGCGATCGGCGCGGCGGTCGGCGGACTGTCCGGCACGTTGTGGGCCGGTCAGGCCAACTTCGTCAACTCGTCCACGTTCTCCCTGGAGAATTCGATTCTGGTGTTGGCGGCGGTGCTGCTCGGTGGCGCCGGCAGCATCGGTGGCGCGATCCTCGGCGGCTTCCTGGTCATCTACATTCCGGAGTGGCTGCGGTCGGTGGGTGACGTCTTCGGTCTGCCGGAGACGGCCACCGTCTTCGGCAACGACTTCGACGTCAGCCCGACGTCGTTGCGGTACTTCATCTTCGGGGTCCTGCTGATCATCGTGATGATCTTCCGCCCGCAGGGTCTGTGGCCGAACCGGCGGCGTGCCGCCGAGCTCAAGGACCGGCAGAAGGAGGTGGCTGTCGTTGAGTGAGCCACGGATGGGTAGCGAGCGCGACGTCACCAGCGAGCGTGACATGGCGATCGACGCGCGGACGACGGTGGGCAGCCCGGCGGAGACGTCGTCGACGCCGGACGAGGCCGTCAGCGAGCCGGCCACCCCGGTCGACGGCCGCAAGCCGCTACTGGAGGTCGACCACGTCACGCTGCGGTTCGGTGGCGTCGTTGCCCTCAACGACGTCAACTTCACCCTCTACGAGGGGGAGATCCTCGGGCTGATCGGGCCGAACGGCGCGGGCAAGACGACCTGCTTCAACGCGATGACGGGCGTCTACACCCCGACGACCGGCCAGATCCGGTTCCGGGGCGAGAAGGTCAGTGGCCGTAAGCGGTTCCAGATCACCAAGCTCGGGATCGCGCGTACCTTCCAGAACATCCGCCTCTTCCCGGAGATGACGGCGCTGGAGAACGTGCAGGTCGGCGCGGACGCCAACCACAAGACCAGCGTGCCGAGCGCCCTGCTGCGGTTGCCGCGGCACTGGCGGGAGGAGCGGCAGGGCAAGGCCAAGGCCCACGAGCTGCTGGACTTCGTCGGCATCCAGGGTCGCTCCGGCGACCTGGCCCGTAACCTGTCGTACGGTGACCAGCGTCGACTGGAGATCGCCCGGGCGTTGGCGACCGATCCCACGCTGCTCTGCCTGGACGAGCCGGCCGCCGGGTTCAACCCGGCGGAGAAGGTGGCCCTACTCCAGCTGATCCGCAAGATCCGCGACTCGGGCGTCACCGTCCTGCTGATCGAGCACGACATGCGACTGGTCATGGGCGTGGTGGACCGGTTGGTGGTGCTGGAGTTCGGGCAGAAGATCGCCGAGGGGTCGCCGGCCGAGGTGCGCGACGACCCGAAGGTGATCGCTGCGTACCTGGGAGGTGTCGAGGATGCTGCTTGAGATCGACAACCTGAAGCTGCTCTACGGCCGCATCGAGGCGCTGCACGGCATCAGCCTGCACGTCGACCAGGGCGAGATCGTGGCGCTGATCGGTGCGAACGGCGCCGGTAAGACCACGACGATGAAGGCGATCTCCGGGCTGCACGCCATCTCCGGCGGCAGCATCAAGTTCAACGGCACCGATGTCAGCCGGCTGCGCGCCGACCTGCGGGTGATCCGGGGGATCGGGCAGTCGCCCGAGGGACGCGGCGTCTTCCCCGGTATGACCGTGCTGGAGAACCTGGAGATGGGGGCCTACACCCGCAAGGACCGGGCCGACATCGCCAAGGACCTGGCGATGGTGTTCGACCTGTTCCCGCGGCTGCACGAGCGCCGTAAGCAGGCCGGTGGCACGCTCTCCGGCGGCGAACAGCAGATGCTGGCGGTGGGTCGGGCGTTGATGACCCGTCCGAAGCTGCTTCTTCTGGACGAGCCGTCGATGGGGCTGGCGCCCAAGCTGATCCAGCAGATCTTCGAGATCATCACGCGGATCAACGAGCAGGGCACGACGATCCTGCTGGTCGAGCAGAACGCGCAGCAGGCGCTGTCGCGGGCCCACCGGGGGTACGTGTTGGAGACCGGCCGGATCGTCAAGGAGGGCACCGGCCAGGAACTCCTGCACGACCCGGCGGTCAAGGAGGCGTACCTCGGCGTGGCCTGAGGCACCGACGACGAAACGGCCGGCGGGCGATCGCCGGCCGTTTCGTCGCGTCTGCGAGGCGACGGCGAGGGTTGTCGGTACGACGGACTAGAGTCGCTGCCGTGACAGCTACGACGCCGCGCCTGCTCCTCGTCGACGGACACTCCCTGGCATACCGGGCTTTCTTCGCCCTGCCGGTCGAGAACTTCTCCACCACGACGGGTCAGCCGACCAACGCGGTCTACGGCTTCACCTCGATGCTGATCAACGTGCTGCGCGACGAGCAGCCCACCCACATCGTCGTGGCGTTCGACGTCTCCCGCCGGTCCTTCCGCACCGATAAGTACGCGGAGTACAAGGCCGGCCGCAGCGAGACCCCGACCGACTTCAAGGGCCAGGTCAGCCTCGTCAAGGAGGTGCTGGCGGCGCTGCAGATCCCGGTCGTCGAGATGGAGGGCTACGAGGCCGACGACGTCATCGCCACGCTCGCCTGCCAGGCCCGCGACCAGGGCATGACGGTGCTGATCAGCACCGGCGACCGGGACGCGTTCCAGCTCGTCGGCGACCAGGTCACCGTTCTCTACCCGCGCAAGGGCGTCTCCGACCTGGCCCGGATGGACCCGGCGGCGATCGAGGCGAAGTACGGCGTCGGCCCCGAGCGGTACCGCGACCTCGCGGCCCTGGTCGGCGAGACCAGCGACAACCTGCCCGGCGTGCCGGGCGTCGGGCCGAAGACCGCCGCCAAGTGGATCACCACCTACGGCGGGGTGGAGGGCGTCATCGCCCGCGCCGACGAGATCAAGGGCAAGGCCGGCGACAGCCTGCGGGAGCGGCTCGCCGACGTGATCCGCAACTACGAGATCAACTGCCTGGTCTCCGACCTGGAGCTGCCGCTGCGCCCGGAGGACGCCCGCTGGGCCGGCTGGGACCGCGAGGCCGTGCACCAGGTCTTCGACACGCTGGAGTTCCGCATCCTGCGCGACCGCCTCTACCAGTACCTGGAGGCCGTCGAGCCGGAGGCCGAGTCCGGCTTCGACCTGACCGGCGAGGTGCTCACCGAGTCGGGCGCGCTCAACGCCTGGCTGGACGCCCACGCGCCGACCGGCACCCCCGTCGGGCTCGCGGTCAAGCTCGACACCGGCCCCAACCGCCGGCACACCGCCTCCATCACCGGGCTCGCGCTGGCCAGCGCCGGTGGTGCGGCCGCCTGGGTCGACCCCAGTGGGCTCGACGCCGCCGACGAGAGCGCCCTCGCGTCCTGGCTGGCCGACGCGCAGCGGCCCAAGGTGCTGCACGACAGCAAGCCCGCGGTGCTGGCCTGCGCCGCGCACGGCTGGGAGCTGGCCGGCATCGCCCGTGACACCCAGATCGCCGCGTACCTGGCCCGCCCCGACCAACGGTCCTACGACCTGACCGACCTGGCCCTGCGCTACCTGCACCGCGAACTGCGGGTGGACGTGCCCGAGACCGGCCAGCTCACCCTCGACGGGCTGGGCGACGAGGGGGTGGCCGAGCAGAACCTCATGCTCCAGGCCCGCGCCACCCTCGACCTCGCCGACTCCATCGACGCCGAGTTGTCCCGGGACGGCGAGCAGTCCGCGCGGCTGATGGCCGGGGTGGAGCTGCCGCTGATGCGGGTGCTCGCCGGCATGGAGCGCACCGGCATCGCCGCCGACACCGACTACCTGTCCGAGTTGGAGGCGCACTTCGCCGCCGAGGTGAAGGCCGCCGCCCAGGGCGCGTACGAGGCGGTGGGCCGGGAGTTCAACCTCGGCTCGCCCAAGCAGTTGCAGGAGATCCTCTTCACCGAGCTGGGCCTGCCGAAGACCAAGAAGATCAAGACGGGTTACACCACCGACGCCGACGCCCTGCAGTGGCTCTACGCGCAGCAGCCCCACCCGGTGCTGGCCCACCTGCTGCGCCACCGCGACGTCGCCAAGCTCAAGTCGACGGTGGACGGTCTGCTCAAGTCCGTCTCCGACGACGCTCGGATCCACACCACCTTCAACCAGACCGTCGCGGCCACCGGCCGGCTCTCCTCCACCGAGCCCAACCTGCAGAACATCCCGATCCGCACCGAGGAGGGCCGGCGCATCCGCCGGGCCTTCGTGGTCGGTGCGGGGTACGAGTGCCTGCTCACCGCCGACTACAGCCAGATTGAAATGCGGATCATGGCGCACCTCTCCTCGGACGACGCGCTCATCGAGGCGTTCAACTCCGGGGCCGACTTCCACGCCGCCACCGCCTCGTCGGTCTTCGGGGTGCCGGTCGACGAGGTCACGCCGGACCAGCGACGCAAGATCAAGGCGATGAACTACGGCCTGGCCTACGGGCTCAGCGCGTTCGGCCTGTCCCAGCAGCTCAACATCGGCACCGAAGAGGCGCGCGGGCTGATGGAGAACTACTTCGCGGGCTTCGGCGGCGTGCGCGACTACCTGCACCAGGTGGTCGCCAAGGCCCGCCAGGACGGCTACACCTCGACCATCCTGGGCCGCCGCCGCTACCTGCCCGACCTGGTGAGCGACAACCGGCAACGCCGTGACATCGCCGAGCGGATGGCGCTCAACGCCCCCATCCAGGGGTCAGCCGCCGACATCATCAAGGTGGCGATGCTGCACGTCGACACCGCCCTCGCCGACGCCGGTCTGCGTTCCCGGATGCTGTTGCAGGTGCACGACGAGCTGGTCTTCGAGGTCGCGCCCGGTGAGCGGGAGGCCCTCGAGGCGCTGGTACGGCGCGAGATGGGCGGGGCGTACCCGCTGTCGGTGCCGCTGGAGGTGTCGGTCGGCCTGGGCCGGGACTGGAACAGCGCCGATCACTGATGGTCGCCGATGGGGGTTCCGGGGCAACCCGACCCGCTCCGGGCGGTCAGGCTTGATCCCTGCGCGGGTCGGGCTGCCCCGGAACCCCTGACCCGGTAGGCGTGGTCCCGTCGCTGCCCGTCTTCTCTCTAGCCATACCCGTCGGGTTGCCTGCTGCCCGTCCGCCCTCGCGGCACCCGCACCCGACGAGATGAGCATGCGCGATGATGCGCGCAACTTCGGGGGAAGTGCTGCATCCGGGAGGTCTGAGGCAGCAACTTCGCCGAAGTTGTGCGGATCTTGGCGGCGCCTCGTGCGGATCTTGGCGGCACCTTGTGCGGATCTTGGTGGCGTCTTGTGCGGATCCTGTGGCGGGAGTCCGCGGAGCGGTCGGGGCCGCTACTTCATCGGGTCGTGGCCCCAGTTCATGAGGGACCAGCGCCACTTCGTGTCGCGCACGTTGCCGGACGGGCGCTGCGCCATGTGCCGGCGGACATAGCCGACCACCTTGCGCATGTGCTTGTAGTCCGCCTCCGAGAGGTCGGCGCGCTTGCGGCGGAGCAGGTTGATGATCTTCCGGCCGGACTCGTGCCCGACCGACTCGCCGCCACCGGTACGGCCGCCCTTGTGCCAGCCGACCTGCTTCGACTCGTCGGTCTCCAGCCACGTCGACAGCTCACCGGGCTTCATGTTCACCGCGTCGGTGAACTCCCGGTAGGTGTCCCGGCCCTGGTCGTCAGCTCTGCTCATGACGCAGCGCCTCGGGTCGGTGGGCCACGTCGCGGCCCGTGCCGTCACTGCGGACCCGGTACTGCGGGTCGTCGGGGGCCGCGTTCACCGCCCGCCCGCGAATCCGCGTCCGCTCGGTGATCGTGCCCTGCACCACGCCGTACGCGCGGTTGCCATGGGCCGACCAGGAGACACGGTCGCCCTGGTGGAATCTCTGTTCGGCCATGCCCCCGGCTACCCGACCCCGCCGGGGCGAAACGACTACGGCCTGATCTCGGCGATCGACAGCTTCATGTCGAACGGCTCGGTCAGTTCGATCACGTCGGCACCGTCGGCGACCAGCTCGTACTGCCGCTCACCGCCCGGGCCCACCCGGTCGCCGATCCGGTACGCGTACACGTGTACCGGATCCTGCTCGATCCGCCAGTAGAAGGGGATGCCGGCGGCGGCGTACTCCCCAGGCTTCGCGAACCGGTCGATCCGTCGCGTGCCGGGCGAAACGATCTCCACGGCGAGCACGACATCCGCCGGCCGCAACGTGGACAGGTGGGACGGCACCTCGGCGCGACAGAGCAGCACGTCCGGCTGCCGGCTGGTGTTGCGACTGAGAGCGACTCCGACTGCCTGGGCGACGCGCAGGTGGGCCGGCGTGTGCGTGTGAAGCCACAGACGCAGGAGGAATGAGATGTCTTGATGGCCCAGGGTGGGGGAGGGTGTCACCTGGATAATTCCGTCGACGAGTTCGACGCGGGGGGCGTCGTCCGGCAGGGTGAGCAGGTCCTCCAGCGTGTAGTCGGCACGCTGCTGCCGGATCGGATCCGGACACCAGGGGCCAGGTGATGTCGGGATGGGCTCGGCGCTCATGAGGTCGAGCCTACCGGCGATCGATGGGTCGCAGGTCGGACAACGCGTGCGGCATGGTCAGTCGGCGGGCTTGTCGGTGACGAAGATGGCGGTGCCGGGGAAGAGCCGTCCGCGCAGCGGGCTCCACTGCCCCCAGATCCCCTCGTGTCCCTCCGGCCACTCCGGCTCCACCAGGTCCAGCAGCCGGAACCCCGCGCCGACCAGCTCCCGGATCCGGTCACCGAGGGTCCGGTGCTGCTCCACGTAGGTCGCCACGCCGTTCTCGTCCTGCTCGACGTAGGGGGAGCGGTCGAAGTACGAGTGCACGGCCTTCAGCCCGCCCTCGCCGGGGTCGTCCAGGAAGATCCAGCGCATCGGGTGGGTCACCGAGAACACCCACCGGCCCCCCGGGCGCAGCACCCGGTGCACCTCGGCGAGCAGCGCCGCCGAATCGTCCACGAACGGGATCGCCCCGAACGCCGTGCAGGCCACGTCGAACGACCGGTCGGCGAAGGGAAGCGCGAGCGCGTCGGCCTGCACCAGCGGGACGCGTACCCCGGTGGCCTCGGCCGCCTTGGCGGCGTGCCGCAACATGCCGGCGGACAGGTCGAAGGCGACCGGCCGCGCGCCCTGGGTGGCGAGCCAGCGGGCGGCCGCGGCGGCGCCGCAGCCCACCTCGAGCACCCGTCGCCCCGACACGTCGCCGAGCAGGTGGGCGTCCGCCTCGCGCAACCCCTCCGGGCACCAGACGAAGTCCACGTCACCGAGGAACGCGCCGTGCTCGGCCTGGTAGTCGTCGGCGTCGGTGTCCCACCAGCCGCGGTTAGCCCGCCTGACCTCGGCGTCGCCCACGCCGCGCCGGGTCACCCGGCTGTCGTCATCCACCCGCTCACGCTAGGCCCCGCCCAGCCCGTTGGGTACGGCGGCGCGTCCACGATCCGCGGGAATCCGTGCGACGCGCCCGGGCTTGATCGACTCGGCTTCGCTGAAATCGGGGTGTCCGGGGCGGCGGGATACCCCGGTTTCCAGGAAGCCGAGTCGATCAAACCGCCTGTGACCAGCCCTCCAAGGCGGGGCCGCGGGGGCTGCTGTGACCTAAGAGACAGGAGGGGTCGTTTCCGGGCGATTGTTCGGCTTTCGCAGGTCATCGCGCGGCGAGGAGGCGGGAGGGCTTGCACGCTGTGGTAATGCGCACGGTAGGCTAGACGATGCGCTCGCGGATCGCGTTGCCTCGGCAGGGAGCAGGTGCGCGGTCGTCGGAGCCACATCATGATCTCACTAGGCGATCGTTCGGTGTGCCCGGCGGCGGATCCGCTGGCGCGAACAGGTCACTGCGACACACCAGCCTGCTGTGACAACCCACCGACCGGAGCAACCGCCCACATGACGAGCAGCATCGAGGCCCCCTCGAGCGCCACCCGGGTCACCCACGACGATCTCGGTTCCGAGGAGGCTTTCCTCGCCGCGATCGACGAGACCATCAAGTACTTCAACGACGGCGACATTGTCGAAGGCACCGTCGTCAAGGTCGATCGGGACGAGGTCCTGCTCGACATCGGCTACAAGACCGAGGGTGTCATCCCCTCTCGTGAGTTGTCGATCAAGCACGACGTGGACCCCGCCGAGGTTGTGACGGTTGGCGACCACATCGAGGCCCTGGTCCTCCAGAAGGAGGATAAGGAGGGGCGTCTGATCCTCTCCAAGAAGCGGGCGCAGTACGAGCGGGCCTGGGGCACGATCGAGAAGATCAAGGACGAGGACGGCGTCGTCCGCGGCTCTGTCATCGAGGTCGTCAAGGGTGGTCTCATCCTCGACATCGGCCTGCGCGGCTTCCTGCCCGCGTCCCTGGTCGAGATGCGGCGCGTGCGTGACCTGCAGCCGTACGTCGGGCGTGAGCTCGAAGCCAAGATCATCGAGCTGGACAAGAACCGCAACAACGTGGTGCTGTCCCGCCGTGCCTGGCTTGAGCAGACGCAGTCCGAGGTGCGCACCGAGTTCCTCAACAAGCTGCAGAAGGGCCAGGTCCGCAAGGGCGTCGTGTCCTCGATCGTCAACTTCGGCGCGTTCGTGGACCTCGGCGGCGTCGACGGTCTGGTGCACGTCTCCGAGCTGTCCTGGAAGCACATCGACCACCCGTCCGAGGTCGTCGAGGTGGGCCAGGAGGTCGAGGTCGAGGTCCTGGACGTCGACCTGGACCGCGAGCGCGTCTCCCTGTCGCTGAAGGCGACGCAGGAGGACCCGTGGCGGCAGTTCGCCCGCACCCACGCGATCCAGCAGATCGTGCCGGGTAAGGTCACCAAGCTGGTTCCGTTCGGTGCGTTCGTCCGCGTCGACGACGGCATCGAGGGCCTGGTCCACATCTCCGAGCTGGCCGAGCGTCACGTGGAGATCCCGGAGCAGGTCGTCCAGGTCGGCTCCGAGGTCATGGTCAAGGTCATCGACATCGACCTCGAGCGTCGCCGGATCTCCCTGTCGCTCAAGCAGGCCAACGAGGGCTTCGTCGAGGGCGAGGAGCACTTCGACCCGACCCTCTACGGCATGGCCGCGACGTACGACACCGAGGGCAACTACATCTACCCGGAGGGCTTCGACCCGGAGACGGGCGAGTGGCTCGAGGGGTACGACAAGCAGCGCGAGACCTGGGAGAACCAGTACGCCGAGGCCCGTCAGCGTTGGGAGGCCCACACCAAGCAGGTGCAGACCTCTCGCGCCGCCGACGCCGAGGCCGCTGCCAACCCGGCCCCCGCTGTCCCGGCTGCCACTGGCGGCACCACCTCCTCGTCCAGCCCGGCCCCGAGCCGGCAGAACGAGGAGCCGGCCGGCACCCTGGCCACCGACGAGGCGCTCGCCGCTCTGCGGGAGAAGCTCGCCGGCGGTAAGTGACCCGCTGAACGACGGCAGGCCCCGTCTCCCGCGATCCTCGGATCGCCGGAGGCGGGGCCTTCGTCGTGCCCGCCGCGCTCGGGCCGGGTGATCACATGGCGGAGGCGAGGGCGGGGCAGTGGTCACCTCGCGTCCTTTGCTCTGCTTCAACGGAGGAAACGTTCGGTGTCCGATTACCGGACGGCAGGTGTCTCCTGGGCTGAAGCAGAGCAAAGGACGTGCGTGACAGGTCAGGACCGGACAGCCCGCGGGATCCCCGGGGTGGACCTGTTTGGCCGGTGGCCCGTGATCCGGTTGACTGTCCTGGTGCTGAGGGTGGGTTTGACCGGTGGGATCGGGTCGGGCAAGAGCGCGGTGGCCGCGCGATTGGTGGAGTTGGGCGCGGTGCTCGTCGATGCCGACCAGGTCGCCCGGGAGGTCGTCGCGCCGGGCACCGAAGGCCTCGCGGAGATCGTCGCCACCTTCTCCGCTGACGTGCTGGACGCCGACGGCGCGCTGGACCGTGCCGCGCTGGGCGCGCTGGTCTTCTCCGACGAGGCCGCCCGCCGCCGGCTGGAGGCGATCACCCACCCCCGGGTACGGGCGCGTACCGCCGAGCTGGTCGCGGCGGCGGCACCGGACGCGATCGTCGTCAACGACGTGCCGCTGCTGGTGGAGGTGGGGCTCGCGCCGACGTACCACCTGGTGGTCGTGGTGCAGACGGCCGTGCCGACCCGACTGGAGCGACTGACGCGCGACCGGGGGATGGCCCGCGCGGAGGCCGAGCGGCGGATCGCCGCGCAGGCCGACGACGATCGCCGGCGGGCGGTCGCCGACGTGGTGCTGACCAACGACGGCAGTCTGGCGGCGCTGCACGACGCCGTGGACACGCTGTGGCGGCAGCGGCTGCGACCCTACGAGCACAATCTGCGGCAGCGGCGGGTCGCGCCGCCGATCACGCGCGACGACGCGGCGCAGGCCGACGCGAGCTGGCCCGAGCAGTACGCGCGGTTGGCCGCCCGGATCCGCCACGCGGTGGCCCCTGCGGATCTGCGGATCGACCACATCGGCGCGACGGCGGTGCCCGGGCTGGCCGCCGACGACGTCATCGACGTGCAGCTCGCCGTGCCCAGCCTCGCGGACGCCGACGGGCCGCTGGCCGAGCGGCTGGCGGGCGCGGGGTTCCCCCGGGTCCCGGGGCACTGGTGGGACGATCCGCGTCCGGCCGGCCGGGGGCGGTGGGAGAAGCGGCTGCACGGCAGCGCCGACCCGGGTCGACCGGTGCGGCTGCACGTCCGGGCGGCGGACTCGCCCGGCTGGCGGTACGCGCTGCTGACGCGGGACCACCTGCGCGCCGACCCGGATCGACGGGCGGCGTACCTGCTGCTCAAGCGCGATCTGGTGGACGCGGCGCCGCACGTCGCCGATTCCGGCACGGCCCGCGACCCCTGGTTCGACGAGGAGTACCTGCGGGCCGAGCGGTGGGCCGCGCAGACCGACTGGCGGCCCTGACCCCCGGTCAGCGTGTTCCGCGCGGTCGACCGGCGGCGCGCGGTGGCGGCGGGAGGCGGGGCACCACGGCGGGGGAGAGGTCCAGCTGTGCCCACGCGCCGGGGCCGGTGAGCAGCTCCACCCGGCGCAGCAACCCGTCCCGGTCGATCCAGTAGCGCAGCCGCGCGGCGCCTCCGCGAAACTCCACGACGTCCACCGTCCGCCCGTCGGCGAGGTCCTCACGGACGCGCACGGGGGTGCCACGCCGGGCCGCCGGGTCGGCGGCGGCCACCGCCGCGTCGACCAGCAGGTCCAGGTCGTCGCGGGCGGACCGGGTGGTCCGCCAGGTGCCGGCGGGGACCGGGAACGGCGGCCGCCCGGGCGTCTCGGCCGTGCCACCACCACCGGCGTCGGCCGGCACGTCCGTACGGGACAGGCCGGCGGCGTCGCGGTGCAGGAGGGTCCGGCGATCGGGTACGCCCAGGTCGGCGACCGCCACGTAGGCGGTACGGGCGGACCAGCCCAACCAACCGGCGCCCCGCAGGTTGACCTCGACGTCCACCGGCGCGACCAGCGTCAGCGTGGCGCCGCCCTGGCCGCGCAGCCGGGCCGGCAGCGCGTTCCACCGCCGCTGCTCGGCCTCCGTGAGCGCCCGGGGCAGGCCGGGTCGACCGCCGAGCGCGTCCACCGGATGCAGCGTGGGACGGTCGATCCGATCGAGGAGCACCGTGAGCGGCCCGACACCGGGCAGACGTGTCACCAGCTTGTGCAGTCGGCCGTCCCGGTCGAGCCAGTACCGGGCCGCGTCGCGGCCGGCCGCCGGCGTGCCGGCCCCCGTGCTGGCGGCTGCCTCGGTGCTGGCCTGCGCGGCGGTGCTGGCCTGTGCCGTGGTGCTGGCGGCGGTGGGCGTCGCGGCGGCCAGCGACCCCTGGAGTACGTCCAGCGTCCCGGCCGCGACCACCTCCTGGGCGATCCAGCGCGCGTCACCGGCGGTCGGGATCGGGTCCGGGCGGTCGGCGGCGAGGCCGAGGAGCAGGTCGAGGACCGACGCCAGGCGCGTGCCGGGTGTCAGGTGACGCAGCCGCCAGCGGTCCGTCGGCGGCACCAGGGGAGGCGCGGCCGGGGTGGGCACGGCCGTCGGGTCCGGCCGGACCACCAGGACCGGACCGGCGCTCTGCACCAGGCCCCGGTCGGCGCCCGCCCCCGGCCCGCCGACGTCCAGATAGAGCAGGGAACGCGACCAGTCCACCCAGCCCACCAGCTCGGTACGGGCGGCGCCCTCGCCGGCGGTGACGCGCACACCGGCGCGTAGGTCCCGCAGGTTGGTGACCCGCATGGCGGCCAGCCGCTCGGCCTCGGCGACGGTCAGCGGCCGGGCCGGCGCGGGCGGGTCGGGCGCCCAACTCAGCAGCCCGAGCACCAGCGCCGCCGCCGACGTCACGGCGGTCAGGGCGAGCAGGAGCAGCAGCGTACGGCGGCGTCGGCTGGCCCGGGCCGACCCGACGCCGCGGCGGCCGGTATCGCCGACGGGGGTGCTCTGGTCCCTGACCTCGGCACGGCTGGGCCGGCCGTCCCTGACGCCGTGCCGGGCCCTGCGGTCCGCGGTGCCGGTCCGGGTGGTGTCGGGGGAGGGCGCCGGGGCTCCAGAGGTGTCCACGGATGTGAAACGGGCGGGACGGCATCGGGTGACGAGCCCGGAGTGCGGAGCAGGGGCGCTCGCGGCGGCCGGTCTGCGCCGTGAGCGCGACCACACGGGTGCGCACGCCGGACGAGCCGGGTGCTGCGACCGCTGTGCCGGGGGCGGCCGGCCGGAATGACGGCCTGGCCACCGGCCCGGTCGGCCGCCGCGAGCGGCCTACACGAAGAGGGTAGTCCCGGTGACATGCGCCACACAATGGGAATATTGAAGCCGATCACGTACCCTGCGCGACGGCCGAAGATGTCGGACCTGCGGCGTACCGTTGGTGTCATGGCGCTCGACATTCCTCGGCTCGACGGCCGCTTCCAGGTCGTCAGCGAATACCAGCCGGCCGGCGACCAGCCGACCGCTATCGACGATCTTGAGCGTCGGGTGCGGCGCGGCGACCGGACCTCGGTGCTCCTCGGCGCGACCGGCACCGGCAAGAGCGCCACCACCGCGTGGCTCATCGAGCGGCTGCAGCGTCCGACCCTGGTGCTCGCCCCGAACAAGACGCTCTGCGCGCAGCTCGCCAAGGAGTTCAGCGAGCTGATGCCGCACAACGCGGTCGAGTACTTCGTGTCGTACTACGACTATTACCAGCCCGAGGCGTACATCCCGCAGACCGACACCTACATCGAGAAGGACTCCTCGATCAACGAGGAGGTCGAGCGGCTGCGGCACTCGGCGACGATGTCGCTGCTCACCCGCCGCGACGTGATCGTGGTGGCGACCGTCTCGGCGATCTACGGCCTGGGCACCCCGGAGGAATACCTCAACCGGGCGGTCCGGGTCGAGGTCGGGCAGGATCTCGACCGTGACCAGTTGCTGCGCCGGCTGGTCGACATCCAGTACACCCGCAACGACATGGCCTTCCAGCGGGGCACGTTCCGGGTCCGCGGTGACACGTTGGAGATCATCCCGGCGTACGAGGAGCTGGCGATCCGCATCGAGCTGTTCGGCGACGAGGTGGAGAAGCTCTACTACCTCAACCCGTTGACCGGTGACGTGGTCCGTGAGGTCGATCAGTTGGTGATCTTCCCGGCGACGCACTACGCGGCCGGCCCGGAGCGGATGGAGCGGGCCATCCGCGACATCGAGGCGGAGCTGGCCGAGCGCCTCGCCGAGCTGGAGCGCCAGGGCAAGCTGCTGGAGGCGCAGCGGCTGCGGATGCGCACCACCTACGACATCGAGATGATGCGGCAGGTGGGTTTCTGCTCCGGCATCGAGAACTACTCGATGCACATGGACGGGCGGCTGCCCGGCAGCCCGCCGCACGCCCTGCTCGACTACTTCCCGGACGACTTCCTCACGGTGGTCGACGAGTCGCACGTGACGATCCCGCAGATCGGCAGCATGTACGAGGGGGACGCCTCCCGTAAGCGGATGCTCATCGACCACGGCTTCCGGCTGCCCAGCGCGGCCGACAACCGGCCGCTGCGGTTCGACGAGTTCCTGGAGCGGGTCGGCCAGATGGTCTGCCTCTCCGCGACCCCGGGCACGTGGGAGTTGGAGCAGTCCCAGGGCGAGTTCGTCGAGCAGGTCATCCGCCCCACCGGTCTGGTCGATCCGGAGGTCGTGATCAAGCCGACCAAGGGCCAGATCGACGACCTCATGCACGAGATCAAGCTGCGGACCGACCGTGACGAGCGGGTGCTCGTCACGACGCTGACCAAGAAAATGGCCGAGGACCTGTCGGACTACCTGCTGGAGAACGGCGTCCGGGTGCGTTACCTGCACTCCGAGGTCGACACGCTGCGCCGGGTCGAGTTGCTGCGTGAGCTGCGCAAGGGCGAGTACGACGTGCTGGTCGGCATCAACCTGCTCCGTGAGGGCCTCGACCTGCCCGAGGTGTCACTGGTGGCGATCCTCGACGCCGACAAGGAGGGCTTCCTGCGCAGTGGCCGGTCCCTGATCCAGACCATCGGGCGGGCCGCCCGTAACGTCTCGGGCCAGGTGCACATGTACGCCGACAAGATCACGCCCTCGATGGCGGCGGCGATCGACGAGACCGACCGGCGTCGCGCCAAGCAGATCGCGCACAACGAGGCCCACGGCATCAGTCCGGAGCCGCTGCGCAAGAAGATCCACGACATCCTGGACGACATCTACCGCGAGGCGGAGGACACCGAGAACTCCCGGGTCGGCGGTGCGGTCCGCCAGCTCTCCCGGGGTAAGGCGCCGGTCAAGGAGACGCGCAGTCGCAGCCGGTCGACCGCCGCCACCACGTCACGGGAGGGGATGGCCCGCGCCGACCTCGCCCAGCTCATCCAGGAGCTCAACGACCAGATGCTGGCCGCCGCCCGCGAGCTGCAGTTCGAGCTGGCGGCGCGGATCCGCGACGAGGTCGCCGACCTGAAGAAGGAGCTACGCGGGATGGACGCCGCCGGGGTCAAGTGACGGCGGGCTAGCCCGCTCACGGCACGGTCGTTCCACCCGCCGCACGGATGTCTCGGCCACGGGCGAAGCGGCCGTTGCGGGACGGGGTCCGCGTCTGCGCGACCGTGCCCGCGGATGGGCACGGCTGGTGGGTTGCCAGAAGGGCGGTCGGGGTGCGATGACACCGATGGACGACGAGATGGTCGTCGGGCTGCCCGAGACGCGGTTGCGTCCGTTCGTCGACCGGTACATCGGCTATCGGGAACGTGCGGACGTGCCGCTGGTCCGCCGGGAGGCGGCCGGCGTCTTCGTGGTGCTGATCCTGGGTTGGGGCGCGCCGCTGGACGTGACCGATCCGCGCAGTGTCGAGCGCGGGGTCGAGCGGGTGGACTCGTTCGTGGCCGGCACCTTCGACGGCTGGTGCATGACCCGCACCTCGGGCGTGGGGGAGGGCGTCGAGCTGCTGCTGACGCCGCTGACCGCCCGGCGCGTCCTCGGGCTGCCGCTGGTCGAGCTGACCAACAGGGCTGTGGGTCTTGATCAGCTTCCGGGCGGCTGGCTCGACCGGCTGCGGGGCCGGCTCGCCGACGCCGGAGGCTGGCCGCAGCGCTTCGCGCTCCTCGACGCCGCGCTCGCCGATCGTCTGGCGCTGACCCCGCCCGTCGACGCCCGCCTCGTCTGGGCCTGGCGGTCGCTCATGGCGAGCGGTGGGCGCGATGGCGTCGGCGCACTCGCCACCCAGCTCGGCTGGAGCCGACGACACCTGGCGGCCCGGTTCCGGGCGGAGATCGGTCTGCCACCGAAGACCGCCGCCCGGTTGCTGCGCTTCCAGCGCGCCCATGCGGTGCTGCGGGGTGTCGACGCCACGGCCCGCCCCCACCCCGGCTCGGGGCGACCCGTGGACTGGGCCGAGGTGGCGGTCCGGTGTGGCTACTACGACCAGTCGCACCTCATCCGGGACTTCCACCAGTTCGCCGGTGCCACGCCGGCGGCGCTCCTCGCCGCCCGCTGCGCTGTCTGACGCGAGATCGTGGCGCTTCTTGAGCGACTCGCGTACGGGGAAGTCGGGGCGTTCCGGCCGTGCCGACGGCGCGGTTTCCGGCAACCCGTGAGCGCGGGCATCCTCCGCGCGTCGATCCCGCGCAGGTCGGACTGCCCAGGTCCCATTCGTCCAATCGGGAACGGGCGTCAGGTCGGAGACTTGCCGGTATGCGAACCGTCTATCCGATCCTTCGTTATCCCGATCCCCGTGCCGCGATCGACTGGCTCTGTTCGGCGTTCGGCTTTCGGGTGCACGCCGTGCACGAGGCGTCGGACGGCACCGTCGCGCACGCTCAGCTCGTCCTCGACACCGGCATGGTCATGCTGGGTCCTCGCGTGGGTGCGGCCCCTCCGCCGGCCGAGGACGACTGGTCCGTCTACGTGGCCGTGCCCGACGTCGACGCCCACTGCGCCCGCGCGCGTGCCGCCGGAGCGGACATCACCCGGGAACCGTTCGACACCGACTACGGGTCCCGCGACTACGCCGCCCGTGACCTCGCCGGTATCCAGTGGTCGTTCGGCACCTACCGGCCCTGAGCCGAGTGCCGGCCCTGAGCCCTGAGCAGGGAAGGGAGGCTTCGACGGCATCGGATTCCCCTGCCTGGCGCGATCGCTTCAGTTGCGGTGCGCCACCGTGCTATTGCACTGGGTGATCGTCCTGCGTACGCTCCCTCGATGGGGAGGCGGGGATGCCGTTGCCAACAAGTCCTGTCATTCGACGCGCGCGCCTCGGCGCGGAGCTGCGTCAGCTACGCCGGCGCGAGGCGCTGACCCTGGAACAGGTCTGCGACCGGTTGGGCTGGGCCTCGACGTCGAAGCTGTCCCGCATCGAGCTGGGGCAGAGCCGTCCGGATCTCGCCGACGTGCTGGATCTGCTCGACGTCTACCAGGTGCCCGGCCCGGTCCGGGACGCGTTGATCGTCATCGCGCGCGACGCGGCCACCAGTCGCGGCTGGTGGAAGGCGCTCGGCGAGATGAGTGAACGGCAGCGCGTGTACGCCGAGCTGGAGGCGGGCGCGGCCGACATCGTCGAGTACCAGCCGGCGCTCGTGCCGGGGCTGCTCCAGACGGCGGCGTACGCGCGCTCGCGGGTCGCCGCCGGTGTCCTGCTCACGCCCGAGGTCGACGTGGAGGCCGAGGTGCGGGCCCGGGCGCTGCGGCAGGAGGTGCTGCGCCGGGCCGACCCGCCGCGCTACACGGCGGTGCTCGCCGAGGCGGTGTGCGACCAGGGCGACCTGCCGGTCGACGTCTGGCGGGAGCAGCTGCGGCACCTGGTGGCGGTGACCGGACTGGCGCACGTGACGGTGCGGTTGCTGCCACGCGGGCTGGCCGGTGGCGGGCTGCACCCGCTCACGCCGTACTCCTGGTATGCCTTTTCCGACCCGGCGGACCCGCGGACGGTGATGCTGGAGGCGTTGACCACCGACGTGCGCCTGGCGACCGTGCTCGACGTCGACAGGTACGAGCGGATGACCGAGGCGCTGTTGGCGGCGGCACTGTCACCGGAGGAGTCGGTCACCGTCCTGGCCCGCCGCGTCGGGCAGTAGGACTCCCCCGCGCGGCCACCGGGCCCGGCGCCCCCGAGCCCGTCGGGACCGGCGACCCGCGCGTGCGGGAGGCACGGTAACGCCGGGGTACGACAGGTCCACTCAGGCCGGTACGTCGAGGAAGTGCTCGACCAGCGGCGGCCCGGCGAAGTGCGGCCCGATGAGCGCGCGCCACTGCGCGAACCGGTCGGTGTCCCGGAAGTTCTTCTCGTGCGCCTCGACCGAGTCCCATTCGACGAGCAGCACGAACCGGGTGGGCGACTCGATGCCCCGGGTCATCCGCACCGAGCGGCAGCCGGGCGTCCTGGCCAGCACCGGGTGACCCTCGGCGTACGCGGCGGCGAACGCGTCCTCGTGTCCGGGCAGTACGTCGATCAGCGCGACCTCAAGCACCATGTCGGAAAGCCTCCCACGGCCCGGGGTCGTGCGGGTGCCGCGGGGTCTGTTCCGCCGTCGACACACGCCCTAAGGTAACCCGGCATGATCATCGACTGGCTTACCGGTACCGCGTTCCGGGTCGGAGGCGTCGGCACGACCTGGGCGGAGCTGCTGGGGTTCGCCACCGGAGTGCTCAACGTGTGGCTGGTGGCCCGGCAGCGCATCGCCAACTGGCCGATCGGCATCGCCAACGTGCTGCTGCTCATGCTGCTGTTCTGGACGGCCGGGCTGTACGCCGACGCCGGGCTCCAGGTCGTGTACGTGGCGCTCGGCTGTTACGGCTGGTGGCACTGGTTGTTCGGCGGCGAACGCCGGACCCGGCTGACGGTGAGCCGGACCGGCCGGCGGGAGTGGGTGGGGCTGGCGGTCGCGGGTGTGCTGCTCACCGGCGGGCTCTGGGTCCTGCTGGACCGGGTCACCGACTCGACGGTGCCGCTGCCGGACGCGCTGACGACGGCGCTGTCCCTGCTGGCGACGTACGGGCAGACCCGCAAGCGGGTGGAGAGCTGGTGGCTCTGGATCGCGGCCGACCTGATCTACATCCCGCTGTACGCCTACAAGGGGCTGCACCTGACGGCCGTGCTGTACCTGGTCTTCCTCGCGCTGTGCGTGGTCGGGTTGCGGGCCTGGCGGGCCGATGAGCGCCGACTCGACCGGGCCGCCCCGGCGCCGCCCGGCCCGGACCCGGTGACCGCGTGAGCGAGATGGCGCGGGCGCGGCGCCCCGAGTTCGGGCACGGGATGGTGGTGGGGAAGTTCTATCCGCCGCACGCCGGGCACCATGCCCTGATCGCGGCGGCGGCCGCCCGCTGCGCCACCGTCACGGTGGTGGTGGCGCCGTCACGCCGGGAGTCCATCCCGCTGGCGGCCCGGCTGGACTGGCTGCGCGAGGCGCACGCGGACACACCGTGGGTCCGGTTCGTCGGTCGGTACGACGACCATCCGGTGGACTACGACGACCCGGCGGTCTGGGACGCGCACTGCGCGGTGTTCCGCGAGGCGGTCGGACCGGAGCAGGTGGACGCCGTCTTCTCCTCCGAGGCGTACGGAACGGAGTTGGCCCGCCGCTTCGGGGCCGTACCCGTGTCGGTCGATCCGGATCGGCGGACCCTGCCGGTCTCCGGGACGGCGGTCCGCGCGGACCCGGCGGGTCACTGGCGGTGGCTGAGCCCGCCGGTGCGGGCCGCTCTCGTGCGGCGGGTGGTGGTGGTCGGCGCCGAGTCGACGGGCACCACCACGATGGCCGAGGCGCTCGCCGCGCACTACGGCACGCTCTGGGTTCCCGAGTACGGCCGGGAGTTGACGGCCCGCAAGCTGGCCCGGCTGCGGGAGCGCTCGCCCGAGGCGACGATCTTCGACGTCGTCTGGGACCGCGACGACTTTCGCGAGGTCGTCCGCGAGCAGCAGGCGGCCGAGGACGCGGCGGCCCGATCGTCGGGGCCGTTGCTGTTCTGCGACACCGACGCGCGGGCCACCGCGGTCTGGGAGGAGCGCTACCTGGGTAGCGCGTCGCCGCAGGTGCGGGCGGCGGCGCGCCGGCCGGCGCGGTACCTGCTGACCGACCATCGGGGCGTGCCGTTCGCCGACGACGGGTTGCGCGACGGTGAGCATCTGCGGGCCTGGATGACCGACCGGTTCCGCGACGAGTTGGCCGCGTCGGGGGTGCCGGTCGTGGAGTTGACCGGATCGCACGCCGAGCGGCTGGCGCGGGCCGTGCGGGTCTGCGACGACCTGCTGGCGTCCGGCTGGTCGTTCACCGACCCGATCAGCGCACCAGACACGCTAGCCTCCTAGGACGCCCAAGAGGGCGTGTGATCGGCACCACACGCCCCAGGTGTGATCACGGCGCGTGGTGGGCAACAATGGTCCCCGAGGAGGGGAGTATTCCCCCGCGACGAAGTCGTCAGCACGGACGATCGCCGGATTCTCGGCGACCGACCCGGCTTCGTCGGTCGCCGTCCCGTTCGTGGGTCGGTGGCGGAAGAGACCTCCGACAGTCACCAGAGTGAGCGACAGCGGCACGCCGGCCCCGACAGGGGCGTACGGTGTGCCCGACGCCGCGTGTCTGCCGGAGGAATGAACGTTGGACGTGTCCGGATTGGTGTGGGCGGCAACGCTCGTCGCACTGTCTGCGGTGCTGCTCGTCGATCTGCTGATCATCGGTCGACGCCCGCACGAGCCGAGCGTGCGCGAGTCGAGCCTCTGGGTCGCCTTCTACGTCGGCCTCGCCCTGCTCTTCGGCGCCGGTGTCTGGCTGGCCTCCGGGGCCAGCGCGGCGGGGCAGTTCTACACCGGTTGGCTCACCGAGTACAGCCTCTCGGTGGACAACCTGTTCGTCTTCGTCATCATCATGGCCCGGTTCGGGGTGCCCCGGCAGTACCAGCAGAAGGTGCTGCTCATCGGCATCGTGCTGGCGCTGGTGATGCGTGGCGGGTTCATCGCCGCCGGAGCGGCGTTGATCTCGCAGTTCTCCTGGGTCTTCTACATCTTCGGCGCGTTCCTCATCTACACGGCGATCAACCTGGCCCGCCAGGGTGAGCCGGACGAGGACGAGTTCTCCGAGAACCTCCTGATCCGGTGGAGCCGCCGGGCGCTGCCGATCTCCAAGGGCTACGACGACGCGAAGCTGACCACCCACGAGAACGGGCGACGGCTGTTCACGCCGATGCTGATCGTGATGATCGCGATCGGTACCACCGACCTGATCTTCGCGCTGGACTCGATTCCGGCGATCTTCGGCATCACGCAGGAGCCGTACCTGGTCTTCACCGCGAACGTGTTCGCGCTGATGGGTCTGCGTCAGCTCTACTTCCTGCTCGGCGGCCTGCTCGACCGGTTGATCTACCTGAGCTACGGACTGGCCGTCGTCCTGGGCTTCATCGGCGTCAAACTCGTGTTGGAGGCGCTGGCCGACAACAACCTGCCGTTCATCAACGGCGGGGAGCACGTCGGGTGGGCGCCGCACATCCCGATCTGGCTGTCCCTGCTGGTCATCATCGGCACGCTGGGCATCGCCACCGTCGCCAGCCTGGTCAAGTCCGCCCGGGATCGGCGTCGCGAGTTGGCCGCGGCCCGGCGCTGAGGCCGGCACCGCGACGGGCCGGCCGGTCAGACCCGGTGCACGCCCACCAGGGTGGCCGTCCGGTCCGCCGGTAGGGGCTCCTCGATCACCCGCCGCCGTCGGTAGCAGGCGTGCAGCATCCGCCGGTCGGTCGAGCCGTCGGCGACGGCGGTGACGATGCCGATGTGGTGGATCTTCCGGCCGGGACGGGCGAAGAAGTAGAGGTCGCCGGGGCGCTCCGCGCCCAGGTCGAGGGGGGTCGTCGCCACGGCCTGGTCGTCGGCGTCGCGGGGCAGGAGCACCCCGAACCGGCGCCAGGCCAGGTGGACCAGGCCCGAGCAGTCGATACCGTACGCCGACAGCCCGCCCCAGATGTAGGCCACGTCCAGCAGTCGCTGGGCCACGGCGAGCGCGTCGGCGGCGCTGGCCGGCCCGCTCGGCGGCGGGACGAGGTGCCCGTCGGGCAGCCAGAGCGGCCCGGCCCGGCCCGGAACGTGGACCGACCGCCAGCCGTCGCGGGCGGGACCGGCCGGGACGAGACGGGTGCCCACGACGACTCCCGGCAGCACGACCGGCCCGTCCGGGGTGGCGTGCAGCCCGGTGACGGTCGCTTCCACGACGAGCGGGTCGCCGCTGACGGTGGGATCGGTGGGGCTCAGCTGGTCGGCGGGGAGCCAGCCCGGGTAGCCGCGGGGATCGAGCTTGGCGGCCGGCTGCTCGACGGCGACGACCCGGGCCCAGCCGTCCGGGCGCAGCTCGTCGATCAGCACCCGCTCGCCGAGCAGGAGTTGGCTCAACACGCAGTCGCCGACCTGCTGGTCGGTGTCCAGGCCGGAGACCCAGGTCGGGATGTCGACGCCGGCCGTGAGTGCGGGACCGTCGACCGTCCGGACCGCCTCGGGAGCTGACCACAGCGTCGCCACGGCGACCCGGACGACGGCCTCGCGGCCCGGTTGAAGCTCCACATCGACCCCCAGCTCGTGTCGGCTGTCCGGGGGTAACCCTATGAAGAAAACCGCCGGCCCTCAACCATGAGTCTGCATCTTTACTTCAGCCAAACCGGAAATGCCCAGGCCAGGCGCATTCGGCAGGACCACCGTCGGCCCCTCGTAGCGAATCCCGCCCTGCACCGGCGACCAGGCGAGCCACCACGCCGCGTCCAGGTCGGCGACCGCCGTGGTGCCGTACGCGGCCACCAGACTCGCCGCCGCGCCGATGCCGACCTGACTCTCCATCATCGACCCGACCACCGTGCCGAGCCCGTGCGCGCGGGCCAACTCCAGGAGCGTGCGCGCCGGGTGCAGCCCGCCACACTTGGCCAGCTTGACGTTGACCAGGTCGGCGGCCCGGCGGCGGATCACCTCCACCAGGTCGCGGACCCCGAAGACCGCCTCGTCGGCCAGGATCGGCACCGACACCCGGTCGCTGACCCACGCCAGCCCGTCCAGGTCCCAGCGGGCCACCGGCTGCTCGACCAGCTCCACGTCCAGCCCGGCGTCCTCGATGCCACGGATCACCCGAACCGCCTCGCGGGGCGTCCAGCCCTGGTTGGCGTCCAGCCGGATGCGCACGTCCGCGCCGACCGCCGCGCGTACCGCCCGCACCCGGTCCAGGTCACCGGCCGCGTCCGTGCCGACCTTGAGCTTCAGCACGCCGAAGCCGTCCGCCCGCCGCTGGCGCGCGGCCGCCGCCAGGTCGACCGCGTCGCCCGCGGCGAGGGTGACGTCCGTCGGGACCCGCAGGGTCGTGCCACCGAGCAACCGCGCCAGGGGTACGCCCAGACGCCGCGCCGCCAGGTCGTGCAGCGCGACGTCCACCGCCGCCTTCGCCGCCTCGTTGCCCACCACCGCCCGCTGCACCTCGGCGCAGCGCGCCACCAGGTCGTCCGGGTCGCGTCCGGAGAGCAGCGGACCGAGCAGTTCGCGGACACAGGCCTCGGCCCCGGCGACCGAGGCGCCGGTGACCTGCCACACCTGCGGCGCCTCGCCGAAGCCGGCCCGACCGTCGGCGTCGATCAGCTCGACGATCAACGTGTCCACCGTGGTGGTACGGCGCAGCGCGGTGACGAACGGGGTGTGTAAGGGGGCAGAAACCCGGTGGGTGCGTACCGCCGAGATCGTCATTGGGGCACCCTATAGGCAGGAACACGGCGGGAGGGTGGGCCGGATGGTCGTACGGGACTGGCAACTGGTGGGTGCGCCGAACGCCCGCGACCTGGGCGGCCTGGTCGGCGCCGGTGGTCGCAGAGTGCGCGCCGGCCAGCTCGTCCGCACCCCGGCGCTGGGCCGGCTCACCGACGTTGACCTGCCGGTACTCGCGACACTCGCGCCGGCCTGCGTGGTCGACCTGCGTGACGGCACGGAGATCGACGTCGCGCCGCCCGACCGGCTGGCCGGCGAGCCGAGGGTGGCGCACCTGCCGGTGCACGACCCGGAGCACCCGGTCTTCACGTACGTCTCGGCGGTGCTGCTCGGGCACGACCTCGACGCGTACGCCGAGTTGGCCCGGCAGGGCACGGCGGGGGCGATGACCGAGATCTACCGGTGGTTCGTCACGGGGGAGTCCGCGCGGGTCAACTTCGGCGCGGCAGCGCGGCTGGCCGCCGAGCCGGACAATCTGCCGTTGGTCTACCACTGCTCGGCCGGCAAGGACCGCACCGGCTGGCTCACCGTCATCCTGCTCACCGCGCTCGGGGTGGACGAGGCCGCGATCCGCGCCGAGTACCTGCGCAACAACGAGCTGACCGACAGTCTGCGGGCGGTGATCGTCGAGGCGATGCGCCGGCGGAACCCCGAGCTGGACGTCGACGCGGTGCTGCCGGTGCTGGAGGTCCGCGCCGAGTACCTCGACGCCGGCTACGACGAGGTGCGCCGGGTGCACGGCTCGTTCGACGGCTACCTGCGCGACGGGCTGGGGCTGACCGAGGACGTCCTCACGGCGTTGCGGGCGCACCTGCTGGAGTGACCGGCCCCTCGGCGCGGGCGGCCCGACCGGCGACGATCAGCGCCTGGCCGGCCGCGTACGTCGCCATCACCAGGACCGGCGCGCCGGGTGGCTCCGCCACGCCGGCCACCCCGGCCGCGATCAGCAGGTCGGAGCCGAGGAACAGGGCGGCGCCGAAGCCGACCCGCCGACCCTGGGTGACGGCGGTGGTGGCCATCGCGGTCAGCGCGAGCGCGTAGCCGGCCACCGGCACGGCCAACCCGGCGTGGGTGAGCCCCGGCCACATCCAGGCCAGCGCGGCGACGGTGAGCACCGCGTACCCCACCGGAACCGCGACCAGCGGTGGCCGACGCAGGGCGGTCGCGGCGCCGTCTCGGGTGAAGGCCGCGAGGTAGCAGAGGTGCGTGCCGAGGAAGCAGGCCATGCCGGCGAGAAACCAGCCGGTGCCGGCGACCAACAGCGCCACGTCGCCGCCGGTCGCGAAGGCCAGCCCGGCGAGCACCAGCCGGTCCGGCCGGGCGCCGCGGTCGGCGGTGATCCGCCAGAGGTACGCGGCGAGCAGCGGCATCAGCAGCGGCTTGGTGAGCGTGAACGCCAGATCGCTGCCGGTGGCGTTGGCCAGCAGGTTCGCCGCGGTCACGGCGAGGAAGGCGGCCAGGATGGTGCGGCTGCGGGGCATCGGCGGCTCCGGGGTGGGGGGTCCCGGCAGTGTAGGGCAGGCCCGTCGGGCTCAGAGGCGGTGGCGGGCCGCCCAGACGCGGGCCGAGACACGGGCGAGGAGTTCGCAGGCGTCGTCGTCGCCGTCGGGCAGGTCGGTGGTGGTGCACACGGCGATCACGTACGGCGGGGCGTCGTCGGGCAGCACCACGCCGACGCCGTGGCGCACACCGCGTACCCAACCGTTCTTCAGCGCGATTCGGGTGCCCTCGGGCAGGCCGGCGGCCAGGTCCTCGCGGTGTTCCTGCGCGAGCAGCACGTCCAGCATGGCGGCGCACCCGGCCGGCGAGGCGAGACGGCCGGGGGTCGTGACGCCGCTGGCCAGCCCACCCAGCAGGGCGGCCAGGTCGGCGGCGGTGACGGTGTTGGTGATGCCGGCGTCGCGGGCCGCGAAGTCCTCGATGCCGCGGCCGGTGACGCTGTCGCGGGCGTCGGCGAGGGCCCACACCTCGGCCACCGCGGGCAGCCCGACGTGACCGATGACCAGGTTGGTGGCCAGGTTGCTGGACCGCACGATCATCCGCTCGGCCAGCCAGCGCAGCGACGCCGGGTGGCCGAGCCGGTCCCAGACCGCGTCGTCGTTGTCGTAGTGCGGGGCGCAGGAGAAGCGGGGCGCGCCGGGCTGGGCCGAGTCGAACTCGTTGACCACCGGGACGTCGGCGTCCAGGTCGAGCGTGCCGGCCTCGGCGGCGCGGTGCAGCGCCGCCAGCACCGCCACCTTCATGGTGCTGGCGGCGTAGTGGCCGGCGTGGGCGTGGCGGGTCCAGCTCGGGGGCGCGTCGAGTCGACCCACGTACGCCGAGACGGTGCCCGGCACCGCGTCCAGAGAGGCGTCGAGATCATCCCAGGTCATGCCGGTGACCGTAGTCGAGGAGAACGGCGTCGGGTGGACGTACCCCGGCGGGAAAGCGCGCGGGCGCGCCGGCCGCAAGCGGCCGACGCGCCCGGTGCGGCGGTGGATCAGCCGGCGTGCTTGCGGCGGGCGGCGGCCCGGCCACGCTGCTGCTGGTCGAGCACCACCTTGCGGATGCGCACCGCGGTCGGGGTGACCTCGACGCACTCGTCCTCGCGGCAGAACTCCAGCGCCTGCTCCAGCGAGAGCTTGCGCGGCGGGATCAGCTTCTCGGTCTCGTCGGAGGTCGAGGCCCGCATGTTGGTGAGCTTCTTCTCCTTGGTGATGTTGACGTCCATGTCGTCGGAGCGGGAGTTCTCGCCGACGATCATGCCCTCGTACACCTCGGTGGTCGGCTCGACGAACATCTGGCCGCGCTCCTGCAGGTTGATCATCGCGAAGGCGGTGACCACGCCGGAGCGGTCGGCGACCAGTGAGCCGTTGTTGCGGGTGCGCAGCTCGCCGAACCACGGCTCGTACGATTCGAAGACGTGGTGCAGGATGCCGGTGCCCCGGGTGTCGGTCAGGAACTCGGTGCGGAAGCCGATCAGGCCGCGCGCCGGCACGAGCCACTCCATCCGGATCCAGCCGGTGCCGTGGTTGACCAGCTGCTCCATCCGGCCCTTGCGGGTCGCGAGGAGCTGCGTGATCGCGCCCAGGTACTCCTCCGGGGCGTCGATGGTCAGCCGCTCGACCGGTTCGCAGGTCTTGCCGTCGATCTCCCGGGTGACGACCTGCGGCTTGCCGACGGTCAGCTCGTAGCTCTCCCGGCGCATCTGCTCGACCAGGATGGCCAGCGCCAGCTCACCGCGGCCCTGCACCTCCCACGCGTCCGGCCGCTCGGTCGGCAGGACCCGCAGCGACACGTTGCCGACCAGCTCCTTGTCGAGGCGGTCCTTGACCATCCGGGCGGTGACCTTGGAGCCCTTGACCCTGCCGACCAGCGGCGAGGTGTTGGTGCCGATGGTCATCGAGATGGCCGGCTCGTCGACGGTGATCAGCGGCAGCGCCACCGGGTTCTCCACGTCGGCGAGCGTCTCACCGATCATGATCTCCGGGATGCCGGCGACGGCGATGATGTCGCCCGGGCCGGCGGTCTCGGCCGGCTTGCGCTCCAGGCCCTCGGTCATCAGCATCTCGGAGATGCGGACCCGCTGGGTGCTGCCGTCGGTGCGGCACCAGGCCACGGTCTGGCCCTTGCTGATGGTGCCCTGCCGGACGCGGCACAGCGCGAGCCGGCCGAGGAACGGCGACGCGTCGAGGTTGGTGACGTGCGCCTGCAGGGGCGCGTCGTCCTCGTACGCGGGGGCCGGGATGGTGTCCAGCAGGGTGCGGAACAGCGGCTCCAGGGAGTCGCTGTCGTCGGGCACCGAGCCGTCGGCCGGCTGGGTCAGCGAGGCGATGCCGTCCCGGGCGCAGGCGTAGACGATCGGGAAGTCGATCTGCTCCTCGTCGGCGTCCAGGTCGAGGAAGAGCTCGTAGGTGTCGTCCACGACCTCCTTGATCCGGGCGTCCGGACGGTCCACCTTGTTGATCACCAGGATGATCGGCATCCGGGCCCGCAGCGCCTTGCGCAGCACGAAGCGGGTCTGCGGGAGAGGGCCCTCACTGGCGTCGACGAGCAGCACCACGCCGTCGACCATGGTCAGGCCGCGCTCGACCTCGCCGCCGAAGTCGGCGTGGCCCGGGGTGTCGATGATGTTGATGGTGACCGGGTCCGAACCATCGGCGGGCAGGTACCGCACGCCGGTGTTCTTGGCCAGGATCGTGATGCCCTTCTCCCGCTCCAGGTCGCCGGAGTCCATCACCCGCTCGGTGTTCTCGCCTCGTGCGCCGTACGCGCCGGCCTGCCGCAACATGGCGTCGACCAGGGTGGTCTTGCCGTGGTCGACGTGAGCGATGATGGCGACGTTGCGGAGGTCGGTGCGAAGCTGCATACCCTCTATCCTTCCGCCTGCGCTCGCGCAGGCTGCGTCGGGGTCACCCCCAGGTGCCCCTGATCTATGGTGAAACCGCTGTGCCGGTGGTTCCCCCGGCTGGCATGCTGGCTCCCGTGTCCCGGGGGCCTGAGTGCACGACCTGCTGACCTGGGTGCAAGGTCTGCCCACCCTGTGGATCTACCTGGTCGCCGCGCTGATCGTGGCGGGCGAGACCGCGGTGATCTTCGGCCTGCTGGTGCCGGGTGAGGCTACCCTGCTGCTCGTCGGCTTCCTCACCTACAACGGTACCTTGCGCCTCGGGCCGGCGTTGCTCGCGATGATCGTCTCGGCGTTGGTCGGCGACGCGCTGGCGTTCCGCGCCGGTCGACGCTATGGCCCTCGGCTGCGCGCCGGGCTGGGTCACCGGGTCGGCCCCGGGCGCTGGAGTAGGGCCGACGCGATGCTCGCCCGCCTGGGTGGGCGGGGTGTGTTCGCCGCGCGGTGGGTGGCCTTCGCCCGCACCCTGGTGCCCCGGCTGGCCGGTGCGGCCGGCATGCCGTACCGGCGGTTCGCCGTCTGGAACCTCGCCGGGGTGGCGACCTGGGTGGGCGGCTCGATCCTGCTCGGCAACCTCGCCGGTGAGTCGTACGACACGGTCTCCCGGGTGCTCGGCCGGGCGACCGGCGCGGCACTGGCGTTGCTGGCGGGACTGCTGGGGGTGGTGCTCGCCGGCCGGTGGCTCGGCCGCAACCCCGACCCGGCACGCGCGCTGCTGTCGCGGGCCGCCGCGCTGCCGCCGGTGCGCTGGCTCAGCGCCCGCTACGGGGTGCTGTTCTTCCTGGTGGCCATGCGGATCGGGCCGACCTGGACGCTGCTGCTCAATCTGGCCGTCGGGCTGCTGCTGCTCTTCGCCGCCGGGCTGGCCATCGCCGGCCTGCTCGCCGTGGTGGTGCGCAACAGCGGACTGGCGGCGCTGGACGGGGCGATCGACGTCTGGTTCACCGCCCGCCGTACTCCGGACGCCGCCGACGCCACCCTGGTCGTGGTGTCACTGGTACGGGGGTGGGCACTGATCGTGCTGGTGGCCATGGTGGCGGCGGTACTGGCGTGGCGTCGCCGCCCGCTGCGTACCGACCTGCTGAGCGTGGTGGGCACGGTCGGCGCGTTCGTGCCGCTGGTGGTGCTGGCCGGGGTGGCCGAGCTGACCGGCACGCACGGCGGCCCGGGTGGACGCGAGTCCGGCCCGTTCCCGACCCAGAACGCCGTGGTCGCGGCGAGCCTCTGCACCCTCGCCTGGCTGGTGTCGCGCAACGCGCGCTGGCCGGTGGCGGTGGCCGCGTGGACGGCCGCCGCCGCGGGCGTGCTGGGGGTCGGCGTCGCCCGGCTCTACCTGGGCCTGGACACGGCGAGCGGTACGGCGGCGGCGGTGCTGCTCGGCGTGCTGTGGACGGTGGTGTTCATGGTCGCCTGGGCCACCCGGGACCGTGCGGTCGGAAACCGGGAGCCGTCGACCGATCCGGTCCGCCCGTCGCAGGGGCAACCCCGACCTGTCGAACCTTGCTAATCTGCGGCGACTGTTCGACGGGGGAGGATCACCATGCGTCAACGAGCCGGTCGGGTGGGCGCGCTCGTGCTCGCCGGTCTCCTCATCGCGGGCGGCACAGTGGGTTGCGCCGGCAAGGGGGAACGTCCGCAGGACCAGGCCGCCGCTCCCGTCTCGGTCACCGAAGCGCCGACCGACGAGCCGGTCGACGAGCCGTCCGTCGAGGCGAGCCCCTCCCCGAGCGGGGTGGCGGCGATGGGCGCCGCCCCGAGTCGTAGCGCGTCGGCCTCCCCGAAGCCATCGAAGAAGCCGACGCGTACGTCGCCGGCCACGAAGCCGCGGGTGGTCGCCAAGGCGCCCACCGAGACGAAGGTCCCGCCGGCCCCACCGAAGCCCGCTCCCTCGTCCTGCAAGCCCAGCTACAAGGGCACGCAGGCGAGCCGTGCCGACGTGAAGGCGGCGCTGTCCGCTGCCGCCGCCCGCACCTACTGGCCCAGCTCCGCCCCCGACCTCAAGATCCCGCTCAACCTGCTCAAGGCCACGGCCTGGCAGGAGAGCGGCTGGCAGTCCAACATCTACGCCTGCGACGGCGGCGTCGGGCTGATGCAGGTCATGCCGGCCACCGCCACCTGGATGAACCAGCGCTTCGACCAGAGCTACGACATCGCCGCCTACCAGGACAACGCGTACCTGGGCGCCAACTACCTGGCCTGGCTGACCAAGTACATCGGCGACATGTACTTCGAGTCCGACTTCCGGCTCGACGCGGACCTGTGCACCGCCGAACTGGACTCCTGCCTACTCAACGCGGTCATCGCCGCGTACAACTTCGGGCACGGGGCGGTGGCGCAGGAGGGCGAGCCGCTGGCCATCCCGAACCCGTCGTATGTGCGCAACGTGCGGGCGCTGATGACCGAGTGCGTCTGCCTGGGCTACTGAGCACGTCGACGGGGCTCGCCCCCGTCGCTCGGGCGGTCAGTCCCGCGCGGTCACCGGCTCGGGGGTCGTCGGGGCGTCGACGTCCGGGTGGGCGTGGACGCGGCCCGGCCACCAGAAGCGGTCACCGAGCAGGAATGCCAACGCCGGCACCAGGACCGTGCGGACCAGCAGCGTGTCCAGCAGCACGCCGATGCACACGATGATGCCGATCTGGGTCAGCGTGATCAGCGGCAGCACGCCCAGCACGGCGAACACCGCCGCCAGCAGCACCCCGGCGCTCGTGATGACACCTCCGGTGACCCGCAGCGCGGAGAGCATGCCGTCGCGGGTGCCGGCGCTGCGGGCGTCCTCGCGCGCCCGCGTGACCAGGAAGATGTTGTAGTCCACACCGAGCGCCACCAGGAACACGAAGGCGAGCAGCAGCACGCCGCTGTCCAGCGCCGGGAAGTCCAGCACGTGGTCGAAGAGCAGCCACGCCGCGCCGAGGCTGGCGAAGAACGACGCGATCACGGTGAGCACCAGCAGCACCGGCGCGACCAGGCCCCGCAGCAGCAGCACCAGCACCGCGCCGACCAGCAGCAGGATGATCGGCAGGATGAGCCGCAGGTCCCGGTCGTTGGCCTCGTCGGAGTCGTACGTCGCGGCCACCGAGCCGCCCACGATCGCCCCGGCGGGCGGCTCGACGCCGCTGACGGCCGGAGGAGCGGAGTCGGGAACGGCGGCGACCGCGTCGCGCAGCGCCTCGATCGCACGGTCCGAGGCGGGCGTGCCGGGCTCGGCGTCCAGCACCACGTCGACCTGGGCGACGGCCTGTCCGGCGTCCCCCGGTCGCGCCGAGGCGACGCCGGGTACGGCGGCGGCGACGTCGGTGACCGCTCGTACCGCCGCCGGGGTGGTGAGCACGGCCACCGGCTGGGTGCTGCCGGCGGGGAACGCGCGGGCCAGGGTCTGCGCCCCGGTCACCGCCTCGGGCGCGGCCCGGAACTGCTCGGTCTCGGACAGGCCGGTGCGGATCCCGAGCCCACCGAGGGCCAGGCCGACGAGCAGCAGGGTCGACAGCGCCGCCACCACCACCGGCCGGCGTCGTACGAGGCCGCCGAGCCGACCCCAGAGCCGGCCCTCCCGGGCCGGGCCACCGACCCGGGGTACGAACGGCCAGAACAGGCCGCGACCGAAGAGCACCAGCACGGCGGGGAGCACGAACAGCGCCGAGAGCATGGCGAAGACCACACCGGTGGCACAGGCCACGGCCAGTGCCCGGTTCGTCTCCTGCTCGCTGAGCAGCAGGGTGAGCACACCGAGCACCACGGTGCCGCCGCTGGCCAGGATCGGCTCGGCGGTACGGCGCAGCGCGGCCCGCATCGCCGCGAAGCGGTCCTGCTCGCGCCGTAGCTCCTCCCGGTAGCGGGCAATGAGCAGCAGGGCGTAGTCGGTGGCGGCGCCGAACACCAGCACGCTGGCGATGCCGGTGACCTGGCCCTGTTGAAGGTTGATGCCGACGGCCGGCACGATCGTGTCCACCGCGCGCAGGGTGAGTTGTTCGGTCGCGGCGACGACGACCAGCGGCACGATCCACAGGAACGGACTGCGGTACGTGATCAGCAGCAGCAGGGCGACCACGGCGGCGGTGACCGCGAGCAGGGTGACGTCGGCGCCCTCGAAGACCGACGACAGGTCGGCGGTGAGGGCGGGGGCGCCGGTGACCTCGGCGGCCAGCGGGTCGGGCAGATCCGACAGCGCGTCGCGCAGCTCGGCCACCCGTGCGGTGACGTCCTCCTGACCACCGGAGGTGTCCAGCGGAACGGCGACGAGCGCGACCGTGCCGTCCGGGGAGACCTGTGGAGGGCTCACCCGACCGCCCACCGCGAATCGGCCCAGGTCGCCGGAGCGGGCGGCCAGGGCGGCCCGGTCGGCGTCGCTCAGCGCACCGCCGCCCTCGCGGCTGACGACCACGATGGCCGGTTGGACGTCGCTGGTGGGCAGTTGGTCCTGGAGGCGTTGCACCTGGGTCGACTGCCAGGTGGCGTCCAGGCCGGTGGCGGAGACCGGCGCCGGGTTGTCCGGCCGCGGGACACCGAAGACGACCGCGGCGACGACGAGCGCGGCGGCGACGGTCAGCCAGGCGGCCAGCCGACCCCGCGCGACCCTGCTGAAGACGGACATCGCTGACCCCTAGGTCTTTCGAAAGCCAAGTATCTTGATGGCCGAGATTATCGACGACTGCTCTATGCTGCAACCCGGGAGACCGACGACGGGGAGAAGCGGCGCGACGTGGCGACTCACGGCATGTACCGGCGGCGCGACACGCGCCGCGAGCAGCTGGTCGCCGAGATCACCAACAACCTCCGGCGGTACGCGGTGGACGCCCAGCAGGTCGGTCACGCCTTCGCCAACCTGCACGGCCTCAACCCGACCGACCTGAACGCCCTGATCGCCGTCATGGACGCCGAACTGTTCGGCGACCCGATCACCCCCGGCCGCCTCGGTGAGCAGCTCAACCTGTCCTCCGGCTCGGTCACCGCCCTGATCGACCGCCTGGAACGGGCCGGGCACATCCGCCGCGACCGGGACACCACCGACCGGCGCAAGGTGCTGCTGCACTACGCCGACCAGGGCGCCGCCCTCGCGATGGAGTTCTTCCGGCCGCTGGGCGCCCGTACCGACACCGTGATGAACCGTTTCGACGACGACGAGCTGGAGGTGGTGCACCGGTTCCTGGCCGAGATGGGCGAGTCGCTGCGGTCGCACCGTGAGGCGGTCCGTGCCGCCCGGCCCGGGGCGCCCCACCGGACGACGGGCTGACCGTGCCCGGCCGGCTCGTCGCCCGCCTCGCCGCCGCCGCGCTGCGGCTGCCCGTGACGCGTCCCGGCCCGGTCCGGGTCACCCGGGACATCCCGGTCCGCGCCCGGGACGGCGTGGTGCTCCGCACCGACCACTACGCCCCGCACCGCGCATCCGCGCCGGCCGTGCTGATCCGCACCCCGTACGGCCGGGGTGGTCCCTTGCGGCTGCTCGGCCGGTTGCTCGCCGCGCGGGGCCGGCACGCCGTGATCCAGTCCTGCCGAGGCACCGGCGGCTCGGGCGGCACCTTCGCCCCGCTGGTGCACGAGCGCGACGACGGGGTCGACACCCTCGACTGGCTGCGCCGCCAGCCCTGGTGGTCCGGGGCGTTCGGCATGTTCGGTGTCAGCTACCAGGGCTTCGCCCAGTGGGCGCTGGCCGCCGACGCCGGCGAGGAGCTGCGCGCGATGGTCGCGGTGGTGACCGCCTCGGCCACCCGGGACTCGACGTACGCCGGGGAGTCGTTCGCCCTCGACACCGTGCTGACCTGGGCCGAGCTGCTGCACGCCCAGACCGTGCCGTGGCTGGCCCGGCAGTGGGAACTCAAGCGTGGCCAGCCCCGGCTGGCCGCCGCGCTGGCGCATCTGCCGCTCGCGGACGCCGACCGGGTGGCCACCGGTGCCAGCATTCCGTTCTTCCAGGAGTGGCTGCGCCACCACACCCCGGAGGCGGCGTACTGGCGCGAGCGCGTCTTCGCCGACCGGGTGACCCGGGTGCGGGCGCCGGTGGTCATGGTCACCGGCTGGCACGACATCTTCCTGCCCGCCCAACTCGACGACTACGCCACCCTGCGCGCCACCGGCGCTCGACCCCGCCTGGTGATAGGTCCCTGGACCCACGGCAGTCCCGGGCTGTTCGTGGCGGCCCTGCGGGAGGGGTTGACCTGGCTCGACGAGCACCTCGACGGGCCGCTGGACGAGGAACCCCCGCCCCGCGCCGCCCCCGTCCGGCTGCACGTGGGTGGTCCCGGCGGCGGCTGGCGGGACCTGCCGGACTGGCCACCACCGACCGTCGAGACCGCCTGGCACCTGCATCCGGGCGGTGAACTGGCGGTACGTCCCCCGGTCGCGTCGACGGCCGACAGGTTCCGGTACGACCCGGCCGACCCCACTCCGTCGCTGGGTGGGCCGCTGCTGGTCGCCCAGCGAGCCGGCCCGGTGGACAACCGGCAGGTCGAAGCCCGCCCCGACGTGTTGACCTACACCAGCGCACCGCTCGTCGAGCCGGTCGAGGTGCTCGGCCCGGTCCGCGCCGAGCTGCACGTCCGGAGCGAACTGCCACATCTGGACGTCTTCGTGCGGCTGTGCGATGTGGACCAGCGCGGTCGGTCCTGGAACGTGTGCGACGGTCTGGTGCGGGTGACGCCCGAACGCTTCCCCACCGACCCGTCCGGGGCGCTGCGGGTGCCGGTGACGCTCTGGCCGACCGCGTACCGGTTCGCCACCGGGCACCGGCTGCGGGTGCAGGTCGCCGGTGGCGCCCATCCGCGGTGGGCACGCAACCCCGGCACCGGCGAACCTCTCGGTACGGCGGTGACGCTGCGTGCCGGTTGGCGGCAGGTCCTTCATGGCCCGGCTTACCCCTCGGCGTTGCTCTTGCCGATCGTCCACTCTGCCCCGGCTTCGCCTCCAATCTGAACAGAGCGCCTCTGAGCTGGGCATTTACCGGAATTGCGGGCTATGGTTGGGTCAACGCCCGGCGCCGTGCACCACCAGACCGGGCTCGCCCAAAGCCCAACACCGCGTACGCGGTGTGACGTCGTGCCCGGTCCCCGCCCCAGCTGAGAGGGGGACCCCATGACGCGGGCCCCGGACAATTTGTTGGACCTTCGACGCCTGCTCCTCACCCACCTCGACAACGCCCCCGGCCCGGACGACCTCGATCCGGCGGAGGTCGGCATCGTCGGCGACCCGGCCCACCGGGGCGGCTATCACTGCGGCTCGGACCGGGTGGTTCCGAACGACTACTCGGTGGTCGAGTCACCCCGGGACCGTTCCGGACTGACCCTGGACGCGGCGGCGATCGACGTCGGCGAGTTCGACGTCCGCTCCGGTGGCGGTAGGCACACCCTGCCCAGCTTCTCGGTGTGGTGTGTGGGCCAGTGCGTCGCGAACGCGGCCGACACCCGGGACATCCGCGAAATCATCTACAGCCCCGACGGTACGACCGTGAAGCGGTGGGACCGGCTCGGCAAGCGCACCACCGGCGACAGCTCGCACCGCTGGCACACCCACTTCAGCTTCTTTCGCGACGCCATCAAGGCGGGCCGTGACCAGCGGCCCCTGTTCCGCCGCTACCTCAGCTCCATCGGACTCCTGGAGGACGACGACATGACCCCCGAAGAGCACAACTGGCTGGCCACCGTCCACAAGAACCTGACCGTGCTGGACGGCCGCAACCCGATCGGGCAGATCTACACCCGGTTGGCGGAGGGCCGGGACGACACCGGTGCCCCGGTTGCCGGCAACTGGAACCTGCAGGCGATGACGAAGCAGCTTACCGACCTGCAGACCACGCTCAAGGCACTGGCCGGGAAGGACTTCACCGACGAGGAGGCGATCGTTGCGGGCGTGTTGGCGGGTCTGACGCCGGAGGAGATCGCCGCGGCCATCCCACCCACCATCGCCAAGCAGGTCGCCGACGAGCTGGCCCGACGGCTCGTCGCCTGAACGGGAGGCGGCCCGACCCCACCGGGCCGCCCCCACCCGTCCGACGGTTCGCAACGAATGTTGAGCAATAATAGTTGCGCAATATCTATTGCTGATGTCATGCTGCCGGTATGGAGAAGCCCGACGTACGCCAGGTCACCGACTCGCGGGTGCTGGCCGCAATGGCACACCCGCTGCGCCGCCGGTTGATGGACGTGTTCAAGGTGCACGGGCCGTCGACCGTCGGCATGCTCGCCGAACGCACCGACCAGGCGCCGGCGAACGTCAGCCATCACCTCAAGGTGCTCGCCGCCGCCGACCTGGTCACCGAAGCCCCCGAGCTGGCCCGCGACCGCCGCGAACGCTGGTGGAAGCTGGTCACCCGAGGGGTGCGCTGGTCCTCGACCGACTTCGACACCGACCCCGCCGACCGCGCCGTCGCCGACGCCGCCACCTCGCTCAACCTGGACCGGCACGTCGCGCTGGCCCGCGCCTGGCATGCCGCCGAGGAGACGGCACAGGCCGCCTGGGGCGACGCGCCGTTCTCCTCCGACCGGTGGCTGCACCTCACGCCCGAGGAGCTGGACGAGCTGGGCGCCGAAATCAACGCCCTGCTGGCCCGCTGGGAGGACCGCGAGCGGTCCGACGACGGCGTCGAGCGGCACCCGGTGTTCGTGTTCGTCCACGGCGTACCGGCCCGGCCGTGACGGCGGCCACCCGCAGCGATCCCACGGCGGTCCGACCGGTCGGTGGGCTGCTGCGTCACCGCGACTTCCGCCTGCTCTGGGCCGGCCAGACGGTCAGCAGCATCGGCAGCAACGTCACCGTTGTCGCGCTCCCGCTGGTGGCGGTCGCCGTACTCGACGCCAGCACCTTCCAGGTCGCGGTCCTCACCGCCGCCGCCTGGCTGCCCTGGCTGCTGATCGGCCTGCCGGCCGGCGCGTGGGTGGACCGGTTGCCACGCCGGCCGCTCATGGTGGTCTGCGACCTGATCTGCGCGCTCGCCTTCCTCAGCGTGCCGGTGGCCGCGCTGCTGGGCCGCCTCACCGTCGCGCAACTGCTGCTGGTGGCGCTCGGCGCGGGCGTGGCGCGGGTCTTCTTCGAGACCGCCGACCAGGTCTACCTGCCGGTGCTGCTGCGACCCGAGCAACTACCCGACGGCAACGCGAAGCTCCAGGCCACCCAGACGGTGAGTTACGTCGTCGGGCCCGGCATCGCCGGTCTGATCGCCCAACTCGCCGGCGCGGTCGCCGCGCTGCTGCTGGACGCGCTGACGTTCCTGCTCTCCGCGGTGTTCCTGCTGCGGATCCGCACCGCCGAGGCGCGTCCGGGACGGCGGGACCACTCCCGATCGCTGCGCCGGGACATCACCGAAGGGCTCCGCTTCGTCATCGGTGACCCGTACCTGCGGGTGTTGACGCTCTACGGCGCGGCCAGCAACATCGGTCTGACCGGCTACCAGGCGGTCCTGGTCGTGTTCCTGGTCCGCGAGCTACGACTCGCGCCGGGCCTGGTGGGCGTGCTCGTCGGGGTGATGAGCGTCGGGGGGATCATCGGCGCGCTGCTGGCGACCGTGGTCGCCCGGCGCTTCGGCAGCGCCCGTGCCCTGCTCGTCGGGGCGGCGCTCACCGGCCCGTCCGCCCTGCTCATCCCGTTGGCCGGGCCCGGAGTCGGCTTGCTCTGGCCGGCGCTCGGCGGCGTGCTCGTCAGCCTCGGCGTCGCCATCGGCAACGTGGTCAAGGGCGCGTTCCGGCAGACGTACACGCCGCACCACCTGCTCGGGCGCGTGACGGTGAGCATGCACCTGCTCAACTACGGCACCATCCCGCTGGCGGCCGTGCTGGCCGGGGCGCTCGGCGCGCGTTACGGCGCC
Source organism: Micromonospora sp. NPDC051543 (assembly GCF_044454415.1). NCBI lineage: Bacteria > Bacillati > Actinomycetota > Actinomycetes > Micromonosporales > Micromonosporaceae > Micromonospora > Micromonospora sp. NPDC051543. The sequence goes on from NZ_JBITDT010000002.1 coordinate 483,614, forward strand.
GGCACCGCGATCACCGTGATGACCGCCTGGTCGGCGCTCACCCCGTTGATCCTGCTGATCGGACCGCTCCGGCGGCGGCGGGACCTGCCCGCCGCCCCGGCAGCGTCGTGAGTGCACTGCGACGGCGGCCGGGAACCGACCGCCGTCACCGGCACGGAGCTACATCGGGCGGACGTTGTCCGCCTGCGGGCCCTTCTGGCCCTGGGTCACCTCGAACTCGACCTTCTGGCCCTCGTTGAGCTCCCGGTAACCGCTCGAAGCGATGGCGGAGTAGTGGACGAACACGTCCGGCCCTCCACCGTCCTGCTCGATGAAGCCGAAGCCCTTTTCCGAGTTGAACCACTTAACCGTGCCGGTTGCCATGCATCTCTCCCTGTTCAAAGCGGCGGACCACCGGCCTCTAGGCCGATGGTCGCCCGTACCTGTTCGACAGTAGCGGGCGAAACCCCGATCTGCCGGCCGAAGTGCCGTAGGTGTTTACTCGAACTCAGATGAACTCTCCACGTCACCCGCGTGCCAAACCCGCCCCGACCACCCTGTCCTGCGGCATGCTTGCGCCGATGAGGGGTACCGCAGCCGCCGCGCTGTCCGAGCTGGAGCGCGAGATCGACGCGCCCGGCACCGGCCTGGACCGGCTACAACTGGTACCCACCCCCTTCGTCCCGGAGGTGCGGCTGCACCTCGCCGAGGACGCGATCGTCTGGTGGGCCCGGATGGAGGCGCTCGCCGGGCATCCCCTGCCGCCGCCGTACTGGGCCTCCGCCTGGGCCGGCGGCCAGGCCCTGGCCCGGCACCTGCTGGACCACCCCGAGCTGGCCGCCGGGCGTCGCGTCCTCGACCTCGCCGCCGGATCGGGACTCGTGGGCATCGCCGCCGCGCTGGCCGGCGCCGCCGACGTCGTCGCCAACGACATCGACCCGTACGCTGTGGCGGCCGTCACGGTCAACGCCCGCGCCAATCGGGTCACCGTCGACGTCAACGGCGACGACCTGCTCGACCGCGACAGCGCCGACGCGGACCTGGTGGTCGCCGGGGACGTCTTCTACAGCCGTCCGATGGCCGCCCGGATGCTGCCGTTCCTGCGACGGGCCGTCGCCTCCGGCGCCGAGGTGCTGGTCGGAGACCCCGGCCGTGCGCACCTGCCGGTCGACGGGCTGCTGGTGCTGGCCGACTACCCGGTGCCCACCACCGAGCCGTCGGCGGACCCGTCGCCACGCCGGGTGCGGGTGCTGCGACCCGCCTGACACACCGGCCATCTCAGGGGTGACCCCGAGGTGGACACCAGGGGGCGGTAAGGGCTCCGACCGGATGTCCACCATGGCACGACGGCCATAGCGTACGAGGCATGACGCATTGGCTGGCCCAGGTCGGAGAGCTGCCCATCCTGGTGCTGATGGGCGTACTCGGGTTGGTGATGCTCTTCGACGCCGTACCGCTGCTCGGCGTCCTCGTCCCCGGCGACGTGGCGATCCTGGCCGCGGTCGGGGTGGGCCGCCCGGCCACCGGGCTGGCCACCTTCGCGGCGGTGCTCGCCGGGTGCCTGGCCGGCTGGTCGCTGAGCTTCCTGATCGGTCGCCGGTACGCCGAACCCCTGCGCCGCAGTCGCGTCGGCGGCTGGATAGGCGAGTCACGTTGGAGTGCGGCCGAAGGGATCCTCAGCCGTGGCGGCGGGCGGATGGTGATGGTCGCGCCGTTCCTGCCGGTGTTCAACGCCCTGCTGCCGCTGGCCGCCGGCGGACTGCGGATGTCGTACCGGCGGTTCCTCGGCTGCGCGGCCCTCGGCGCGGCGGCCTGGGCCGGTCTCTACCTGGCGCTGGGCATCGCGTCACGGTCGCTGGCCGCGCTGCTGCCGGGCGCACCCAGTCCCTTGCTGGTGACCATGGGGGTGGGGTTGGTGCTGGCCACCGTCGTGTTGCTGGGGGCTCGGCGGCGGCTGTTCGCTCTTGCTGGCTGACTCTGGTTGCTGGCTGTGGTTGCTGGCTGTGGTTGCTGGCTCTGGTCGCGGTGGGGGGACGTGGTTGCGGTGGGGGGACGTGGTTGCGGTGGGGGGGGGTCTGGGGGGGGGGGTGCGAGC
>NZ_JBITDT010000002.1:485697-522521 GCF_044454415.1 Micromonospora sp. NPDC051543
GGCGGCGCGGCCCGGGCGCCCGCCGCGCGGGCGGCGCGGGCGCGGGGGCGGGCGGGGCGCCGGCGGCGGCCCGCGCCCCCCCCCCCCCGCCCCGTCGGGGTTCCGGTCCGCGGGTTTGTCGCGGTCCGACTGCGGGGTGTTGACCTTCAGTGGTTCTTGGTCAGCGTTGGGTGACCCTGGCTGGGTGGACCTGGCTGGGTGACCGGTTGGGGTGGCTTCCGGGAGTGGGTTACCAGCCTCGGGTTCGCCACTGGGGGAGGGCTGGGCGTTCGGCGCCCAGGGTGCTGTCCTTGCCGTGGCCCGGGTAGAACCAGGTGTCGTCCGGCAGCTGGTCGAACAGCTTGTGCTCGACGTCGTCGATCAACGCCGCGAAGCGCTGCGGGTCCTTGTCCGTGTTGCCCACCCCACCGGGAAAGAGACTGTCGCCGGTGAAGAGGTGGGCGGTGCCGGCCGGGTCGCGGTAGAGCAGCGCGATCGACCCGAGCGTGTGCCCCTTGATGTGGATGACCTCCAGCGCGCAGTCACCCACCGCGACGGTGTCGCCCTCGGCCAGGTGTTCCGCCTCGATCGGCAGCCCGGACGCGTCGTCGGCGTGCACCAGCGCCCGCGCGCCGGTCTTGGCGACCACCTCCTCCAGCGCCACCCAGTGGTCCATGTGCTGGTGGGTGGTGACCACGGCGGTCAGGCCGTCGTCACCGATCAGCTCCAGCAGCCGGGGCGCCTCGTTGGCCGCGTCGATCAACACCTGGTCGCCGGTGCCGGAGCACCGCAGCAGGTAGGCGTTGTTGTCCATTGGGCCGACCGACAGCTTGCTGATCGTGAGTCCGGACAACTCCCGGACCGCCGGCGGGCCGCCGTGGGTGACATCTCCGCTGTAGGTCATGACGTGTCGACATCCATTCCGGTCCAGGAGGTGCTCGGCGGCCGTGCGGTGGCGTCGCGCGGGCGGCGCGGCGGTGCGCACGCGTCGACCCTAGCGGGCGGGCGGGCGTCGCGCCGTCGTCGCGGAAATCGCTTTCGGCGCGGCGCGGCGCACCCTACCGTCGGCGTCACATGCGGCACTCGGACGTCGGACGGAGGTGGAGTTCATGCCGGACGTGGCACGCGTGTTCCGCCATCACCAGCTCGACACCGATGAGGATGCTATGACCATCGATCTGACCGCCCTCGGCTGGGACGCCGACCGTGCGTCGTACGCCGCCCGACGTGGCGAGCGCCACCCGGGCCGGGTGGCCCGGGTGGACCGGGGGGTCTGCACGGTGCTCACCGTCGACGGCCCGGTCCGCGCCAGCCTCGGCCCGTCGGTGCTGGCCGCCGCAGCTCAGGACCCCTCCGCGCTGCCCTGCGCCGGGGACTGGGTGCTGCTCACGCACTGGCCGGACCGTCGGATCACCGTGGGGGCCGTGCTGCCCCGGCGAGCCGCGCTGATCCGCCGTACCGCCGGCAAGGACGCCAGCGGCCAGGTGCTGGCCGCGAACCTCGACACGGCCGCCGTGGTGGAGCCGGTGCACCCGGAGCCGGACGTGGCCCGCATCGAGCGGCTGCTGTCCCTGGTCCACGAGTCCGGGGCCCGGCCGCTCGTGGTGCTGACCAAGTCCGACCTCGCGGCCGACCCGGCCGCGCTCGCCCGCCAACTCGCCGCCGTCGCGCCCGGCGTGCCGGTGCTGCCGGTCAGCGCCGAGCACGGCACCGGGCTGGCGCCGCTGCGCGCCGAGGTCGCGCCGGGCCGCACGCTGGGGCTGCTCGGGCCGTCCGGCGCGGGCAAGTCGAGTCTGGTCAACGCGCTCGCCGGCGCGGTGATGATGCCGACCCAGGCGATCCGCCGGGTCGACGGCAAGGGCCGGCACACCACCACCTGGCGGGCACTGGTGCCCATCCCGGGCGGCGGCGCGGTGATCGACACGCCCGGCGTGCGCGCGGTCGGTCTCCTCGACGGCGTGGCCGGGCTGGACCGGGCGTTCGCCGACATCGCGGGGTTGGCCGAGGGTTGCCGGTACGCCGACTGCCGGCACGACGCCGAGCCGGCCTGCGCGGTCCGCGACGCGCTGCACAGCGGTGAGCTGTCCGCCCGCCGCTGGGAGAGCTGGCGGCGGCTGCAGGGCGAGGTGACGCACGAGAGCCGGCGGCGTGCGGCCCGCCTCGCCGCCGAGCGACGCGGCGGCTGGCGCTCGGCGCGACGCCGGGCGGCCCGCCCGCCGTCGCCCGGGGGCTACTGACCGGGCCTTTGCCGTCGGGTACGTGCCCGGCGGCAAGGGCCGGTGTCGAAGGCTCGCTGCCGGCGCGGCCGACCGGGCTGAGCTGGGGGAATGTGCGGGCGGGGGAAACTGTCGTACCTCGGGGCTAGAGTTGCCGAGGCGTGTTTTCCGCGCCCGTACCGACCGCTCATGAGCAGCTAAGACCGCTCGGAACCAGCACAGAGCGGGACAGACCCTCCGCTTCACCTTCACCCGGGAGTACACGTACCGTGGCCGACCGACTCATCATCCGTGGCGCGCGCGAGCACAACCTGCGTGACGTCAGTCTCGACCTGCCCCGGGACGCTCTCATCGTGTTCACCGGGCTGTCCGGGTCGGGCAAGTCGAGCCTGGCCTTCGACACGATCTTCGCCGAGGGGCAGCGGCGCTACGTGGAGTCGCTGTCGTCGTACGCCCGGCAGTTCCTCGGCCAGATGGACAAGCCCGACGTCGACTTCATCGAGGGGCTGAGCCCGGCCGTCTCGATCGACCAGAAGTCCACCTCGCGCAACCCGCGCTCCACCGTCGGCACCATCACCGAGGTCTACGACTACCTGCGGCTGCTCTTCGCCCGCATCGGTGAGCCGCACTGCCCGGTCTGCGGCGAGCGGATCTCCAAGCAGAGCCCGCAGCAGATCGTCGACCGGGTCCTCGCGATGGCCGAGGGCACCAAGTTCATGGTGCTCGCCCCGGTCATCCGGGGCCGCAAGGGCGAGTACGTCGACCTCTTCGCCGAGCTGCAGGCCAAGGGCTACGCCCGGGCCCGCGTCGACGGCGTGGTCCACCCGCTGACCGAGCCGCCCAAGCTCAAGAAGCAGGAGAAACACACCATCGAGGTGGTGATCGACCGGCTCACCGTCAAGCCGAGCGCCAAGCAGCGGCTGACCGACTCGGTCGAGGCGGCGCTGGGCCTGTCCAGTGGCCTGGTGCTGCTCGACTTCGTCGACCTGCCGGAGGACGACCCGGAGCGGGAGCGCCGCTACTCGGAGCACCTGGCCTGCCCTAACGACCACCCGCTGGCCATCGAGGATCTTGAGCCCCGGGTCTTCTCCTTCAACGCGCCCTACGGCGCCTGCCCGGAGTGCACCGGCCTGGGCACCAAGAAGGAGGTCGACCCGGAGCTGCTGGTTCCCGACCCGGAGCGCAGCCTTCGCGAGGGCGCCATCCAGCCCTGGTCCACCGGGCACAACCTGGAATACTTCCTGCGTCTGCTGGAGGCCCTCGGCGAGGCGCAGCACTTCGACGTCGACACCCCGTGGCGTGCCCTGCCGGCGCGGGCGCAGAAGACGATCCTGCACGGCTCCGACGACCAGGTGCACGTGCGCTACCGCAACAAGTACGGCCGCGAGCGCTCCTACTACACCGGCTTCGAAGGCGTGGTGCAGTGGATCGAGCGCCGGCACTCCGACACCGAGTCCGAGTGGTCCCGCGACAAGTACGAGGGCTACATGCGGGACGTGCCGTGTGCGGCCTGCGGGGGCGCCCGGCTCAAGCCCGAGGTGCTCGCCGTCACCCTGGCGGGCAAGAGCATCGCCGAGGTCTGCAACCTGTCCGTGGGGGAGTGCGCCGACCTGCTCGCCGGCATCGAGCTGACCGACCGGCAGAAGCTGATCGCCGAGCGCGTCCTCAAGGAGATCAACGCCCGACTGCGGTTCCTGCTCGACGTCGGCCTGGACTACCTGTCCCTCGACCGGCCGGCCGGCACGCTCTCCGGCGGTGAGGCGCAGCGCATCCGGCTCGCCACCCAGATCGGGTCGGGCCTGGTCGGGGTGCTCTACGTGCTCGACGAGCCGTCGATCGGGCTGCACCAGCGCGACAACCACCGGCTCATCGAGACCCTGATCCGGCTGCGCGGGCTGGGCAACACGCTGATCGTGGTGGAGCACGACGAGGACACCATCCGGGTCGCCGACTGGATCGTCGACATCGGCCCCGGCGCGGGCGAGCACGGCGGCAAGATCGTGCACAGCGGCTCGGTGCCGGCGCTGCTGAAGAACAAGGAGTCGATCACCGGGGCGTACCTGTCCGGTCGGCGGTCGATCCCGACGCCGACGGGCCGCCGTCCGCAGACCAAGGACCGCGAGCTGGTGGTGCACGGCGCGCGCGAGCACAACCTGCGCAACCTGACCGTCTCGTTCCCGCTGGGCCAGCTCATCGCGGTCACCGGCGTCAGCGGCTCAGGCAAGTCGACGCTGGTCAACGACATCCTGTACGCGGTGCTGGCCAACCAGATCAACGGCGCCCGCCTGGTGCCCGGCCGGCACACCCGGGTCTCCGGGCTGGAGCACGTCGACAAGGTCGTCGGCGTGGACCAGTCGCCGATCGGCCGTACGCCCCGCTCCAACCCGGCCACCTACACGGGTGTCTGGGACCACGTCCGCAAGCTCTTCGCCGAGACCACCGAGGCCAAGGTCCGGGGGTACGGGCCGGGCCGGTTCTCGTTCAACGTCAAGGGTGGCCGCTGCGAGGCGTGCTCCGGCGACGGCACCATCAAGATCGAGATGAACTTCCTGCCCGACGTGTACGTCCCCTGCGAGGTCTGCAAGGGCGCCCGGTACAACCGGGAGACCCTGGAGGTGCACTACAAGGGCAAGACGGTCTCGGACGTGCTGGAGATGCCGATCGAGGAGGCCGCCGAGTTCTTCTCCGCCATCCCCGCCATCCACCGGCACCTCAAGACCCTCGTCGACGTCGGCCTGGGCTACGTCCGCCTCGGGCAGCCCGCGCCGACGCTCTCCGGCGGTGAGGCGCAGCGGGTCAAGCTCGCCTCCGAGCTGCAGAAGCGCTCCACCGGGCGCACGGTCTACGTGCTCGACGAGCCGACCACCGGTCTGCACTTCGAGGACATCCGCAAGCTGCTCATGGTGCTCGAAGGCCTGGTCGACAAGGGCAACACCGTGATCACCATCGAGCACAACCTCGACGTGATCAAGACGGCCGACTGGCTCATCGACATGGGCCCCGAGGGCGGTCACCGGGGCGGCACCGTGCTGGCCACCGGCACCCCGGAGGAGGTCGCCGAGGTGGCCGAGAGCCACACCGGCGAGTTCCTGCGCCAGGTGCTCAAGCTCGACGGCGAGGCCAAGGGCGCGGTGGCGGCCACCACCCGGGCCGCCAAGGCAAACGGCGCGACCAAGACGCGGGCGACCCGCAAGGTGCCGGCCGGCGCGCGCTGACTTTCCCGCATCTCTTCGGGGGCGGGTCGGATGACGACCCGCCCCTTTTGCCGGGGTCGCACGGATGTCGGGGTGAACTATCCGGCACAGTTGCGCGTGGAAGGAAGTGTGGCCGGCTTTCGGACCGGCGCACTGGGCGAGAGAGAGGCGAGGCATGAGCGACGATCAGGCGCTGACCGGACCGGGTACGCAGACCCGTCGTACCCTGCTCACCGGCGTCGGGGCGGTCGGCGCGGCCGTCGTCCTGGCTGCCTGCGGCAGCGACGACGGCAGCGGCAGCGACTCACCCACCAGTGGCGGCCCGGCCGTGCCCAGCACCGGTGACGCCGGCGGCGGCGACCGGCAGAACGCCCAGTCGCTGGCCACCACCGCCGACATCCCGGTCGGCGGCGGCAAGATCCTCGCCGCCGAGGGCGTGGTGATCACCCAGCCCACGGCCGGCCAGTTCAAGGGCTTCAGCCCGATCTGTACGCACCAGAACTGCCCCGTCTCGAACGTCGACGGCGGCACCATCAACTGCACCTGCCACGGCAGCAAGTTCTCGATCGAGGACGGCTCGGTGAAGGCCGGTCCGGCGAAGAAGCCGCTGCCGCCGAAGGAGATCAAGGTCACCGGCGACCAGATCTCCCTGGCCTGACGGCGCGCCCGCCCGGTCGCTGATCAAGTCGCGTTCCCGGAAGTCGGGGCGTCCCGCGCGCGACGATGCCCCGACTTCCGGTACGCCGAGTCGATCTAGCGGTCGGCGTGGGGTGTCGGGGGTGCGGACTAGGCTTGGTGGTGTGGCTGACCCCTCGACCTACCGTCCCGCACCCGGCACCATCCCGGAGTCACCGGGGGTCTACCGCTTCCGCGACGGCACCGGCCGGGTGATCTACGTCGGCAAGGCGAAGAACCTGCGCAGCCGGCTCAACTCCTACTTCGGCGACGTCTGGAACCTGCACGAGCGCACCCGCCAGATGGTCACCACCGCCGAGTCGGTGGACTGGATCACCGTCGGCACCGAGGTCGAGGCGCTCCAGCAGGAGTTCACCTGGATCAAGCAGTACGACCCCCGGTTCAACGTCCGTTACCGCGACGACAAGTCGTACCCCTATCTCGCTGTCACCCTCGACGAGGAGTACCCGCGACTCCAGGTGATGCGCGGCGCGAAACGCAAGGGTGTGCGCTACTTCGGGCCGTACTCGCACGCCTGGGCCATCCGCGAGACCCTCGACCTGCTGCTGCGGGTGTTCCCCGCGCGCACCTGCTCGGCCGGCGTGTTCAAGCGGGCCGGTCAGGTCGGCCGTCCCTGCCTGCTGGGTTACATCGGCAAGTGCTCGGCCCCGTGCGTCGGCACCGTCTCGGCCGACGAGCACCGGGCCATCGTCGACGGTTTCTGCGACTTCATGGCCGGCCGCACCGACACCATGGTCCGCAAGATCGAACGGGAGATGACAGAGGCCAGCGAGGCGTTGGAGTTCGAACGGGCCGCCCGCCTGCGCGACGACGTGGCCGCCCTGCGCCGGGCCATGGAGAAGCAGACCGTGGTGCTCGGCGACGGCACCGACGCCGACGTGGTCGCGTTCGCCGACGACCCGCTCGAGGCGGCCGTGCAGGTCTTCCACGTACGCGACGGCCGGGTCCGCGGCCAGCGCGGCTGGGTGGTGGAGAAGACCGAGGACCTGACCACCGGCGACCTGGTGCACCACTTCTGCACCCAGGTGTACGGCGGCGAGCACGGCGAGGCGGACGTACCCCGGGAGTTGCTGGTGCCCGAGCTGCCGGCGGACGCCGACGCCCTCGCCGACTGGCTCACCAGCCACCGCGGCAGCCGGGTGACGTTGCGCGTGCCGCAGCGCGGCGACAAGCGCACCCTGCTGGAGACGGTCGAGCGCAACGCCAAGGACGCGCTGGCCCGGCACAAGCTCAAACGCTCGGGCGACCTGACCACCCGCGGCAAGGCGCTCGACGAGATCAGCGAGGCGCTGGGCATGCGCACCGCGCCGTTGCGCATCGAGTGCTTCGACATCTCCCAGATCCAGGGCACCGACGTGGTGGCCAGCATGGTGGTGTTCGAGGACGGGTTGCCCCGCAAGAGCGAGTACCGGCGGTTCATCGTCCGGGGCGCCACCGACGACCTGTCCGCGATGTCCGAGGTGCTGCGTCGCCGCTTCGCCCGCTACCTCGACGCGCGCGCCGAGACGGGCGAGGTGGGCGTGGAGTCGGCCGACGATCCGGCCACTCCGGTAGACCCCGTCGACCCGCAGGTCGGCGTCCTGATCGACCCGACCACCGGCCGCCCCCGAAAGTTCGCGTACCCGCCGCAGCTGGTCGTCGTCGACGGTGGCGCCCCGCAGGTCGCAGCCGCCGCGCAGGCCCTCGCCGATCTGGGCATCGACGACGTGGCCCTGTGCGGCCTCGCCAAGCGGCTGGAAGAGGTGTGGCTCCCGGACGACGAGTTCCCGGTCATCCTGCCGCGCACCTCCGAGGGCCTCTACCTGCTGCAACGCGTCCGCGACGAGGCACACCGCTTCGCCATCACGTTCCACCGCCAGCGCCGCTCGAAGCGGATGACCGAGTCGGCGTTGGACAACGTTCCCGGCTTGGGCGAGGTACGCCGCAAGGCGCTGCTACGGCACTTCGGCTCGCTCAAGCGGCTCTCCACGGCAACCGTCGACGAGATCACCGAGGTACCCGGGGTCGGTCGTCGTACCGCCGAGGCGATCCTGGCCGCCCTGGACCCGGGCACCCGAACCGATGACAGCGCTCAAGCGACCCCCGACACGGCCGGCCCACCCGACGCGAAGGCGACCTCCGACGCGAAGCAAGCCCTCGACCGCTGACCCAGCGGCAGAAATCGCCCCCCGCATCGGCGGTCGTCTCCGCCTCGAAGGTCGCCCGTTGCCATGATCGACTCGACTTCGCCGATATCGGGCTATCAACCGGGCGGGGATAGCGCGATATGGCCGAAGTCGAGGCGATCGCCACCTTGCTCAGGGCGCGCATGCTCCTACCCACCGGCATATGGGCGACTCGCCCGATATGAGGGTCGATTCAGGCTCGTCCCGGCAGGGCTCCGGCCTGGTGTCACCGGGCGTAACGGCACTGTTCCGGCCCTGGGCGCTGCTCCGCACGCCTGCCCCGGTGTCACCCGTGAGCAGTTGCTGTCCACCCACCTGGATGCGGGACGCGCCGCCACCGCACGCCCATGATCGCGCTCGATCCTGGTTGTAGTGGCCTCGGCCGCGCGGCGAGGGCCCTCTTTCCTGGATCGAGCACGATCTTGCCCGAATGCGCCGCCTCGGAACTTCGGCGAGGCGGTCGCTTCGAGCGGGTAGGCAGCACTTTCGGGGATGTTGCTGCCTCACGGCGGGCTGAGGCAGCAACATCCCCGAAGTTGTGCAGATCATGGGCCATCCCTGGCCGCGGTGCATGTCGCGCGCGAGCGTTCTGTCCCCTGTGTCTGGCTTCGGCGCAGCATTGCGCGATCTGATCGTCTTCAGGTCGCCGATGTCGGGGCATCCCTGCGCGGAGATACCCATATCGGCGATGTCGCGGCGATTATCCGCCCAAGGTCCCGTCGGCGGCGGCGGGTGCGAGGTTTGTCCTGTTCAGGGGCGCAGTGTGCTGTGGTCGGTGTCATCGTGGGGGCGGAATCGCGGGCCGGACCGGGTCGTTATACCTGCCATGGCGCCGCGACCTTCGGGCTGGTGGCGTAGGGCAGCGGCCGGGAACACCCGCCGGGTCAGGGTCGTTACATCCCCCGCATGGCCGAGCACCACCCGGCCGCCCCCGGTCCTCGGCGGGAATGATCCGCTGGCATGGACCGTTGCACCATCCTCCGGGACACCCCCCGTGCAGGCCCCGCTGGGTCGCCGGGTCCGGTCCCCCCAGACTTTCTTCCGCCCGGCATGCCCCCGTGTGCCGAGCCGCGTTTTTTCCCCCGATGAAGCAGAGGAGCACGCCATCATGCGTACCGATCTGATTCGCAAGACCGCCCTGACCGCCGCCGGCCTCGCGTTCACCGGTGGCGCCATCGCCGGCCCCGTCACCACCGCCTTCGCCGCCGAAAGCACCGCCAAGCCCGTGTCGCAGTCGCAGTCGGATCGTAAGGGTCATGGTGAGCGGCAGTTGGGTGTGCGGTACGAGGCGCAGCCGAACTTCTACTACTGCGGTCCGGCCGCTACCCGTAACGCGTTGAGTGTGCAGGGCAAGGACATCAGCGTGGACGCGATGGCCAAGGAGATGGGCACCACCGAGGCCGGCACCAACTCGATTAACGACATCACGCCGGTGTTGAACAAGGAGACCGGTAAGCCCGACGCGTACCACAGCGTGGAGATCAGCAAGCCCGACGCCGACGCCACCCAGACCGACCGGTTGCGCGCCGACATCGTCCGCACTGTTGATGACGGTCGGGCCGTGGTCGCGAACATCGCCGGCACCAGCGTCGACACCGACGGCACCACCCACTCCTTCGAGGGCGGGCACTACATCAGCGTCGTGGGCTACCGCGATGACGGCAACACCGTGCGGATCGCTGACTCCGCCGATGCGAACACCGCCGCCTACGACATCACCGTCGAGCACCTCGCCGACTGGATCGCCACCCGCGGCTACGCCACCAGCTGACAACCCACACCGACAAGGGCCGGACCCCACGGGGTCCGGCCCTTGTCGCATAAGGTCACTCGCCGGCGAGGACGGCCAGGATCTGCTCGCCGTACTTGGCGAGTTTGTTCTCGCCGACGCCGTTGACGCGGGACAGTTCGGCCAGCGAGGTGGGCTCGTCGCTCGCGATCTGGCGCAGCGTCGCGTCGTGGAAGATGACGTACGCCGGAACGCCCTGCTCCTTGGCGGTGGCCGCCCGCCAGGCGCGCAGCCGTTCGAAGACGGACGCGGCGGCCGGGGTCAGCTCGGCCACGACTGTGGATGAGCCGCGCGGCTTCGACGAGCGGCTCGACGCCGGCTTCTCCGGCTCCCGGCGCATGGTGACGGTACGGCGGCGGCCCAGCACGTCGGCGCTCGCCTCGGTGAGCGCGAGCGTGCCGTAATCGCCCTCGACGGCGAGCAGCCCTTCGGCGAGGAGTTGCCGGACCACGCCCCGCCACTCGGCCTCGCTCAACTCCGTGCCGATACCGAAGACGGTCAGCGAGTCGTGGCCGTACTGGCTGATCTTGTCGGTCTGCTTGCCGAGCAGGATGTCGACGCAGTGCCCGGCGCCGAACCGCTGGTTGCGTTCGCGGTCGAGGCGGAACACGGTGGACAGCAGCTTCTGGGCGGCGACCGTGCCGTCCCAGGACTCCGGTGGGTTGAGGCAGGTGTCGCAGTTGCCGCAGGCCGAGGTGTCGCTCTCACCGAAGTATTCGAGCAGCTGCACCCGGCGGCACCGGACCGTCTCGCAGAGCGCGAGCATCGCGTCCAGGTGCGCGGCGAGGTTGCGGCGATGGGTCAGGTCGCCGTCGGACGTCTCAATCATCTTGCGCTGCTGCACCACGTCCTGCAGGCCGTACGCCAGCCAGGCGGTGGACGGCAGCCCGTCGCGGCCGGCGCGGCCGGTCTCCTGGTAGTAGCCCTCGACCGACTTGGGCAGGTCGAGGTGGGCCACGAAGCGCACGTCGGGCTTGTCGATGCCCATGCCGAAGGCGATGGTGGCCACCATGACCAGCCCGTCCTCGCGCAGGAAGCGGTGCTGGTTGGCGGCGCGGGTCGCCGCGTCGAGGCCGGCGTGGTAGGGCAGCGCGGCGATGCCGTTGGCGGTCAGGAACTCGGCGGTCTTGTCGACCGAGGCGCGGGACAGGCAGTAGACGATGCCCGCGTCACCGGGATGCTCGTCGCGCAGCAGGGCCAGCAGTTGCTTGCGGGGCTCCCGCTTGGGCACGATCCGGTACTGGATGTTGGGCCGGTCGAAGCTGGCCACGAAGTGCCGCGCCTCGTCGAGGCCCAGCCTGCTGGCGATCTCGCGGCGGGTGGCGCTCGTCGCGGTGGCGGTCAACGCGATGCGGGGGACCTGCGGCCACCGCTCGTGCAGCATCGACAGGGCCAGGTAGTCCGGCCGGAAGTCGTGCCCCCACTGCGACACGCAGTGCGCCTCGTCGATCGCGAACAGGGAGATGCGCCCCCGGTCCAGCAGGGCGAGGGTGGACCGGACGCCGAGTGCCTCCGGCGCCAGGTAGAGCAGGTCCAGCTCGCCGGCCACGAAGGCCGCCTCGACCCGACGGCGGGCGTCGAGGGTCTGCGTCGAGTTGAGGAAGCCGGCGCGTACGCCGACGGCGGTGAGCGCGTCCACCTGGTCCTGCATGAGCGCGATCAGCGGCGACACGACGACCGCGACGCCGTCGCGGACCAGGGCCGGGATCTGGTAGCACAGCGATTTGCCGCCACCGGTGGGCATCAGCACCAGCGCGTCGCCGCCGGCGACGACATGGTCGATGACCTGCTGCTGGAAGCCGCGGAAGGCGTCGTAGCCGAACACCCGGCGCAGCGCCGCCAGCGCGTCGTCGGTACGCAGGTCGGTCGGGGAAGCCATCCGCGGAGTCTACGAGCCCTCCCCGACAGCATCGCCCGCACGGCGTCCGGCGCGTCCGCCGCGCCGCGACGGTCACTGCGCCGACGTGCCGTCTCCGTCGCCCCAGCAGAGCCCGCCGATGCCGGCCGCGCTGTGGAAGCCCGGGTGTCCGTTGACGTCCATGCAGACTTCGTTGTCGGGGCCGCTCCGGCCGCAGAACACCGGCTCGACGTGGTGCCAGGCCTCGGCCCGGGACAGCAGCGCGGCCTCGGCGGCCACCTCGGGGCGCAGGGTGGTCAACCCCTCGGTGTAGACGACGGCCTGGTCGCGGGCCTCCATCAGGTCCGTCGCCAGGTAGGACAGGTGCAGCGTCCAGCGCCGGGCCGCCGTCCGCTCGCGCTCCGTCGGACCCAGAGCGATGAGGTACGACGACAGTGTCTCCGGCGTTGCCAACGCGAATGCGATGGCGGCCCGGACCCGCTCGGACACGTCGGCCCGGTCGAGCAGAGCGGTCAGGTCGTCCTGACCGTCCCGGGGTCGCCGGGACTCGCGTCCCCAGCGAGACGATCGATTGTCCGTCACGATGCCCTGCCTCTCCGTAGCGGATCCTCATCAAGAGCCTGGACTAGACGAAAGCAAAATGCAACGTCGTGATTTTCTGGAACAGATGCTTGATGTGTGGTCGCTCTTGGGTAAGAATCGATCACTCACAGTGGAGGTGACGGCGGCGATGGCGCAGGTGCCCAGTCCGACGATCAGAGCCCGCCGGCTGCGCCGCGAGTTGCGCCGCCTGCGGGACCGCACCGGGCACACCGCCGAGGAGGTCGCCAAGATCCTGGGCTGGCATCGGACGAAGGTCATCCGCTTCGAACTCGGACACTCGCGGGTGATGCCCAAGGACCTGCCCCCACTGCTCGACCTCTACGACGCATCCGAGGGCGAGCGGGAGTCGCTGAACGCGTTGCTCCGGCAGTCCCGCCAGAAGGGGTGGTGGAGCGCGTACGGCGACGTGTTGCCGGACGACTTCGTCGGGTTCGAGGCGGAGGCGACGTCGATCAGCGCCTTCGAGTGTCTGTACGTTCCCGGCCTGTTGCAGACGGAGGAGTACGTCCGCGCCATCGTCAGAGCGGGCCGCAGCACCGCCGACCAGGACGAGACCGACCGGCGGGTGGCGGCCCGACTCGCCCGCAAGGCCATGCTCTCGCGCGACGTGCCGCCGAAGCTGTGGATGGTGCTTGATGAGGCGGCTGTCCGTCGCGTCGTGGGTGGCAGGGAAGTGATGCGAGCGCAGCTCGCCCGCCTGATCGAGGCATGTGAGCTGCCTACTGTCGAGATCCAGATCCTGCCGTTCGCCGCCGGCGCCCACGCGGGAATGGGCGGCCCGTTCACCCTGCTCGATTATGCCGATCCGAGCCTGGACCCCACCGTCGTCTATCTCGACAACGACTCCAGCACGCTCCTGCTCGAAGAGGAGAGGCACGTCGCCCGATATAGACTCATGTTCGATCACCTCATGGCCAAGGCGCTCGACCCTGACGAGTCGGCTGGCTTCCTGGCACGGGTGGCGGGTGACTACTGACCGGGACTCAAGGGGTTTGACCGATGACGGCTCCGGACACTCCCACGGCCACGTGGTGTAAGAGCAGCCGGAGCAGTGCAAGCGGCTCGAACTGCGTCGAGGTGGCCGTACTCCCCGAAGGGCTTGCGGTGCGGGACTCCAAGGACCCGGGCGGCCCGGCGCTCGTCTTCGGTCGGGACGCCTGGTTGTCGTTCGTGACCGGCCTGCGGCGCGATCCGCGCGGCTGAACGTTCCGTCGCCGGCGAGCGGCGCTACCACGCCCTCGCCCCGCCTGCGGCGCGCGGCGGCGGGCGTGCCCGTGCCCACCCCGACGGGCGGGATAGAGTCGCTGATTGACCAATCGCGGCCGACGGCGGCCGCGGCGCCACGTCTTGGGGGTACGGGTGAGCGAGGCGCACACTGTCGGTGACGGGCAGCCGACGGCCGAGTCGGAGACCACCCTGGTGGTGGTCACCGGTGTGTCCGGTGGCGGTCGCAGCACCGTCGCCCGCGCATTGGAGAACGTCGGCTACTACGTCGTGGACAACCTGCCGCAGGCGCTCATGCTCGACATGGCCGAGTTGGCGTTCAAGGCCGGCGGCGCCGCCCGGCGTACGGCGATGGTCCTGGACGTGCGCTCGCGCGCCTTCTCCACCGACCTGGCGGGGGCGATCCGGGAGCTCAAGGAGCGTGGCTTCTCGCCCCGGGTGGTGTTCGTCGACGCCGACGACGAGGTGCTGATCCGTCGGTTCGAGAGTGTCCGGCGTTCGCACCCGTTGCAGGGTGACGGGCGGCTCGCCGACGGTATCGCCGTCGAGCGCGGGCTGCTGGAGGAGGCCCGCGACCAGGCCGACGTGATCATCGACACCAGCCACCTGAACGTCAACCAGCTCCGTCGGCGCATCGAGGAGCTGTTCGGCGGCGAGGACGCCCGGCGGCTGCGGGTGACCGTGCTCTCGTTCGGCTTCAAGTACGGCCTGCCGCCGGACGCCGACTTCGTGCTGGACGCCCGGTTCCTGCCCAACCCGTACTGGGTGCCGGAGCTGCGCGAGCAGACCGGGCGGGAGGAGGCGGTCAGCGCGTACGTGCTGGGGCAGGAGGGCGCGGACGCCTTCGTCGCCTCGTACGCCGACCTGGTCAACGCCACCACCACGGGGTTCGAGCGGGAGGGCAAGCGGTACCTGACGGTGGCCGTGGGCTGCACCGGCGGCAAGCACCGCAGCGTGGCCATCGCCGAGGAGTTGGCCGGCCGGCTGCGTCAGTCGGGGCTGGCGGCGAACGCCCAGCACCGCGACCTGGGGCGGGAATGACGACGCGCCGGGTGGTGGCGTTCGGCGGCGGGCACGGTCTGTCGGCGTCGCTGCGCGCGCTGCGGCACTGCGCCCCCGAACTCGACCTGGACATCACCGCCGTGGTGACGGTCGGCGACGACGGCGGTTCCAGTGGCCGGTTGCGCGCCGAACGGGGTGGCCTACCGCCGGGTGACCTGCGTCAGGCCCTGGTCGCGCTGGCCGGCGACCATCCGGCCACCCGACGCAGCGCCGGGCTCTTCCAGCACCGCTTCGCGGCGGCGCAGGCTGTCCGCGTACCCCGGCATGCCGGGACCGAGGCGGCCCCGGCGGCGCGCGACGCGCCCGGCACCGACGCGGGCCCGGCGGCCGGAGCGCACGCGGCCCCGGCAGCGGGCGACGCGCTGCGGACAGGCGCGGACCCGGTTGCCGGAAACCCGACAGACGCGGACCCGGCGGCGGGTGACGCGGCCCGCGCGGACGGCCTGGCCGGGCACGCGGTGGGCAACCTGGTGCTCAGCGGCCTCATGGAGCTGCTCGGCGACCCGGTGGCGGCGCTGGAGCACGCCGGGGCGATGCTCGGCGCGGTCGGGCGGGTGCTGCCGATGTCGCGCCAGCCGGTCGACATCGAGGCGCGGGTGCGCGGGGTCGACCCGGACGCCCCGGACGAGGTGCGGACCGTGCGCGGTCAGCACCAGGTGGCGGTCACGACCGGACGGGTCGAGTCGCTGCGCCTGACGCCGGCCGCCCCGGCCGCCTGCGCCGAGGCCCTGGCCGCGATCGGCGCGGCGGACTGGTTGATCTTCGGGCCGGGCAGCTGGTACACGAGCGTCCTGCCGCACCTGCTGGTGCCGCAGTTGGCCGACGCGATCGTGTCCAGCTCGGCCCGGCGCCTGGTCACGCTGAACCTGGCCGCGGAGAAGGAGACCCTCGGCCTCTCGGTCGCCGATCATCTGGCGGCGCTGCACTGGTACCTGCCCGAGCTGAAGGTTGATCTCGTGCTGGCGGACGCCAAGGCGGTGGGTGACCCGGAACCGGTCGAACGTGCGGCAGAATCGCTGGGTGCCCGCCTGGTCCTCGCCCCCGTCGCCGTCACCGACGGCACTCCCCGCCATGATCCGGCTGCCCTGGGCGCCGCGCTGGTGCCTGTCCTGGGCGCCGATCGTTAGACACGTACGTAATCACCGGCGACACGCCGGAACAGGTCCGTGAGGGGACGCACAATGGCGATGACGGCTGCGGTCAAGGACGAGCTGAGTCGGGTCGACGTGCCCAAGCCCTGCTGTCGGCGGGCGGAGATGGCCGCGCTGCTGCGCTTCGCCGGAGGGTTGCACATCGTCTCCGGCCGGGTGGTGGTGGAGGCGGAGCTGGACACCGGCGCGGTGGCGCGTCGGCTGCGCCGGGAGATCGCCGAGGTCTACGGATACCCGAGCGAGATCCACGTGCTCGCCTCCGGCGGGCTGCGCAAGGGCAGCCACTTCATCGTCCGGGTGGTCAAGGACGGCGAGGCGCTCGCGCGGCAGACCGGCCTGCTCGACGTGCGCGGCCGGCCGGTGCGGGGGCTGCCCCCGCACGTGGTGGCGGCGAACGTCTGCTGCGCGGTCTCGGCGTGGCGGGGCGCGTTCATGGCGCACGGCTCGCTCACCGAGCCCGGTCGCTCCAGCGCGTTGGAGATCACCTGCCCGGGGCCCGAGTCGGCGCTCGCGCTGGTCGGCGCGGCCCGCCGGATCGGCATCACGGCCAAGAACCGTGAGGTACGCGGGGTGGACCGGGTGGTCGTCAAGGACGGCGACGCGATCGCCGCGCTGCTCACCCGCATCGGCGCGCACTCCAGCGTGCTGGCCTGGGAGGAACGTCGGGTACGCCGGGAGGTGCGGGCCACCGCCAACCGGCTGGCCAACTTCGACGACGCGAACCTGCGCCGCTCCGCGCGCGCCGCGGTGGCCGCCGCCGCCCGGGTCACCCGGGCGCTGGAGATCCTGGCCGACGAGGCGCCCAACCACCTCACCGACGCGGGGAGGCTGCGCCTGGAGCACCGGCAGGCGTCGCTGGAGGAGTTGGGCGCGCTGGCCGACCCGCCGCTGACCAAGGACGCCATCGCCGGACGGATCCGCCGACTGCTGGCGCTGGCCGACAAGCGGGCCCGGGACCTCGGCATCCCGGATACGGAAGCAGCCGTCACGCCCGACATGCTCGTGGTCTGATAGGACGGTGGGCCCGTACGGTGCGCCGGGAGCACGACCCGGCGCAGCGTGGTCCCGCGCGCTCGGATAGGGTCGCTGAGTACGGCAAGGGGGCCGACATCGGCACTTCTCGTCGTGCCCACCGCCTCGGGCGGTCAGGTCCTCAGACCGCGCGGCGGGGTGGCCGAGATGAACCGTCGACGGCCGGCTCCAACGGTCGGCGCACACCATTCCCGCCGGCCCGTTGACTCAAGCCGGCGGACCAGAACGCGAGGAGATGGGACCTGTGACCATCCGGGTTGGCATCAACGGCTTTGGCCGAATCGGCCGTAACTTCTTCCGGGCAGTGCTGGCGTCCGACGCCGACATCGAGGTCGTGGCGGTGAACGACCTGACCGACAACGGCACGCTCGCCCACCTGCTCAAGTACGACAGCATCCTGGGTCGCCTGCCGTACGAGGTGAAGGCCACCGCCGACGAGATCACCGTCGGTGGCAAGACCATCAAGGCGTTCGCCGAGAAGGACCCGGCGGCGCTGGCGTGGGGCGAGGTCGGCGCGGACGTCGTCATCGAGTCGACGGGCTTCTTCACCGACGGCACCAAGGCCAAGGCACACATCGACGGCGGCGCCAAGAAGGTCATCATCTCCGCCCCGGCGAAGAACGAGGACGTCACCGTGGTCATGGGTGTCAACCACGACACCTACGACCCGGCGAAGCACACCATCATCTCCAACGCCTCGTGCACGACGAACTGCCTCGCGCCGATGGCGAAGGTCCTGCAGGACACGTTCGGCATCACCAAGGGTCTGATGACGACGATCCACGCGTACACCCAGGACCAGAACCTGCAGGACGCGCCGCACAAGGACCTGCGCCGGGCGCGCGCCGCCGCGCTGAACATCGTCCCGACCTCCACCGGCGCCGCGAAGGCCATCGGCCTGGTGCTGCCGGAGCTGAAGGGCAAGCTCGACGGGTACGCGCTGCGGGTGCCGATCCCGACCGGCTCGGCCACCGACCTGACCGTCGAGGTCGGCCGGGAGACCACCGTGGACGAGGTCAACGCCGCGCTGAAGGCCGCCGCGGAGGGCCCGCTCAAGGGCATCCTGGTCTACAACGAGGACCCGATCGTCTCCTCCGACATCGTCACCGACCCGGCGTCGTGCATCTTCGACGCGCCGCTGACCAAGGTCATCGGCAACCAGGTCAAGGTCGTCGGCTGGTACGACAACGAGTGGGGCTACTCGAACCGCCTCGTCGACCTCGTCAAGCTGGTCGGTACCTCGCTGTGAGCATCCGGACCCTCGACGACCTGCTCGCCGAGGGGGTGTCGGGTCGGCGCGTGCTGGTGCGCGCCGACCTGAACGTCCCGCTCGACAAGCAGTCCGGTGCCATCACCGACGATGGCCGGATCCGCGCGGTGCTGCCGACCCTGGGCGCGCTGGTCGAGGCCGGCGCGAAGGTGGTCGTCTGCTCGCACCTGGGTCGCCCGAAGGGCGCTCCGGACCCGCAGTTCAGCCTGAGCCCGGTCGCCGACCGGCTCGGTGAGCTGCTCGGCGCTCCGGTGCGTTTCGCCACCGACACGGTCGGCGAGTCGGCCCGCTCCACCGTCGCCGACCTGGCCGACGGCCAGGTCGCCCTGCTGGAGAACCTGCGCTTCAACGCCGGTGAGACCAGCAAGGACGAGGCCGAGCGGGGCGCGTTCGCCGACCAGCTCGCCGCGTTCGGCGACGCGTACGTCGACGACGCGTTCGGCGCCGTGCACCGCAAGCACGCCAGCGTGTACGACGTGCCGGCGCGGCTGCCGCACGTGGCGGGCCGGCTGGTGCTGCGTGAGGTCGAGGTGCTCTCCAAGCTGACCAGCGAGCCCGAGCGGCCGTACGTGGTGGTGCTCGGCGGGTCCAAGGTCTCCGACAAGCTGGCCGTGATCGAGGCGCTGCTGCCGACGGTCGACCGGCTGCTCATCGGCGGCGGAATGTGCTTCACCTTCCTCAAGGCCCAGGGCCTGGAGGTGGGCACCTCGCTGCTGGAGAAGGACATGGTCGAGACCTGCCGCAACCTGCTGGAGCGGGCCGACGGCAAGATCCTGCTCCCGGTCGACGTGGTGGTCGCGGACGCGTTCGCGCCGGACGCCGCGCACGACACGGTCCGCGTCGACGGCATCCCGAGCCACCGGCTCGGCCTGGACATTGGCCCGGAGACGGTCGCCGGCTTCGCCGCCGCCCTGTCCCAGGCGAAGACGATCTTCTGGAACGGGCCGATGGGCGTGTTCGAGATGGCCGCCTTCGCTGCCGGCACCCGAGGCATCGCCGAGGCGATCACCAAGGCCGACGCGTTCAGCGTCGTCGGCGGCGGTGACAGCGCGGCGGCCGTCCGGGCGTTGGGTCTGGACGAGTCGAGCTTCGGTCACATCTCCACCGGTGGCGGCGCCTCCCTGGAGTACCTGGAGGGCAAGACCCTCCCCGGCATCGCGGCCCTGGAGAACTGAGCATGGCGAGCACGACCCGCCGGCCGCTGATGGCCGGCAACTGGAAGATGAACCTCAACCACCTCGAGGCCAACCTGCTCGTGCAGAAGCTGGCCGCGAGCCTCACCGAGAAGCAGCTCACCGAGGTCGAGACGGTCGTGCTGCCGCCCTTCACCGACCTGCGCACCGTGCAGACCGCGGTGGACGGCGACAAGCTGCTGATCGGCTACGGCGGGCAGGACCTGTCCCCGCACGCCTCCGGCGCGTACACCGGTGACATCTCCGGTCCGCTGCTGGCCAAGCTCGGCTGCACGTACGTGGTGGTCGGGCACTCCGAGCGGCGGGCCTACCACCACGAGGACGACTCGGTCGTCAACGCGAAGGTGAAGGCGGCGCTCACGCACGGCCTGACCCCCATCCTCTGCGTGGGGGAGGGGCTGGACGTGCGCGAGCAGGGCACCCACGTGGCGCACTGCTCCGACCAGCTCGACGGGGGCCTCGCCGGGCTCACGCCCGAGCAGGTCCGCCAGGTGGTCATCGCGTACGAGCCGGTCTGGGCGATCGGCACCGGAAAGACGGCCACGCCGGAGGACGCCCAGGAGGTCTGCGGCGCGGTCCGCCAGCGGTTGGCGGAGCGCTTCGACTCCGAGACCGCCGACGCCGTCCGGGTCCTCTACGGCGGCTCGGTCAAGGCGTCGAACGTCGCCTCGATCATGGCGCAGCCGGACGTGGACGGCGGCCTGGTGGGTGGCGCGAGCCTGGACGCGGAGGAATTCGCGCAGATCTGCCGGTTCCCCGAGCACATCGCTCGCTGATCGCTCGCTATTCTGGACACCGCCCGTCCACCGGCCGGTGCCGGAGTGCCCGACCTGTCCGGGCGAGGATCGCTACGAGAGGACTGCCCCCAGCCATGCCGATCTGGTTCGCATACACGTTGATCGTGTTGCTGGTCATCACGAGCGTTCTGCTCACCCTGCTCATCCTGCTGCACCGCGGTAAGGGTGGCGGGTTGTCGAGCATGTTCGGCGGCGGTGTCAGCTCCAGCCTCGCCGGCTCCTCGGTGGCCGAGAAGAACCTCGATCGTTACACCGTTCTGGTGGGTGTCGTCTGGTTCGCGGCGATCGTCGGGCTGGGGCTCTGGCTCCGTCTCCAGATGAAC
Organism: Micromonospora sp. NPDC051543; assembly: GCF_044454415.1. Lineage (NCBI taxonomy): Bacteria > Bacillati > Actinomycetota > Actinomycetes > Micromonosporales > Micromonosporaceae > Micromonospora > Micromonospora sp. NPDC051543. Next base: position 506,250 of record NZ_JBITDT010000002.1, read on the forward strand.
AGCGGCACCTGAGCAAGCCCGCCAAGTCGTACAATCTGCGCGCGGTCCGTCACTCGACGGACCGCGCGCAGTCTTTTCTCCGCTGCACCACCGCGTCGCCCGCCGCCCATCGGAGACGGCGGCGGGTCCCCTCCGACGACAGGAGCGAGCAGCCGTGCCCAGTGGCAATGTCATCCGTGGCGCCCGCGTCGGGTCCGCGCCCATGCGCCCGGACGAGCGGCACCAGCCGGCCCCCCGACAGGCCGTCACATACTGGTGCCGCAACGACCACCAGACCGACATCCGGATCGCGGCCGACGCCACGGCGCCGCCGCTGTGGGACTGCCCCCGCTGCGGGCTCCCCGCCGGCCTGGACGCCGAGAACCCACCCGGACGCGTCCGCGCCGAGCCCTACAAGAGCCACCTGGCGTACGTGAAGGAGCGGCGTACCGCCGAGGAGGGGGAGGCGTTGCTGGCCGAGGCCCTGGCCGCGCTACGCCGCCGACGCGGCGAATAGACGAAAAGGGCCCCTCGTACGCGAGGGGCCCTTTCGTAGCGATCAGCGCAGGCTGCGCCGTGAGTCGGTCTAGCGCAGGCTGCGCAGGCGGGCCGGTACGTCCGCGGCGGCCGCGCGGTCCAGCAACCAGCGGGTACGGTCCACGCCGTGCACCCCGGCGGCCGGAAGCTGCACCGGCCCCGCGCCGGCCAGCGCCATGCCCACCGCGCGCGCCTTGTCGGCGCCGGCGGCCACGAGCCAGACCTCCTCGGCGGTGTTGATCGCCCCCAGGGTGAGGGTGGTCCGCACCGGCGGCGGCTTCGGGCTGCCCCGCACCGCGCTGACCGGCCGCGTGTCGTGGTGCACCGGGTGCTCCGGGAAGACCGAGGCGACGTGCCCGTCCTCGCCCACACCGAGCATCAGCACGTCGAAGTGCGGCAGCGCGGCGTGCCCCGGCCGGGCGGCGCGGGCCAGCTCCTCGGCGTACGCGGCGGCGGCCGCCTCGGGGTCGTTGCCGGCCGGGCCGTCCGAGGCCGGCATGGCGTGCACCCGGGCCGGGTCCAGCGGCACCGAGTCCAGCAGGGCGGCCCGGGCCTGGGTCTCGTTGCGCTCCGGGTCACCGGACGGCAGGAACCGCTCGTCGCCCCACCACACGTCGACCCGGGACCAGTCGACCGCGTCGCGGGCCGGCAGCTGCGCCACCGCCCGGTAGACGGCGGCAGCGACCCGACCACCGGTGAGGACCACCGCGGCCTCACCCCGGTCGGCCTGGGCGTCCAGCACCTTCACCAGCAGTCGGGCCGCCACGGCCTGCGCCAGCAGATCGGCGTCGGCGTGGACGGCGACACTCGCCTCACTCATGGGTTGGGCCTTCGTTTCCGGACCGCTGGGCGGTCGCTGTCGCGTCGGTGCCCGGACGGGGACACCCGGAGGTGGCGGTCAGGGCCGGGACGTCGCGTCCCGGCCCTACCGGTGTCGTACTGCTCAGCTCTCGCCGCTGGGGCCGGCGTGCGCGGTGACCCCGGCCTCGGCGCGCTGGGCCGTGGCCGGATCCTTCCAGACGTGCACCCGCTGCGGCGGGCGCTGCTCCAGACCGCGCAGGCCGGCGGTCGCGCCCAACGCCTCCGCGTACACCTGGTCGGCGTCGAGGCGGCGCAGCTCCTCGGCCAGCTCGTCGCCGAGCGGCCGACGGACCAGCGGCAGCGCCCGATCCTCCTGACCGGTCCGCCGGAACACCGCCAGGCTGTCCTCGCGGGTCAGCGTCAGCTTGTCGCCGTTGGCACAGGTCAACTGCACCTCGCGCATACGGGGGAACTCGTCGGTGTCCACCCGGCGCGGGGTGATGCCGAGCCGGCTGGACAGCCAACCGACCATCAGCGCCGCCGTCGGGTCGCTGGGTGGCGCGACGACGGTCGCCTCGGTGACCTGCTCGTTGGTGGTGTCGAACGCCCCGGCGACCAGGGTCCGCCACGGGGTGATCCGGGTCCACGCCAGGTCGGTGTCGCCCGGGGCGTAGTCCCGGGCCCGCTGGCGCAGCGCCTCCACCGGGTCGGCGGCCTGCGCGGAGTCGGTGATCCGCCGGTCGGCGACCACACCGAGGAAGTCGGTGGCGATCTCCGCGGGCGGCTCACCGTGCCACCAGGTCACCACCGGTACGTCCGGCACCAGCAGCGGCATCACCACCGACTCGGCGTGCAGGGCGAGCCGCCCGTACATCCGGGTGACCACCGCCTCGCACGGGCCGAGACGACCGCCGACCACGATCTCCGCGTCCAGCCGGTTCCGTTCCCGCTCGATGTCGGAGCGGACCACGACCACCAGCCGGCACGGGTGGGCGGCGGCGGCGATGGTCGCCGCCGCCTCCGCCTCGCGCACGCGCTTCTCGTCCACCACCACGATGAGGGTGAGCGCCATGCCGCTGGCCACACCACCGGCGCTGCGCCGTTCGGCGGCCAGCGCCTTGACCACCTCGTTGCCGGTGGTGTCCCACAGCCCGATCATGCTCTTCTCCAAGCGCGGCCCTCACGGGCCAGCATCTCGTCGGCCGCCCGTGGACCCCACTCGCCGGCCCGGTACGGCTCCGGGGTGGTGCCCACCCAGGCATGCTCCAGCGGGTCGATGACCTGCCAGCTCTGCTCGACCTCGGCGGCGTCCGGGAACAGGGTGCGGTCCCCGATCAGCACGTCCAGGACGAGCCGCTCGTACGCCTCCGGGCTGGATTCGGTGAACGCCTCGCCGTACTGGAAGTCCATGGCGATGTCGCGGACCTCCATGGTGGTGCCCGGAACCTTCGAGCCGAACTTGAGCACCACGCCCTCGTCCGGCTGCACCCGGATGACCAACTGGTTGTTGCCCAGCGACTCCATGTCGGCGTCGTTGAACGGCAGGTGCGGCGCCTTCTTGAACATGATGGCGACCTCGGTGACCCGCCGGGGGAGTCGCTTGCCGGCCCGGATGTAGAACGGCACCTCGGCCCAGCGCCGGTTCTGGATGCCGAGGCGCACCGCCACGTACGTCTCCGTGGTGGAGTCGGCGGGGACGTCCCGCTCCTCCCGGTAGCCGACCGCGCGCTCGCCGCCCACCCAGCCGGGCAGGTACTGGCCCCGGACGGTGTCCCGGGCCACGTCCTTCGGCAGGGTGATCGCCTTGAGCACCTTCAGCTTCTCGGCCCGGATCTCGTCGGCGTCGAAGCTGGTCGGCTCCTCCATCGCCACCAGGGCCAGGAGCTGGAGCAGGTGGTTCTGCAGGACGTCGCGGGCGGTGCCGACGGTGTCGTAGAAGCCGGCCCGGGTGCCGATGCCGACGTCCTCGGCCATGGTGATCTGCACCGAGTCGACGTACTTGGAGTTCCACAGCGGCTCGAACAGGTTGTTGGCGAACCGCAGGGCCAGGATGTTCTGGACGGTCTCCTTGCCCAGGTAGTGGTCGATCCGGAAGACGTCCTGCCGGGTGAACACGTCGTCGACCAGGTCGTTGAGCGCCTTCGCCGACGGCAGGTCGTTGCCGAACGGCTTCTCCACCACGACCCGCCGCCAACCGCCGGACTTGTCGTTGTCGGCCATGCCGGTGCGGGCCAACTGCTTGAGCACGACGGGGAAGGCGGCCGGGGGGATGGAGAAGTAGAACGCCGCGTTACCGGCGATGCCGTGGGTCTGACGCAGGTCGTCCAAGGTCGCGGAGAGCTGGTCGAAGGCGGCGTCGTCGTCGAACGAGCCGCCCACGAACTTGATGTTGCCGGCCAGCCGCGCCCACACCTCGTCCCGCCACGGCGTACGGGCGTGCTTCTTGGCCGCCTCGCAGGCCAGGGTCTCGAAGTCACCGTCGCCCCAGTCACGGCGCGCGAAGCCGAGCACCACGAAACCGGGCGGCAGCAGCCCTCGGTTCGCCAGGTCGTAGACCGCGGGCAGCAGCTTCTTGCGGGCCAGGTCGCCGGTCACCCCGAAGATCACCAGAGCGCACGGCTCGGGGATCCGGGGCAACCGGCGGTCCTGCGGGTCGCGTAGCGGATTCACGCCTTGGGTCACGTCGTCCATCCTCACGTGCGCAGCTGACCGGCCGCGTCGAGCAGTTGGGCGACCCCGGCGGCCCGGTCGGTCAGGTGCAGTCGCAGCACCGGCCGCTCCCGGCCGGCGAGGGCCTCCCGGTCGCCGGCGGCCTGCGCCGCCTGCAACTCGCCGAAGGTGTACGGCTTGCCCGGCACGTCCAGGTCCTCCGCGATCGCGCCGGTCACCTGGAGGTAGCTGCCCACCTGCGGGCCGCCCTTGTGGTACTGGCCGGTGGAGTGCAGGAACCGCGGCCCCCAGCCGAAGGTGACCGGCCGGCCGGACGCGCCGGCCAGCAGCGGCCGCAACCCGGCCGTGTCGGCGTCGGCGAACCGGTCGAGGTACGCCATCACCGCCAGGTAACCGTCGTCGCCCAGCCCGTCGAGCAGCCACCGCAGCACCCCGGCCAGGTCGCCCGGAGCGCCCTGCGGCGCGTACACCTCGATCGCGCCCTCGGTGAACGACGGCTTCTCCGTCGGCAGCCCCGAGGCCAGGATCTTGTTGGTGTTCTCCTTGGACTCGGTGACGTTCGGCTGGTTGAACGGGTCGATGCCGAGCACCACGCCGGCCACCGCGGTGGCGTACTCCCAGGCCAGGAAGTGCGCGCCGAGCGGGCCGTTGACGGCCACGTCCGGGTCGGCGCCGCCGCCGGGCACGTCACCGGCGGCCAGCGCGCCGCCGTAGCTGACGGTCAGCACGTCGGGGCCGGTCGCGCCGGGGCTCTGCGGTGACTCCACGACCACCGGCAGGATGCCGACGCCGGACTTGCCGGTCGACTCGGCGATGAGCTGCTCGGCCCAGTCGCCCAGACCGTCGATGCCGGTGCCGTCGGACACCAGGGCGACCTTGTCGCGGGCCAGCGTGGCGGCGGCGCCCAGCGCGGCGCCCAGCGCCAGCGCCGGATTGTCGCTGTCGGCGGCGAGCGACCGGGCCAACGCGTCGGCCTGGTCGATCAGCTCCGACACGTCGACGCCGGCCAGCGCGGACGGCACCAGCCCGAACGCGGTCAGCGCCGAGTACCGGCCGCCCACATTCGGGTCGGCGAGCACGGTGAACGCGCCCATCTCGGCCGCGGTCGCCTCCAACGGCGAGCCCGGGTCGGTGACGATGACGAAGTGCCGGCCGGCCTCCGCCTCGGTCATCCCCGCGTCCAGGAACGCCTGCCAGTAGGCGCGGCGGTGGCTGTCGGTCTCCACCGTCGAGCCGGACTTGCTGGCGACCACCACCACGGTGCGTTCCAGCCGGTCGCCGAGGGCCGCCCGGACCTGGCCCGGGTCGGTGGTGTCCAGCACCGTCAACGGCCGGCCCAGGGTCCGCGTGATGACCTCGGGGGCGAGGGACGAGCCACCCATGCCGGCGAGCACGACGTGGTCCAGGTCGGCCAGTTCCGCCTTCAACTCGGCGAGCTGCGCCAGCAGCTCCCGGCTGCGCTGGTGGGTGTCCACCCAACCGAGGCGGATCTTCGCCTCGGCCTCGGCGTCCGAACCCCACAGGGTCGTGTCCTTGGCGGCCAGCCGCCCGGGAACGCCGGCCTTGACCAGCGCCTCCCGGGTCGAGGCGGGGGCGGACTTGTCGACCGCGTCCGCGCCGTAGACGGCGAGCCCGGCGGCGGCCTCCACCGGCCCCGCGAGAAGGTCACTCATGCCGCCACTCCACTTCGCTGGGTGCTGATCCGGTCGCTCACGCGCCACCGGCCTTCGCGGCGGCCTTGGCGTTGCCCTCGGCGGCCTTGTTCGGAGCGCCCTTGCCCTTCGCCGCGGCCTTCAACGACTTGGTCACCCCGTCGAGCAGCTCCTGCCAGCTGACCTCGAACTTTTCGACGCCCTCGCGCTCCAGGGTGGCGATCACATCCGCCATGTCCACCCCGACCGACTCCAGGTCCGCGAAGACCTTCCGGGCCGCGTCGTAGGACCCGGTGACGGTGTCGCCGCGGGTCTCGCCGTGATCGGCGTACGCGTGGATGACCGACTCCGGCATGGTGTTGACCGTTCCGGGGGCGATCAGCTCCTCGACGTAGATGACGTCCCGGTAGTCCGGGTTCTTGGTCGAGGTGGAGGCCCACAGCGGGCGCTGCGGGTGCGCGCCGGCGGCCTCGAGCGCCTTCCAGCGGTCCGAGGAGAAGACCTCGGTGTACCGCTCGTACGCGAGCTGCGCGTTGGCCACCGCGGCCTTGCCCTTCAGGGCCTTGGCCTCGTCCGAGCCGATCTTCTCCAGCCGCTTGTCGACCTCCGAGTCGACTCGGGAGACGAAGAACGACGCGACCGAGCCGATGGTGGACAGGTCGTGGCCGTTGGCCTTGGCCCGCTCCAGACCGGCCAGGAACGCCTCCATCACCGCCGAGTAGCGGTCCAGACCGAAGATCAGCGTCACGTTGACGCTGATCCCCTCGGCGAGCGTGTCGGCGATCGCCGACAGGCCCTCCTCGGTGGCCGGGATCTTGATGAAGAGGTTGGGCCGGTCGACCAGCCACCACAGCGCCTTGGCCTCGGCGACCGTCTTGTCGGCGTCGTGCGCGCTGCGCGGGTCCACCTCGATCGAGACCCGGCCGTCCACGCCGGCGCTGCCGTCGTACGACGGGCGCATCACGTCGCACGCCCACCGTACGTCGTACGTGGTCAGCATCCGGACGGCCTCTTCGACGTCCACGTCACGGGTGGCCAGGTCGCGCAGCTGCCAGTTGTACTCGTCGGCGTCGCTGAGCGCCTTTGCGAAGATCGTCGGGTTGGTGGTGACCCCGGCCACGTGCTTCTCGCGGCGGAGCTGGTCCAGCCCGCCGGAGCTCAGACGCACCCGGGACAGATCGTCGAGCCAGACCGCCACACCCGCGGCGGTGAGCTCATTCAGCTTGTCGGTCATGCCGTCCACGCTCCCTCAGTTGCCGGTGGTGAAACCGGTGATGTCGCCCACCCGGGCCAGCGAGGCGTGCGCCGCCGCCACGATCCGGTCGGGGGTGAACCCGAACTGCTCGAAGAGCACGGTGTACGGGGCGCTCGCGCCGTAGTGCTCGATGCTGACGCTCTCGCCGAAGTCACCGACGATTCCGCGCCAGGACATCGCGATGCCCGCCTCCACGCTCACCCGTGCCTTTACCCCGCGCGGGAGCACCGACTCCCGGTACGCCTCATCCTGCTCGTAGAACCACTCCTGGCAGGGCATCGAGACCACCCGGGTCGGGGTGCCGTCGGCCTCCAGCCGCTCCCGGGCGGTCAGGCAGAGCTGCACCTCGGAACCGGTACCCACGATGATCACCTGGGGCTTGCCGTTGGATGCCTCGGCCAGCACGTAACCGCCCTTGGCCACGCCGGACACATCGCCCAGAACCTCCCGGTCCACGGTCGGCAGGGCCTGGCGGCTCAGCGCCAGCGCGGTCGGCCGGTCGGTGTGCTCCAGCGCCTGCCGCCAGGCCCACACCGTCTCGTTGCCGTCGGCCGGGCGGACCACGTCCAGGCCCGGGATGGCGCGCAGCGCCGTCAGGTGCTCCACCGGCTGGTGGGTCGGGCCGTCCTCGCCCAGACCGATCGAGTCGTGCGTCCACACGTACGTCACGGGCAGCTTCATCAGCGCGGCCAGCCGCACCGAGGGGCGCATGTAGTCGCTGAACACCAGGAACGTGCCGCCGTACGGGCGGGTGCCGCCGTGCAGGGCGATGCCGTTGAGGATCGCGCCCATGGCGTGCTCACGGATGCCGAAGTGCAGCGTGCGGCCGTACTCGTCGCCCGGGAAGTCCTTGGTGGCGTGTTCCGCCGGGATGAAGGACGGCTCGCCCTTCATGGTGGTGTTGTTGCTCTCGGCGAGGTCGGCCGAACCGCCCCAGAGCTCCGGCAGCACCGGCGCGAGCGCCTCCAGCACCTTGCCGGACGCGGCCCGGGTGGCCACACCCTTGGCGTCTGCCGGGAAGACCGGCAGCGCGTCGGTCCAGCCGTCGGGCAGCACCCGGCCGGCGAGCCGCTCGTAGAGCGCCGTGCGCTCCGGGTTGGCCTGCTTCCAGGCGTCGAACGACGCGGTCCACTCCTGCTCGGCGTCGGAGCCCCGACCCATCACCGTGCGGGCGTGGCCCAGCACCTCCTCGTCGACCTGGAAGGTCTGCTCAGGGTCGAAGCCGAGGACGCGCTTGGTGGCCTTGACCTCGTCGGCGCCGAGCGCCGAGCCGTGGATCTTGCCGGTGTTCTGCTTGTTGGGCGCGGGCCAACCGATGATGGTGCGCAGCGCGATGAACGAGGGGCGGGTGGTCTCCGCCTTGGCGGCAACCAACGCGTCGTACAGCGCCTCGACGTTCTCGTGGTAGTCGCCCTGGTCGGCGTCGCCGCTGCGCCAGTCGACGGTCTGCACGTGCCAGCCGTACGCCTCGTAGCGGGCCGCCACGTCCTCGCTCTTGGCGATCCGGGTGTCGTCCTCGATCGAGATCTCGTTGTCGTCGTAGATCAGCGTGAGGCTGCCCAGCTGCTGGTGGCCGGCGAGGGCGCTGGCCTCGTGGCTGATGCCCTCCTCGATGTCGCCGTCGGAGGCGATGCACCAGATGTTGTGGTCGAAGACCGACGTGCCCGGCTCGGCCTCCGGGTCGAAGAGGCCCCGCTCGCGGCGGGCCGCCATGGCCATGCCGACCGCGTTGCCCAGACCCTGCCCGAGCGGGCCGGTGGTGGTCTCGACGCCCGGCGTGTGGCCGTGCTCCGGGTGACCCGGAGTCATCGAGCCCCACTGGCGCAGTGACTTCAGGTCGTCCAGGCTCAGCGGGTAGCCGGACAGGAAGAGCTGGATGTAGAGCGTCAGGCTGGAGTGGCCGGCGGAGAGCACGAACCGGTCCCGGCCGGGCCAGTTCGGGTCGGCCGGGTTGTGCCGCATGACCCGGTTGAAGAGAAGATAGGCCGCGGGCGCGAGGCTCATCGCGGTGCCCGGGTGGCCGTTGCCGGATTTCTCCACGGCATCCATGGCCAGCACGCGGACGGTGTCGACGGCCCGGCGATCGAGGTCGGACCAGTTGAGTGCGGAGTGCTCGGGTCGGTTGGCAGCCACGATGGTTGTGCTCCTCGGCAGATGGGCGGAACCCTCACTGGTGACCTTATCGAGCGTGACTAAACGTCCGCCCGGGGATCTCGCATGGTGTGCGGTACGTGACGGCGGCCCAGGTCGTTCAACCCCGTGGTGTGACGGCCCGCACCGTTGTCGGGTCGGCCGGGCAGCCAAAACGACGACGCGTAGTGTGTGGGTCGGTGTGCGGTGCCCGAGCGGGCCCCGCCGATCCGATCTCCCCGTGCCGATGCCGGAAGGTGGCAATCCGTGAGCATGATCACCGAGCGCCCCGCGAGCAACCCCGCCGGGCAGCCCCCGGCGCGGGCGGCCGAGGGTCCGGTGGCGCGGCGGGACGTGCGCGCGATCGTGTCGTCGTATGTGGCGCTGACCAAGCCGCGCATCGTCGAACTGCTGTTGGTCACCACCGTCCCGGCGATGATGCTCGCCGAGGGCGGCCTGCCGTCGCTGTGGCTGATGGCTGTCGTGCTCGTCGGTGGTTCGCTCGCGGCGGGGGCGGCCAGCGTCCTCAACTGCTACATCGACCGCGACATCGACCAGTTGATGCGGCGGACCAAGCGGCGTCCGCTGCCGGCGCACACCGTGTCGCCCCGTAACGCGCTGGTCTTCGGCCTGGTGCTGGCGGCGGTCTCGATCGTCCTGATGGCGGCGTTCACCAATCTGCTCGCCGCGGGGCTGACGCTCGCCGCGATCGTCTACTACGACGTCGTCTACACCATGTGGCTCAAGCGCTCCACCCCGACGAACACGTTCTGGGGTGGGGCCTGCGGCGCGGCGCCGGTGCTCATCGGCTGGGCGGCGGTCACCGGTGGGCTCGCCCCGGCGGCCTGGGCGCTGTTCGCGGTGGTCTTCTTCTGGCAGATGCCGCACTTCTACCCGCTCGCCATGAAGTACAAGGACGACTACGCCCGCGCTGGCATCCCGATGCTGCCCGTGGTGGCCTCGACCGGTCGGGTGAACGCCGAGATCCTGATCTTCGCCTGGCTCACGGTGCTCACCTCCCTGGCTGTCTGGCCGCTGGGGCTCAGCGCGATCTACGGCGTGCCGACCCTGGTGGTGGGCGCCGTCTTCATCGTCGAGGCGCACAAGCTCTGCCGGCGGGCGACGCGCGGCGAGGCGGTCAAGCCGATGCGGCTTTTCCACTGGTCGACGACGTACCTGACGATCGTTTTCGTGGCCGTCGCGCTCGACGCGCTGATCTGACGCCGCCCGGCGCGCGGCCCCTGGTTTTACCGCCAATCCGGTGAACAGTCACCATCGTGGATGAGTTGTCCCTCTTTAATGTCACATCGGAGTAACTTTCGGCATGAGTCGGATCGGCTCAACCTGCGGGAGTTGCAGCCTGGTTTGCTCCGGAAGTTGAGGCGGGAAAGTCCTGATTTAAGCGGACAAAGAGTCTGTGCTCCTCCTTAAACACGTAGGTAATTGGCATCACAAAAGCTTCATGGTTCTCGCCCGCGCGAGTGGAACTCTGCTTAGGCTTCGCGTCATGGCAGATGGTTCCGATACGACGCTGACGGCCGAGCAGACCTCCGGCGAGCAGGCCCCCCAGGGTCTGGTCGCGGGTCTCAAGTCGTTCGCCGCCGGGCACGGCGGCGCGAAGGCAGTCATCGAGTACGTCGGTAAGCGTGGCGCACGGATCGTCCTCGTGGGCGCCGACGGTGAGTGGGGCGACCAGTTCGCCGAGGACACCGTGACGGCCCGGGAGGCGTGCGCCAAGGCGGGAGTCACCGTCGAGAACGCCTGGGAGCGTGAACTGATGGACCAGATGCGACCGAGCAACGACCTCTGGCGGTCGATGGCCCGGCGCACGATGGCCCGCTGAGATAGATAGCTGAATTGACCAACCACCACCAGTCGACCCGGGGGGAACCCCGGGTCGCTCTCGTTACCTGCTCCCGCCTCGTCGACCTCGACTCCGACGACCGCCTCGTCCTCGACCCGCTCGCCGCGCGGGGGATCACCGCCGAAGCGGCGGTCTGGGACGACCCGGACGTCGACTGGTCCGCGTACGACCTCGTCGTGCTCCGCTCGCCGTGGGACTACGCGCTGCGCCGCGACGAGTTCGTCGCCTGGGCCGCCACCGTGCCCACCCTGGTCAACCCCGCCGACGTGGTGCGGTGGAACACCGACAAGCGCTACCTCGGCGAGCTGAGCGCCGCCGGCGTACCCACCGTGCCGACCTCCTGGGTCGAGCCGGGCGGGAGCTGGTCACCGCCCGCCGACACCGGCGAGTACGTGATCAAGCCGGCGGTCAGCGCGGGCAGCCAGGACACCGGTCGTTACGACCTGGCCGACCCGGAGCACCGGGACCTGGCCGAGGCACACGTGCGCCGCCTCTCAGCCGCCGGCCGGACGACGATGGTCCAGCCGTACCTGAGCGCCGTCGACACCGAGGGTGAGACCGCGCTGCTCTTCCTGGCCGGCCCGGACGGTCTCGCGTTCAGCCACGCCATCCGCAAGGGCGCCATGTTGACCGGCCCCGACCTCGGCCCGGACGAGCTGTACAAGGCCGAGGAGATCAGCGCCCGTACCGCCGGGGTCGAGCAGTTGGCCGTCGCGGACCGGACCCTCGCCGCGGTCCCCGGAGGCACCCGGCAGCTGCTCTACGCCCGCGTGGACCTGATCTCCGGCCCGGCCGGCGGCCCGGTCCTGGTCGAGTTGGAGCTCACCGAGCCGTCGCTCTTCCTGAGGTACGCCGAGAACGCCCCCGAGCGCCTGGCCACCGCGATCGCCACCCACCTGACCCGCCCGGCCTGACCTCGTCCGGGTAGGGCGCCGTCCCGGCGGGTCCCTACGAGGTGCGCGGCGGGTTGCGCGTCGTGCCGTGCCGTGCCGCGTCGCGCTGTGCCGCGCGTCATGCCGTAGCGCGTGTCGTGTCGTCGCGTGTCGTCGCGCGTTGTGCTGTGCCGCGCGTCGTGTCGTGCGTCGCGCCGTGGCGTGCCGCGCCGCGCGTCGTGTCGTGGCGTGCTGTGCCGCGCGTCGTGTCGCGTCGTGCCGTGCCGTGCCGCGCGTCGTGCCGTGCCGTGCCGCGCGTCGTGCCGTGCCGTGCCGTGTGGCGAGGCGGCGACGGCCCTGGGGGCGCGGAAGCCGGGCGGGGGCGCCGACGCGGCGCTGCCTCGACGTTGGCGGCTGGGCCAGCACCGCCTCGACGACGGAGGTGCTCGCAAGATCGCGCTGCATCCAGGATGTAGTGGTGTCGCGGACACGTCGATGCCACTACATCCTGGTTCGAGCGTGACCATGAGCCCTGCGGGGCGCCCCGCCGCCGCGCCGGGCCTGTCGCGACGCCCGCCCGTCCTCGCGCTCGCCCCTGGCCCCTCGTCCTCGTCCCTCGCCGTCGCCCCTCGCCGTCGCCCCTCGCCTTCGCCCCTCGCCTTCGCCCCTCGCCTTCGCCCCTCGCCTTCGCCCCTCGCGCTCGTCCTCGTCCCTCGCCCTCGCCCCTTGGCGCTCGTCCCTTGGCCCTCGTCAAGATCCGCACAACTTCGGGGATGCTGCTGTCTCCCGCGTCCCGGAGGCAGCAACATCCCTGAAGTTGCGTAGATCTTGCGCGGGTGTGCAGACGTGGTAGCGCAGGCCGGGGCGGCGCGCAGGGGCGGACGCACGACAGCCCGAGGCGCAGGCGTGCACCCGAGAGGTGCGGGACACCGGCGGGCGCAGGACGCGCCCTGGACACCTCGCCCATCGCGCCGATCTTGCACTTTCTGTCCCGAGATATCGTGCGAATAGGGGCATTTCGGCGTTCGAAAGTGCAAGATCGACGCGCGTAGGGCGAGACGTGCGGGCCGCGCGGGGGTGAGAGCGGGGCGCGGGGGTTAGGCGGGGGTTAGGCGGGGGCGGGGGCGGGGACGGGTTGGGCTTCTGGTGCTGGGGTGGGCTGGGGTGCTGGGGGGACTGGGGGGCGTTCGCGGGTGGACCACTGGACCGCGAGGGCGGCCAGGAGCACCAGGCACGAGCCGAGCATGTGCGCGCCGACCAGGAGCGCCGGCACGTGGGTGAAGTACTGCACGAAGCCGATAAGCCCCTGACTCAGCTCCACCGCCACCAGGACGATGGCAGCCCGGGTGGCCCGCCGCGCGTCCACCGCGCGAAAGGCGAAGATGAGAGCCACCGACAGGCCGATCAACAGGAAGACCCCGTCGGCGTGGACCTGGGAGATCGCCTCCGGATCCAGGCCGTTGCGGGCCGCGCCGTGGTCGCCGGCGTGTGGGCCGCTGCCGGTGACCCAGGTGCCGATCACCAGTACCGCGACGGTGACGCCGGTGGTGATCCGGGCGAGCGCGCGCAGGGGAGTGGGCACCGCGGCGACCGTCGGGCCGTCCGGGTCGCCGATCCGCCGCCAGAGGGCGTACGCGGCGGCGATCACCGCCATCGAGGCGAGGAAGTGCAGCCCGACCACCCACGGGTTGAGGTTGGTGAGGACCGTGATGCCGCCGACCACCGCCTGGGCGGGGATGCCCAGGAACACGGCGATGGCCAGGGGGAGGAGCCCGGGTCGGCGGGGCCGGTGGGTCAGCACCGCCAGCACGGTGGCCAGCGCGATGAGGCCGACCGCGAAGGTCAGCATCCGATTGCTGAACTCGATCACCCCGTAGACGCCCATCTCGGGCGTCGTGACGTACGAGTCGTCGGTGCACCGGGGCCAGGTGGGGCAGCCGAGGCCCGACGCGGTCAGCCGGACCGCCCCGCCGGTGACGACGATGGCCACGTTCGCGATGATCGAGGCGAGCGCGAGGCGGCGCAGCAGGACGCCGGATACCGGACGGACGATTCGGTTCACGGCGCAAATCCTACGCACCGTAGTGATCGAGGTCCGTCCGACTCCGTCGGCTCGGTGGTTCGGATCACCGGGGCCCGGGTTTGCCACCCTCCGGGCAATTACGTAACGTTGGCGTTGTGAAAAACGCGGCGGCGCTCTCCGGGCACCAGCCGGCGGCTGTCCCGGCCGTCGGCGCGTCCGCGTCCGCCCTCGTCGGGGCCTCGTCGTCCGTGCTGGGCGGCCCCCCGACGGAGACCCCCACCCGGGACCGCGTCACCCAGTTGCTCCTGGAGCGGGGCGCGACGACCGCCGCACAGCTCGGCCTGGCGCTCGGCCTCAGCCCGGCGGCGATCCGCCGGCACCTGGACGCGATGCTCGCCGACGGTGACGTCGTCGCCCGCGAGCAGGCGGTGCAGGGCAGCCGGGGTCGGGGTCGTCCGGCCAAGGTGTTCGTGCTCACCGAGGCGGCCCGGGTTCGCTGTGGCACGCACCACTACGACAACATGGCCACCGCGGCGCTGCGCTGGATCGCCCGCAACGGTGGCCCGGACGCGGTCGAGACGTTCGCGGCCGAGCAGGTCTCCGCGCTCGAGTCGCGCTGTCGTGCCGCCATGGAGGACGCCGGCGACGACCCTCTCGCGCGGGCCGAGGCGCTCGCCGGAGCGCTCACCGCCGAGGGTTACGCTGCCAACGCGACCACGATCGCCTCCGGCGGCCAGCTCTGTCAGCACCACTGCCCGGTGGCGCACGTGGCCGCCGAGTTTCCCCAGCTGTGCGAGGCCGAGACCGCGGTGATCTCCCGTCTGGTCGGCACCCACGTGCAGCGTTTGGCCACCATCGCGCACGGCGACGGGGTGTGCACCACGCACATCCCGACCCAGCCGGGCCGTGCTCCATCCGGTAATCCCGTCACCACTGTGAGGACAGATAGATGACCGAGCAGATCGTCCAGCCCCTGACCCAGGAAGAGCAGCTCGCCGCCCTGGGTCGCTACGAGTACGGCTGGTCCGACCCGGACGCCGCCGGGGCAACTGCCCAGCGCGGCATCAACGAGGCGGTGGTGCGGGACATCTCGGCCAAGAAGAACGAGCCGGAGTGGATGCTCGACCTGCGCCTCAAGGGCCTGCGGCTGTTCGGCCGCAAGCCGATGCCCGCCTGGGGCGCGGACCTCACCGGTATCGACTTCGACAACATCAAGTACTTCGTGCGGTCCACCGAGAAGCAGGCCACCAGCTGGGAGGACCTGCCCGAGGACATCAAGAACACGTACGACCGGCTGGGCATCCCGGAGGCGGAGAAGCAGCGGCTGGTCGCGGGTGTCGCGGCGCAGTACGAGTCGGAGGTCGTCTACCACAAGATCCGTGAGGACCTTGAGGAGCAGGGCGTCCTCTTCCTGGACACCGACACCGCGCTCAAGGAGCACGAGGACGTCTTCAAGGAGTACTTCGGCACGGTGATCCCGGTCGGCGACAACAAGTTCGCCGCGCTGAACACCTCCGTGTGGTCCGGTGGCTCGTTCATCTACGTGCCGAAGGGCGTGCACGTGGAGATCCCGCTGCAGGCCTACTTCCGGATCAACACGGAGAACATGGGCCAGTTCGAGCGGACGCTGATCATCGTCGACGAGGGCGCGTACGTGCACTACGTCGAGGGCTGCACCGCGCCGCTCTACTCCTCCGACTCGCTGCACAGCGCCGTCGTGGAGATCATCGTCAAGAAGAACGCGCGCTGCCGCTACACGACCATCCAGAACTGGTCGAACAACGTCTACAACCTGGTCACCAAGCGCGCCGTCTGCCACGAGGGCGCGACCATGGAGTGGGTCGACGGCAACATCGGCTCCAAGGTGACCATGAAGTACCCGGCGGTCTACATGACCGGCGAGCACGCCAAGGGCGAGGTGCTCTCGGTGGCGATGGCCGGCGAGGGTCAGCACCAGGACGCCGGCGCCAAGATGGTGCACGCGGCTCCGCACACGAGCAGCACCATCGTGTCGAAGTCGATCGCCCGTGGTGGCGGCCGGACCTCGTACCGGGGTCTGGTGCAGGTGCTGGAGGGCTCGCACCACAGCCGCAGCACGGTCAAGTGCGACGCGCTGCTGGTCGACACCATCTCCCGCTCCGACACGTACCCGTACGTCGACATCCGCGAGGACGACGTGTCGATGGGGCACGAGGCGACCGTCTCCAAGATCAGCGATGACCAGCTCTTCTACCTGATGAGCCGGGGTCTGAGCGAGGACGAGGCGATGGCGATGATCGTGCGCGGCTTCATCGAGCCGATCGCCAAGGAACTCCCGATGGAGTACGCCCTGGAGCTGAACCGGCTCATCGAACTCCAGATGGAGGGCGCGGTCGGCTGACGCCGCCGTTCCCCGCGTGGCGGGGGGGGGGGGGCCCCCCCCCCCCCCCCCCCCCCCCCCCCCCCCCCCCCCCCCCCCAAAACCCCCCAAACAAAAAAAAAAAACCCGA
>NZ_JBITDT010000002.1:522531-560916 GCF_044454415.1 Micromonospora sp. NPDC051543
CTGTGTTTCTCGCCGTCCTTGTGCTTCCCCCGAAACATCTTCGTGTGGGGGGGGGGGGGGGGGGGGGGCCGGGGGGGCCCGGGGGGGGGGGGGCCGCCCCCCCCCCCCCCCCCGCACGAAGCCCAACCTCGCCGTCACGGAACAGACAGACCAAGGAAGACATGACTACCCAGGCTTCCGCGCCGCCGCCCAGCACCAAGTCGCAGGCGCTGCGCTCGTACGACGTCGCCGACTTCCCGGCCCTCACCGGCCTGGAGGAGGACTGGCGCTTCACCCCGCTCAAGCGCCTCCGTGGCCTCTCCGGTGACCTGCCGGCCGAGACCGGCACGGTCCGGCACGAGTACGGCGACCTGCCCGAGGGCGTGGCCATCACCCGGATCGGCCGCGACGACGAGCGGATCGGCAGCGTGCTCACCCCGGTCGACCGGGTCAGTGCGCTGGCGTACGGCGCTGCCGCCGAGGCCCTGTTGGTGCGGGTGGCCCCGGACGTGGTGCTCGGTCAGTCGGTGAGCCTGCGGGTGGTCGGCACGGGCGCGGGGCAGCCGGCGTTCGGGCACACGTTCGTCGAGATCGGCCGCTTCGCCGAGGCGACGCTGGTGCTGGAGCACGTCGGATCGGCCACCCTGGCCGACAACGTCGAGGTCGCCGTGGCCGACGGCGCGAAGCTGACCCTGGTCACCGTCGCCGACTGGGCCGACGACGCGGTCCAGGCCCAGCACCTGAAGGTCAAGCTGGGCCGGGACGCCAAGGTCATCCACATCCAGGTGTCCCTGGGTGGCGACCTGGTCCGGCAGTTCACCTCGGTGGAGTACACGGGTCGGGGCGGCGAGGCCGAGCTGTACGGCGTCTACTTCGCCGACGGCGGCCAGCACCTGGAGCACCGGCAGCTCGTCGACCACAACGTGCCGGACTGCCGCAGCTACGTCGGCTACCGGGGCGCGCTGCAGGGCGCGGACGCGCACACCGTCTGGGTCGGCGACGTGCTGATCCAGGCCGAGGCGACCGGCACCGACACGTACGAGATCAACCGGAACCTGCTGCTCACCGACGGCGCGCGCGCGGACTCCGTACCCAATCTGGAGATCGAGACCGGCGAGATCGCCGGCGCTGGCCATGCCAGCGCGACCGGCCGTTTCGACGACGAGCAGCTGTTCTACCTGATGGCCCGGGGTATCCCGGAGGGTGAGGCCCGTCGCCTGGTGGTCCGCGGCTTCTTCGCCGAGGTGATCAACAAGATCCCGGTCGAGGCGCTGCGCGAGCGCCTGGGCGACGCGATCGAGGCCCGGCTCAGCAAGGCCGGCGCCTGATGATCCGGATCTGCTCCACCGAGGATGTGCCGAAGGGCACCGCCATCAGTGCGGACGTCGACGGCACGCCGATCGCGCTGGTGCACGCCGAGGACGGCCAGTTCTACGCCGCCTACGACGAGTGCTCGCACGCCGCGGTCGCCCTCTCCGAGGGTGAGGTCGACGGCTGCACGCTGGAGTGCTGGTTGCACGGCTCGCGCTTCGACCTGCGCACCGGCACGCCCACCGGCCTGCCCGCCACCGAACCCGTACCCGTCTACCCCGTCCAAGTCCGCGACGGCGACATCTATCTGAGCCTGACGCCGAGTAATGGAGTGACCCGATAATGAGCACCCTGGAGATCCGCGACCTGAAGGTGTCGGTCAAGCTGCCCGAAGGTGAGCTCAAGCCGATCCTGGCCGGCGTCGACCTGACCGTGAAGTCCGGTGAGACCCACGCCATCATGGGCCCCAACGGCTCCGGCAAGTCCACCCTGGCGTACTCGATCGCCGGTCACCCCAAGTACGAGATCACCGGCGGCTCGGTGACCCTCGACGGCGAGGACGTCCTCGCCATGACGGTCGACGAGCGGGCCCGCGCCGGCCTATTCCTGGCCATGCAGTACCCGGTCGAGGTTCCCGGCGTCTCGGTGGCGAACTTCCTGCGTACCGCGAAGACCGCCATCGACGGCGAGGCGCCGAAGCTGCGTACCTGGGGCGGCGAGCTGCGCGGCGCGATGGAGCGCCTCCAGATGGACCCGGCGTTCGCCCAGCGCAACGTCAACGAGGGCTTCTCCGGCGGTGAGAAGAAGCGGCACGAGATCGTCCAGCTGGAGCTGCTCAAGCCGAAGATCGCCATCCTCGACGAGACCGACTCGGGTCTCGACGTGGACGCGCTGCGCGTGGTCAGCGAGGGCGTCAACCGGGTCCGCGACACCGGCGACACCGGCGTGCTGCTGATCACCCACTACACGCGGATCCTGCGCTACATCAAGCCGGACCACGTGCACGTGTTCGTCGCCGGTCGGATCGTCGAGCAGGGCGGCCCGGAGCTGGCCGACAAGCTCGAGGCCGAGGGTTACGAGCGGTACGCCGCCGGGGCCGGTTCGGCCAAGGCCTGAGTGGGAGAGGCGCTGTCGAGATGACCAGCATCGCGATCCCCGAGGGGATGCCGCAGTACGACGACGTGCCGCGTTTCGACGTGGCCCGGGTGCGCGCCGACTTCCCGATCCTCGATCGGGAGATCAACGGGCACCCGCTGGTCTACCTCGACAGCGCCAACACCTCGCACAAGCCCCGGCAGGTCCTCGACGTGCTCGACGAGCACTACGCGCGGCACAACGCCAACGTCTCGCGGTCGGTGCACACGCTGGGCACCGAGGCCACCGAGGCGTACGAGGGGGCGCGGGCCAAGCTCGCCGCGTTCATCAACGCGCCGAGCGTCGACGAGGTGGTGTTCACCAAGAACTCCACCGAGGCGATCAACATCGTGGCGTACGCCTTCTCCAACGCCTCGCTGCGTCCGGACGGCGACCCGCGGTTCCGGCTCGGCCCCGGCGACGAGGTGGTGATCTCCGAGATGGAGCACCACTCGAACATCGTCCCGTGGCAGCTGCTCTGTGAGCGCACCGGCGCGACGCTGCGCTGGTTCGGGGTCACCGAGCAGGGCCGGCTCGACGAGTCGGGCCTGGAAGACCTGATCACCGAACGGACGAAGATCGTCTCGCTGGTGCACATGTCGAACATCCTCGGCACCGTCAACGCCACCTCCCGCATCACCGCGCGGGTGCGCGAGGTGGGCGCGCTGCTGCTGCTGGACTGCTCCCAGTCCGTGCCGCACCTGCCCATCGACGTGGTCGATTTGGACGCCGACTACATCGTGTTCACCGGGCACAAGATGCTCGGTCCGACCGGCATCGGCGTGCTCTGGGGCCGGGGCGAGCTGCTGGCGGCCATGCCGCCGGTGATGGGCGGCGGCTCGATGATCGAGACGGTGACCATGGCCCGGTCGACGTTCGCCGCGCCGCCGGCCCGCTTCGAGGCGGGAACTCCGCCGATCGCCGAGGCGGTCGCGCTCGGCGCGGCGGTCGACTACCTCACCGGCATCGGCATGCCGGCGATCCAGTGGCACGAGAAGGAGCTGACGGCGTACGCGCTGGACGCCCTCGGCTCGGTGCCCGACCTGCGGATCTTCGGCCCGACCGTACCGATCGGCCGGGGCGGCACCATCTCGTTCGCCCTCGGTGACGTGCACCCGCACGACGTGGGGCAGGTGCTCGACTCGCTGGGCGTGCAGGTGCGGGTGGGTCACCACTGCGCGAAGCCGGTGTGCAGCCGGTTCGGCGTTCCGGCGATGACCCGGGCGTCGTTCTACCTCTACACCACCACCGGGGAGATCGACGCCCTGGTGGGCGGTCTGGAGCAGGTACGGAAGGTGTTCGACTGATGGTGCAGCTCGACCAGCTCTACCAGGAGATCATCCTGGATCACTACAAGCACCCGCACGGGCGGGGCCTGCGTGACGCCGACGACCCGGGCGACCAGGTCGCCGAGGCGCACCACGTCAACCCGACCTGCGGCGACGAGGTCACCGTCCGGGTGGCCACCGACGGCACGGTGCTGCACGACATCTCGTACGACGGCATGGGCTGCTCGATCAGCCAGGCCTCGGCGAGCGTCCTGCACGAACTGCTGCGCGGTCGGGGCGCCGGGGAAGCATTCGAGGTGCACGAGGCGTTCGTCGAGTTGATGTCCGGACGTGGCCAGGTCACGCCGGACGAGGACGTACTCGGTGACGGGGTCGCTTTTGCGGGCGTGGCCCGCTATCCCGCCCGGGTCAAGTGCGCGCTGCTGCCGTGGATGGCGTTCAAGGACGCCGCGGCACGCGCCGGTGTGGGCGTGAGCCCGGAGGTGAAGGCATGAGCAGCGAGGATACGGCTACTGCGGCGACGCCGGAGGCCGACGACACCGTCGTGGCACAGACCGGCGCGGTGAGTGGCGACGTCGCCGCCCCGGCGGATGGCGTCAGCAAGGCCATGATCGCCGACATCGAGGAGGCGATGAAGGACGTCGTCGACCCGGAGCTGGGGATCAACGTGGTCGACCTGGGCCTGGTGTACGGGGTGCACGTCGACGACGAGAACGTCGCGACCCTGGACATGACGCTTACCTCGGCGGCGTGCCCGCTGACCGACGTGATCGAGGACCAGGCCCGGCAGGCCCTCACCACCGGCCCCGGTGGCGGCCTGGTCAACGACATCCGGATCAACTGGGTGTGGCTCCCGTCGTGGGGCCCGGACAAGATCACTGACGAGGGTCGGGACCAGCTGCGTTCCCTCGGCTTCAACGTCTGACCCGAACTCCCGATCTTCTTCGTTCGAGCGCGGTGCCCTCCGGGGTGCCGCGCTCGACGTGTTCAGAGGTGAAACCTGCTGTGGAACGGATCGTTCCGGTCTGCTAAGCTGAGGTCGAAACGGAGCGGAACGTTCCGTTTCGCTGGGAAACTCGGCGGATCGGCGGAGAGGGTCGGGACAATGAACGAGACGGCAGCGGGACAGTGGCGGATCGTGCTCGACGAGGCGCACCGGGCGCTGCGGACGACCGCCGAGGGAATCCCGGTCGAGGCCTGGGACCTGTCCACGCCCTGCGATCGGTGGACGGTCACCCAGGTGCTCCAGCACGCGACCGGCGACCAGCTCGCCTACGTCGCGGCGATCACCGGCGGATCGGGGCCGGAGGAGGACCCGTTCGCGCCCTCCGGTCGGATCGAGGGGAACAAGCTGACCGGCCTGTACGCCGCCCTCGACGCCTCCGCCCGTGCCTGGGCGGGCGTCGCCGACGAGGATCCGCAGGTGCCGACGCCCCTGCCGCACGGCGCGCTACCGGCCCACACGGCTGCCGTCGCCGCCGCCCTCGACGCGGCGGTGCACGCCTGGGACATCGCGGTGGCCACCGGTCAGCCGTCCCCGCTCCACGACGACCTGGCCCGCCCCCTGTTCGAGGTCGCGCGGCAGATCGTCGAGCCGCTGCGGGCCTACGGCGCGTTCGCGGCGGCGCTCGACCCGGGCGCGGAAGCCGACGAGGTGAGCGCGCTGCTCTCCTACCTCGGCCGCGACCCCCGGTGGGCCGAGTCGCGGCACTGATCCGCCGCGATCCGGCCAGGATCGTGCTCGATCATGGATGTAGTGGCCTCGGTGCCTCGCCGAGGCCACTACATCGTGGTTCGAGCACGATCTTCGGCTGGCGCCCGCAACTCACCCGCCAGGTGGGACTGATCGGTCGACCGGTCCCAGCAAGACCTGCGCAACTACACCGATGTTGCTGTTTCCGGCGTGGCGGATGCAGCACCTTCCCCGATGTTGTGAGGATCTTGGGCGTGCAGGGCGGCCCCCGACGCCGATCTTGCGCTTTCTGTGCCGACTTAATTCGCGAAGGTGGACATCTCGGCGTCCGAAAGTGCAAGATCGGCGTGCGGGCGTGCGGGCGTGCGGGCGTGCGGGCGGGGCGCGTCAGTGCGTGGGCGCTGCGGGGAAATCCGTTGCGGGGGTCGACTGTCGGCGCGCACGATGCCGATGTGATCGAGGCGTACGCGATGCGGGTTCTGGTCCCTGCGACGACTGCCGGTCGTCGACAGCGGCCGGTACCGGGGCGGGCCTCGATCCTGCGTCGACGGCCATGAGCGGGGCGTTCCTCGCCGGTCTGGTGGCCGGCTACGGCGTCGCCATCCCGGTCGGCGCGATCGCGATCCTCATCCTGGGGCTCAGTGCCCGTACCTCGTTCCGGGTCGGCGCGGCGGCGGCCCTCGCGGTGGCGACGGCCGACGGGCTCTACGCGGCGGTGGCCGCGCTGGGCGGCGCCGGTCTGGCCGGGGTCATCGCGCCGGCGGCCGGTCCGCTGCGGGTGGTCGCCGCCGTGGTCCTGTTGGGGCTGGCCGGGCACGGGCTCTGGCGGACCTGGGTTGCCCACCGCTCCCGTCGGGCGCCGGCGGCGCGGGGCGGTCGGGGCATGGAGACTCCGGGCCGTGCCTACGCGGCGCTGCTCGGATTGACCCTGCTGAACCCGACGACGGTGCTCTACTTCGTCGCGTTGGTCCTCGGGCGGCCGGACACAGCCGACGCGGGACCGTTGCCGGCGGCCCTGTTCGTGGCCGGAGTGTTCCTGGCGTCGGCGAGCTGGCAGCTGCTCATCGCCGGTGGCGGCACGGTGGTCGGCCGGGCACTGACCGGCCCGCGCGGCCGGCTGGTCACGGGCGTGCTCTCCAGCGTCCTCATCGCCGCGCTGGCGGTGGCCGCGCTGCTGCCGGGCTGAGGGTCCGGGCGGGCCGGCGGTGGCCGCGCTGCTGCCGGCCTGACGGTCCGGGCGCGCTGGCGGGTGCCGGGCTGAGGGTCCGGGTGCGCCGGCGGTGGCGTACGGTCGGACGGTGACCAGTCGACCCGCCGCCGGGGGAGGCCGGTGGGTCGAGGTCGACCCGGCCCGCGTCGGCCGCTGGGTCGAGGGCTTCGCCGACCGGCACGGCCCGCCCACCACCACCGCACGGGAGTACGGGCTGCTGCTGACCGCCCCCGACGGAGCCACCGCCGAGTTGCACACACCGCCCGGCTCGCCCGCCAGGGACGACGTGGCCGCCTTCGTGGCCGCCGCCGGCACGCCGTACCGGATCGGTCTCTTGTTGGCCCGCAAGGGTGCGGTGGCGATCGGCGTGGCGCGGGGCGCCGAGCTGGTGGTCTCCAAGGTGGACACCCGGTATGTGCAGGGGCGCACCGCGGCCGGTGGGTGGTCACAGCACCGGTTCGCCCGGCGGCGTGACAATCAGGCCAAGGCGGCGCTGGGCGACGCGGCGGACCTGGCCGTACGGCTGCTGCTGCCGGAGGCGGCCAAGCTGGCGGCCCTGGTCTGCGGCGGTGACCGGCGGGCCGTGGACACGGTGCTCGCGGACCGGCGGCTGGCCCCGCTCGTGCCGCTGCGGGCCGAACGGCTGCTCGACGTGCCGGAGCCTCGGCACGCGGTCCTGGTCGCGGCGGTGAGCGCGGCCCGGGCGGTACGGATCCGGTTGCGCGACCCCGCCCCGGCCCCGGACTGACCGCGTCTGGTCAGCGGCGACGGCACCCGCCCCGGACTGACGGCGTCTGGTCGGCGGCGACGCTATCCGCCCCGGCCCCGGACTGACCGCGTCTGGTCAACGGCGGCGCTACGCGCGCCGGATCGCGGCGGCGGCGCTGCTCTCGGCTGGCCGTCCGGTCGAGTCGGAGCAGAGACGACCGCCACCCGAACGGGGGTTCGGGGCGTGGTGCGGCGCGCATGGTCGGAGGATGGGCGCGTGGAGTTCCTGGTGGACATGGTGACGACGGTGCCGGACGGCACGTCGGAGGACGGGGTTGCCGAGATGCGTGCGCGTGAGGCGGCGCGTTCGGCCGAGTTGACGGCGCAGGGCAGTCTGCTGCGCCTGTGGCGGCCGCCGCTGGCGCCGGGGGAGTGGCGTACGTGGGGTCTCTTCGAGGCCGCCGACGCGGACGAGTTGGAGTCGGTCCTCGCGTCGATGCCGCTGCGCGCCTGGCGGCGGGAGACCGTCACGCCGTTGACGCCGCACCCGAACGACCCCGGTCGGCCGGGGCGGTGACCGTGGCCGCTGACGAGGTGGAGATCCTGCGCTCGGTCCTGGACCGGTGGAGGTCGGCGGTCGACGCCCACGAGCCGGAGCGCGTCGCGTCGGTCTTCGCGGATGACGCGATCTTCCAGGGCCTGCGCCCGTACGTTGTCGGCCGGGACGGCATCGCGGCGTACTACGCGGCACAGCCGCTGGGCCTGACCGCCGCGTACGAGATCCGGGAGACCCGGCGGCTCTCCGCCGACGCGGTCCTCGGCTATCTGGAGGTCGAGTTCGGCTTCACCGACCGGCCGGCGCTGACCGTGCACCTGGGCGTGGTCGTGCGGCGGGTCGCTGACGCCTGGCTGATCGGGCACTACCAGGTGTCCAAGCTCGACTGAGCGCTGAAACGACAATCGTGGCAGGCCCGCCGGGCGGGCCTGCCACGATCGTGCGGTACGGGGTGTCAGAGCTGGTCGGTGCCGAAGGTGTCGCAGGTCTTCGGGTCGCCCTGGTCGTAGCCCTGGCTGAACCAGCGCTTGCGCTGCTCGGACGTGCCGTGGGTGAACTGGTCGGGGTTGACCCGTCCGCCGGAGCGCTCCTGGATGCTGTCGTCACCGATCGCCTCGGCGGTGTCGACGGCCTGGCTGATGTCGGCCTCGGTGATCGACTTGAACAGCGGCTCCTGGCCGCTCTTGTCCTTGCTCTCGGTGGCGTGCTTGGCCCAGGCGCCGGCGTAGCAGTCGGCCTGCAACTCCAACCGCACGGAGGCGGACTTGGGGCCGCTCTGGTCGCCCTGGCCGGCCTTGGCGTTGGTGCCGAGCAGGTCCTGGACGTGGTGGCCGTACTCGTGGGCGAGCACGTACGGCTGGGCGAACTCGCCCTTGGCCCCGAACCGGGTGGCCAGCTCGTCGTAGAAGCTCAGGTCGATGTACACCTTCTGGTCGGCGGGGCAGTAGAACGGGCCGACGCCGGAGTCGGCCTGCCCGCAGCCGGTGTTCACGGCCTGCTGGAAGAAGTTCGTGGTGGTGGGCTCGTAGTTGCCCTTGCCCAGCTCGGGGTACGCCTTCTTCCAGTACGCCTGGATGCTGTTGACGAAGAGCAGGTTGCGGCAGCGCGCGTCCTGGAGACGGTCGGGGTTGGCGGTGGAGCACACCTGGTCGAGGTCGTCGCCTCCGGCCTGGCCGCCCTCGTCGCCGTTGTTCATCGCGTTGAGGCCGAAGCCGCCGCCGAGCAGGGCGATGATGACGGCGACCACGATGCCGATGATGCCGCCCTTGCCGCCGCCTCCCGGGATGGGGATGCCCATACCTCCGCCGCCCCCGCCGCCGCTGCCGCGGCCCAGGTCGTTGGCCTGGGAGGTGTCGAGCTCGGCCCGCTCGTTCAGTTCCATGCTGACCCCGATCGCCTAATACCGGTGAATGTCGTCTGTGTGTCGTTTAGTCGTTTCAGTGCCGGACGGGGTCCGGACAGGCGTTCCGGTACCCGATGATCTTGATTGGTAATCCGAGCGGGTCGTACGTGAGCGCCCGGTACACTTGTCGCCGTGCCGCGCTGCGAAGGCTGAACCGCCCCGCGCCGACGGGCCCACCGCCCGCCGGCGCTTTCGCGTGCCCTGAGTCAGCCTTCCAGACCCCGAGAGCGAGTCCTACGAGATGATCACTGCCACCGGCCTGGAGTTGCGTGCCGGCTCCCGGATCCTGCTGTCCGACACCACCCTGCGCGTGCAGCCCGGTGACCGGATCGGCCTGGTCGGCCGCAACGGCGCCGGCAAGACCACCACCCTCAAAGTGCTCGCCGGCGAGGGTCAGCCGTACGGCGGCCAGATCGACCAGCGCAGCGCCATCGGCTACCTCCCGCAGGACCCCCGCACCGGCGACCTGGAGGTCACCGGCCGCGACCGGGTGCTCTCCGCCCGCGGTCTCGATGTGCTGATGGCCCAGATGAAGGAGGTCGAGGAGCGCCTTGCCGAGGACGCCAACGACAAGCTGGTCCGCCGCTACGGCGTGCTGGAGGACCAGTTCGCCGCCCTGGGTGGGTACGCCGCCGAGGCCGAGGCCGCCCGGATCTGCGCCAACCTCGGGCTGCCGGACCGCGCGCTCGCCCAGACCATCGGCACCCTCTCCGGCGGTCAGCGTCGGCGCATCGAGCTGGCCCGGATCCTGTTCCGGGACGCCGGTGAGAACGGCGGCGGCATCCTGCTGCTCGACGAGCCGACCAACCACCTCGACGCCGACTCGATCACCTGGCTGCGCGGGTTCCTCGCCAACCACAAGGGCGGGCTCATCGTGATCTCCCACGACGGCGCGCTGCTGGAGTCGGTGGTCAACAAGGTCTGGTTCCTCGACGCCACCCGCTCGGTGATCGACGTCTACAACCTGGGCTGGAAGGCGTACCTGGAGGCCCGCGAGACCGACGAGCGCCGCCGCCGCCGCGAGCGGGCCAACGCCGAGAAGAAGGCCGGCGCGCTGATGGCGCAGGCCGACAAGATGCGGGCCAAGGCCACCAAGACGGTCGCCGCGCAGAACATGGCCCGCCGCGCCGAGAAGCTGATCTCGGGCCTGGAGGAGGTACGCGTCGCCGACCGGGTGGCGAAGGTCCGCTTCCCCAGCCCCGCCCCGTGCGGCAAGACGCCGCTGACGGCGACCGGCCTGTCCAAGTCGTACGGCTCGTTGGAGATCTTCACCGACGTCAACGTGGCGGTGGACCGGGGTTCCCGGGTGGCCATCCTCGGGCTCAACGGCGCGGGGAAGACGACGCTGCTGCGGATGCTCGGCGGGCTGCTCAGCCCGGACACCGGCGAGGTACACGCGGGGCACGGCCTGCGGTTGGGCTACTACGCGCAGGAGCACGAGACGCTGGATGTGGAGCGGACGGTGCTGGAGAACATGCGCGCCGCCGCGATCGATCAGTCCGACACGGACCTGCGCAAGATCCTCGGCGCGTTCCTGTTCTCCGGCGACGACGTGAACAAGCCGGCCGGCGTGCTCTCCGGTGGCGAGAAGACCCGGCTGGCCCTCTCCACGCTGGTCTGCTCGGGCGCCAACGTGCTGCTGCTCGACGAGCCGACCAACAACCTGGACCCGGTCAGCCGCGAGCAGGTGCTCGACGCGATCGCCAACTACCCGGGTGCGATCGTGCTGGTCACGCACGACCCCGGCGCGGTGCTCGCGCTCAAGCCGGACCGCGCGATCCTGCTGCCCGACGGCGACGAGGACGCCTGGAGCGACGACCTCCTCGAACTGGTCGAGCTGGCCTGACCGCGCGGCCGTCGGGTCGGGCCCCGGCCCGGCCGTCAGCCCAGCAGGTCGACCAGGTGGCCCAGCACGCCGGAGCTGACCAGGATCACCACACCGATGCCGACGAAGATCGCCGGTACCAGCCAGTGCCCGGCACGCTCCACCAGCGCGACCACCCGCCGGTGGCCGCCCAGCCAGGCCGCGGCGGCGCACCACAGGCCGATCAGCACCACGAAGATCAGCAGGAACACCGCGCTGTCGCCGGGGCCGAGGGCCCGGAACACGGGTACGTAGACGGCCACGTTGTCGGCCCCGTTGGCGATCGTCACCCCGGCCACGCCGAGCGTGCCGGTGACCACCGTGGCGGCCTCGTCGTCGTCCCGGTGCCACAGCGCGCGGACGCCCAGCGCGATCGGCAGCAGGCCGAGCAGCCCGGTCCACGGGTCCGGCACGACCAGCAACCCGGCGGCGACCACCGCGCTGGCCAGCGCGAGCGCGCCGATGCCGAGATACTGGCCGGCGACGATCTGCGCGGCGCGCGGGCGGCCGGTGGTGCGGGCCGCGACGAAGAACAGCGTGAGGATGACGATGTCGTCGATGTCGGTGGCGGCGAAGACGACGGCCGCGCCGGCTGCGGTGCCGAACAGGTCGATCACGTCCGGGAGCGTACGGCTGCCGGCGTCACCGCGCCGGAGTGGCCCACTCGGGACGTTTCGCGAGGATCACTCTATCGGGAACCTGACATTGCATAGCGTGTCGGTTGGCGAAGAGTTGATATCTGGCGCATGATCGTTCGAGGCGGTCTAATAGGTGGGACCGTATCCGAACCGCACAGTCTGGGACGTGAGGACACAGCATGGCAGCCACTGGCACAGCCACCAGCACTGAGAAGGGTCGCCGGATCGTCGGAGCCGAGCGTCAGACGCTCGCCAAGGACCTGGTAAAGCGGTACACCTCGGGGGAGAGCATCCGCGCGCTGGCGGCCTCGACCGGCCGTTCCTACGGGTTCATCCACCGAGTGCTCACCGAGTCCGGGGTTCAGCTGCGTCAGCGCGGCGGTGCCCGGCGCCGCAAGAAGGCGTGACCCGCCCCTTAGCGTCGTTGACCAACGCCGCCCCCCGGGCAGTCCGGTGACCACCGAGGCGACCGGGGTTCGGCTGACCTGCGACGGGCCGGTCGCCACGGTGACGTTGTGCCGGCCCGACGTGCTCAATGCCCAGACGCCGGCCATGTGGCGCGCGATGAGCGAATTCTCGCGCGACCTGCCCGGTGACGTACGGGTGGTGGTGGTCCGGGGCGAGGGGCGTGCGTTCTCCGCCGGCCTCGACCTCGCGGTTGCCGGTGCGTCCGGCCCGGGGTCGTTCGCCAAGCTGGCCACGCTGCCCGAGGACGAGTGCGCCGACCGGATCGCCGAGTTCCAGGGCGGCTTCAGCTGGCTGCACCGGCCGGATGTCATCTCCGTGGCGGCGGTGCAGGGGCACGCGATCGGTGCCGGCTTCCAGCTTGCCCTCGCCTGCGACCTGCGGGTCCTCGCCGCCGACGCGAGGTTCTCGATGGCCGAGGTGACGCTCGGGCTGGTGCCCGACCTGGCCGGCACGAAGCGCCTCGTGGAGCTCGTCGGCTACTCCCGGGCGCTGGAGATCTGCGCCACGGGCCGCCGGCTGGACGCCGCCGAGGCCGACCGGATCGGGCTGGCGACTCTCGTCGTACCCCCGGGGGAGCTGGACGACGCGGTCCGTGACCTCACGGCGGGCCTGTTGGCCGGCCCGCGCGACGCGGTGGTGGAGATCAAGGCGTTGCTCGCCGGCGCGGCCGGGCGGTCGCACGCCGACCAGCAGCGGGCCGAGCGCGAGGCGCAGACCCGCCGCCTGCGCGATCTCGCCGGCCGGGGCGAATAGTAAGGACCGCGCGGGAAGATCCGGGTTACGAGCGAGGTTGTCACACCTGTCGGGAGAATTGACCCGACAGCGCGGTCCGCCCGACGACCCGGAGGTGAGTGGTGTCCAGCCCGATGTCCGGCGGTGGCATGGCCGGGTGGAGCATGCTCCGGTCGATGCGCAACCGCGACGAGGTCTCCACCCACCGGCTCAAGAGCGGGGTGGCCCGCCGCATCGTCGCCTTCGCCCAGCCCTACCGGCGCGACATCGTCGTCTTCCTGGCCACGGTCGTGCTCGCCGCCATCATCGGCGTCGCCACGCCGGTGCTCGCCGGTGACGTCATCAACGCGATCAACCGGGGCGGCACCGAGGCCGGTCGGCTCGTCATCCGGTTGGCCCTGTTCATCGCCGGGCTGGCGGTCGCCGACGCGTTGCTGTCCCTGGCCCAGCGGTGGTATTCCGCCCGCATCGGCGAGGGCATCATCCTCAACCTGCGCACCCGCGTCTACGACCACGTGCAGCGGATGCCGTTGCAGTTCTTCACCCGCACCCAGACCGGCGCCCTGGTCAGCCGGCTCAACAACGACGTGCTCGGCGCGCAGCGCGCGTTCACCTCCACCCTGTCCGGCGTGGTCAGCAACGTCATCCAACTGGTGCTCACCGCCGCGGTGATGTTCACCCTCTCCTGGCAGATCACCGCGCTCTCGCTGGTGCTGCTGCCGATCTTCATCATCCCGGCACGCCGGGTGGGCCGGCGGCTGGCCGACATCACGCGCGAGGCGTACAACCTCGACGCCAAGATGAACGCGACGATGACCGAGCGGTTCGGGGTGGCCGGCGCGCTGCTCGTGAAACTCTTCGGCCAACCCGACATCGAGGCCCGCCGGTTCGCCGGCCGCGCCGAGCGGGTCCGCGACATCGGGATCCAGTCCGCCATGTACTCGCGGACGTTCTTCGTGGCGATGCTGCTGGTCGCCTCGCTGGCGCAGGCGCTCACCTACGGTCTCGGCGGCTGGCTCGCCGTCACCGGCGGCGTCAGCGCGGGCACCGTCGTGACCCTCGCGCTGCTGCTGACCCGCCTGTACGGGCCGCTCACCGCGCTCTCCAACGTCCGCGTGGACGTGATGAGCGCGCTGGTCTCCTTCGACCGGGTCTTCGAGGTGCTCGACCTCAAGCCCGGCATCGTGGAGAAGCCCGACGCCGTCCCGGTGCCCCGGGGCGCCGGCCGGGTCGACTTCCGCGACGTGCGCTTCCGCTATCCCAGCGCGGCCGAGATCTCCCTCGCCTCGCTGGAGGAGGTCGCCACCCTCGACCGTACGGTAAACGAGCCGGTGCTCAAGGGCGTCTCGTTCAGCGTCGAGCCGGGCCAGATGGTCGCCCTGGTGGGGCCGTCGGGCGCGGGGAAGTCGACGCTGTCGATGCTCATCTCCCGGATCTACGACGTCACCGACGGTCAGGTCCTGGTCGGCGGGGTGGACGTGCGCGACGCGACGCTCGCCTCCCTGCGCGACGAGATCGGCGTGGTCACCCAGGACTCGCACCTGTTCCACGAGACCATCGCCGAGAACCTGCGCTACGCCAAGCCCGACGCCACCGACGACGAGATCTGGGCCGCGCTCGCCGGCGCCCAGGTCGCCGACCTGGTCCGGTCGCTGCCCGACGGGCTGGACACGACGGTGGGGGAGCGCGGCTACCGCTTCTCCGGCGGCGAGAAGCAGCGGATCGCCATCGCCCGACTGCTGCTCAAGGCCCCGTCGATCGTCATCCTCGACGAGGCGACCGCGCACCTCGACTCGGAGAGCGAGGCCGCGGTGCAGCGTGCGCTGTCGGTGGCGCTGGCCGGACGCACCGCCCTGGTGATCGCGCACCGGCTCTCCACCGTCCGGGACGCCGACCAGATCCTCGTGCTCGACGGCGGTCGGATCGTCGAGCGGGGCCGGCACGACGAGCTGGTCGCCGTCGGCGGGCTCTACGCCGAGCTGTACCGCACCCAGTTCGCGGTCGCCGACTCGCCCCGCCCCTTCGTGGACGCGACCGGCCCCGAGCCGGTGGTCATGCCCCTGGGCACGTACGTCGCCGACGAGGCAATGCCGCCCGCCGCCGCCAACTGACCCGTCGTTTGGTTGATCCACCCGGGTTCGCGGAACTCGCGGTATCCCGGTCGCTTCTAAAGCCCGACTTCCTCGACGTCGAGTCGATCAACAGGCCGGCTGGTCGCACTACGGCATGCCGCCGGAGTCGCTCGTCACGCCCGCGTCGGAGGCCAGGTTCTGGTCACCGCCGCCGCCCTTGCCGCGAAGGCTGCCCCGGCGACGCTTGCGGGTTTCCCGCGCGCTCTGGCGGATCGCCTTGCGCGCGGAATCCAGCCCCGCCTGCCGGTCGTCCGACCGGGCAACCCTGCGTCGGCGCCGTAGTGCCACGAAGACGACCAACGCGAGGACGAGCACCAGGAACAGTGGGAGCAGAATGCGGGCCATGCGTGCAGGGTATCGGTGCCGAACAATGCCGCCCGATCATTCCCACCCCGGTTGATCATGAAGTTATCGCCACTCGTGTCGGCGTGTCGTGGCAATAACTTCATGATCAGCGGGGTGGGGCGCGGTCGGGCGGGTTGGTGGCCGTCCGTAGTTCGGCGAAGGCCGCGCCCAGCGTCACCGGTGTGAAGTGGGCGTTCAGGCCGCTCGGGTTGGGTAGCACCCAGAGCCGGGAGCCGGCCAGCGACTCCGGCTGGGGTCCGAAGGTGGCCTTTGGTCGTTGGAAACCGATCCGGTACGCGGTCACTCCCACCACGGCCACCCACTGTGGCCGGTACCGGGCCACCTTGTCGGTCAGGATCGCCGCGCCGTCGAGGAGTTCCTCAGCGGTCAGCTCGTCGGCACGGGCGCTGGCCCGGGCGGCCATGTTGGTGATGCCGAGCCCGAGGGCCGGCAGGTCGTCCTGCTCGCTCGGGTGCAGCAGGCGGGGAGTGAATCCGCCCAGGTGCAGCGCCGGCCAGAACCGGTTACCGGGGCGGGCGAAGTGCCAGCCGGTGGCCGCCGACCAGAGGCCCGGGTTGATGCCGACGAAGAGCACCGCCAGCCCTGGCGCGAGCACGTCCGGAATGGTCCGGTCCGCAGCCGCCGCCAGCTCCGCTCGGGTGGGCCGGGGAGGCGTGACACCCGGGCCGGAATGGCCGAGCGCCGACGGCACATCGCCGCCGCGGCCGCCCGTTGTCACAGGCCCCGCAGCGCGCCGCCGTCGACCGGCACGGTGAGGCCGGTCAGGTAACTCGCGGCGGGGGAGAGCACGAAGGCGGCCACCCGACCGAACTCGGCCGGGTCGCCGAGGCGTCGCAACGGGATGAGGGCCTTCGCCTCGGCGCGGGCGCGCTCCGGGTCGCCGGTCGCGGCGAACAGCTCCCGGTTGCGGTCGGTCATGATCCGGCCGGGCAGCAGGCCGACGACGCGTACGCCGCGCGGGCCGTAGTCGTCGGCGATGTCCTTGGCGACGCCGACGAGGCCGGGCCGCAGGCCGTTGGAGATGCCGAGGCCGGGCACCGGCCCACGGGCCGACGTGGACAGCACCAGCCCGATCGCGCCCCCGTCGGGCAGCGCCCCGGCGACGGTGCGCGCGGTGCGGACGGTGCCCAAAAAGACGGTCTCGAAGGAGTTCCGCCACTGCTCGTCGGTGATCGACGCGGCGTTGCCGGCGGGCGGGCCGCCGACCGAGATCAGCGCGCCGTCGAGCCGGCCGAAGTGGGTGCGGGCCGCCGCGACGAGCCGCTCCGGGGTCTGCGGGTCGGTCAGGTCCGCGGCGACGCCGACCGCCTTGCCCGGACCGCCCAGCTGCTCGGCGGCGGCGGCCACCGCGTCCGCGTCCCGCGCCGAGAGCACCACCCGGGCACCGTCGGCGACCAGGCACTGCGCCGTCGCGTAACCCAGGCCGCGGGAGGCGCCGGTCAGCACGTACACGCGGTCGGTCAGTCCGAGATCCATAACGCCGATCCTGCCCGATCCGGAGCGTCCCCGCCAACGTTGGCGGCGGGGCGCAGCAGCCGTACCCGACCGGCGACCTGCACCGCGACGGCGCCGCCGGCGCGGTTCACGGCTGGCAGTCGGCGCGGACGTGGCGCGGTGCGCCCGTCGTAGCGCAGAGTCGCCTCCCGGACCGCCAGCTCCTCCGCGCCCGACGGCGGCAGCGCCGCCCGCCCGCGCAGGGCCCGGGCCAGATCCCAGCCGTCGCGCAGGGAGCCCACCGTGGGGCGGCCGGCGGCCCAGTCGGCGAAGGTCGCGGGCCACGCGGCGCCGAGGCCGGCGGCGAGCCCTGGCCAGTGCCGGGCCACCTCGCCGGCGCGCTTGTTCAGCAGCGCCGCCCGGGCGACGGCCAGCGGCCCCACCGCGAATCCGGCCGGCGTCGGACCTCCGGCGACCAGCGTCGCGACCAGCTCCGCCTGCCGCGCGGCCAGGCCGGGGCGGGGCTGGGGCAGCTCGTGCGCGCCCTGGGAGTCGCCCGTGACAGCGCCGGTCATGTCACGGCCGGGAAGCCGGACGCTGCGGCCAGGGCGTCCAGTTCGGCGCGCAGCTCGGCGGCCGGCGGGTACCCGCCGTCGCGCTCCAGCAGCAGCGCCGGTGGCCGTCGCCGGGCACAGAGCGCGCCGACCAGCTCCAGCACCTCCGGCGGCATGGGATGGGTGTGCGTGTCGTGGTAGAAACCGCCGCGTTCGGCCCCGCCGGCCACGTGCACGTAGCCGATCCGGTCCAGGGGCAGCCGGTCGAGCAGCGCGAGCGGGTCGGTGCCCCGGTTGCGGGCGTTGGCGTGCACGTTGGCGACGTCCAGCAGCAGCAGCGCGCCGGTCCGGTCCAGGATCTCGGTGAGGAAGTCCGCCTCGTCCAGCTCGTCGTCGGGCCAGTCGAAGAGGGCGGCGATCGGTTCCAGCGCGATCGGCACCGGCAGCTCGGCCTGCGCGCGGGCCACGTTCGCGCAGACCGCGTCGACCGCCTCCCGGCTGCGGGGGAGCGGCAGCAGGTGCCCGGCCTCCAGCCCGCCGGCCCGCACGAACGCGATGTGCTCGCTGACCAGCGGGGCGTCCACCCGCTGCGCGACGGCGGCCAGGTGGGCGACGCGGGCCGGGTCGACCGGTTCGGCGCCGCCGAGGGAGAGCCGCACCCCATGGGGTACGACTGTCACGCCGCGCTCGCGCAGCCGCGTCAGCCCGACCGGGAGTGGCCCGGTCGACGTCACCGACTCGGCCACCACCTCGACGAAGCGCAACCCGGGCAGCTCGGCCACGAAACCGGCGATCTCGGGACGCCAACCGATGCCGACGCCGTACGGGCCGGTCATCCGCCGCACCCACCGCCGCCGCACCCGCCGCCTCCACTGCAGGAGCTGCCGCCGCCGCAGGAGCTGCCGGTCGTACCCGACGACCCGGTGCCGGCACCCGACGACCAGCCGCTGCTGGCGATCGCCTGGCGCTGGATCTCGGCCTGAGCGGCGAAGCCCGGGTCGATGGCCCACAGCGACGCCGTGCCGTACAGCGCCACACCCATCGCCGCGCCGGCCGCGCCGTAGGTGGCGTACGCGGGGGACGAGTCGGGGGCGAGGTGGTGGTGTCGGCTCCGCAGGTCGCGGAGCGCGTGGCGGCCGGCCCGCGTGGTCTGGGGCACCCGCCAGAGCAGCAGCACCGCCACCGCCACGCCGATGAGGGTGAGCAGCAGAAAGCCCACCGGACGCCCGTTGGCCAGGCCGGCGAACAGCCGTACGACGCCGAACACCAGCAGGGCGGCGAGGAGGATGCGCCACTGTCGTGCGGAGGCCTGTTGCGCCTGGCTCACGCGTAGTCCGCGCCCTTCGAGGCTGGTGCCGAGCTGGTCGAGCGCGGCGGCGACCCGCTGGTTCTGGGCGAGGTCCCGGGCTCGGGTGCCCTGGTGGGCGGCCCAGTGGATCGCCTGCTCCAGCGGGGTGAGCCCGGTGGGGGTCGGGCCGGTGGTGAGCAGGTGACGATCCGGACCGACGTCGATCGCGCCGCTGCTCCGCAGGCCGCCCAGCGCGGCGTGCACCGCGAGGGCCGGCCCACCGTTGAGGTAGGCGACCTCCTGGGGGCCGAGTGGCTCGGCGACGAGGGGTTCCGCGCCGGTGCTGAGACGTACCCGGTGCAGGACCGCGATGGTGACCAGCACCACGGCCGCCACCAGGTAGAGCCGGAGGAAGGTCGGACCGGGGACACCCCAGGTGTCGCCCGAGGCGGCGTGGACGATCATCGGCTGCTCCTGTCACCGGAGGGGTCGGCGGCCCCATTGTGGAGCACCGACGCCATGCCGCCGGCCCGGGGCGTCCGTGCCGTCGGCGGCGGCGGCAACACCGCTCAGCGGCGGCGGACGGCCTCCTCGACCAGGTCCAGCACCGGGCCCAGGTCACCGGCCGGCCGGCCCATGGCCAGGTGCAGCACCAGGCCGTCGTAGGCCAGCTCCAGGAACTGGGCCAGCACGTCGATCGGTACGTCCTCGCGCAGCACCCCGGCGTCGCGCTGGCGGGCCAGCCGGTCCCGGGTCGCCTCCGCGATCGCGGCGGACCGCTCCGCCCAGCGCTTGGCGAACGCCGGATCGGTGCGCAGCCGGCGGGACACCTCCAGTTGGCTGCCCAGCCAGCCGGTGGTGTCCGGCGAGACGGCGCGGGCCAGCAGGTCGCGCATCACCTGCACCAGACCGTTACGGGCGACCGTTTCGACCATGGCGGCGGCGTCGTCCTCGGCGACGGCGAGGAAGAGGGAGTCCTTGTCGCGGAAGTGGTGGAAGATGGCACCCCGGGACAGGCCGGTGGCCTCCTCGAGGCGGCGGACGGTGGCCCCCTCGTAGCCGAGTCGGGCGAAACACGCCCGGGCCGCGGCAAGGATCTCCTGCCGGCGCGCGTCGAGCTGGTCCTGACTTACTCTGGGCACACCTCGATCGTCGCAGGTCACCCCGGGCGGTGCAAACCGTACGTACGGCTTGGTAACGCGACGTTTACGATCCACCCGTGACCCGCTCGTACCCCGCGCCGTCCGGCCCGCTGACCGTCGCCACCGTCCAGGCCACCCCGGCGCCCGGTGACGTCGCCGGCAACGCGGCGGCCGCCGCCGAGCTGGTCCGGCTCGCCGCCGGCCAGGGCGCCCGGGTGGTCGTCCTCCCCGAGCTGTACCTGTGCGCGTACCACCCGCCGACCCTCGCCGCCGATCCGGTCGGCACCCACGTGGCGGCCGACCCGGCCGGGCTGGTCGCCGACGGTCGGCTCGACCCGCTGCGGGCGGCGGCACGGACCGCCGGGGTCACCGTGGTGGTCGGCGCCGCGGTTCGGCACCCGGACGACCGGCGGACCATCGCCGCTCTCGTGGTCGACCGCGCTGGCGCCGTCCGGGTCGGGTACGACAAGCAGCAGCTCTGGGGCGACGAGCGCGACCTGTTCAGCCCCGGTGGGCGGGGCGCCACGCTGCTCGTCGACGACTGGCGGCTCGGGCTGGGCATCTGCTACGACGGCTGTTTCCCGGAGCATGGTCGGGCCGCCGCGCTCGACGGCGCGCACGCCTACCTGTGTCCCAGCGGCTACCTGGCCGGCTCGGAGCACCGCCGGGACCTGTACTACGCGGCGCGGGCAGTGGACAACACGATGTTCGTGGTCTTCGCCAACGCCGTCGGCGGCAGCGACCCGTGGCGGTTCAACGGCGGCGCGGCGATCTACGACCCGCAGGGACGTACGCTCGCCCGGGGCGCCGACGAGGGCACGGACACGCTCGTGGCGACCCTCGACCCGGCCGTGCTCACCAGCACCCGGGCAGCCCATTCGATGCTCGCCGATCTGCTGCCGGGCCAGGGCGGCGCGCGGATGTCGCTGACCGGTTAAGCCCATCGTGAAGTCGAAACACGCGGGTCTGTTGGCGGACACGTCGGTCCCGTAGGGTGCCCGAGTGCCACTGCTCCTGCTGGACCTGGACAACACCCTGCTGGACCGGGCCGGGCCCTTCCGCCGCTGGGGTGAGCGCTTCCTGGACCGCATCGGCGCGCCCCCCACCGACATCGACTGGCTGGTCTCGCTCGACGCGGACGGGTTGACCGACCGCTGGGACCTGGCCGACGCGATCCGGGACCGCTACGAGCTGCGTATCCCCTCGATCGACCTGGTGGAGGAGCTGCACGACGGGGTGGTGGCGCAGACCCGGCTCGACCCGCTGACCGCCTGCGCGCTGCGCATCGCCGACGACGCGGGGTGGGTGCCCGTGGTGGTGTGCAACGGCACGGTACGCCTGGAGGACGCCAAGATCCGTCGTACCGGCCTGGACCGCTACGTCGCCGACTGGGTGATCTCCGAGGAGGCCGGGGTCAGCAAGCCCAACCCGCGGATCTTCGCGCTCGCCGCGCAGCGCGTCCGGATGCCGCTGCGTGGCGCGTGGGTGGTCGGCGACAGCCCGGAGGCGGACATCGGCGGCGCCGCCGCGGTGGGGCTGCCCAGCGTCTGGCTGCACCGGGGGCGGACCTGGTCGGACGTCCGGTTCGCGCCGAGCCGCACGGTGGACGGGCTGATCGCCGCCGTCGCCACGGTCCTCGCGAGCTGACTTCGCCACCGTTGTGAGCTGACGCTTCCGCCGCTGGCTGACGCGGCCACCGCTGTCGAGCTGACGCTTCCACCGCGAGCTGACGGGGAACGCCGTCGCGTCCCAGCGTAATTCGGTTGACCCGCCGTCCGAGCTGCCGCGAGGATGGCGGCGCATCGTGCACCGGGCGTACCGCCCGTTCGAGGAGAGGAGGTCGGCCATGGCCGTCTTCGCAGGTCGCTTTCCGCTGCCTATCTCAGCCTCGATCAAGGGAACCTCACCACAGTGCGCGATCATGACCTCCCGGCGCTGGAGCGCCGGACCCGCGGCAAGCGCCGCTTCGACGACGACGAACCACAGTTCCTGAAGCGGGCCCGTCCCACCGAGTCGCCCGCCGATCCCGACACCGAGCCCGATCCCGACACCGGCGAGCGCTGGTCGTCCTGGGACGACGCGGTGCACGGGCCACCGCCGTACCCGGACTGGTTGGTCACCGAACTGGCCGCCAAGGACACCGAGCTGGGTGTGCTGAAGACCGGCAAGGAGGCGGACGTCCACCTGGTCCGCCGGGCGGTGCCGGACACGGACCGGTCCTGCCTGCTGGCGGTGAAGCGGTACCGGGACCCCGAGCATCGGCTGTTCCACCGCGACGCCGGCTACCTGGAGGGCCGCCGGGTGCGGCGCTCGCGGGAGATGCGGGCGATGGTCGGCCGGACGGCCTTCGGTCGCCAGATGATCGCCGGGCAGTGGGCGGCGGCCGAGTTCGCGGCGCTGGCGCGGCTCTGGGAGATCGGCGCCGGAAACGACCGGATCGCCGTGCCGTACCCCGTGCAGTTGCGGGGCACCGAGCTGATGTTGGAGTTCGTCGGCGACGCCGAGTCGGGCCTGGCGGCGCCCCGGCTGGCGCAGCTACGGCCCGGCCCGGCCGAGCTGCGCGACCTGTGGGGCCAGCTGGTCGAGGCGCTGCGCGTGCTGGCCCGGGCGGGCTACGCGCACGGCGACCTGTCGCCGTACAACCTGCTCGTGCACTCCGGGCGGCTGGTCGTGATCGACCTGCCGCAGGTGGTCGACGTGGTGGCGAACCCGCAGGGGCCCGAATTCCTGGCCCGCGACGTGCGGGTGGTCAGCGCCTGGTTCGTGGCCCGGGGGCTGAGCGCCGAGCAGGCCGATCCCGCCGTGCTGACGGGGGAGTTGCTGCGCGAGGCGGGCCTCCGCTGACCGCAGCGGGTCGGGTGGCCGAGGTGGCCGCCCGACCCGCCCGTGTCGATCACTGCAGGTAGCGCTCCACCTCGGGCTTGGGGCGTTCGCCCTGCGAGTCGGGGTCGCCGTGGGTGGAGCGGGCGGCCCGGCGGCGGCGCAGCAGGTCCCAGCACTGGTCGAGGGATTCCTCCAGGGCGCGCAGCCGCTCGCTGGTCTCGCCCTCGGTGCCGGACTCGTGGGCCTGGGCCTCCGAGCGCAGCCGGTGCTCCTCGTCGACCAGCTCGGAGATCCGGTTCAGGATGGTCTTGTCGTCCATGCCACAGAGCCTGGCACAGGGTGCCCGTCATCGCCCGGATTCGGGGGTACCGGTGCGTCCTTGCTCACTGCGCTGCCCGCCCTCTGGGACTGCCCGGGCGCGGCCCGCCCCGGCGGGTCCGGTGGACGACCGACCACGGAACCGTCGTCGTCCGGACCGGCCGGCGGCGGTGGCGGATCGATCTACCGGTGCGACCTGCGCCGGTGCCGGCTCCTGATTATCCACTCAGGACCGACCGGGGCGCAGACATCGATGCTCGTCTAGGGCGACGATCGAATCTCACCGGTCACAGGTCTAGAGGTGTCCCGGAATTGGTGAGATGCTTCCGACGCCCAGAAGGTGAAAATTTCACAGTCCCGACCGGCCGAAGTGGACCGCCCAGGCCGCCGGGGCGACGAGGAGACAGCGCATGTCCCAGGAGTCCGATGCCGGCCCCGCCCCCGTCAGCACCGAACCCCGGATGATCCCACTCCGTCATGCCCTGCCCGCGTTGGTCCGAGATCCGCTCGGCGCGCTCGTCGGCTTCGCGGACGCCGCCGGTGGCGACGTCGTCCGGCTGAACCTCGGCTCGTTCCGTCCCTACCTCGTCAGCCATCCCGAGCACCTGCAACGAGTGCTGAGGGACAACGTTGCCAACTACACCCGCGACGGGGAGGGCCTGTTGTGGCGGCCGGTCCGCCGGATCGTCGGCGACGCCATCCTGGTCGCCGAGGGTGAGATCTGGGAGTCCAGCCGCGCAGCGCTGCAACCCCTGTTCACCGCGAAGCGGGCCGAGACGCTCGTCGACCGGATGGCCGAGGCGATCAACGAGGCCGTCGACGAGTGGCTGGAGCCGGCCCGCGACGGCCGCCCGATCGACGGCGGCGCGGAACTGACCCGGATCGTGCTCCGGACCACCATGCGGGTGCTCTTCGCCGACCGCATCTCGGTGCCGGACGCGCTACGGATCAGCGCCGCGCTGGACACCGTCACCACCGCGATGCTCCCACGCCTGCTGGTGCCGTTCGTGCCGTACGCGGTGCCGATGCCCGGCGACCGGCCCTTCCGCGAGGCGGTGCGCACCATCGACGAGGTGGTCCTGCCGATCATTCGGGAGGCCCGGGCCCGGCCCACCGACGGCGACGACATCATCTCCACCCTCTGCCGGCCGCGCGCCGACGGCAGCGAGCCCGACGAGTACGCGATCCGCGGCGACGTGGTCGCGATGTTCTCCACCGCCACCGAGACCACGATCGCGCTGCTCTCCTGGCTGTGGCCGGTGCTGGCGTCCCGGCCCGACGTGGCGGAGCTGATGACCGACGAGATCGAGCGGGTGGTCGGTTCCGAACGGGTCGGCCGCGAGCACCTGCCGCAGCTGCGCTACGGCCGCATGGTGCTCGACGAGATGCTGCGGCTCTACCCGGCCGGTTGGATGATCCCCCGTACCGCCGTCGCGGACGACGTGCTGGGCGGTGTGCGGATCAAGGCGGGTGGCACCGTGCTGGTCAGCCCGTACGTCACCCAGCGGATGTCGACCTTCTGGGACGATCCGACCCTGTTCGACCCGGAGCGCTTCGCGCCGGAGAAGCCCCGCCGGCGCTACCGCTACTCGTACTTCCCCTTCGGGGGTGGGCCGCACCAGTGCCTCGGGCAGTACCTGTTCCTGCTGGAGGCGCAGCTCATCGTCAGCACCGTGCTGAGCCGGTTCCGGTTCCGGTTGCGCGAGCCCGTCGGCCTCACACCCCGGCTCGGCGCCTCGCTGCAACCCAAGCAGCGGGCCGAGCTGATCGTCACCCCGGTCGAACGTCCGGTCGCCTCGTGACCGGCGCGCCGTGGCCGGTGCAGGCCGGGCCCGACGCCGTCGCCGAGCAGGGCCGGGTGTGCGCGCTCGCCGTACGAGGCGTCCGCGACCTCCAGGGCGTCACCGCCGCCCACCCGGAACTCTTCGACGCCGCGCCGTTCGACGCCGCGCTGCTCAGCTCGGTGGCCACCGCGATCGCGTTCACCGCGCCGTGGCACACCGCCGCCGAACTGCGGATCACCACCCGTACCCTGCTCTGGGTCT
This sequence comes from Micromonospora sp. NPDC051543, assembly GCF_044454415.1. Taxonomy (NCBI): domain Bacteria; kingdom Bacillati; phylum Actinomycetota; class Actinomycetes; order Micromonosporales; family Micromonosporaceae; genus Micromonospora; species Micromonospora sp. NPDC051543. The sequence continues at coordinate 547,618 of NZ_JBITDT010000002.1, forward strand.
TCGCCGCCGACTGGCAGGTCGACTACCTCGCCCGGTCGGCCGACGACGTCCGGGCGATCGTCACCGACTGCCTGGCGGTCGCCGACGGCGCCGCACCCCCGCCCGGCCGGCACCTCGCGCGGCTGTTGGCCGACCTACGCGACGAGCTGGCCAACGTGCCGGCGTTCCACCGCCTGCGCCCGATCTGGCGCGAGGAGCTGGCCCGGATGCTCGCCGCCGTGTCGCGGGAGTGGGACTGGAAGAACCTGCCGACCGACCCGACCACCGGGCAGCGCCTGCCGGACCTGGACCGCTATCTGGACAACGCCGACAACCTGGCCTGCTCCTTCGTCAACGCCACCCACTGGATCGCCACCGCCGACGACAAGACCCTCGCCCAGTTGACCGACCTGCTCGACGCCGGCCGTGGCGTGCAGCGGGTGCTGCGGCTGGTCAACGACCTGGCCACGCACGAACGGGACGCCGAGTGGGGCGACCTGAACGCCCTGCTGCTGGTCGACGACCCGGCGCGGGTGCACGCCCGGCTCGCCGAGCTGACCAGCCGATCCCGGGGCGACCTGGCGGCCCTCGCCGAGCGCTGCCCCCGCCAGGCGGACTACCTGCACCGGCAGATCTCCTTCACGGGTGGCTTCTACCAGCTCTCGGACTTCTGGGGAGCACGCGATGAGTGAGGCCCCGGGGCACGTGCTGGCCCAACCCGCCACCGACGCCGCGCGTGAGCTGATCGCCGGCCTGGCGCTGCGACCGTGGGGGCAGGTAGCCCCCTCGGTGTACGAGAGCGGCCGCCTGGTCGCCGACGCTCCCTGGCTGCCGGGGCACCACCAGCGGATCGGCTTCCTGCTGCGCGGGCAACGCCCCGACGGCGCGTGGGGCCCACCCGAGGGGTACGCCCTGGTGCCCACCCTCAGCGCCGTCGACGCCCTGCTCGCGGCCCTGGCCGACGGGGGATCTGCCGGTCCGCACCTGCTCACCCCGGTGCGGCGCGGGCTGGACGCGCTCACCGGCCGCCTGCTCGCCACGCACGCGCGGGCACTGCCCGACACCCCGGCGCTGGACCTCATCGTTCCCGCCCTGGTCGAGTCGATCAACGGGCGGCTGACCTGGTTGAACCGGGCGGTCGCCGACCGGTTGCCCCGCCCACCGCTCGCGCTGCCCGCCGGGCTCGGTCCCGACCGACTGCGCGCGGTACGCGGCGCGGTCGCCGCCGGGGCGCCGCTGCCGGCGAAGCTGGCCCACTTCTACGAGGTGCTGGGCGCGACGCCGGCCGACGCCGGGCCGACCCTCATCGCCGTCGGCGCGTCACCCGCCGCGACCGCCGCCTGGCTGAGCGTCGCCGGCCCGGACGCCGGCCCCGCCGCGTACACGTTCCTGCGGACGCTGATCCGCGACAGCGACGGGCCGGTGCCCTGTCCGACCCCGATCACCGTGTTCGAGCGGGCCTGGGTGCTCAGCGGCCTGCGCCGTGCGGGTGTCGCGCTCGACCCGCCGACGGGCGTGCTGCGCACCCTGGCCGCGGCCACCGCCGCCGAGGGCGTCGCCACCGGCGAGGGTCTGCCGACCGACGCCGACACCACCTCGGTCACGTTGGACGCGCTGGCCCGGCTCGGCCACCCCGCCGACCCGGCGGGCCTGTGGGCGTACGAGACGGCGGACGGCTTCGGCACCTGGCCGGGCAATGAGGACGGCTTCTCGGTCACCACCAACGCGCACGTGCTGGACGCGTTCGGCCAGTATGTGACCGGGCACCCCGGAGCGGACGCGCGGTACCACCGGACGGTCGACCGGCTCAGCGCCGTGCTGCCGGCGCACCAGCTCGCCGACGGCCGCTGGCAGGACCGGTGGCACGCCTCGCCGTACTACGCGACGGCCTGCTGCGTGCTGGCCCTGGCGGAGTTCGGTCGTGGCCCAGTGGCGGCCGAGGCGCTCGACCGGGCGGGGAGTTGGGTGCTGGACAGCCAGCGGGCCGACGGGTCGTGGGGGCGGTGGGACGGCACGGCCGAGGAGACCGCGTACGCCCTGCAGGTGCTGGTGGCCGTGCCGACCGGAGCGCCCCGGGTCGACCACGCGGTGGCGCGCGGCCATGCCTATCTCCACCAGCGGTCCGACCGGTCGGACCCTCCACTGTGGTACGGCAAAGAGCTGTACTGTCCTACCGCGATCGTTCGTGCGGCTGTCCTGGCTGCCTGTCGGCTCGCCTCCGCCCATCTGGGCGAGGTCGACCGTTCGGTGGTGGATTGTGGTTACCAGGCAACAAAAACAGCGACTTGAGGGGTTGTGTGGACACTGCTAGCGTACGCAGAGCCTCAGCCCCGTACGCCCCGCCGTGGCGGGACGTCGTCCTCCATGATCACCCGTTGATGAGCTGAGTCAACGCCCTGCCTGGGACGGTTCAATGCGTTCTCGCGGTACGAGTATCCGCACCAAGGTTGTCGCCCTGCTGCTCTCCCTGGTCGCGCTCTGGATGTTCGCGGCGTGGGTCACCCTGCGGGACGGTTTCAACCTGCTCGGTGTCCAGCTGCTCAACAGCAAGGTCTACGCGCCCAGCGAACCCCTGCTGCAGGAGCTTCAGCTCGAGCGGCGGCTGACCCAGGCGTACCTCAGCAACCCCGACGCCGCGCAGCGCGCGGCCCTGGAGGCCGAGCAGCGCAAGGCCACCCAACTGGCGGACGACTTCGCCGACTCGGTCCGCAACTGGCAGGTCGACGTGGCCGGCAGCTCGGCCCTCGACGTCCAGCTCGACGAGACGATCGCGCAGATCGACGAGTTGAAGCAGACCCGGGCCGACGTGCTCGGCCGCAAGGTCGACCGGATCTCCGCCGCCGATGCCTACACGGACGCCATCGAATCGATCTTCCGGATCTACGACGTCACCGGCAGCCTCGACGACAAGGAGATCGCCGCCGACGCGGCCGCCCTGATCCAGCTCAACCGGATGAAGGAGCTGATCTCGCAGGAGGACGCGCTGCTCAGCGGCCTCTTCGGCACCGGTCGGATCAGCGGTCCCGAGTACGCCCGCTACGTCAGCCTGGTCGGCGCCGAGCGGTTCCTCGGCGAGGAGACCCAGGCCCGGCTCGCCGACGCCGATCAGCGCCGCTACCGACAGCTCGTCGAGGGCGAGGCGTTCAGCCGGCTGCGCGCCGTACAGGACAGCATCATCCGCGAGGGCCGGCCGGCGACCCAGTTGCCGGTCGGCTCCGAACAGTGGCGCGGCACCGTCGAGCCGGCGCTCGCCGAGGTGAACGACGCCGTCGTCGACGGCGGCGACGACATCGTCGGTCGGGCCACCGGCGTGGCCGTGATGGTCGTCGTCCGACTCGTGCTCGCCACCGGCCTGGGGCTGCTCGCCGTCATCGCCTCGGTCGTCGTCTCGATCACCACGGCCCGTACCCTCCTGCGCCAGCTCGACCGGCTGCGAGAGGCCGCCTGGCAGCTCGCCGACGAGCGGCTGCCCCGCGTGGTCGCTCGGCTCGGCCGTGGCGAGGAGGTCGACGTCGCCACCGAAGCGCCCCCGCTGGAGTTCGGCACCGACGAGATCGGCCAGGTCGGCAAGGCGTTCAACGCCGTCCAGGAGACCGCCCTGCGCACCGCCGTCGAGCAGGCCGACCTGCGCCGCAACGTCCGCGAGGTATTCCTCAGCCTGGCCCGACGTACGCAGGCGCTGGTTCACCGCCAGCTCACCCTGCTCGACGCGATGGAGCGGCGCGAGCACGACGCGGAGGAGCTGGAGGACCTGTTCCGGGTCGACCACCTGGCCACCCGGATGCGGCGTAACGCGGAGAACCTGATCGTGCTCTCCGGCTCCACCCCGGGCCGGGCCTGGCGGCGCAACGTCCCGATGGTGGACGTCGTGCGCGGCGCGGTGGCCGAGGTGGAGGACTACACCCGCGTCAACGTGCTGCCGCTGGGCGCTGTCTCGCTCGCCGGCCGGGCGGTCGGCGACATCATCCACCTGCTCGCCGAGCTGATCGAGAACGGCCTGTCGTTCTCGCCGCCGCACACCACCGTGGAGGTCCGCGGCCAGCTCGTGGCGAACGGGTTCGCCATCGAGATCGAGGACCGGGGCCTCGGCATGAGCGAGGAGGACCTGGCGGCGGCGAACCACCGCATCGTCGACCAGTCCGAGCTGAACCTGGCCAACGCCGCCCGCCTCGGCCTCTACGTGGTGAGCCGGCTGACCGAACGACACGGCGTGCGGGTCCGCCTCAAGGAATCGGCGTACGGCGGCACCACCGCCGTCGTCCTCATCCCGCTGGAGCTGATCACGGCGAACGGTACCGACCCGGAGAACTCCGGCGCGATCCCGGCCGGCCCGACGGCCATCGCGCTGCCGGCCGGCCCGACCGCGGCCGGCTCCGTCGAGGGCGGTCGTCCCGCCAGCCTCTCGACGGTCGCGGTCGCCACCGCGGCGATGGACACCAGCGCGGCAGGCGCCCCGCAGCCGGTCACCCCGGTCGCACCGGCGCTGACCGAGAGCAGTACCACCACCGAGCAGACGGACGAGGGCGACAAGGACGTCGTACTCCCCACCCGCCAGCGGACCGCGGCGGCGGACCTGCCCACGCGGGCCCGGCGTGTCCCGGGCCAGCCGGCCCTGGAGGGCCCGACGGTGCCGACCGGCCTGCCCGCCGTGGAGCGGGTCGGCGCCGGTGGCGGCGAGCCGAGCGCCGACGGCGGTCCGGTCCCGGCGCGGGCCGAGACGGACCGCACCGGCTCCGGCCTGCCGGTTCGCGTCCGCCAGGCGAACATCGTGCCCGAGCTGCGCGACGACCCGGCGGCGACCGAGTCCGACGAGGAGGACGTGGTACGGCCACCCGAGCAGGTACGCCGGATGATGAGCTCCTATCAGACCGGCACCCGGCGCGGGCGGACCGACGCGGCGCGACTGCTCGGCGGCGCGTCGGGCGCGACGCCCGACTCGACCGACGAGGAACCGCAAGCCACCTGACCGAGCACCGGCGCTGCGGGTTCCCGCGTGGTGTGACGGTCAAGCCCAAGACGAATACGGCGCAACTGCCGGGCGAGAAGAGGACGACGAAGTGGCCCAGAAGACGGCTTCGAGTGCCGACCTGACGTGGTTGCTGGATGATCTGGTGGGCCGGGTGAAGCAGGCCGAGCATGCGGTCGCGCTCTCCACCGACGGGTTGTTGATGGCTTCCTCGCAGGGGCTGAGCCGGGACGACGGCGAGCACCTCGCGGCGATGGCGGCCGGTATCCAGAGCCTGGCCCGGGGCGCCGGCAAGCGCTTCGGCGGCGGGCAGGTGCAGCAGACCATCATCGAGATGCAGTCGTCCTTCCTGTTCGTGACCGCCGCCGGCCGCAACGCCTGCCTGGCCGTCCTCGCCACCGAGGACGCCGACGTCGGTCTCATCGCGTACGAGATGGCGATGCTCGTCACCCGCGTCGGCAAGTACGTGGCCTCCCCGTCGCGGAGCGCCGACCAGTCGGCTGGCGAGAGGTAACGGCCATGACGGTGCAGGGAGAGTCCGCAGAGCATCAGTGGGTGGATGACCATGCGGGCCCGGTGGTGCGCCCGTACGCGGTGACACGTGGGCGGGCCCGCCCGGTCACCGGCACGTTCGACCTGATCTCCCTGGTCACCGCGACCCGCGCCGACGTGACGCCGGAGGTCGGGATCGGTCCTGAGCACCTGGCGATCGTCGGCCTGTGCCAGCGAATACAGTCCGTCGCCGAGATCGCGGCCCACCTCGACCTGCCGGTGGGAACCATTCGGGTGCTCCTCGGCGACCTGGCGGCCCGCAACCTCGTGCAGGTACGCGAGCCGCGCACCACGGCCGGCCTTCCCGACAACAGCATCTTCGAGGCGGTAATCAATGGACTACGGGCACTCTGACCGGCCGGCGGGAGCGACGCCACTGCCCACCGCGATCAAGATCCTGGTCGCCGGTGGTTTCGGCGTGGGCAAGACCACCATGGTCGGAGCGGTGAGCGAGACCCGGCCGTTGCGCACCGAGGAGGTGCTGACCGAGACCGGCGTCGGCATCGACGACCTGTCCGGGGTGGAGGGCAAGACCACCACCACGGTGGCGATGGACTTCGGCCGGATCACCATCAGCGACGACCTCGTGCTCTACCTGTTCGGCACGCCCGGTCAGGACCGGTTCTGGTTCGTCTGGGACGAGCTGGCGTTGGGCGCGATCGGCGCGGTCGTCCTGGCCGACACCCGTCGGCTGGCCGACTGCTTCCCGTCGATCGACTACTTCGAGGGCCGGGGCACCCCGTTCGTCGTGGCGGTCAACTGCTTCGAGGGCGCGCGTCAGTACCGGCTCGACGAGGTGCAGACCGCGCTGAACCTCGACCCGGGCGTACCGGTGCTGCTCTGCGACGCGCGTCAGCGGGAGTCCAGCAAGGAGGTGCTGGTGACCCTCATGGAGCACGCCATGAAGACCCGCGAGGCCCGTCGCCGCGCCGCCAGCGGAGACTGATCGAGGTTTTCTCCGGGACGCTGTCCGGATCGCTCCTGCCCGCTCGTCATGCTGACGACAACCCGAGAGAGTGGGAGCGACCAATGAAGTTCATGATGTTCGTCTGCAGCGACACCGCACCGGACACCGACCCGACCGAGCTGCCCGACATCCACAAGTGGGTGGCCGACAACGACGCCCGGGGCCGCCGCCTGACCGGCAACGTGCTGGCGCCGACCAGTGCGGCCACCACGGTCCGGGTCCGTGACGGTGAGCTGCTGGTGTCCGAGGGCCCGTTCGCGGAGACCGCCGAGGTGATCGTGGGCTTCGACCTGCTCGACTGCGCCGACGTGGACGAGGCGATCGAGGTGGCCCGTACCCACCCGATGGCCCGGGAGGGGCGGCTGGAGCTGCGCCCGTTCGGCGCCCAGTCCAGCTGAGCGGATGACCCGCACCGACACCACGACCGGTGCGCCCGACCGCGTCGGCTCGGCCGCGGCGGCGCGGGCCGTCGCGGCCGCCGGCGTGGACGCGTACCCCCGGATCGTCGCGACCCTGATCCGAGTGACCGGGGACTGGGCGTTGGCCGAGGACTGCGCCCAGGAGTCCCTGGCCGCCGCGCTGGAACGCTGGCCCGGCGACGGCGTGCCGGTCAATCCCGGTGGCTGGCTCATGACGGTGGCCCGCAACCGGGCGCTTGACGTGCTGCGTCGGGCCAGCGTGGAGCGCCGCAAGCTGCACGACCTGGCGCTGCTCGCGCCGACCGACGCGCGCCCCGAGCACGACGTCGAGGACGACCGCTTGAGACTCGTCTTCACCTGCTGCCACCCGGCGCTCGCCCTCGACGCCCGGGTGGCGCTGACGCTGCGGACCGTCTGCGGGGTGCCGACCGCCGACATCGCCCGCCTCCTGCTGGTCAGCGAGTCGACGATGACCCGCCGGCTGACCCGGGCCCGGACCCGGATCGCGCAGGCCGGCATCCCGTACCGGGTGCCGACCGGGCCGGCGCTGGCCGAACGGCTGCCGGGCGTGCTCGCCGTGCTGTACCTGCTCTTCACCCGAGGCTACGTCCCCGACGGCGAACCGGCGTTCGCCGACGAGGCCGTGCGGCTGGCCCGGCTGCTGGACGGGTTGATGCCGGAGCAGTCCGAGGTCGCGGCGCTGCGGGCGCTGCTGCTGTTCCAGCACTCCCGCCGGGACGCCCGTCGGGACGCGGCGGGCAACCTGCTCACCCTTGCCCGGCAGGACCGCGCGCGGTGGGACCGCGCGGCCATCGCCGAGGGCCAGGCGGCTCTTGCTCGGGTACGCGATGACGGGCCGTACGCGTGGCAGGCCCGGATCGCGGCCTGCCACGCCACCGCGACGTCCGTCGACGCCACCGACTGGCCCACGATCGCGCGGGCCTACGACGCGCTGGCGGGTATCCGGCCCTCACCGGTGATCGCGCTCAACCGTGCGGTCGCGCACGGCTACGCGTACGGGCCGGCCGCCGGGTTGGGCCTGCTCGACGAGGCGCGTTCCGAGGGTGGGCTGTCCGGCAACCCGCTCGCCGGGGCGGTGGAGGCCGACCTGGTGGCCCGGCTGGGCGAACGGAGCCGCGCGGTCACCCTGTTCCAGGCGGCGGCGGCGACGGTCGGCTCAGCCGCCGAGCGCCGCGCACTGCTGGAGCGAGCGACCGAGCTGTCCCGCTAACGAACCACCCCCACCCCCCACCCCCCGCCCCGCCGCCCGCTCCGCCCCCGGCTCCGCGATCTTGCACTTTCTGTCCCGGCAAAAGGGGGTATCTCACTCATCTGGACAACAGAAACTGCAAGATCGGCGCGATCTCCTCGCCCGGCGCACTCCGGGTCGCCGGGTCGAGGGAGAGCGGCGCGGTAAGACGGAGGGCTGTACCGCCTGACCGGCCCTATCCGCCGAGGAAATGACGAATGTCGGCTGCCAGTCTGGTCATCTCCTCGCCAGCTTCGACCGTCAAGACCGTCCGGGCCGACCAGGCATCGTCGGCGAACGCCTGCCGAGCACGCCTCAGCGTCACGCCGATGGCTACCTGGCCCCGCCCGTCGTGGTGCGCATCTATCTCCATCTCACCACCGAGCGAGCACCAATCTCGTTTGCCCTCCCAGCCCTGCCAGTCGTCTGCTAGAGACTGAAAGAACCACCCCAGAGTCTCGTGCTCGGGCGCCCACCGACCCGCCAACGTGGCGCTCGTCTTCGCTGTCATGCCCTCGTCGGAGATCTCTGATCGCACAGCGAGGACGTAGCCGTCGTCGTAGGGGTCGGTTGGAGGGTGCAGTGCCCAGTGGCAGCTTGTTCCTGGCGGCTGCAGCACGAAGGGCTCTTCCATGGTCAACATGATGGCCCATGGATTGGCTAGGTGAGAGGTTGGCCGGCGCTACGTCCCGAGGAGCTACCCGGGAACAACGCAGGCTCCCTCCCGCCGAAGCGGGAGGGAGCCTGCGAAACGTCGGTACGTCAGTTGGCGATCATGCGGCGCAGCACGTACTGCAGGATGCCGCCGTGGCGGTAGTAGTCCGCCTCACCCGGGGTGTCGATCCGCACGACGGCCTCGAACTCCACACCCGTGTCGGTCGTGACCGTCACCGTGCGCGGGGTCTCGCCGTCGTTCAGGGCCGTCACACCGGTGATGGTGAACATCTCGGTGCCGGTGAGGCCCAGCGACTCGGCGGTGACGTCCACCGGGAACTGCAGCGGCAGCACGCCCATGCCGATGAGGTTGGAGCGGTGGATCCGCTCGTACGACTCGGCGATGACCGCCCGGACGCCCAGCAGCATCGTGCCCTTGGCCGCCCAGTCCCGCGACGAGCCCGAGCCGTACTCCTTGCCGGCCAGGATGACCAGCGGGATGCCGGCCTCCTGGTAGGCCATCGAGGCGTCGTAGATCGAGGTCTGCTCGCCGGTGAGGTGGTTGACGGTGAAGCCGCCCTCCACCCCGGGCACCAGCTGGTTACGCAGCCGGATGTTGGCGAAGGTGCCCCGGATCATCACCTCGTGGTTGCCCCGGCGCGAGCCGTACGAGTTGAACTCGTGGCGCGGCACGCCGTGCTCGGCCAGGTAGGTGCCGGCGGGGGAGTCCGCCTTGATCGCGCCGGCCGGCGAGATGTGGTCGGTGGTCACCGAGTCACCCAGCTTGGCCAGCACCCGCGCGCCGGAGATGTCGACGACCGCGCTCGGCTCCTGCTGCATGCCCTCGAAGTACGGGGGCTTACGCACGTAGGTCGAGTCGCTGTCCCACGCGAAGGTGTCGCCGGTCGGGGTGGGCAGCGACTGCCACCGCTCGTCACCGGCGAAGACGTCGGCGTACGCGGCGCTGAAGCCGGTCGCCCCGATCGCCTGGGCGATGACGTCCTGGATCTCGGCGCTGTTCGGCCAGATCTCCCGCAGGTACACCGGATTGCCCTCGGTGTCCTCACCGATCGGCTCGTTGGCCAGGTCGATGTCCATCGTGCCGGCGAGGGCGTACGCGACGACCAGCGGCGGGGACGCCAGGTAGTTCATCTTGACGTCCGGGTTGATCCGGCCCTCGAAGTTGCGGTTGCCAGAGAGCACCGAGACGACCGAAAGGTCGTGCTCGTTGACCGCGGCGGACACCTCCTCGGGCAGCGGACCCGAGTTGCCGATGCAGGTCGTGCAGCCGTAGCCGACCAGGTTGAAGCCGAGCTTGTCCAGGTACGGCGTGAGACCGGCCCGCTCGTAGTAGTCCATGACGACCTTCGAGCCCGGGGCCAGGGTGGTCTTCACCCACGGCTTGCGGGTCAGGCCCTTCTCGACCGCGTTGCGGGCCAGCAGGGCCGCGCCGATCATCACCTGCGGGTTGGACGTGTTGGTGCAGGAGGTGATGGCCGCGATCACCACGGCGCCGTGGTCCAGCTCGTACTCGACGCCGTCGGTGCCGGTGACCCGGATCGGGTTGCTGGCCCGCCCGCCCGCGCCGGTGGCCGCGGTCTCCAGGTCGCGCGGCTCGTCGGCCGGGTCGCTGAACTCGTTGGCCGGCGGGTCGCTGGCCGGGAACGACTCGGCGCTGGCCTCGTCGGCCGGGCCGTTCGCGCCGCGCGGCAGCTCCTCGCGGGCCACGCTCGGCTTGAGGTCACGCTCGCCGGTGGAGTCGTCGGCGACGTAGTCGGTCAGCGCCGAGCGGAACAGCGTCTTGGCGCTGCCCAGCGGCACCCGGTCCTGGGGGCGCTTCGGGCCGGCGAGCGACGGCTCGATGGTGCCCAGGTCCAGCTCCAGGCGCTCCGAGTACGACGGCTCGGCCGCCGGGTCGTGCCAGAGACCCTGCTCCTTGGCGTACGCCTCGACGAGCGCGACCTGCGCGGCGTCGCGGCCGGTCAGCTCCAGGTAGCGGATCGTCTCCGCGTCGATCGGGAAGATCGCCACGGTGGAGCCGTACTCCGGCGACATGTTGCCGATGGTGGCCCGGTTGGCCAGCGGCACGGCGCTCACGCCGGGGCCGTAGAACTCGACGAACTTGCCGACCACGCCGTGCTTGCGCAGCATCTCGGTGATGGTCAGCACCAGGTCGGTGGCGGTGGTGCCGGCCGGCATCTCGCCGGAGAGCTTGAAGCCGACGACCCGGGGGATCAGCATGCTGACCGGCTGGCCGAGCATCGCGGCCTCGGCCTCGATGCCGCCGACGCCCCAGCCCAGCACGCCCAGGCCGTTGACCATCGTGGTGTGCGAGTCGGTGCCGACCACGGTGTCCGGGTACGCCTGCATGACTCCAGACGCCTCTGCGCGCGCCATGATCGTACGAGCCAGGTACTCGATGTTGACCTGGTGCACGATGCCGGTGCCCGGCGGGACGACCTTGAACTCGTTGAACGCGGTCTGGCCCCAGCGCAGGAACTGGTAGCGCTCCTTGTTGCGCTCGTACTCCAGCTCGACGTTGCGGGCGAACGCGTCCTCGCGGCCGAACAGGTCGGCGATGACCGAGTGGTCGATGACCAGCTCGGCGGGGGCGAGCGGGTTCACCCTGGTGGCGTCGCCGCCCAGCTCGCGGACGGCCTCGCGCATGGTGGCCAGGTCGACCACGCAGGGCACGCCGGTGAAGTCCTGCATCAGCACCCGCGCCGGGGTGAACTGGATCTCCACGCTCGGATCGGCGGTCGGGTCCCACCCGCCGAGCTGCTGGATGTGGTCGGCGGTGATGTTCGCGCCGTCCTCGGTCCGCAGCAGGTTCTCCAGCAGGATCTTCAGGCTGTACGGCAGCCGGTCGTGGCCGTCCACCTTGTCGATCTTGAAAATCTCGTAGCTCGCGTCTCCGACGCGTAGCTGGGTCTTCGCACCGAAGGTGTCGAGGCTCGCCACGTCGTACTCCTTCACACCAGCGACCGTGAGTAGTCCTGAGCAGTCTGTCGCACCGGCCGGGGCGCCGCCGAGGTTAGGTAGCACTTACCGCCGATTCTGCTCTCAAACAAAACCGTACGTCCGTCTTGCTATTTGCGCAACCCGGCCGGCCCCGCCCGCCACCCCTCACCCCTAGCCTCCTAGGACGCGTTACAGAATGTGCGGCAGCAGTCGAGGGACCGGTCCGCCGCGTCGACCGCGGGTAGGGTTCGAGGCCCGGCCGGAGGAGGGTCACCCGTGTTCGACGTTCAGCACTGGCTCGTGTCGCTGCCGCCGATCGCGGTCTACCTGCTCGTCGCCGGGGTGATCGGCGTGGAGAGCATGGGCGTGCCCCTGCCCGGCGAGATCGTCCTGGTCAGCTCCGCACTGCTCGCGGCCACCGGAGTGGTGGAACCCGAGTGGGTGGCGACGGCCGCCGCGGCCGGAGCGGTCGTGGGTGACTCCATCGGGTACGCGGTGGGTCGTCGCGGGGGCCGTCCGCTGCTCGCCCGGCTGGGCCGACGTTTCCCCCGTCATCTCGGCCCCGCCCAACTCGCCCGAGCCGAGCAGAGCTTCGCCCGGCACGGTGTGTGGGCGGTGTTCTTCGGTCGGTTCGTGGCGCTGCTGCGCATCCTGGCCGGCCCGCTCGCCGGGGCCCTGCACGTGCCGTACCGGCGGTTCCTGGTGGCCAACGCCGCCGGCGGGCTGGTCTGGGCGTTCGGCACCACGTACCTGCTGTTCAGCGTCGGTCGGGCGGCCGAGCACTGGCTCAAGGACATCTCCTGGGCCGGCCTCGTTCTCGCGGTGCTGGCCGGCCTGGGCAGCACGTGGTGGCTGCGTCGACGTGCCCACCGTCTGGAGGCCGCCGAGCCTGCGCCGTCCACGGAGGTAGTGCCGTCCGCCGAGCCGCTGCGTTCCGGAGAACCAACTCGCGCCGGCGGCCGGCCCGGGATCTGAACGCGCAGATCTTGGACACTTTCCGTTAGCGCAGAACTATTCAGTCCCATGACATCTGTCAGTGGTGAAGTCCCGATACATGTGTCAGCTGGTAGGGATCTTGGGTGTCCTGGTTCAGGGTGCCTGGCATGGCTTCTCGGCGGCATGTCATGAACCTGCTCGATGCCCAGTTGGCTGCTGGGGTGCGGATCAACGTGGCGGAGTTCGCGCGTGAGCATGGTGTGTCGGTGCGTACGGTGTATCGGCATCAGGCGCGGATCCGGGACGTAGGCGAGTGGCATGCGCGGTCGCGGCGGCCGCACCGTAGTCCGCGGGTGACGCCACCGGAGTTGGACGCCTGGATCTGCAAGCTGCGGGCCGAACTCGGCCTGGACAACGGGGCTGACTTCATCCGCGATGCCCTGATCGAGGTGCATGCCGCTACCGGTCCGACGTGGCGGGTGCCATCGCGCTCGACGATCAACCGGGTCCTTGCCCGGCATGACCTGCTCGACCGGAACCCGGCGAAACGACCGCGCAGCTCGTTCCGGCGGTTCGCCTACGCCCGGCCCCGGGACTGCTACCAAATCGACGCCAC
>NZ_JBITDT010000003.1:0-19511 GCF_044454415.1 Micromonospora sp. NPDC051543
AGACCGTCCAGGTCTCCGCCTACCCCGACGCCTACGCCCAGTGGGAGCAGCAGGCCACCGACCTCGTCGCCCACAACTGGAACAGCTAAGAAACCGCAGATGGCCGGCACCCGACAACGGGCGCCGGCCATCGCCGTTTCTTCGGTACGAGCGGTCAGGTGGCGCTGATCGTGCCGGTTAGCAGGAGAGCCAGAACGAGGGTGCCCAGCGCGACCCGGTACAGGACGAAGACGTACAGGGTGTGGTGGGCGACGTAGCGCAGCAGCCAGGCGATCGCCGCGTACCCGATGCCGAAGGCGATGAGGGTGGCCACGATCGTCTGGGCCACCGTGGGCACGGACGTGCCCGGGGCGGACGGTTCGAAGACGTCCCCGAGGCTGAACACCCCGGACATCACCACCGCCGGGATGGCCAGCAGGAACGAGTAGCGCGCCGCCGCCTCCCGGGTCAGATTGAGCAGCAGGCCGGCGGTGAGCGTCCCCCCGGAGCGGGACACGCCGGGGACCAGCGCCATCGCCTGGGCGAAGCCCATCACGATGCCGTCCTTCATCCGGAAGTTCTCCAGCGTGCGCGTCTGCCGACCCCAGTACTCGGCGAAGGCCAGCACGAACGCGAACACGATCAGCGTGGTCGACACCACCCAGAGGTTGCGCCCCGCCGTCTTGATCTGGTCCTTGAAGAGGAACCCGAACAGCCCGATGGGGATCGAGCCGACGATCACGTACCAGCCCATCCGGTAGTCCAGGCTCGAACGCACGGACTTGTCCCTGAGGCCGACCAGCCAGGTGCGGGTGATCCGCCAGATGTCCTTCGCGAAGTAGATCAGCACGGCGGCCTCGGTGCCGAGCTGGGTGACCGCGGTGAACGACGCGCCCGCGTCGCGGTCGAAGAAGATCGCCGAGGTGATCCGCAGATGCCCCGACGAGCTGACCGGCAGGAACTCGGTCAGCCCCTGGACGATGCCCAGGACGATGGCCTCAACCCAGGTCACTCGCCGACTCCCGAGAGCTCGAGAGCCTCGGCGACGGTCCGCAGGGTCTGCACACCGCTGTCCCGGTCGGCCACGAACAGGGACACCGACAGCGTGGTGACGCCGGATTCGGCGTACTCGCGCATCCTCTCGGCGATGCGCTCCTTCGGGCCGAGCAGCGACGTACGGTCGATGAACTCCATGGGTACGGCGGCGGCGGCGTCGCGCTGGCGCTTGGCCAGGTACAGGTCCTGGACCTCGCGGGCGGCGTCGCCGTAGCCCATCCGGGTGGCGAGCTGGTTGTAGAAGTTCTGCTGCCGGCTGCCCATCCCGCCGACGTAGAGCGCGGCGTACCAGCGGACCAGCTCGGCACAGGAGGCGACGTCGTCGCCGACGACGACCGGGACGGACGGCACCACGTCGAAACCGGCCAGTTCCTTGCCAGCCTTGGCCCGACCGGCGGAGACGGCGGCGAGGTGCTCGTCGGCGAACTCCGGGGCGTAGAACACGGCGAGCCAGCCGTCGGCGATCTCGCCGGCCAGCTCCAGGTTCTTCGGGCCGACCGCGGCCAGGTAGATCGGGATGTGCTCGCGGGGCGGGTGGAAGCTCAGCCGCAGCGCCTTGCCGGGGCCGTCGGGCAGCGGCAGCGTGTAGTGCTCACCGTCGTACGCCACCTCCTTGCGGGCGATGGCCAGCTTGACGATGTCGACGAACTCGCGGGTGCGGCCCAGAGGCTTGGCGAACCGTACGCCGTGCCAGCCCTCGGAGACCTGCGGGCCGGAGACGCCGAGGCCGAGCCGGAACCGGCCGCCGGACAGGGCGTCGATGGTGGCGGCCGTCATCGCGGTGGCCGCCGGTGTACGGGCGGGGATCTGCATCACCGCCGAGCCCACGTCGATCCGTTGCGTCTGGCCGGCCATCCAGGCGAGCATGCTGGGCGAGTCGGAGCCGTACGCCTCCGCCGCCCACACCACCGAGTAGCCGAGGCGGTCCGCCTCCTGGGCCAGCGCCAGGTGGTCGGCCGGCGTACTCCACGCTGTCTGGTAACCAAGGCTGAGCCCGAGTCGCACTGGTCCTCCCCCATCCGTGGCACAGGTCGCACCAGGTTACGCAATGCCGAAAACGGACCCGATCACCGGCTCACCGCCAATGATCCCCCGTCCGTCGCGGTGCCTTCCGGAGGCGGAACCGGCAGAACCGGCAGAGATGACGGGAGCGAGGATATCCGTGGCGGCGGGTTCGAAATAAGGTTCACCCATGCAACAGCGACCGCTCGGCCGAAGCGGGCTGGCGGTTTCGCGGCTCGCGCTCGGCACCATGACCTGGGGCCGGGACACCGACGCCGACGATGCGGCCGCCCAGCTGAAGAGTTTCCTGGACGCGGGCGGCAACCTGATCGACACCGCCGACGTGTACGGCGACGGCGACGCCGAGTCGGTGATCGGGTCGCTGCTGGGCGCCCTCGTCCCGCGCGACGAGCTGCTGATCGCCACGAAGGCGGGGTTGCGTCCGGGCAGCGCCCGGCGGCGCGACGGCTCCCGGGGTCACCTGCTGCGCACCCTGGAGGCGTCGCTGCGTCGGCTCGGCACTGACCACGTCGACCTGTTCCAGGTGCACGGGTACGACACGGACACCCCCCTGGAGGAGACCCTCGCGGCGCTGGACCACGCGGTGGCCAGCGGAAAGGTCCGTTACGTGGGTGTGTCGAACTTCTCCGGCTGGCAGACCGCGCGGGCCGCCGCCTGGCAGACGGCCTGGCCGGGGCGGGCGCCGGTGGTCGCCACCCAGGTGGAGTACTCGCTGCTGGAGCGGGGGGTGGAGCGGGAGGTCCTGCCGGCCGCTGACGCGCTGGGCCTCGGCGTGCTGCCCTGGTCGCCGTTGGGTCGGGGGGTACTCACCGGCAAGTACCGGCACGGGCGTCCGGCTGACTCCCGGGCCGCCTCCCCGCACTTCGAGCGGTTCGTCTCCACCTACCTGGAGCCGCGCTGCTCCAGCATCGTGGAGGCGGTGGCGACCGCGGCCGGCGGGCTGGGGGTCTCGCCGCTGGAGGTGGCGCTGGCCTGGATCCGGGACCGGCCCGGGGTGACCGCGCCGATCCTGGGCGCCCGGACGGTCGGGCAACTGCTCGGCGCGTTGCAGGTCGAGCGCATCACGCTGCCCGAGGAGATCACCACGGCGTTGGAGGACGTCTCCGGGGTGCCGGTCGGCTACCCCGAACGCGACGGGTGACCCGGGACGACCCAAGGACGGGACGAAACAGGCACGGCAGCGGCGTCGGTCACCCTCCAGGGGGTGGCGGACGGCCGCCGGGCTGGGCAGCATGGGTGGCATGGACTACGAGTACGCGCCGCTACGGTTGCCGCCGAACGTCGACCGGTTGACCGCAGCGGCGCAGTTGGCGATCCAGGCGGAGTTCTCCGGATGGGAGTTGGCCCGGGTACGGCTGTTCCGGGACGGCACGCGGCAGGTCATGTTGCGCCGTCGGCGGGTCAACCAGCCGCAGCCGGGCCTGTCGTACTGACACCCGGCCGGGGCACCACGACGGAACGCCCGGGACCCGAACCGCGTACGGTCGGGCCCCGGGCGTCGTACGGCCTGGAACCAACTAGTGCTGGTGCCCGGCGTGGTCGTGGTCGTCGTCGAGTTCCAGGAACGGGTGCTCGTCGAGCCGACCGACGAGCCGGTCGTCACTGGCCGGCTGGAACGGGCCGACCGCATCGTCGTCGTCGAACGACTCCAGGTCGACCGGGGTGCCCACCTCGCTGACCATCACCACCCCGTCGAGCGGTTCCAGCTCCGGGACGTCCAGCGCGCCGAGCGAGCCGTCGCCGCTCTGCAGCAGCTCCAGCACCGCTTCACCGACGCCCTCCACCGGCGCCGGCTCGTCGTCCTCGGGGGTGCCCTCGCGGCGGGCCGCCTCGGCCGCCCGCAGCAGCGCGGAGATGCTCGGCACCCGGTAGTCGCGGCGTTGGCGCACCGAGATCACGCGGGGGTGCGGGTCGCTGGCCTCGACACCGTCGCCGCCGAAGCGCTCGTCGGCCTCGTCCGGATCGATCGAGTCGACGTCCCACGGCGTGACCTCACCGAAGGCGTCGAGGAGCTGCTCGTCGTAGGCGAAGGAGGCGTTGTTCAACGCCACGTACGCCTGCCAGACGTCGTCGTCGTCGACGCGGCCCTGCGCGGCGCGTACGGCGGCCAGGTGGTGGCGGGCCGCTTCGATCACCCGCTCGAGTGCGGCGTCCAGCTCACCGTGCTGGTCGGTCATGTGGGGCAGTCCCTTCACGATGGGGAGGTAACGCGGACACTGCTAGCAGGTGCGGAGGAACCGGTCGAGAACCCGCACGCCGAACTGTAGTCCGTCGACCGGAACGCGCTCGTCGATGCCGTGGAACAACGCGGAGAAGTTCAGGTCGGCGGGCAGCCGCAGCGGCGCGAACCCGAAGCAGCGGATGCCGAGCGTCGAGAACGCCTTCGCGTCGGTGCCGCCGGAGAGCATGTACGGCACCGGCCGCGCCCCCGGGTCCTCGGCGCGCAGCGCCGCCGACATGGCCTCGACGAGGTCGCCGTCGAAGGTGGTCTCCAACGCGGGCTGCCGCTGGACGTACTCGATGTCGATGTCCGGGCCGACCAGCTCGCGCAACTGCCGCTCGAGCAGCTCGGACTGGCCGGGGAGGCTGCGGCAGTCGATGGTGGCGGTGGCGCGGCCCGGGATGACGTTGTCCTTGTAGCCGGCGGCGAGGCGCGTCGGGTTGGCCGTGTTGCGGATGGTCGCCCCGATGATGTTGGCGATCGGGCCGAGCTTGGCGATGGCGACCTCCGGGTCCTCCGGGTCCAGCTCGATGCCGAGCAGGTCGGAGACCTCGGTCAGGAACGCCCGTACGGTGTCGGTCACCACCACCGGGAAGCGGTGCCGGCCGATGCGGGCCACCGCCTCGGCGAGGGCGGTGACGGCGTTGTCGTCGTGCACCATCGACCCGTGCCCGGGTCGACCCTTGGCGTGCAGCCGCAGCCAGTCGATGCCCTTCTCGGCGGTCTCGATGAGGTAGAGGCGCTGGCTGTCGTTGACCGAGTAGGAGAACCCGCCGACCTCGCCGATCGCCTCGGTGCAGCCGTCGAAGAGGTCGCGGTGGTTCTCGACCAGGAAACGCGCGCCGTAGTCGCTGCCCGCCTCCTCGTCGGCGGTGTACGCGAGGACGATGTCGCGCGGGGGCCGGACGCCGGTGCGCTGCCAGTGCCGCACCACGGCGAGCACCATCGCGTCGAAGTCCTTCATGTCGATGGCGCCGCGACCCCACAGGTAGCCGTCGCGCTGCTCGCCGGAGAACGGGTGCACCGACCACTCGTCGGCGTCGGCGGGCACCACGTCCAGGTGGCCGTGCACCAGCAGGGCCTCCCGGCTCGGGTCGGCGCCGGGGATGCGGGCCACCACGTTCGCCCGGCCGGGCGCGGACTCGTGCAGGACCGACTCGATGCCCACCTCGGCGAGCTTCTCCGCCACGTACTCGGCCGCGCGGCGTTCGCCGACGCTGGTGTCGTTGTCACCGGTGTTGGTGGTGTCGATGCGCAGCAGGTCTCGGCAGAGGTCCACGACCTCCGCGGTGGGGTCCGGTCGGGCGGAGGCGGCGTCGCTCGTCATCGCCCCTTCATACCAGCCCGGAGTTACCGGCGGGCCGGCGCACCGACGGGGACGCGGCCGGGCATCCAGGTCCACGAATCGGGCGGCGGTTTCGCGGCGGCCGCGTTCGGGTACCGCCGCCCCTGACCACACATCCCCTGCCGGAGCTTCCGCCCGCCAGTCGAGGAGGGCATCATGTCCGCCGTTCCCCTGCCCCCGTTGCCGCCCACGCCCGCCCCCGACGAGGGTTACCGGCCCGGCGGCCGCAGCGTCGCCGACATCGTGGACCGCGAGCACCGGCAGTTGCTGACCCTCGTGGACCAGCTCAGCGGCCCGGACGCGACGCCGAACGAGGCCCTCGCGGTGCTCACCGCCGCGCTGTCGCGGCACATCTCCGCCGAGGAGCAGTACCTGCTGCCGGCGGTGCGGGCGGCGCTGCCGGCCGAGGCCGCCCGGGTGGACGCGGAGATCGACGGTGACGCGGCGCTGCTGGCCGCCCTCAAGGGGCTGAACGACGAGAGCGTGACCGAGGTCGCCGAGCGGGTCCGTCGCCACGTCGACGGGGTGGGCGCGCTCGTCACCGAGCTGCGCGCGGTGGCGACGTCGGAGGAGCTGATCCGGTTGGGCAACCGGTTGGAGATCGCCGAGGAGGCCGCGCCGACCCGGCCACACCCCGGCACTCCGGCCACCCCGCCGTGGAACCGCATCGTCGAGCCGGCGGTGGGCGTGGTCGACAAGCTCCGCGACGCGGTGACGCGGCGGCCGACGTACCTGAAGGACCTGCCGGAGCCGCCGCGCGACTGAAGGCGCGGCCGCACCACAGAATGCATTCAATGTCACCGATCCACTTGGCCCCTTCCGCCGGCTGCGACGTGGTCCTACCGTCACCGTATGAACCTGGAGCTGCGACACCTACGGGTGGTCTGCGCGATCGCGGAGACAGGGAGTGTGACCAAGGCGGCGTCGGCCCTCGGGCTCGCCCAGCCGGCGCTGACCGCCCAGCTCCAGCGGATCGAACGGACGCTGGGCGGACCGCTGTTCGACCGGGACCGGCGCGGCGCCCGCCCCACCGCGCTCGGTGAGCTGGTGCTCGCCCGGGCCCGGGTGCTGCTGCCGGCCATGAAGGGCCTGCAGGACGAGGCGGCGCGGCTGGCCGGCGCCGCCGAGGTGTCCCGCTGCTACCGGCTCGGCGGCGTGAACAGCCCGATCCTGGGCCGTCTGGTGCACCGGCTCGCCGCCGAGCAGCCGCCCGCCCAGATCACCACGTACGCCTCGTGGTCGGTGGACGAGCTGGCGCAGTTGGTGGCCGGCGGACGGTTGGACTTCGCCCTCACCGGCGTCTGCGGCGACGCCACCCCGTCGGCCGAGTTCGGGTTGCGGTGGCGGGAGGTGGCCGTCGATCCGGTGCTGGTCCTGCTGCCGGCGAGCCACCCACTCGCCGACCGGGACGAGGTGCGCCTGGCCGACCTGCGCCACGAGCAGTGGGTGGCGGCGCCCGGCGACGGCTGCTTCGGCGACTGTTTCGCCGCCGCCTGCGCCCGCGCCGGCTTCACCCCGCGCAAGGTGTACGAGACCGACATCCGCGGCTGCGTCGACCTGGTGGACGCGGGCGTGGCGGTGGCCCTGTGCCAGGCGACGTTCCGGCCGGTGGCCGGTCTGGTCACCCGGCGGTTGGCCGGTGTCCCGCTGCGCTGGCGACTGCTGCTGGGGTGGCATCCGGAGTCGCCCGCCGCCCGCGACGCGGAGCTGCTGCTGGCCACGGCGAAGGCGGCGTACACCGACTCGCTGGCGTCGCACCCCACCTACCTGGACTGGCTGGTGCGCAATCCGGCCTTCGGCGTCCGGCAGCCCAGCGCGGCGTGAGGCCTACTGCCCGACGGGCTCGGCGGGACGCCGCGTGAAGAAGCGGACGAGGTCGTCGGCCGCCGTCGGGGACAGCATCATCGCCTGGACCCGTGCGCACATCTCGGCGATCGGCTGGACCCTGGCGAACATCGCCTCCTCGTACGCCCGGATCGCCGCGTCCGGGTCGCCCGGGTGGACGACGAGTTCGTGGGCGAGTTCGGCGGCGTCCAGCATGGCCTGGTTGGCGCCCTCGCCGACCGGGGGCATGAGGTGCGCGGCGTCACCGAGCAGGGTGACTCCCGGCTGGTGGACCCAGCGCGCGCCGACCGGCATCGCCTCGACCCGGCGCGGCGTCGGCGCGTCGTCGCCGGCGTCGATGAGCGCGACCAGGCGCGCGTCCCAGCCGTCGAAGAGGGCCCGTAACGCGTCCTTGCTGCGGTAGGCGTCCAGGTCACGACTTTCGGCACGGAGGGAGATGCCGACCCGGATGCTGCCGTCGCCGAGGCGCTGGGCGGCGAGGATCTGGTTGACGCCGACGCACCACAGGTTGCCGGGGCCGACCATCTCGGCGAGATCCGGGTGGCGTCGGTCCGCGTCGCCGATGGTGAGATCCACGTGGGTGGAGACGTACGTCAGTGGCGCGTCGATCAGCAGCGGTCGGACCACCGAGCGGGCGCCGTCCGCGCCGACGAGGACGTCGCACTCGACGCGACGACCGTCGTCGAAGGTCAGCAGGAAACCGCCGCCGGCGGGTCGCGGCGTCGCCCCGACGAGGCGATGACCCCAGGCGACCGCGTCGGACGGGAGCGCGTCGAGCAGAAGATGACGCAGCACGGTGCGGTCGATCTCCGGACGTCCGTCGAACGAGCCGGGGCGCGGCGTGTGGTGCACGAGCGTGCGCCCGCCGAGGTCGAGGATGCGGTGCTCCTCGCCCTCGGGCCGGGCCGACGACCGGAACTCCTCGCCGAGGCCCGCCTCGGCGAGGGCGCGCTGCCCGGACTCCGGGTGCAGGTCGAGCATCCCGCCCTGCGAGCGCGCGGCCCGGTCCGCCTCGCGTTCGTGGACCACCGCATCGATGCCGTGCAGGTGCAGGATCCGTGCCAGCGTCAGTCCGCCCAGGCCGCCGCCCACGATCGCCAGTCGCATCACCATGCTCCTTACCGTACGCTGTATTGCGTGGATACACCGTACGGTGGCGAAGTGGTGCCCGTGTGGGAACGGCCCGAGCCCCGCCCGCGGGCGACGCCGGTGCCGCTGAGCCGCGCGAAGATCGCCGACACGGCGATCCGGCTCGCCGACGCGCACGGCCTCGACGGCCTGTCGGTCCGCCGGATCGCCAAGGAACTCGGCGTCGGTCCGATGCGCCTCTACGACTACGTGACCAACCGGTCAGAGCTGCTCGACCTGATGGTCGACGCCGTCTACGCCGAGATCGCCGAGGGCGGTCCACCACCCGGGTGGCGTGCCACGGTGCTGGCCATCGTGCGACGGACCCGCGCCGCCGCCCTCGACCACGAGTGGTTCTCCGACCTGCTGGGCGGTCGACCGCAGTTGGGGCCACACGCGCTCGCCGTGGGCGAGTCGACGGCCGCGGCGCTCAGCCAGGCCCCCGCCGTACGCGACGTCGACGACCTCCAGCGGGCCCTGGGCGCCCTCAACGCCTTCATCATCGGAGCGCTGCGGCGGGAGGTCACCGAGCGACGTACCGCCCGGGCCACCGGCACCGAGTTGAGCGCCTGGCAGGCCAGCCTCGGCCCCTACCTGACGCGCATGCTCGACACGGGCCGCTACCCCACGATCGCCCGGCTCGTCGTCGACGGCGCGCACCTCGACGCCGAGGAGACCTTCGACCACAACCTGACCACCCTCCTGGACGGCATCGCCGGCCGGTGAGGTGAGGCGAGACGAGGGCCACCGCCGGTGCGAACCGCCGCTGTCCGGGTATCTGGCGGACATGACCGATCTCTACCCGCCCGCCGACGACCGCGAACTGCTCCGCCAGGCCGCCGCCGCGCACACCGCCGCCACCCGCCAGGTGGAGGCGTTCCTGCGCCGGCTCCCGGAGGTGCCCGACCCGGCCGACGTCACCGAGTACGCCAACCTGCTCACCCGCGAGGACCAGACCCGGGGCGAGCGCGACGCCGCCGCCGACGCGGCGGGGCTGACCATCGGCAGCCTGGAGCCCGACCAGGGCCAGTAGGGCGCGACGACGGCGCCGACCCGAACCGGGTCGGCGCCGTCAGGTACGGCCGCGCTCAGCGTTCCACGAGCGGATCGTGCCCGAGGTCGAGCAGCGAGTGCCGCCACTCGTCGTCGGCGTTGCCGCGCCGGGGCTTGGCGTCCATCAGCTCGCGGATCCGCTCGACCGCCTCGCGCATCACCTCGATGTCCTCCGGCGTGAGGTCGACCTTGCGCTTGTTGAGCACCTTGAGGATCTCCCGCCCCGGCTGGGGCAGATCCAGGTCCGGGTTCGGACTGAACGACTCCTCCCCCGATCCCCTGGTCAACAGCCAGGTGCGCAGCTGCTCCGACGGGACGTTGACCTCGGCGTGGAAGTCCTCCCAGAGCACTTCCACCTCGGGGTCGAGCCGCGTGTCGCGTACCATCACGTCTCCTCTCGCGTCTCCGGGTCGTCCTGGTCGGTCTTGGGGTGCAGGCCCTCGGCTGGCACCCGCGTCCGACGTGGATTGGCCGTCGGGGGCGCCAGGATCGGGTCGGGGTGCTCGTCCGCGTCCTCGTGCGGCTCGTCGTGGTCCTCGCGTCCCGCCGGCCCGCTCATCGTGGATGTGTTGTCGTGGCGGCGGTGTAGCCCCGCTCGCCCGCGGTCACCTCGAAGGTGAGTTGCCCGTCGCGGGCGTCCACGACGACCTTCTGGCCGGGTGAGATCGCCGATTCCAGCAGCATCCGGGACAGGTGGTTGTCGACCTCGCGCTGGATCACCCGGCGCAGCGGACGGGCGCCGAACTCCGGCTGGTAGCCGTGCTCGGCGAGCCAGTCCACCCCGGCGGTGGTGAACTCGACCTGGATGTCCTGGGCGTGCATCCGGCGGCGGGTCTCCTCCAGCAGCAGCGCGGTGATGTCACGCAACTGCTCGGCCTCCAGCCGACGGAAGATGATGACCTCGTCGATGCGGTTGAGGAACTCCGGGCGGAAGTTCTCCTGCAGGCGGCGCATCAACCGCTCGCGCAGCTCGTCGTTCTCCTGCTCGCTGCCGGGCGCGCCGGTGCCGAAGCCGACGGCACGTTGGGTGCCGGTGATCAGCTCGGAGCCGAGGTTGCTCGTCATGATCAGAACGGTGTTCTTGAAGTTCACCGTACGGCCCTGGCTGTCGGTGAGCCGCCCGTCGTCGAGCACCTGGAGCAGGATGTTGAACACGTCCGGATGCGCCTTCTCGATCTCGTCGAGCAGCACCACCGCGTACGGGCGGCGGCGTACCGCCTCGGTGAGCTGGCCGGCCTCCTCGTAGCCGACGTACCCGGGTGGGGCACCGACCAGCCGGCTCACCGTGTGCCGCTCCTGGAACTCGCTCATGTCGACCCGGACCATGCGGTCCGCCTCGCCGAACAGCGCCTCGGCCAGGGCCCGGGCCAGCTCGGTCTTGCCGACGCCGGTGGGGCCGAGGAACAGGAAGCTGCCCATCGGACGCTCCGGGTCGGCCAGCCCCGCCCGGGAGCGGCGGACCGCCTCGGCCACCGCGGTGACCGCGTCGTCCTGGCCGACCACCTTCTCGTGCAGGTGACCCTCCAGGCGCAGCAGCCGGTCGCGTTCCTCCTCGGTGAGCTGGCTGACCGGGATGCCGGTGGCCCGGGAGACCACCTCGGCGATCTCCTGCGGACCCACCTCGGGCACCTGCGAGGACGACGGGCCGTCCTCGCCGTTGGCACGCCGGATCTCCCCCTCCAGCTCGGAGATCCGGTCGCGCAGCGCCGAGGCCCGCTCGTACTGCTCGTCGGTGACGGCCTGCTCCTTGTCGCGGCGTACGTCGTCGAGCTCCTGTTCCAGCTCCCGTACGTCGGACGCCGGGGTACGGGTGCGCAGCCGCACGCGCGCGCCGGCCTGGTCGATGAGGTCGATCGCCTTGTCCGGCAGGAACCGGTCGGTGACGTACCGGTCGGACAGCTCGGCGGCGGTGACCAGCGCCTCGTCGGTGAAGCGCACCTGGTGGTGCGCCTCGTACCGGTCCCGCAGGCCGCGCAGGATCGCGATCGTGTCGTCGATGCTCGGCTCGGGCACCAACACGGGCTGGAACCGCCGTGCCAGCGCGGCGTCCTTCTCGATGCTCTTGCGGTACTCGTCAAGCGTGGTCGCGCCGATCACCCGCAGCTCGCCCCGCGCCAGGGCGGGCTTGAGCATGTTGGACGCGTCCATCCCGCCCTCGCTGCCGGCGCCACCCGCGCCGACCAGGGTGTGGATCTCGTCCATGAAGATGATCAGCTCGTCGCGGTGCGCGCGGATCTCGTCGATGACCTTCTTGAGGCGTTCCTCGAAGTCACCCCGGTAGCGGGTGCCGGCGACCAGGCCGGCGAGGTCGAGTTGGACGACCCGCTTGCCGAGCAGGGTCTGCGGCACGTCCCCGTCGCAGATCCGCTCGGCCAACCCCTCGACGATGGCGGTCTTGCCGACACCGGCCTCGCCGATGAGTACCGGGTTGTTCTTGGTCCGGCGGGACAGGATCTCCACGGCCTGCTCGATCTCGTCGGCCCGGCCGATCACCGGGTCGATCTGGTCGTTGCGGGCCAGGTCGGTGAGGTCCTGGCCGTACTGGTCGAGGGTGGGCGTACCCCGGTCCGGCTTCGGTCCGTTCATCGGGCCGCGCTCGGCGTTGGCGGCCTGCAACGACTCGGGTTGGATCCGACCGGCGGCCAGCATCCGCCCGGCGGGCGACTCGGGGTTGAGCGGCAGGGCCATCAGGATGTGCTCGGGGCCGATGTAGTTCGCGCCCATCGCCCGGGACAGCTGGTGGGCGTCGAGCAGCGCCCGCTTGGCCGCCGGGGTCAGCGACAGGTTCGGCGGCACCTCGCCGCGCGGCGCGCCGTCGCCCTTGCCGCCGAGCGCGTTGAGCAGGGTGTCCGGGTCGGCGCCGGCCCGGCGGACCAGGTCCCGCAGCGGTTCGCGTTGCAGCGCGGCCCAGAGCAGGTGGTCGGTGTCCAGGTCGTTGCTCTGCCGCTGCGCGGCGCGACGGGCCGCGTCGGCCAGCATCTCCCGCGCGTCCGCGGTCATCAGTCGGGTGATGTCGACCCGGTGCGGCGGTCGGCGTCCTCCCTCGCCCCGGCCGAAGTACCGAGCCAGGAACTCGTCCCACGGGTCGGAGCCGAGATCACCGGGTCCCATCATGTCTCTCCTCCGCAGTCGGGCGCGGCACGGTCGGCAGGGGCTACCCGGCACCCGGCGCGACAAACGCCGCAGGCGGTGTCGCACCTCTCCGTGGAGTGGCGTCCGGCCGCTTCGGTCGCGTGGTGGCAGGCTGGTGGCATGACGGAGAACCCGCTGCTGATCGTGGACGGCGCCAACGTGGTGGGCTCGCGCCCCAACGGGTGGTGGCGGGACCGGGCCGGGGCCGCCGCCCGGCTGCGGGACGCCCTCGCGCCGGTGGCCGCCGAAGGGCTGCCCGCCCGGTTGACGGCACCGGTCGACGTGGTGCTCGTGGTCGAGGGCGCGGCGCGGGACGTGCCCGGCATCGACGAGGTACGCGTGGTCTCCGCCCCCGGTTCGGGGGACGACACGGTGGTCGAGCTGGTGCAGGCGGCCCCGCAGCGCCGCCGGCTGGTGGTCACCGCCGACCGGGAGCTACGCGAGCGGGTCACCGCCCTGGGCGCCGAGGTGTACGGCCCCCGCTGGCTCCGCGAGAACTGAGAGTTTCTCGCACTGGGACTCCCACAGAACGGACTCCCGGCACTTCACGGGGGTTAACGGTCAGGCGGGCATCAACACCGCCAGGGCGGATGTTCTCCCGGGAACGCCGATAGGCTCTAATGGAGATCTCCCCGCCCCCAGGAGGTTCCGCCGTGGCGAGCGTCGCCGAGCTGAAGGCTGCCATCGATGTCGCCCTCCAACAGATCGGTGACGGGCAGACAGCCGTCCAGGCGGCGGGTGAGAAGCTGGCCGAGGCGCAACAGACCCTGGCCGGCGCGCTGGAGGGAAGCGGCCACGAGACGGTCGAGGCGGCCCAGGCCTCGCTGACACAGGCCAGCCAGGAGCTGGAGGAGTGTCTCGCCGCGACACTGGTCGCGGTGGAGCAGGCCCAGCTCTACGTCTCCACCCTGTAGGCCGACATGTCCATCATCGAGGACATCGGCGGTCAGGTCCGCGCGGCCAGCGAGGAGTTCCCGGTGGGTCTGCTCGGTCAGGCTCTGGAGAAGTTCGGCCTGGCCGCCGAGCGGCTGCGCTGGGTCCGCCAGGAGTCGGCAAACCCCATGGGGGTGCCCGAGCTGTCCGCCGCCACCGAGCACGCCGAGAGCGCGAACTACGCGCTTCGGGTGGCGCAGGAGCAGCTGTCGGCGTACCTGGCCGCGATCGGGTTGGCCGCCGACGGCGCGCCGGCACCCCGACCGCAGCAGCGCGACCAGCGCCACGACGAGGCGCCGTCGGACGGACCCACCACCGTGGAGCCGGAGCGGCCCGAGCAGGTACGGATGCGTCGTTGGTGGTCCGTGCGGGTGGCCGAGCTGACCGGCGGGCGCGAGACCGGCGCGGACGAACCCGACGAGCGGCTACGCGACTCGGCGGAGCTGCTGCGCCGGGTCGTGGGCGGCGTACGCGCTGGTGACCGCGACCGACTGCGGACCGAGCTGCGCCGCGCGCCGGCCGATGTGGGCCTCGGCATGGCGGCGCTCGCGCCACCGTTGCTGCGCGAGCTGGCCGGTGAGCTGCTGGGGCACCCGCCCCGCGCCAGCGACCTCGGCCGGCTGCGCGGGGAGCTGGACGGCCGGGTACGGGACCTGCTGCCCGGGCTGCCACCGCCGGTGCTGGAGACGCTGCTGACCCGGGTGTGCCGGATGCCGCCGCCACGCTCGTCCGGGGAGCCGCCGCACGCCGCCGACTCGGCCGTGGCCGCCGGGGTGACGGCCGGGCTGCTGCTCGCCCGGCTGGGCCGGGACCTGCCCGCCGGAACGCTGCGGGCCGCCGCCGAGCCGGACGCGGTCCCGACTCCACGCCGCGACGACAAGCGCGCCGGCGGTCCACCCGGCGGCGGCGCGAGCCCACGCCCGAACGTCCCGCGCGCCAGTGGGCAGGCGTCGGGTGGGGTCGTACCGCCGCGTACGGGCAGCCCGTGGCGGGACGCGCCGGCTCGCCGGGGCTCCGATGGCTGACCGGCGCGGGCAGCTCGCCGCCCGGGTCCGGGACTCCCTCGCCGAGGCGCTGGGCGCCACCCGTACCCGGCTGTCGGCCGCGCAGGCCGACCTGAGCGCCGGGCGCGAGCGGCTCGCCCGGGTCCGCCGGGCCGCCGCCGCCGTACCCGAGCGGGTCGGCGGCCAACGCGACCGCCGCCTCGCCGAGATCGACGCCCGGCACGCCACCCGCATCGCGGAGCTGGCCCGACACGCCGCCGACGCCGCCCGCCAGGAAGCGCCCGGCTGTGCCGGCGCCGACTGGCCGGGCTGGACCCCCACGCCCGTGCGCCGGTCCGAGCCACCCGGCGCGCTGCGGGTCGGCACGGTCCGGCTCGACGACGTCGAGCCGGTGCCCGCGCTGGTGCCGCTGCTCGACGCCGGGCACGTCCACCTGTCCGGCGACGACCGCGCCGGCTGCGACGCCGTGGTGTCCGCGCTGCTGCTGCGGGCCGTCGGCCGCGCCGACCCCGGTGGGGTACGACTGATCGGGTACGACCCGGAGCACCTCGGCGGCGGCCTGGCCGGGTTCGCGCCCCTGGTCACGGCGGGGCTGCTCACCTTCGTCGGCCCGGGCGGTCTGGGCCCGCTCCTGGACGACCTGGTCGAGCAGATCCGGCGGATCAACGAGACGGTGCTGGCCGGCGAGTACGGATCCCTGCGGGAGCTGGCCTCGGCTACCGGCCGTCGCCCCGAGCCGTGGCGGGTGGCGGTGCTGCTCGGCGGCGACGAGTTGAACCGGCACGAGCGCGGGCAGCTCGACCGGGTGGTTCGCGCCGGCGCGGCCTGCGGGGTGCACCTGGTGGTCCGTGGCATCTCGCTGCCCGACGACCCGACGGTGACCCGGGTGGTGGCGGACGCGTCGGGCGCCCGGATCGGCGGCCCGTCGGGCCTGTCGGTGCGACTGGACCCGCCGCCGCCGGCGACTCTGGTCACCGAGACCTGCCGCGAGGTCGCCGCCCAGGTGAACGCCGGCCCGCCGCCGACGCCCTTCGGCGACCTGTTGCCGCCGCCGGAGATGATGTGGCGGGAGAACTCGGCGGACGGCCTGACCGTGCCGATCGGCGAGGGACCGCAGGGTCGGCCGGTACGCCTGACGCTCGCCGACTACCCGCCGCACGCCCTCATCGGAGGGCCGTCCGGCACCGGCAAGACGAACCTGATCTTCGCGTGGATCGGCGCGCTGGCGGCCCGCTACTCCCCCGCCGAGCTGGAGTTCTATCTGCTGGACTTCAAGGAGGGCGTGTCCTTCGCCCGCTTCGCGCAGGGTCGGCGTGACCCGAGCTGGCTGCCACACATGCGCCTGGTCGGGATCAACGTCAACACCGACCGGGAGTTCGGGCTGGCGCTGCTGCGCTTCCTCGCCGAGGAGCTGCGGCGGCGGGCCGACGCGGCCAAGAAACACGAGGTCACCAAGCTCGCCGAGCTGCGCGCGGTGGACCCGACCGGGCACTGGCCGCGGATCGTCGCGGTGGTCGACGAGTTCCAGATGCTGCTGGCCGGCCGTGACGTGGTGGCCCGGGAGGCCGCCGACCTGCTGGAGGACCTGGCCCGCCGCGGCCGGTCGCAGGGCATCCACCTGGTGCTCGCCTCCCAGGACGTCCGGGGCATCGAGGCGCTGTGGGGGCGTCCCGCGCTGGTGGCGCAGTTCGCCCTGCGGATCGCGCTGCCCAAGGCGTTGCGGATCCTCGCCGAACGCAACGACGTGGCGCAGTCACTGCCACGCTGGCACGCAGTGGTCAACGCCGAGTCGGGCATGGTCGAGGGCAACGAGGTCGCCCGGATCCCGGCCGCCAGCGACTGGGAGACGTGGAGCGGCCTGCAACACCGCCTGTGGCGGATGCGCCCGCCGGACGCGGCCCCGGCCCGGCTCTTCGACGGTGACGCGATCCCCCGGCTCACCGACGCCCCCGACTTCCGGGCCCTCGAAGCCCCGGCGGACGGCCGCGCGCCGCGCAACCCGGTGGCCCTGCTCGGCGAGATCATCGACGTGCAGGCGCGTTCGGCGTCGCTGCGGCTGCCCCGCGCGCCCGGGCGCAACCTGGCGGTGCTCGGCACGCGGGTGGACGAGGCGTGCGCGGTGCTGGACGCGGCGGCCCGGTCACTGGCGCGCCAGCACCCGCCGGGCACCGCCCGCTTCTCGATCGCCTGCCTCGACCCGGACGCCGACGGCATGGCCCGGACGCTCTACGAAGACCTGGCCGACGACGCCGCCTGGTACGACGAGGAGACCGTCGGCGAGTTGATGTCCGAGACGGCCGACGGGCTGTCCAGCGCGGGCAGCCCGCACTACCTGCTGCTGTTCGCGGTCGACGCGGCGGCCGGCGCCCTCGCGGCGCGGACGGGCCGGCGCACGGGCCTGGAGCAGTTGCGCCGGATCCTGCACGACGGGCCGGAGCGGCGTACCCACGTGCTGGCCTGGTGGCGGGGCGTGGCGCGGATGCGCGCCGACCTGGGCGGTCCCGCCGCCCGTACCGATCAGATCGGGGCCTGGGTGGCGTTGGACGCGCACGGCGGTGAGCTGGGCGCGTCGCTCTATCCGGGCACCGGTGGCCCGGACTGGTATCCCCGCCCGTGGCGGGGGCTCTTCTTCGATCGGGCCGTGCACCGCACCGGTCACGTGATCATTCCCTATGGACCGTCGCGATGAACGAGCCGGTGGCCAGTGAGACGTACACGGCGCAGCTACGACGGCTCGCCGAGCTGACCGCGCGGGTGCGCGAGCAGCGCGCCGAGGCGCACACCTGGTACGAGCGGCAGTGCGCGGCGGCCGAACGCGCGGTCGACGAGGCCGTCGCCGAGGTGCGACGTGCCGAGCAGGAGCTGGTCGACGCCCGCGAGGAGCAGGAACGGGTGGACGCCGAGGTGGCGCACCTGTGGCAGCAGGCCCGTGCCCGGCTGGGCGCCCAGCGCATCGGCGGACCGCCCGTACCGGCGAACGGCAGTGCCCCCGCCGACCCGGCGTTGCTGCTCGGCCGGGTTCGTGACCTGCTGAACCGGGCCGGGCAGCCGGGTGAGCTGCCGGGCTCGGTCAACCCGTTGCTGGCGCTGTGCGGGGTGGGCGGCGCGGTGCTCGGGTACGCGCTGGGCGTCGCCGCGCGGGCGCTCGGCGTCGGGTACGGCGGCGACCTGGCGGTCGGCCTGCCGGTGCTGGCGCTGGTGGTGACGCTGCTCGGGCCGCTGATGGGGCTCGCGCCGGCGCGGGCGCTGGCCGACCGCCGGCACGCGATGCTCGGCCCTCGACCGATCATGGTGGTACTCGGCGCCGGCCTGCTCACAACGGTGCTGCTCCTGGCGCTGGGCCGCTGACCGACCCCCTCTTCTCCGGTTGATCAAGAGGTTTGCGTCATCGACCCGGCGTGTCGTGACGCGAACCTCTTGATCAACGGCCTGGAGAGGGTCAGGCCGGCACCAGGACGGCTTCGCGCAGGAGGCGGCGGGCCAGGGTGACCCGGTCGGCGTCGTCCGGCAGGCCGGGCAGGTCACCGACCCGGACGGCGGTGCCGCTGAGCAGCGTGCGGGTGGCCGGCTCGCAGTCGGCGGGCAGCGTGATCGTGCGGTCGAACAACCGTAGTGCCACCTGGCTGTCCCCGTGCGGCGCGAGCTGCCAGCGCAGGCCGGGCCGCAGGACGAGCCGCGAGTCGGCGTCCAGCGCGGCCAGCGCGCCGGCCTGGGCGAGCGGACGGATCGGGGCCGGGCGGGCCGCCGGCCAGGCACGCTGGCGCAGCCGCGCGGCGACCGCGCGCGGGTCGGCCCGCAGCAGCCAGTCGCGCAGCGCCTCCACGGTCTCGGTCAGCTCCGGCTCGATGGCGTCCGGGTCGGCGACGTCGGTGCCGAACGGCAGGCTGGCCCGTAGCCGCTGGTCCTCGGCGGCCAGCGCGAGCAGCTCCTCGACGAGCGCGTAGCGGGTCAACGCGCGGATGCCCACGGTCAGGTGCAGCGAGCTGGCCTCCTGCGCCTGGGCGCTGTGCAGCCACCCGCGCGGCAGGTAGAGGGCGTCGCCGGGCGCGAGCACCACGTCCAGCGCGGCGGGACCCTGCGCGGTGGCGCCGACCTCGTCGGCGCGGCCGCCCCACGGCTGCTTCTCCAGCGGGTCGGGCAGCACCGGCGGGTGGATCCGCCAGTGCTTGCGGCCGTCCACCTGGAGCACGAACACGTCGTGGGTGTCGTAGTGGGTGGCGAAACCCTGGCTGCCCGCCGGGGTGAGGTAGGCGTTGACCTGCAACGGCTGACGCAGCGCGAGGCCCAGGTCGCGGGCGAAGTCCACCAGCGGCGGCCAGATCCGGTGCAGGCCCTGCACCACCAGGGTGGCACCGCCGGCGTACTGCTCGAGGATCCGCTCGTCGAGCACCTGGTCGCCGATCTCGGCGCCGGCCCCGCCGCCGCCGGTCCAGCGGGCCGCCGGCACAAGCTGTCCGTCCTTGGCGACGCGCAGGAAAGGGGTACGCAGACCGCGCCGGCTGAGCAGCTCGTCGGCGTCGTCCGGGCTGAAGAGGTCGGTGAACCCGGCCGGGTCGGGCAGCTCGGCGGCGCGGGACAGCAGCGGGGTGTGGCCCCAGTGCGCGGCGGCGAACTTGGCGGGCTCGACCGACACACAGCGCGCCAGCGCGGCGACGGCCGCGCCGTCGGGGGCCACGGACGGAACCGCCGGGGGGGCGGGGGGGGGGGGGGGGGGGGGGGGGGTTCCGTGATGGCCGGGCGGGCGGGGTCGCCCGGGGGCGCCCGGCCCGCGAGGACCGGGGGCGGGACCAAC